>CAZOOK010000039.1:0-48833 GCA_964581385.1 uncultured Salinisphaerales bacterium
AGTACTGCCCTCCGAAGGCAGGGGTCACTGGTTCGAATCCAGTCGGGCGCGCCATAAAATCAACGAGTTACGATGTTTCTGCATAGTCGGATAATTGTCTAGCTAGCATATAGCTAGCAATTCCTTGTTGAAGTACTCATCCAAGAATCGGAACGCTTTCCCTTGAGCGTCAATGGCGTTTCTCCACTCGGAGTGCTTTTTACTTCCTGATTTACGGCAAATTAGGACATCAACAACTCCAGAGCCGCCTTGCTGCCCTCGAACGGTCGAACTGAATTAAGTTGCCGTAATGACGAGACAACTTTTGCTCTGTGACGTCGATCATCAGCACACGCTGAGACTGATGCGCTCGGTTATTCCGGCGGACGATCGCTACTTGCAACGTATCTCAATGTCTCCACCTCGACACTGACGTGCCTTTGGTGCCCCGGAATGTTTGAAGGGCATCCTTGGTTGCCTCTCATCATCCGCCGTGGATATGCAAAGAGCATCATCGTAGCGTGACACATGGCCCCATGAATCAGGTGCCTATCACGACGAGGGAGGTCTGATACGCGAGACAGCGGCTCGTCGCCTACTCGCAGAATAGCCCGATTCCGGTGATACATCATCGCGACGAGTAAGGCGGACGGCCGAGAGATAATATAAATACTTGTATCACATTGCGCTGGATCGGGACGAGCAGGGACGATCTCAAGGCAATGCCGGAATCCGTTCAGGATGAGGTCGGCCACGATCTCTTCCTGGTCCAGATGGGCCGTGATCCGCGTAACTGGAAGCCGATGCCCACCGTCGGCGCCGGCGTGCGCGAGATTCGGGGGCGCGACACCGCCGGAGCGTTTCACGCGATCTATGTGGCGAATATCGGGGCGCAAGTGCTGGTGCTGCATTGTTTCCAGAAGAAGTCACAGAAGACGAGCCAGAAAGACCTGGCACTGGCGACGCAGCGCTTCAGCGAAGCAACGAGGGTATTACGATGAGAAAAAAGGCGACCAAGAATGCGGCCGAAGGGCGCAGTGTGTTTTACGACCTTTTCCCGCCCGATGTGGCGGCTGAAAAGACCATGCGATCCGAGCTAATAATCGCGCTGTCGGACTGGATTCAGCGCGAAGATCTGACGCAGGCCGCCGCCGCCAAGGTACTTGGCGTCTCGGCGCCGCGCGTCTCCGATCTGGTGCGGCAGAAGCTCGACCTGTTCAGCCTGGATATGCTGGTACGCTTCGCGGTGCGTGCCGGGCTGCATCCCCAGATGGTGCTGGATCAGGCCGCCTGACCGATCGAGCAAAAACTTCGAGCGGCACGTTCACGCCCATGTGTGTCCCATGAAAGTGACGGCGCGTCTTGTTCGCCGATCAAATGAGGGAGGCTCGCCGCGCGTCAAAAGCCATGTCGATGTTTCTCTCCGATTTCGACACCTTTGTCGAACATGTCGATGGAAGTGACATTGGCGGGTTATATGTCTAAAAACTGCGCTTTTATCGACGCGTAATATGAATATGTCGATTGCTTGGACGCATTCCCAGCTCGGCCGCCAGAGCAAACGGAACTGCCAAATGCCATGCCTGCCTCTTAAATATCGATGCAAACGCATCGATATCGACCGTGAAGGCGGAGCTGCAAAGTAAATCGACGCGTTTGCATCGATTTATGTTGACGGGCTGTATTGTGAGGCTATAATCGATGCAAACACATCGATTTTGTGCCGTGAAAATATCGATCAAAACGCCTCAAGAGCTGGGATTGCTGGTTCGTGCTACGCGCAAGCAGCAGAAGATCCGAATGGACGACGTCGCCGGCAGCGCGGGCGTCGGGCCGGTTTTCGTGCGGGAAGTCGAGCGCGGGAAGTCCACCGTTCAGCTGGGGCGAGTTCTGAAACTGCTGGCGGAACTGGGAATCGAACTGCGCGCGGATGTTCCCGATGAGGTCGTTCCAGCCTACGAGCGCTTGCAGAAGGTTGGCGTGAAACCGCTGAAGCCGCGGCGTTCGGCCAAGAAGGACTCTGCTACCACAGGCGTGACCGAGATGGCTCCAGGCCAGATAGTGAGCGGGCGGCACTCGGTCTGATGCCGCGCGAACTCGCCGTCATTGCAAACGAGCAACGCGTCGGCACGCTGCGCGAGAACCACGATATCTGGGAGTTGGAATACACGGCGGAATGGTGCGCATCGCCTGACGGATTCGATCTGTCACCTGCGCTGCCGCGGAGCGAGCCCCTGCATCGAGATGGCAGCACCGTTCGCCCAGTGCAGTGGTACTTCGACAACCTGCTGCCGGAAGAAGCATTGCGGATTGTCTTTGCCAAGGAAGCGCGGATCCCGGCGGAAGACGCTTTCGGCTTGCTGGATTACTTCGGGGCGGAATCGGCCGGTGCGCTCGTGCTGGTTGATCCGGCCCGGCCGGTATCGGTGGAACATGGGCTCCAGCCACTCTCACTGGAAGCGCTGAGCCAGCGCATCCACAATCTGCCGACAGTCTCTTTGACTCATGACGCACCGAAGAAGATGTCGCTGGCCGGAGCGCAGCACAAGCTGCTGGTGGTATTGCGAGAGGGGCAATTGTACGAACCCTTGCCGGGCACTCCGTCGACCCACATCCTGAAGCCGAATCATGTCGGCGAGGATTACCCGGCATCCGTCGTGAACGAATATTTCACGATGCGGCTGGCACGCGCACTTGGATTGCCAGTGCCGCGAGTCAAACGGATGTATGCGCCGCAGCCGATCTACTTGGTCGAGCGCTTTGATCGGCGTCTCGCAGGAGACTCAGCAGACGTAAAGCGGCTGCACGTCATCGATACTTGCCAGCTACTCAACAAGGCTCGCAACTTCAAGTACACGAGCGCTACGCTCGACACTCTGGCGCAGGCGATCGAGCGTTGCCGTTCGAAAGCGGCGGCACGTCTGCAGCTCTATCGCTGGATCGTGTTCAACGTGCTGGCAGGCAATGGAGACAACCACCTCAAGAATATTTCCTTCATGGTGGACTCCTCTGGCATCAACATCGCGCCGGCTTATGACTTGCTCTGCACAGCGGTCTACGACACGCGTGCGCTGGCCAATGAGAAGGCCATCTGGCCGTCTACCGGACTCGCACTGCGTCTCGGCGATGCCGGAACATTCGCAGCAGTCACGCGCCGACACGTGCTCGATGCCGGCCAGGTATTGGGACTGAGCCAGGACACCGCAGTGCGTCATCTCGATCACATGCGGAATGTGTTGCTGATAGCGGCCGACAGGCTTCTCGCCGACATAGAAACGGAGCTGGCAAGAGATTCCGCTGAGAATTCCAAGGCAGACGATGCCAAGCGTCACATGGCTGGAGACCTGATCGTGTTGAGAGCAATGCGGTACATCGTCTTCACCGAAATGGGGCGGCAACTGGCCGGATAAAGAACCGCAAAATAGGAAGCGGTCGGCTTAGTCGAGTCGAACAAGACGGAACCCGCTCTTGCTGCCTCGAAAATAAGGGCTGTGACAGCAGAACGCCAGTGAATTTAGCCGTGATCGCCAACGAAGTTAACAACCATCGCAATACAAACTGACGCCGCCGCTACTAAAATTACACAGTGCTGCGAGATGAGCGTGCGGAAGGCCTGGGGAAGATTAAGGGAGCGGACATGATCGGCTCAGACGGTGAAGCAGCGCCGCTGAATGTGGTCATCGATATTGTCAGGGCCAGTTCCGACCGGAACGACCGAGCTGACGGTACGAGTGGACGGAAATCAAAGATCGCATCTTGCCGACGTTTATCCGGGAAAATTCGGCATAGCGTTCCTCAAAAGGGCTGCCGACTGTTGACGAATCCGCGTCACACGAACCGATCCATCAATTTTCAGAGCCCTCATGATTGTTCGATTCACAATAAAGAACCACTGCGGCGGCGTCATACACTTTCCTTTGAGTTGTCACGTTGCGCGCGGTGACACGCCGTATATGTGAAGAGCGCTCCAGGTAAGTCGACGTGCACTTAGAGCTTTTGGACTATGGAGTCGGGCCGCTAAGTTTTGCTTTGATTCGGGTTGCAATTTCTCCAATTAGCATCTCGTGCAGTTACGCTTGTCCAGCGACGACATTGAACTTGTCGAGTGATGAAATCACCGCTGGCAAGGCGTGGCGGCTGGCTGGACGATGCTAGTATCTGATATACGTGTACGTTAGGCGTTCTACCGCTTACGTTCGGGGCAGCAGCATACAACTGGCCCCATTCACAGCCCTATTTAAACTAACAGGTACACAATGTTCTCATCAGTGTTGATTACTAAAGGCGAGGCCGGTCAGGCCGTCGCAGTTACCCAGCTCGACGAAGCGCAACTGCCCGAGGGTGACGTCACCGTCGATGTCGAATATTCGACGTTGAACTATAAGGACGGGCTCGCCATCACCGGCCGCTCGCCGGTCGTGCGCAAATTCCCGATGGTGCCCGGTATCGATCTGGCCGGCGTCGTCCGGCAGAGCAGTCATGCGGACTGGAAGGTCGGCGACCGCGTAGTTCTGAATGGCTGGGGCGTCGGCGAATCCCACTGGGGCGGTCTTGCGCAAAAAGCGCGGCTCAAGGGCGAATGGCTGGTGCCGCTGCCTGCTGCCTTTACCACCCGCCAGGCGATGGCGATCGGGACCGCAGGCTACACGGCGAGCCTGTGCGTCGAAGCGCTGCTGGCGCATGGGGTGAAACCCGAGCAGGGTGAAATTCTGGTCACCGGCGCTACCGGCGGCGTCGGCAGCGTCGCCGTGGCGCTGCTCGCGAAGGCTGGCTTTCGCCCCGTCGCTGCGACCGGCAAAGCATCCGAGGCGGACTACCTCAAGACGCTCGGCGCAACGGCAGTGATTGATCGGGCCGAGCTGGCAGCTGCGGGCAAGCCGCTGCAGAAGGAACGTTGGGCCGGCGTGGTGGATTCCGTCGGCAGCCACACTCTGGCGAATGCCTGTGCCCAGGTGAAGTACGGTGGTGCCGTTGCCGCCTGTGGGTTGGCGCAGGGCATGGATTTCCCGGCTTCGGTTGCGCCTTTCATCCTGCGCGGTGTGTCTCTGCTTGGTATCGACAGCGTAATGGCGCCCAAAGCGCGCCGGCTGGTGGCGTGGAGCCGCTTGGCGCGCGATCTCAATAGCGCGGCTCTCGACGTCATCGCAGTTGAGGTTGGTCTTGCCGGTGCGATCACCGCCGCCTCGAACCTCATGGACGGTAAGGTGCGCGGTCGCATCGTGGTGAACGTCAACAAGTGAGATGACGCAGCACTCGGTTGTTTAGAGTGCGCGGCTTGAGTGGAGGTGCTGTAAGGGCAAGTGCTTGGGGGAGCTCGAGTCGCGATGGGTGGGTGGTGGCTGCAATCTATCGACTCAAATCGATGCTGACCTCTCTATTTCTAGCCATTTAAGAGCGAGCTCTCTTAAATGGCTTTCCCTCGCCGCTGGAGTTGCGGCCAATACTGGAAGAGGCGTCTCCACTACAACCAGCGCATGAAGTAGAAATGCGACGGTTGATATGGAGACGCTGCTTCAAGATATAGATAAATAGCCGCGATCGTGCTGCGCGAGTCGATCAAGGCCTTTTGTAGAAATTGATTCAGAACGCTTTATAGAGGAAGTTTCCAATGCCTGCTGCTAACGCCAAAGAGGAAATCGGTCAGCTCGATATGAGCGATGTCGACAAGTGGGTCGGCAAGCCAGTCATCTTTGCCGAGCTGTGGGATCCCTGCAACGCGACGGACATCCGTCGCTGGGTGCAGGCGATGGACTATCCCAATCCGATTCACTGGGACGAGGAATTCGCGAGGAAATCCAAGTTTGGCGGGATCGTCGCGCCGCAGTCCTTCACCGTCGCCATGGATTACGGTCATGGTTGTCATCCTGCCTGCGTCGGCAACATTCCTGGCAGCCACCTCATCTTCGGCGGCGAGGAGTGGTGGTTTTATGGCAGCCAGATTCACCCGGGCGACAAGTTGTTCCAGGAACGCCGCTTTGACGGCTACAAGATCGCCGACACCAAGTTTGCGGGCCCCACCGTGTTCACGCGCGGCGACACGGTACACCGCAATCAGCATGGTGTCCTCATCGCCAAGGAGCGCGCTACTGCGATCCGCTACCTAGTCGAGGAAGCGAACAAGCGCGGCGTCTATGGCAAGGAAAAGCGCAGCCCCAAGAAGTGGACGAGCGAAGAAATCGCGGAGATTCACAAGCTCCGTGAGACCTGGATTCTTTCGAACCGCGAAGGCAAGTCGCCGCGTTATGAAGAGGTGAAAGTGGGCGATAAGCTGCCCCGCCGCGTGATCGGCCCGCATTCCGTCATCACCTTCGCACTGGAGTGTCGCGCCCATCGCCAGAATATCTGGGGCACTTGGCGCTGGAACGTGCCGGAAGGCGTCCATGACCCGGCCAAGGAAGACGCTGGCTTCGACAAGAACATGACCTACGACCATGAGGCGGGCAAGATCGATCCGCGCAAGAAGGACGGCCTGTTCTTCGGCCCGTCCAGCGGCCACATCAACTCCGACAAGGCAGAGAAGATCGGCATGGGCGGCGCCTATGGCTATGGCGCCTCGATGAACGCTTGGTTCCATGATTACATTGCCTACTGGGCAGGCCACGAAGGCTACATCTGGCACTCGCAGACGAATTTCCGCAGCCCAGCCTTCGAGGGTGACGTTACCTATGTCGACGGCGAAGTCATCGAAAAGATCGACATGTCGCCCTACGGCATGCCTGCGGTTAAGGTTCAGGTGAAGATGACGACGCAGGAAGGCGAGACCATTCTCAGCGGCAAAGCGGAAGTTCAGCTCCCCTACTGAGACGCGCAACAGGGCCGAACAGATGGGCACCACCGCGCCGGCGCAGCAGATGTCGATTGTCCACGGCATTCCGCTGCGGGACGAACCCGGCATGGGTGCGCTGACGATACCGGCTTATCTCCGCGAAGTGACATCGCGCTTTGCGGAGCGTGAGGCACTCGTCATGCACACGCCTGGCGGGGTGGAGCGCTGGTCCTACGCCACTCTGTGGAAAAAATCCGTCGAAGTGGCCAAGGCGCTGATCGCCTGCGGCGTAGGCAAGGACAGCCGGGTCGGAATCCTGATGACCAACCGCCCCGAATATCTGGCGGCCGTGTTCGGGACGGGGCTCGCAGGCGGGGTGTCAGTGGCCCTCAGCACCTTCTCCACGGCATCTGAGCTGGAGCACCTGGTCGGTGTGTCCGGCGTGTCGGTCCTGCTCTTCGAAGGCCGTGTGCTGAAGAAGGACTTCGGCGGCGTCCTTGCCGACATCGAACCGCAGATCCGGACCGCGGCTCCGGGACAGCTTCAGTCCTCCAAATTTCCGTTCTTATGCCATCTCGTGCGGCTCGACTCCGCAACTTGGACCAGCGCCGAAGCCGATACTCAAACAACCTCCTTCGAGTCGTGGAACGAATTTCTAGCCAAGGGCCGCGACATTCCCGATGCCATAATCGATGCGCGGGCTGCTGCAGTGACGCCCTCGGACGCCGGCGGTCTGTTCTTTTCCTCCGGCACGACCAGTCTTCCCAAGGGCATTCTGCACACGCAGCGTGCTTTCGCGATTCAGTGGTGGCGTTGGCCGCGCGTGATGAGTGTGGAAGGCGCCGTGCGCAGCTGGACGGGGAATGGATTTTTCTGGTCGGGCAATATCACCATGGTGGTGGGCGTTGCGCTCTCCACCGGCGGTGCGGTGGTGCTGCAGCCTTACTTCGAGCCGGAAATGGCGCTGAAACTGATGGAAACTGAGCGCGTGACGTTCCTGTCTGGCCGGCCGCATCAGTGGGCGCGCCTGCAGGAGAGTCCGCGCTGGAGCCAGTCTGATCTCAGCAGCCTGCGCTACGTCACCAACAGCGCGCTGATTCAAGAGCATCCCACGGTGAAGCAGACGGACTGGAAGCTGCCCATGTCCTTCGGCACAACCGAAACGATGACGATCAACACGTCGTATTCGGCCAACACCTCGGTCGAACAGTACGCCGGCAGCTGCGGCGTGCCCTTGCCCGGTAATATCCTGAAGATCATCGATCCGGAAAGCGGCACCGTGGTCCCGCGCGGCCAGCGCGGGGAAGTCTGCATCAAGGGCCCGACGCTGATGATGGGCTATATCGGCAAGACACCCGAGGAAACGTTCGACGAAGAAGGTTATTACCGCACCGGCGACGGCGGTTATGTCGATGAGGTCGGCCGCCTGTACTGGGAAGGGCGGCTTACCGAGATCATCAAGACCGGCGGCGCCAATGTCTCACCGCTGGAGATCGATGCCATCCTCTCCAATTATCCCGGCGTCCGGCGTGCGCAGACCGTGGGCGTGCCGCATGACACGCTGGGCGAGATGGTTGTCTCGTGTATCGTGCCGCAGGACGATGCTGTACTCGAAGAGACGGCGATCCGTAATTTCCTTAAGGAGCAACTGGCGAGCTTCAAGGTGCCACGCCGCGTCCTCATCCTGCGCGAAGACGAAGTCGCAGTAACCGGCAACGGCAAGGTTAAATCCACTGAACTTCGGCAGCTCGCCACTCAACGGCTGACCGTTGGATGATTGGCTGCAATAATTGATTGAGATCTGATATCGCTTATTGCGTGGAAAGCAGCAAATAAACGCTGAGCATGGTTCCAGCGCCTGGAACCATTAGGATGGCGTCAATGAATCGAGTGGCTACGGCCCGACAAGATCCCACCCTGTCGGTCGTTGCACACAGCAATAATCTCCGCGGCGATTGCCAGCGCAATCTCTTCTG
The DNA here is from genome assembly GCA_964581385.1 of uncultured Salinisphaerales bacterium. GTDB lineage: Bacteria > Pseudomonadota > Gammaproteobacteria > Nevskiales > Nevskiaceae > CAZOOK01. Next base: position 8,722 of record CAZOOK010000039.1, read on the forward strand.
GCGTTTCGGCACCGATATCCAGACCGGCCGGCACTCGCAGTCGCGATGAGGCTGTTCCGCAGGCATCGAGCAGCTTTTGCGCGCGCTGCCGGGAGCCGATCGCGCCGATATAAGCAAATGGCGCCGGCAACAGGGCGCGGAGATAGTCGATGTCCCGTTCCAGGTTGTGCGTCATCACCACGGTCACCGTGCGCTCGTCCACGGTGAGCCGGCGTAAAACGTCAGCGGGCTGTGCCGTGATCACATTCGCGGATATATCCGAGGGTATCGACATGGTCCGATCGTCGCGATGATCGACGACGGTGACCTCCCATCCCAGTTGGCGAGCGACACGTGCCAGCGCGAACGACACGGCACTCACGCCGACCAGTATCGCAGCGTAAGAAGGCAGCAGAGATTCCAGCAGCACATCCACAGCACCTTGCGCCGACTCGATCGTGGTGATATAAGCCCGTTTCGATTTTCCGGCATCTGCGCTCTGGCGTTCGACGACGGCACGGGTCAGCTTCGGGTCGCCGAATTCGTCGAGTAGAAGTTCTCCGCCCCAGATGAGCCGCCGCGGCCGTGGGCCCAGCGCAACACCATCGATCGCGAACGCAGTAGCCGCAAAACCAGATTTGCGTGACAACAAACATTGCTCAATTGCATAGGCAAAGCGCAGATCGGCTTCTCCATTCAAAGGCTCGATCAGCGCTTCGAGCTGACCACCACATCCCAATTCGATCAGCGCATCGAGTCCGCTGTCGCGGTCGTAGCGGACGACGCGGGCATGCCCGGAGCCGATGACTTCGTGCGCTCGCGCGATCATGTCCGCTTCGGGACAGCCGCCGGATAGGCCTCGAACCACCGTGCCGTTCCCGCAAACCAGCATGCGTGCACCCGGCCGGCGAAACGTGGATCCCAGGGTCCGCGTCAAGGTGACCATTGCCGCTCCGCCAGCAAAGCCTGATTTTTCGAACTGCCGTAAGGCATCAAGCAGCGCGTGAAATTCCTGCGGCGTATTCATAAGCCTCCGTTTGACTATTTACACAGAGCGCTCAAGCAAGCATATCGTCGAAATGCTCGTAGCTGCTTATCCTCACCGGCATGATGGCAGCCCTCTATTTTTTTCACGCTCCCAGTCTTCCGATGTGTCGATGTCGATCAGCACGCCATCGTCCGGCATCTCGACCGTAATCAGTGCCGCTGCGTCGCGGACCAGCAAAGCGCGGGCGCCGACATCACCGGTCAAGGTCCGTAGCTCATCGAAATACGCAGCGCTCCACAGCACCGGATTGCCGCGCTGGCCGCCGAAGTTCGGTACCACGGTACTCCGGTAATCGGACGTTATGAATGCCTCAATGAGTCGCCGCAGATGAAGGGTGGTGACTCGCGGCATGTCGCCCAGCACGATCAGGGCGCCGCGATGTGACCGGGACAGCGTCGCTACTCCGGCCCGGATGGAACTGGCCATGCCTTCCGCTGCTTCCGCGTTTTCGACCAGCAATACCGGCAGATCGGCCAACACGGCCCGAACGGCGTGAGAATCGGGACCGACAACAACATGCACGTCGCGCACAACCTTCAACGCCGTCTGCACGACATGACGCACCAGCGGTACGCCGCCGACCTCGCGCAGCAGCTTGTTGTGGGGCGCCATGCGCGAGGAATTGCCCGCAGCCAACACAACGGCGGCTACTTCCGCCGCAAGCTTGCGTGCGGGCTCAATCCCTTTCATATCGCACTTCATTCACCGCAGCCGGCAGGACGGGTAAGCACGACACGAGAGGGCATCGAACCGGCGTCGCGTGCTCAGACCCCAAGATACCGATCCAATTCCTGGTGCAGGTTGAGGATCATCTTCTCGTGGTGACTGGCGAGCCAGACCTGCTTGCAGCCACGTGAGTGCAATCCTTTCTGGATGCGCGGCACGTTGGAAAAGTCCTGCCGCGGGATCAGCAGGAACTGTTCAGGATCATTGACGTCGTCCATGGTCTGGACTGTCGCGCGCGGGACAGGGGTTGCCGCGGGATAGGTCGTGGTCGAATAGATCTCGAAGATACAGCGATCCGGATCGAACCCATCCGGGCGCACGCGGTACATCATCGCGTTACCGAGGTTCGGCAGGATCATGAGGTTGGGAAACACGTAAACCTCGCCACCCCACATCGCCGCGGTCTCTGGCTTGGGAATCGGCATCGGGCGCTTCTGTTCGGCGGCGCGCGCGTACAGCAGGCGGACGAATTCGGCGCCAGGGCTGGAACCTTCCGGCACCGGCTTGCCGCGCAGAGACTCGACCAGCTCCAGGTCTTCCTTGAGCACCATCGCATCCATCTCGTGCACCAGATGCGACATGCCTTCAATCATCTCTTCCAGTGGATTGCCCGCCGGCCCTTCCGCGTGCCCGCCAATCGGCGACTTCGGTCCGGCGTAGAAGCGGCCATGGCCGTGCGGGAAGGCGTCGTACCCGACGTTTTTGTAACTGCCCGATCCGTCGGCACGCCCTTCGTAAATGATCTGCCGTCCCACCTCGTCCAGCTGTGGATGCGTGGCCGGCACATGGAAGGTTTCCAGGAAGGCTTCCACCGCCACTTTCCAGTTGGCGGGTACCGAGACCGACTTCCACCAGTAGTGGTGCATCTGCCCGATCGCCAGGTCCTCAAGATACTGGCGCACGGGAGCGATGAAGTCGTCGAAGGATTCCGGATTGGGACTGAGATTGATGAAGACGAAGCCGGCGAATAGCACGACTTTGACTTCGCGCAGCGCCACGTCGCTGTCGCGCAGCTGGCCGTCGCGGAATTCCTGGCGCTCGAGCACGAATTGGTTCTGGCCCTGCAGGTTCCAGCGCCAGCCGTGGAAGGGGCAACGGATATTCCCGCTCTCGAAATGCCCACAGCCCTGTGACAGCGCGGTACCGCGGTGTGGACAGGCGTTGTGGTAAGCCTTGACGGTATCGCCGTCGACCCGCACCAACATCACGGACTGGTCGCCGACGTCGTAGGTGGTGAAATCACCGGGTTGCGGAATCTCGTCGAGCCGGGCGGCGAATTGCCACACCTTGCTCCAGAGTTTTTCGTGCTCGAGGCGCGCGAAGGTTGGATCTATGTAGCGCCCGCTGCGAATGCCGTGTGACAGCGTCAGCCAGCTTGCGGGCCACGCGGGCGGTGCGATGTCGTTCATGCGAGATTTCCTTCGTTCACGTCATCTCAGAGAGTTGGGGCGCAGTAAACAAAGCGCACATTTTTCGCCTCACGCGCCCAAACCCTCGCGACGATCACCCAAGTCCAACAGGCTGCTAAACGATCTCTCCGATCTCGGTTCCGACATCAAGGGTTCCGCCAGCCGGCACTTTTTGAACCAGCTTCCCTGACGCGGGCGCGCCGATCTCCTGGACCGACTTACCGGTTTCCAGGGAATAAATGGGATCGCCTTCCTTGACCTGCGTGCCATCCGCAACCAGCCATTCGGAAAGTGTGCCTTCCGTCATGGACATCTCAAGCTTGGGAATCGTGAGTGGAGTCGACATCTGGAATGCGTTCCTTAAATTAAATTAATCAGCTCTTGAAGGAGAGAATCTGCCGCACGCGCGTCGCGATCGCTTTTGCGTTCGGAATCTGGTTGAGCTCAATATCGCGCGAATATCCAATCGGCGCGAACGCGGCGCCGAGGCGACCCACGGGCGCCTTGAGCGTCGAGAAGTGCTCTTCGCCGATCGTGCTTGCAAGCTCTGCACCGAAGCCGCTGAATTCGGTTGCGGCATGGACCACCAAAGCGCGGCGCGTCTTCTTCACTGAATCGAGGATGCGGGCGTAGTCGATCGGAACCAGGGTACGCAGATCCACAACCTCTGCGCTGATGCCCTCCGCCTGCAGCTCCGTCGCTGCCGCCATGCACTCGTGCACTTCCCAGCCGTAGCTGACCAAGGTGATGTCGGTGCCCTCGCGTCGGACCTTGGCGACTCCCAGCGGAATCCGGTAATCGCCCACCGGCACCTCTCCTTTGATACCCCGCAGCAGCTTGATCGATTCCAGGTGGATGCAGGGGTCTTCGCCGAAAATGCAGCTGAGCAGCAGGCCCTTGGCATCAAACGGCGTGCTCGGCATGACCACTTTCAAGCCCGGAACATGCGTGAACCAGGCTTCCAGTGACTGCGAATGCTGGGCACCGAATCCGCCGATGCCGCCACCCACCATCATGCGGACGGTCATGGGCACGTGGGTGGCGCCGCCCGACATGAAGCGCTGCTTGGCGGCATGGTTGAAGATCTGATCCATGCAGACGCCGGCGAAATCGTTGAACATGATTTCGGCGACTGGCCGCATGCCGACCAACGCTGCGCCGATGCCGGCGCCGATGATCGCCGTCTCGGCGATCGGGGCGTCCAGCACCCGATCCTTGCCGAACTTCGCCTGGAGGCCTTTGGAGGTGCCAAACACACCGCCCGGCTTGCCGACGTCCTCGCCGAACGCAAACACGCCTTTGTCCGCCTCCATCGCAATGGCTTGTGCCTCGATGACGGCTTCGAGCATGAGCATGGTCTTGCGCTCGCCAGCGGGCTCCGCTTCTTCTTTACGGCGCGGATAGTGGCCGCGGACGGGGACATCGCTGACGTCGGCATAGACATCGACCAAGGTTTCTTCCTTCGGCGTGACTGGCGACGCAAGCGCCTTTTCCATTGCCGTCTCGACTTCGATGCGCGCGGCTTCCTCGATTTCGGTCAGTTGCGACTCGGTGCAGATGCCGGACTCAAGCAGCAGCGCGCGCGTGCGCGGAACCGGCCAAGCGTCCTTCCCGGCCTTCAATTCTTCGGCGGATGCGTTGTGGTTATCGCCCACGCCGGCATGCGGACCGAGGCGGTAGGTTGTGGCCTCGACGAATACCGGCCCCTTGCCGGCGCGCACTTCGTCGATCACCGTCTTCATGCCCTTGTAAAAGGCGACGGGATCGTTGCCGTCGAGCTTGACGCCCTTGAATCCGTAACCGGTGGCGCGAGATGCGAAGTCCTTGCTGGCGGTGTAGTCCGGGATCTTGGTGTACTCGCCAAATTGATTGTTCTGGCACATGAAGATCACCGGCAGCTTCCAGCTGCCAGCAAGATTCATGGCTTCGTGCACGGCGCCGATGCTAGTCGCACCGTCACCGAAGTTGACGATCGTCACGCGATCTTCGCCGCGCGACTTGGCGGCGAATGCCAGGCCGTTGGCGATCGGAGCACCCGCGCCGACGATGGCTGTCGTCAACATCGAACCCGACGTCGGGTCGGAGATGTGGGGCGAGCCACCCTTGCCCTTGTTGACGCCGCCGATGCGGCCGACGGCCTCGGCGAACAGGCCTTCGAGGTCTACGCCCTTGGCCACCTGGTCGTGTACGCCGCGATAGGTGGTCACCATGTAGTCGCGCTTGCTGGTCAGCTGCGAGAGCGTGGCGGGAATGGCTTCCTGACCGGTCGCCGGCCAGTAGGAAAACATGAACTTGCCGGCAGACATGCCCGCCTGGATCGCCTTGTCCACTGCACGGATGCGCGCCATCTGGCGATAGATATTGACCAGAGTCGCCGGCTCTATGCCCAGGCTGGTTTTTGCGTTTTGAACGGTGCTCACCCTAATACTCCTCTTGATCTGGCCTTTGTCGCGCCCTTACTTCAGCACTCACTTCATCGTGGGCATCGAAAACTCGGCGCGCTGCTCAACATCCCGCGGCCAGCGCTGGGTCACGGCTTTCAGGCGCGTATAGAAGCGCACACCTTCGTGGCCGTAGATGTGGTGATCGCCGAACAAGGAACCACGCCAGCCGCCGAAGCTGTAGAACGGCATCGGTACCGGCAGTGGAATGTTCACACCCACCATGCCGACTTCGATGCCCGCCGTGAACGCACGCGCTGCTGCACCGCTGCGTGTGAAGATCGCAGTCCCATTGGCATAGGGGTGGGCATTGATCAGCTTGATGGCTGTTTCCAGATCGGGTGTACGCACGAGGCCCAGCACGGGGCCGAAGATTTCTTCCTTGTAAATCTTCATGTCGGTCTTGACGTTGTCGAAGATCGAACCGCCAAGATAGAAACCACCCGGCTTGTCCGAATAGCCGACACGACCGTCGACCAGCAGGTTGGCACCTTCGCTGACGCCGGACTGTATGTAATCGCAGACCTTGGCGCGATGTTCGCGGGAGATCAGCGGTCCCATTTCGGTGGCGCCCTCGAACGGCGAACCGACGCGCAGGGCTTTGACCTTCGGAACGAGCTTTTCGAGCAGACGATCGGTGGCAGATGCATCGCCCACCATCACGGCGATGGAAATCGCCATGCAGCGCTCGCCGGCCGAGCCGTAGGCCGCGCCCAGGAGCGCGTTGACGACGTCATCAACATCGGCGTCCGGCATGATGACCATGTGATTCTTGGCACCGCCGAGCGCTTGCACACGCTTGCCGTTCAGCGTGCCTTGTTGATGGACGTGGCGGGCGACGGGCGTGGAGCCGACGAAGCTGATCGCGGCGATGTCGGGATGATTGAGCAATCCGTCGACAGCCTCCTTATCACCGTGGAGGACGTTGAACACGCCATCGGGCAGTCCCGACTCCTGCAGCAAGCGCGCCAGCACCAGCGACGCCGAAGGATCGCGCTCCGAAGGCTTCAGAATGAAAGTATTGCCGCAGGCCAGCGCGACGGGAAACATCCACAAGGGCACCATCGCCGGAAAATTGAACGGCGTGATACCTGCAACCACACCCAGCGGCTGACGCAGGCTGAAGGCATCGATGCCGGTACCGACGTTCTCGCTGAATTCGCCCTTGATCAGATCCGGGATGCCGCAGGCAAATTCGACGACCTCCAGCCCGCGCATGACTTCACCGCGCGCGTCGCTGAGCGTCTTGCCGTGCTCGCGCGAAATCGCGGCGGCAACTTCATCGCTGGCCCGTTCAAGCAACTGACGGAAAGCGAACAGCACACGCGCGCGCCGCAGCGGCGGCGTGGCAGCCCAGCTTTTGAACGCCGCTTTAGCGGTCCCGACGCAGGCGTTGAGCTCGGCGGCGGAGGCAAAAGGCACTCGCGCGCTGACCAGACCCGTGCTCGGGTCGAAGACATCGCCGGCGCGCGCTGTCGCGCCCGCAACGGCCTTGCCGCCGATCCAATGATGTACTGAGGGAACCGTGAGATTTGATTCTGTGACTGCCTGGCTCATGCCCAACTTACTCTCGTTTTCGCGTCTATCACGCTAAAGATTCGCTCACAACAAGTCAACAGCGTTGTTGACTCGCAACGCATTCACATCTGCCCTTACGCGGATGGCGCTTATAAGGACTCCAGTTTAACAGACGACATGTAAGACACTTTTCGATCTGGTGTCGAACCTGCGCCTGAGAAAAGCCTCAGCCCCGCCCGGTTTCCAATGAGTTCTTCACTGCGTGGCTGACGACGCGAGGGATGAGGTGCTTTTCAATGCAGCCCCATGCATTTTCAGGAGAGCTTCCATACGGTTCAGTTCCACGGTTTGATCAAGAAGAATTTGTGTCGCCAGCCCTCTGATCTGCGGAGTATCGGCGTTCCGGGCGGCGAATTGCGCCATCGGCAATGCACCTGAATGGTGGCGGATCATGAGCTGAAGAAACAGCAGATCGCGCGCGTTTCCATCGAGTTCGCGCAGACGGTTCAGCTCCTCCGTCGTTGCAAGTCCCGGCATGCCACCGGGCGACGCGTTGCAGTCAGCGATGTAACGCAAAAGGGCAGCGTCCGGGCTAATCTTGCCGAGGAGCAGCCAGTTCATGCGCTTGGACGACGGCAGGAAGGGCTTATTCCACGACGACAACAAGCCTCTCATTTGCCCCATCTCAAGCAGTTGTGCGGCCTGAATGGAGATTGCCATCCCGCTGACTTCGCTTTGTCCATGCGCCACGATGATCTGGCTCATGATCACCGCCTGGTCGTGATGCACAATCATGAATTGCGCAAATCCGACATCCACCGGCCCCGGGATGGGAGCCGCGGCGCTCGCGCGCAACTGCGACGGCATGACTTGAAAAAGCTGCATCAATAAGGCCATGCAGAATCCAGCGCCCGCCGCCAAGACCAAGCCCATCGCCGTAAGCCACTTGCCTCGTACGGACAATCAAGGCCGTCCTGAGCGCTGCATCGCAGATGAACCTCTGCCGGACTTCATTGGATCGGATAAACCCCATTGGTGAATTTCAGCACCATAAATCCGTTGTCTTGGCACGTCACCCATAGCTGATCGCCGACGAAGCGCGGCGGCGAAGAACACCAGTCAGCGTACAAATCGGGGCTAGGGCTGGAGTCACCATGCGGATTGGAGTCACGAACATCAAACATCCGACCGGCGACGGAGATGTCATTCGCGCTCGGACGATACAAGTCCAAACCTAACGCTGACGGCGTGGACTTGGAGAAAAGAATTAAAGACAACATCGGAACTTTGTACCATCCGGCCCCGTGCTCGGACCCGGGAAGCTCTGCCGCCTTGCCCATTTGCGCCGGAGGATTGAAATAAGCAATTTCATGAACACTTAGCGGGTCGACGATGTTAAAAACCCGCACACCTGATTGAAGGAAGCCGCAGGCGAGCGCAGTGGGACTATCGCTGCGATCCACGGTGCAGTAGTGAGCCTCGTAGCCGAACAAGCCGTCACCGGCCGTGTCTTGCTTGTACAGCGCCAAATTCTCGGGCAATTGAATCTGCAGTCTCAGCTGAGAGACAACTTTCGGCTGGGTTTCGTCTGAGATGTCGATGAAATATATGCCCTGCTCTTGAAGCTCGCTAGGCACGATTAGATAAGGTTTCCCTCCGTAAGTCACCGGAATTACATGCTGCGTACCTCCTCCATCCGCCCAGGTCACTTGGCCGATCAGTGTAATAGTCGGCGTGGGGGCCCGGTTCTGGATGTCGCTGACGTCATAGATATACACGCCAGCGGGGCTCAGACTACTCATATACAGGCGCGTTCCATCTTCACTAATAGCAAGGCCATGATTGTAAGGAGCGCCGGCGTGGCCGATGTATAGGATCTTTGGTGTTTGAGGATTACTGACGTCAATGGCCGTCAGCGTGCCTGCAACCAGACCGGTGGACCAATAGGTCAGCCCGTCCGGCGACCAATTGCCTTCGTGACCCAGCCAGTTGTCCGGGATTTCGACACCGGATCTGTTGACGTTCAGATGCCGAGGATGGGCGCAGTCGCCCGAGATGTCGTAGACGTCGAAGAAGCCGGCGCCGATGACCAGACCACCGGCGGCGCCCCCCAACAACTGACGGGCCGCGTTGACCTTTAGCGATTCCCACGGTCCCGTTAGCATCGCGGGGCTGGTCAAGGTTGTGGAAAGAGTGGGAGCGGAAGAATCGCTGACGTCGATCACCTGTACGCCGGGAGAGGGGTTGTTGGACTGTCCCAAATCACTCGTCGCCATGTACGCGCAGTGCCCCAAGGACGGGTTGACCCAACTGGCGCCCTGGCCCTGATATTGGCCGACGAGTTCAAGATTACAGCGATAGCCCTGCAAATTTCTGCCGTTCCGCCGGTCCGCCAGAGGGACTTCTCCCTGTATCGAACCTTCGGGTAGCGATCCCGGTCCGCATTGCGCGAAGCTTTTTGCGCTGGCGTCCGCGGCCACAGTGGAAGAGCCCGGCGTGCATCCGTTGGCGACCAGCAACAGCAAAGGCAGGTACCACCATCGATGCAGATGGCGTGGTTGAGTTCTGTTCATGACGTTCCTCCTGCTCGCACTCAAACGTCGCGGCAATAAAGACAAGCCGACGGGGGAGCGGTGATGCACAGCTATCTTGCTGTTTTCAATTTAGAACTTATATAAGTCTATAATTATGAAACAGAGAATATCATATCTCGCTTTCACCGTCCCTCAGAAAGGCCGGTAGCGTTCGCGGGACAGATCCGATTATCCGACTGTTGGGCAAAACCAAAAGGGCAATAAAAAGGCGATATTGTACTTCACGTACCCAGGAGCGTAGTCTATGACTGCGCAGCCTGGCTCAGATACCACCATTTTTAGCAGGCTCGTGGATATTCTCCTTCCACAGGGCGGCTATGTGATGGCCATTTACGAAGCGTATCTTGACGAGAGCGGATGCGACGATGGATCGCGGGTTCTTTGTGTCGCTGGATATTTGATTCGATCTGATTTAGCTCAGCTGATGGAAAAAGAATGGCGCTCCATCCTTACCAGATATGCACTCCCGTATTTTCATATGGTCGATTGCGCGCACGGAAGCGGAGTATTTGAAAAACTTACTAAGCAGCAAAGGATAAGCGTCGAAATAGAATTCATTAATCTGACGAAAAAATATACGGCTTTCGGATTTGCCGCTATCGTCAATCCGCAGAGGCACGAACAAGGGGTCGTCTTAGACCCTTATACCTTTTGCCTCGATGTATGCCTCGTGGGCATGACAAATATTGTCGTGACACCGCAAGATAAAGTGGCTCTCTTTTTTGAAAGTGGCCATAAGAACGGCGCTAAGGCTAGTGCTTTTATTCAAAAAATGGGGCTCCCACCAGCGTACGCGTCGCATACTTTTGCGAAGAAAGAAGAAGTATGCCTATTACAGGCAGCTGATTTACTTGCTTGGCAATGCACGAAGCACCTAAAAGACAAGGTTTTTAATAATCGCGCACCGCGTAAAGATTTTTTAAATCTTATGTCGCATCAACACTATTTTTCTTACATTATTTTGAGAGAGGGCGGCGCTTTAACCGTCGATTACAATCCAGCAAAGGAGAATGAAAGACGAGATTCGTATTTAAAAGCTTTATTCTCAGAAGGAAATGAACATGATCAGGCTCTAGAGAAACACCACAAAACATTCCGCAGCAAGTGGGATGGAAGCAAGATTGTCCCTAACAATAATAGCGACAAGTAAAATGGCTACCTCTTCGGGACGGCCTTTGTCCTTTTGTGTGGAGACAAAGCATCGAGTGCGCGCTCAAATGTTTTGCCGCTCTCATCCACTTCAACCTGCTTCGCAGTCTCAACGAACCTCTGCGACTGTTCTTTGTCGTCGGGTTCACGCTTCTTCTTTGCGCTCACGCTTCCGCCTCCATGCTGGCTTGCGCCAGCTTTCCTCATTAACAAGTCGTTTCATAGGTCAACCGCTTGCCAATCGCGCCCTTAAGGATGCGTTCTGCACGTTCGGTATCACCCACGCCGAGTGCCATGCGGTTGCTGTAACGGAAATCAAATTCCGCCAAATAGCGGTTCAAATGGTTGTGGCTGCAATGCTGATAGACGCCCTTCATGCCGCGCTTAAAGACGCTGAAGAATCCTTCGATGGTGTTGGTGTGCACCGAAACATCGTGGCGGGAAACGTACTCGCCAGCGCCGTGACGCACGATCTGATGATCCGCAAAGGAATCACCGATGCGCTGATACTGGCCGGCTTCGTCGGTGCGAATGCGGGCTTCCGGCGCGATGTTGGCTTGCAGGATCGGCAGCAGGGTCTTTGCCTTCAGATCGTCCACAACGATGCTACGAGCGCGGCCGGTGCTGCGATCAACGAGGGACAGAACCTTGTTCTTATGCTCGTATCCGCGCCCTTTCTTCACGCCGCGCGGCTTCTTCTCCTTGTCATGGCCGATGAAGGTTTCATCGACTTCAACCACTCCACCGCCGCTTCCGAAGGTCGCCAAGCCGCCATCCTTCATGGCTTCGCGGACGCGATGGCTCATGAACCATGCGGTTTTCAGGGTCACGCCAAGGGTGCGGTGCAACTGGTTCGAGCTGATGCCTTTCTTGCTGGACGCGATCAAGAAGATGGTTTGCAGCCACAGGCGAAGCGGCACATGGCTGGACTCGAAGATGGTGCCGACCTTGACGGTAAATGGTTTACGGCAGTCGTAGCACTTATAGACACCTATGCGGGTGCTCTTGCCGCCCATCTTGCCATTGCGCTCGGTGCCGCCGCAGTGTGGGCAAACCGGGCCGGTTGGCCACAGCTTGCCCTCTACGAATTCGTAGGCGGCTTCTTCGTTGTGGAAGTGTTCGGCGGAAAGAATGGACATGGCGGCGACTCCGGTATGAGAAGAAGTCTACGCCTTGAGAGTGGGTACGTCAAGTATAATATCGCCAATAAAAAGCCGGCTACTTTGGAGGGCAGCCGGTCCGTACTGAACACTATGACAACGAGTGTAATTTAGTACTTGCACAGCACCTTCACCGACCCATCGACAGCGCCTTCGCTGATATAGCCGACGGCACCCGGTGTGCTGTTCACCTTGGTTTTGACATCGGCATCGCCACCGGCTTCGACGGGTGCGTTGGCTTTACCGGTGAAGATCAGTTTGGACCAATACGCAGTCAGGTCCGCCCCCGATCTCTGCAGAACTTTTGTTTCAAACTCCTCGCGAGCCGCACCGTCCTTTTGGAACAACAAAACGACGTTTTGGCCACTCAGTTGCGGCGTGCGGCCGAGAAAGAGCTTCTTTGCTGTCTCCGCATCGAGTGCGGCGATGTCCGATCCCTTGGCCACGACCACGGCTCCGGCGGCGTAGGCCGTTGCACTGACCACCATCGGCGCCAGGAGAGCGAGCAGGAACTTGCTATAGGTTTTCATGATTAGCTCCTCCCCTGATCAGAATGAGAACGTAACGGCGCCGAGAAGGCGATTGGCATCCTGCGGATTGACGTACGCAGCAGCGGCGGGCCCGAAGTCGCTCGTTTTATAATTTGATTCGTAGTGCGTGAAATCGAGCTTGAGCGCCACCGTGGGCGTCAGGTCGTAGCGCACGCCGAACTCGTAGAAATAGTCCTTCAATCGCAACTGTGGATTCGAGGCGATCGCGTCGATCGCGGAATCCGCCGAAAGACCTGGTAACAGCTGCGCACCGGGTGGAAGCGAGGATTTCATTTTGTCGGCGCGCATCCATTGGTTGCGGTGGCCCACCGTGACGAGCGGCAACAATTTTCCGAAGTGGTAGCCCAGGCTTATATATTCGGATGAGATTTGAGGCGTGAAGGCGCCGCTAGCACCTGCGATATTTTGCAATCCCTGGTATTCCGCGATTAGCAACCAGTTATGGCGATTGATCTGTGCGGAAGCGACGTAATATAAATTCGGGTCGTTGCTGGTGGTAATCGCTCTCGCCGTATCGTTGTAGCCCGCGGCCTCAAAAAGACTGGTGAGCAAGCCTATCTGACTGACGGGATTATTCGGATTTCCATCACCTTCAAAGGTGAGCTTTTCGACGAATGCAGCTGCTCGTAGACTCAGCCAGTCGTTGTAGGAACTGTCGAGCGTCAGGCCAGTAAGGTTGTGACCATGCACGTGATCGGTTACGGAAATCGTGCCACTCGATGTCGTAACGGGAGTGCTGACGCTCTGTTCAAAAGCGCCGTAAATGGCTTGCATATAAAAATACCAGTCGCCCAAGCTCTTTTCCGCACTCAGGTTCAGACCGTCATAGTGAGTCGCTTGCGTGAAGTAAACAGATTCGGGCGGTACTACCCAGGGATAGGCTTCGCCGACAAACTGATAGTCGGAATATTGATAGAACGGCAGTTGCAAGCGGCCGGCCTTCAGTGCGTAAGTGTCATTGAGCTGATACTTCAAATAGGCCCATTGGAATTTCGGCTGGAAGTCATCGTCGCCGCGCGCCAGAATCTGCGCGGTCGCGCTGATGGAGCTGTCCAGCGGCGCCGTCGCCTGCAGAGCGAAATTGGAGTTGGGCGTGAACGTCGGATCGGCGTGATAACTGTAGCCCTGACTTTCTGCCGGAAACGTGCGGTTATTGCTGAACACCGTTCCGGCGACGATCTGGCCGTAGCCGTGAAATGCGACGTCGGCATGCGCCTGCGATGCGATCGCCAGAGACGCGAGACCCAGCAGTGGAAGTTTGGAAAGTTTCCTCATCTCTCATGCTCCCAGCAAAAAATGATGAACTTATATGCATGACGGGACCATTTCGTAAATCGCCGCCGTGGCTATCCGACTTAAAGTGCTTTATCGACATCCAACTTGCTTTAACATTTAAACGACCACTCGAACCGTACGCTGCTGCGTTCACGCAACGCTAAAATTTCTAATCGATAATTAAGTGGGCGTAGGTGCGGATTCTCGCTGTGGTACCAGCTCCATCGCTCCGAATTCACCGGACGTCCGCTTAGGCAGCGGTGCTTGTGTTGAAGTAATGCGTTGTGTCGGACGTTGTGCCAGAAGCGGCTTGACGTGTTACGGCCGGTCCGGCGGCGCGATGTGCTGATCAGCGTTCTTGATTCGAATTATGCTCATGTGAACTTCTCCTTGAAATTCGACAGGCTGAACGTCAATGCGTCGCACATTCTGCGGCGAAGCAAAGTCTGAGCTCCAGCCGACTAGCGCCGGCGCATTCAGACAAAATGCGCTAACACCTAGTCCATATGGAGTATTTCCTATGTGATCCAAAAGCGCAACACGCGCTCGAGCGTTGTGGAACAAGCACGTCATCGTTTTTGTGCGCAAGCGTGACGGGCTTCCGCATAAAAAAGGCCGGCTACTTTGGAGGGCAGCCGGCCCGTATCAAACGCTATAACCGTAACTCAGTACTTGTACAGCACCTTCACTGATCCATCGATAGCGCCTTCGCTGATATAGCCGATGGCGCCCGGTGTGCTGTTCACCTTGGCTTTGACATCGGTATCACCCCCGGCTTCGACGGGTGCGTTGGCTTTGCCGGTGAAGATCAGTTTGGACCAATATGCGGTCAGGTCCGCACCCGATCTCTGCAGAACTTTTGTTTCAAACTCCTCGCGAGCCGAACCGTCCTTTTGGAACAACAAAACGACGTTTTGGCCGCTTAGTTGCGGTGTGCGACCGAGAAAGAGCTTTTTCGCCGTCTCCGCGTCGAGAGAGGCGATGTCCGATCCCTTGGCCACGACCACCACTCCGGCCGCGTAGGCCGTTGCACTGACCATCATCGGCGCCAGGAGAGCGAGCAGGAACTTGCTGTAAGCTTTCATGTTGAGCTCCTCCCCTGATCAGAACGAGAAAGTAACGGCAGCCAACAAGCGGTTGGCGTCCGGCGGGTTGGTGGTGGTCGGCGCAAGCTGAATAGCCTCGGGAAAATCCGACGTTTTGTAGTGCGATTCGTAGAATGTGTAATCGAGCTTGAGCGCTACCGTCGGGGTCAGGTCATAACGCAGCCCGACTTCGTAGAAATAATCTTTGTCTCGGAAACCGGGATTGCCAGCGAGCCCGCCAACGATAGGGTCGAAAATGGCTGCTTGAGAAGGAGTGAGTGCCTCCTTGACCTTATCAGCCCGGAACCATTGGTTGCGATGGCCGAACGTGGCCAGCGGCAACAACTTTCCAAAGTGATAGCCCACGGTCACATATTCAGAACTGATTTGAGGTGAAACGCCGCTGGCGCCCGCGATGCTTTGCAAACCCTGGTACTCGGCAATCAACAGCCAATTATTCCGCGTGATTTGCGCCGATGCGACGTAATAAATATTGGGGTCGTCGCTGGCAACGAGTTGCTTTTGCGCTTCGCCTCCTAAAACGCTGCCGAGAGCGGCTAGCTGATCGAGAGGATTGATCGGAATGCCGTTGCTATCCTTCGTGCCATCACCGCTAATCGTCAATTTCTCGGCAAATACAGCGGCGCGCAAGCTCAACCAATCGTTGTAAGACCCGTCGAGCGTGAACCCGGTGAGATTATGGCTATGTATGAAAACTTGTGTGTTGACGGTACCACTCGCCGTCGCAACGGGATCGGCCGAGGTCTCGTCAAAAGAGCCGTAGATGGCCTGCATGTATAAGTACCAGTCGCCCAGACTCTTTTCCGCGCTCAAGTTCAGGCCGTCGTACGTCGCGGCCTGCGAAAAGTAAACCGCTTCGGGCGGCAATACCCACGGATAGGCTTCGCCGACGGACTGGAAGTCGGAGTATTGATAAAACGGCAACTGCAAGCGGCCAGCCTTCAGCGCGAAAGTGTCATTGAGCTGGTACTTCAAATAAGCCCATTGGAATTTCGGCTGGAAGTCATTATCTCCGGTCGCCAGAATCTGCGCGGTGGCGCTGATGGAATTGTCCAGCGGCGCTGTCGCCTGCAGAGCGAAATTGGAGTTGGGCGTGAACGTCGGATCCGCGTGATATTTGTAGCCCGCGCTTTCGGTCGGGAACGTGCGGTTATTGCTGAACACCGTTCCGGCGACGATCTGGCCGTAACCGTGAAACGCAACGTCGGCGTGCGATGCTGGCGCGATCGCGAGGACGGCAAGACCCAGCAGTGGAACTTTGGAAAATTTCCTCATTTCTCATGCTCCCAAATATTGAACTTACATGTAATGACGGGACCATTTTTTTACATCGCCGCTGCGGCTATCCGACTCATGCCTCATCGACGCCCCGACTTGTGCTTTACAACTGTTTGAGCCCATGCACTGCAAAATTTCCACTCAGGATAGTTGCGCGCGCGCGTCGAATTCTCGCAATGGCGGCAACAACTCCATTACTCCGAATTCCCCGGACACCCGGTCACTCGTCAATGCTTGTGTTGAATAATTGAATCAAGAGCGTCGCGCCGGAAGTGACGTGGGATGTTGCGGGCCGGCCCGGCAGCGCGATGTGCCGCTCAGCATTCGTGATTCTGATTCCGCTCATGTGAACTTCTCCTCGAAATTCGACGGGCTGAACGTCCATGTATTGCGCATTCTTCGGCGAAGATTGGGTCTGCCGAAGACCGGGAAATCATGCGCTTGTTCAATAGATAAAATGCACTAATGCGAAGCAAGCTCGGAGTATTTCCCATGAGACCCAAAAACGCAACAGAGTCTATGTGGCAGCGTTATTCGCTTTGCTGCTCTGGACAAATCACATTGCGAAGCTGTAGCCACCGTTCACCGGATAGGTCTGTCCAGTGATCCATGCCGCCGCGTCGGAGCATAGGAACAGAGCCATGTTGGCGACATCATCCGGTTTGCCGAAGCGGCGAATCACGTAACGCGCGAGTTGGGCTTTTGCCTGATCGCTCGCCAGAAACTGCGCCTTGGCCGCTTCGTCCATCGCCGGCTCTAGAGTGGATATCGAGATGGAGTTCGCGGTGATGCCGAAGCGACCTGCTTCGTGCGCGATGGCGCGCATGAAACCAGCGGCGCCGGCCTTGGCTGCTGCATAGGCCGCCAGCCTCGCTTCGCCGACGCGACCGGCGTCCGAGACGATGGTCACAATCCTTCCCATGCCCTGTGCCACCATCCTCGGCAGTGCGGCATGGCAGCAGTTCATGACGCCGTGCAGATTCGTGCGGAAATAGCGATCCCAATCCTCGGGCTGTGTCTCCCAGAACAATGGAGACCGACGCATGGTGGCGTTGGGCCCGGCGTTGCCGGCGTTGTTGATCAGGATTGTGACCGGTCCGAGCGTGGAAGCCTTTTCGATCGCGGAGCGTACCGACGAGAGATCACCCACATCGGCCGGAACGGCGCACGCACGCACGCCCAAAGCCTCGATTTCGGCGACGACTGCGGCCGCTCGCTCCGGCACGAAATCGTTGACGGCGACGCCGCCGGCGTTGTGACGCGCCAGTGCGAGTGCGATCGCGCGGCCCGCGCCCTGGCCCGCGCCGGTGACGAATGCGATCTGACCACCAAGGTCCAGCGGATCTGCGCCAATCAACTTGCTCCTCCTCCGCTTCATCGTCGCGGTCTTGTGCCGTCAGCAAAAACCGCAGTGTTACTTCCAGGGCGCCAGCTGGCAGTTTGAAGGTCCGTTCATTATTACCGTTCCACCATCAATTTGTAGCGGCGAGCCATGACGGGTCTTGTTTAGCAGCCGAACATTGCCGGTGTGTAAACTTAGATAGGCATACGCGAGTCGCCTGCCGATCGTCTGTCCCTGCAACTCCACGCGCACCTTTTGGTGACTCGCGCCTAGACGGCGAGGGCAACCGACTTTCCAATGGCACTACTGAGGAGACTTTCAATGAAAGCTGTCGAGCGGCTTACGCTGCGCGGATCGGGGCTTGATCTCGTCGCGAACGCCGTAGGCCCAGCGCATGCCGCCACGCCGATCCTGTTCCTGCACGGTAGCGGGCAGACGCGGCAGAGCTGGGATCGTGCTCTCGACGAGGCGGCCAAGCGCGGCTACCGCGCAGTTGCGCTCGATCTCAGAGGCCACGGCGACAGCAGCTGGTCACCCGACGGCGAATACACGCTCGACCGCTTCGCGGCCGATGTGCGTCAGGTCATCGAACAGATCGGCGGCGAACCGATTCTGGTCGGTGCTTCGCTGGGTGGACTCGTCAGCATGCTCATCGCCGCCGCGCCACCGCCGGTGGTGCGCGGGCTGGTGCTGGTGGACATCACGCCACGCATCGAGATGAAGGGAGCGAAAGAGGTCATGACTTTTATGGACAGCGCACCCGATGGCTTCGCCTCGTTGGAAGAAGCGGCCGATGCCGTGGCGGCGTATCTGCCGCACCGGCAGCGCCCGAAAAGCACCGCTGGGTTGAAGCGCAATCTGCGCCTGCGCAACGGCCGCTACTACTGGCATTGGGATCCTGCCTTCATGCAGATGGGTCGGAACGCCGAATCCAAGTCCCAGTCACAAGGACCGAATCCGCTGGAGAACGCGGCGCGCGCGATCAAAGTCCCCACCTTGCTCGTGCGCGGTAGCCGCAGCCGCATCGTGAGCGACGCAAGCGCGCGCGAGTTTCTCGTGATGGTGCCCCATGCCGAGCTCATCGACATCGCCGATGCGCACCATATGGTTGCCGGCGACGCCAACGATGCGTTCAACGATGCGGTATTCCGCTTCGTCGACAAGCTCGTCGGGCCCTGAAGCGTTCGGGACAAGACGAGCCATGGCTGACACCAGCAGCACGCCGCCGATCAGACGCTGGCAAATGCTGGAGCCGCTGCGCGAGCCCACGTTCCGCATGATCTGGGTGGCAAGCCTGCTATCCAACTTTGGTCAGCTGATTCAGGGCGTCGGCGCTGCGTGGGAAATGACCCGGCTCACCTCTTCGGCGACCATGGTGGCGCTGGTGCAAACCGCGATGATGCTGCCACTGATGCTGGTGGCGGTTCCGGCCGGCGCCATCGCCGATATGTTCGATCGGCGCAAGGTCGCACTGATCGGACTCTGCTTTGCAATGCTGTGCGCGGCCACGCTCGCGGTGCTGGGTTGGCTGGGGCTGGCCACGCCGTGGGTGCTGCTCGCCTTCTGCTCGTTGATCGGTACCGGCGTGGCGCTATACGGACCCGCGTGGCAAGCCTCGGTTCGAGAACAAGTCAACCCGGATCAATTGCTCGCCGCGGTCGCGCTGAGCTCGGTCAGCTACAACATCGCCCGCAGTTTCGGTCCGGCGCTGGGTGGCGTCATCGTCGCCACCGTGGGTGCTATGGCCGCATTTGCGGTCAATGCTGTGTTCTATGTGCCGTTGCTGGCCGCCTTCTTTTTCTGGAAGCGACAGCACGTTCCACCTCGCCTTCCGCCAGAGCGACTCCACCGCGCAATCGTCTCGGGTGTGCGCTATGCGATCCACTCGCCGCCGATCCGGACAGTCATGGTCCGCGCCTTCGCCTTCGGGCTTACCGCCGCCTCTACCTGGGCGCTCACACCGTTGGTCGCGCGTGATCTGCTCAAGGGCGATGCAAGCACTTATGGCCTGCTGCTTGGAGCGCAGGGGGTGGGCTCGGTGATCGGTGCCATGCTGGTCGGCCAGGCACGGGAACGGCTGAAAGTCGAGCATGCGGTCTGTCTGTGCCTGATTCTTGGCGGTGCAACGGTTTTGCTGCTTGGCATGAGCCACAGTCTTGCGCTCAGCATCGCGCTGCTGGCGGTCACCGGTGCGTGCTATATGCTGCTGATTCCACTGTTCAATATCGGCGTGCAAATGTCCGCGCCGCGCTGGGTGAACGCGCGGGCGCTCGCCTGGTTCCAGTCCTCGCTTACCGGCGGAATCGCGCTCGGTGCCTGGGTGTGGGGGCAGGCAGCCGTGCACTGGGGCGTGAGCAATGCGCTCATCGTTTCCGGAATCGCGATCATGCTGACGCCGTTGATCAGTCTGGTTTTGCCCTTGCCGCATCTGCCGAAGGGCGAGGTCGAGGTCATCGGCATCGGCACTGAGCCGGAGGTCGCACTCGCGATCACCTCGCGCAGCGGTCCCATCGTCATCGAAATCGATTACCGCGTCGATCATGCCCAGGCCCGCCAGTTCTACGAGATCATGCTCAAACTACAGAGTGCACGGCAGAGAAACGGCGCATTCGACTGGTCGCTGTCGCGCGACATTGCCGATCCTGCAATTTGGACCGAGCGCTATCACTGTCCGACCTGGGCCGACTATCTTCATCTGCGCACTCGCTTCACCACTGCCGACCGCGAGTTGCAGCTCATGGCCGATGCGTTTCACACCGCAGACCCTGGCGGGCGCGTGCGCCGTCGGCTGGAGCGGCCCTTCGGTTCCGTCCGCTGGCGCGCGGAGACACCCGATCCACATCGCGATCCGCTCAGCGTCTACACGCCATGAGCGCCGGCGGGTTACTTGTGCTCAACAACGTTGTCGACCAATCATAGACAGCCCGTATAATTTCATTCATTTCACAGCTGCCCCGAATTAAATAGAGGAAATCAAAGTGTCCGAAGCATTCATCATCGACGCCGTGCGCACGCCGCGCGGCCTTGGCAAGCCGGGCAAAGGCGCCCTCGCTCATCTGCATCCTCAGCATCTGGCGGCGACGGTGCTCAAGGCGATTCAGGAGCGCAACGGCCTGAATACTGCGGATGTGGACGACGTGATCTGGGGAACCAGCGCGCAGAAGGGCATGCAGGGCGGCGACATGGGGCGTATGGCCGCGCTCGACGCCGGCTTCGATATCCGTGTCAGCGGCGTTACGCTGGACCGCTTCTGCGGCAGCGGCATCACCGCCGCAAGCCTCGCAGCGGCGCAGATCCGCTCCGGCATGGAGGATCTGATCATCGCCGGCGGTACCGAAATGATGTCGCTGATCACCGCGATTTCTCAGCAGGAAATGGCGGCCGGCCTCAAGCCGCTGTCCATGGGCTCGGGCAATGCCCGGCTGCAGCGGAAGCATCCCCAATCGCATCAAGGTCTGTGCGCCGACGCCATCGCCTCGATGGAAGGCATCGGCCGCGAGGCGCTCGACGCCTTCGCGCTGGAGAGCCAGCAGCGCGCCGGCCGCGCGATCAAGAACGGGTACTTCGACCGGTCCATCGTTCCCGTGGTCGACGACGAGGGCAAGGTGGTTCTGGCGAAGGACGAACATCCGCGCCCGCAGACAACGGCTGCCGATCTGGCGGCGCTGAAGCCCAGCTTCGCGCAGATCGCCGACATGCCGTCGAACAGCAGTGGCACCACTTTCCGTCAGCTCATCAACCAGCGTTATCCCGATCTGAAGATCGAGCATTTCCATCACGCGGGCAATTCTTCAGGCGTGGTCGATGGCGCCGCGGCGCTGCTGATGGCATCCGAAAGCTACGCCCGCAAGCACGGGCTTAAGCCGCGCGCGCGCGTGGTGGCCACGGCCAACATGGGCGACGATCCCACTCTGATGCTGAACGCCCCGGTGCCAGCGGCGAAGAAAGTGCTGGCCAAGGCCGGCCTCACCAAGGACGACATCGACCTATGGGAAGTGAACGAGGCCTTCGCTGTGGTGCTCGAGAAGTTCATCCGCGATCTGCGCCTGAATCGTGACAAGGTCAACGTGAACGGCGGCGCCATCGCGCTCGGCCATCCGATCGGCGCCACCGGCGCGGTTCTGATCGGCACCGTGCTCGATGAGCTGGAGCGGCGAGATCTCAAGCGTGCGCTGATCACTATGTGTGCAGCAGGCGGCATGGCTCCGGCCATCATCATCGAGCGCGTCTGAGACATTGTCTTCCTCGCCGCACCGGCGGGAGCCGGCTATTGCGACGATGAATGGGAATATTGATGAAGAAGCTGCGAGTTGGAATTGTCAGCGCGAACTGGGGCGCCTTCGCCCACCTTCCGGGATGGCGCGCTGTGCCGGGTATCGAAGTGGTAGGCATCTGCACTTCGCGACAGGAGACCGCCGAAGCCGCGGCCAAGAAATTCGGAATTGAGCACGCTTTCTGGGACGCGGCGGCGATGACCGCCGATCCGGACATCGACATCGTCGATTGCGGCACGCGGCCGAGCATCCGGCACCCGATGGTGCTGTCGGCGCTGCGCAATGGAAAGCACGTTTATAACGCCATTCCATTCGCTGCCGATATCGATCGGGCACGCGAGCTACGCGATGCTTGGACCGCGAGCGGCAGAGTCGCAATCGTCGACGCTTTCTCGCAGTGGCTGCCGGCACACCGGCTGGCCAGAGAGATGATCGATGACGGCTTCCTGGGTCAGCCATTCGCGGGCACCTGCATTTTCAATCTGGGGTTGTTCAATCAGCCTCATCCACACTTTCCGTATAACTGGTTCTGGCAGGCGGGACTCGGTGTCTCCGCGATGCGCAATCTCGGCAGCCATGCGCTGCACATGCTCATCTTCCTGTTCGGTGAGATCGAGGAATTGGTTGCGCATGATGGCCAGCTGCTGAAGGAATGGCGCTTTCCGGACGGTAATGTGCTGAAGCCCGAAACCAACGACTTCGCCAACCTGCTGCTGCGCTTCAAGAACGGCATGGTCATCCAGTTGCAGGTGTCCTGGAGCGCGACGCTAACACCAGGCTGGACCCTGGAGGCCTTCGGCAGCAAGGGCCGTTTCGTGGCAAGGGCGCCCAGTTTTCCCACCAGCCGCGATACCACGCTGCAAGCCGGTACACTGGGTGGGGCCGGGATAGAAAAAGTCGAGATTCCAAAACGATTGCTGAAAACACCCGAGGTCGGGATCGATTCCGAAGTGGAGCCGAATGCTTCGCATCCGATGGCGCTGTCGATGAATCGGATGGTTCAGGCGATACGCGGCGACGGCCAGGCCAGTCCGGATTTCGAGCAGGCATGGACAGTCGAGCGCGTGCTGGAAGCAGCGCGCCGCTCCGCGCAAGAACGGCGCTGGGTGCGGATCGGGGAAATTAGCTAACGGCAAAGGCGCGCCGGCGTCTGCTCAATCACAGCCGGCGCGGCGCTGCTATCACTGAAGTGGTTCTAGAGAACGGCCAGTGGTGCCGACCATTCATATCAACACCGTTCAGCGCGGCTGCATCCGGATGGCGCCATCGAGCCGCACGGTTTCGCCGTTGATATAGCCGTTGCGGACAATTTCCATTGCCATGCTGGCATATTCTTCCGCGCGGCCAAGGCGCTGCGGGAACGGCACCATTGCGCCCAGCGCTTCCAGCATCTGCGGGGTCGCGCGCGCCATTGCGGGCGTCTGGAAGATGCCCGGCTGGATGGTGTTGACGCGGATACCTTCTCGCGCCAGATCACGCGCGATGGTGAGCGTCATGCCGACGATGGCGGCCTTCGCCGCGGAGTAAGCGGCCTGTCCCATCTGTCCTTCAGTGGCGGCGGCCGAGGCAGTGTTGACCATCGCGCCGCGCTCGCCGTCGATCGGATCGAGCGTCATCATGCCCGCGGCGGCGCGCGTGATGCAGCGGAAAGTCCCGACAGTATTGAGGCGCAGTACCCATTCGAACTGATCGCTTGGAAAGATCTTGATCTCGCCGGTGGTCTTGTCGCGACGCGCAGTGGAAATCGCATTGCCACCGCCGGCGCAGCAGATCAGTGCGCGCTCCTGGCCCTGCGCCGCGCGTGCCTTGGCAAAGGCTTCGTCCACACTTTCGTCTGAAAGCACATCGCAGCGGCAGAAAACGGCGCCCGTTTCTGCGGCCGCCTTCTCCCCCGTCTCCGGGTTGAGATCAAAGATCGCGACTTTTGCTCCCGCGGCCCGAAGCGCTTTCACGGTCGCCAGCCCAAGGCCCGAAGCACCGCCGGTCACGACGGCGGCGAGTGAGGAATCAATTTTCATTTTTGCTCTCTGGTACGAGTGGATTGCAGGCGGCACATGATGCATGGCCACGTTGGATTTTCAAGCGTAGCGGAGTGGGCATGATCTTGCATCGCGTCTCTATCAGTGACGCTGTGGCCTTGGGCAGTCCTTGAAGTGCGAAAGGCTGCCGCCGGCTCTGCCAATACTTCTGCATGCTGACCGCGTTCCCCGGCGGCAAATCGATCCTATATGAGCACCGATGCTGGCACTTTTGCTCGAATCCACGGCAACCGTGTGGATTATTCATACGCATCGCCGCAGTTCGTGTGCGTAGTGACAAATATCCGTGCGTAAACAGGCAAATATCCATTCCCAAATGTGATATTCATACTGCAGCATGAGTTTCGATGGCAACAGTAGCGTTGATTAATCAGCATTGTTGATTAATACTGAGAATGTGACCATTATGTCGCGGGGATAGGATCGCGCAGCGACGCGCTGGTGATGGGGGAGTTTTGTGTACAGGCTGTGACAATTTCGTAGCCACAGTAGTAACCCACACTTCTACAACTGCGAACTCGGCTCTGCACGGCCAGAATTCGGTGTGCGGCGAATTTCAAACTTGAGGAGAGATGTATGAAAAAGGGCGTGGTCGCTGCAACAATGACCATGGCTGCCAGCTTGGGACTGGGCGGTCCTCTGGCCGCCGTGGCAAAGACCCATCACCAGCAGCAGAATGCAGGCGCTCCCGCCGCAGCTCCTGAAACAGAGCCGCAAACTATCGAGTTCGCACCTGCCCCAGCCAAACCAAAAGCCCCGAGCAGCGACCCGCAGCAAGATGCCGCCGTGCCACCTGTCGCTACCTCAGAAGCGACAGCGGTAGCGCAGGCCCCTGAAGTCGCTCCTACTACTCCTGAAGCTCCACAACCCACTCCTTCTCCCGATGGGGCGACGTCAGCGCAGGCCCCTGAAGCCACCCCCGCTGCTCCTGAAGCTGCACAACCCGCTCCTTCTCCCGAAGGGGCAACGGCGGCGCAGGGCTCTGAAGGCGCCCCCGCTCCTGAAGCTTCGCAAGCCGCTCCTCCTCCGGAAGCGGCAGCACCGGGCCCTGAAGCCGCCCCTGCTCCTGGAGCTCCGCCAGCAGCCGCTGAGCAGACCGGGGGGATCGAAACAGTGGTTGTGACCGCGCGGCGTACCGCGGAAAATCTGCAGAAGGTGCCGGTTGCCATCTCCGCATTCAGCGATAAGGACCTGGCGCGCGAGAACATCACCACCGGACAGGATCTCGCTGGCCGCGTACCGTCCTTGGTCATCAACTCGAACAGCCAGGGACGCAACACGGAAACGCCGACCATCCGCGGCCAGGGCGCGACCTTCGGTGCCAGCCCCGGCGTGATCATGTATTACGCCGAAGTCCCGCTGCCGTCCGACCAGATCAGCAACGGCCAGGGCGGCCCCGGAAAATTCTTCGATCTGTCCAATCTCCAGATTTTGAAAGGCTCGCAAGGAACGCTGTTTGGACGCAACACGACCGGTGGCGCGCTGCTGCTGGAGCCGCATAAGCCAGACGCGTACTACTCAGCGTCAGTCAAGGGGGAAGCGAGCAATTTTCAGGGCAAGGGTGTGGAAGGGATCGTCAACGTGCCCGTCGTCGAAGACAAGCTGTTCCTGCGCCTGGCCACGAAGTTTTACGAGCGCAAGGGGTTCACCAAAGACGCCGTAACCGGCGAGGATTACGACAACAAGGGCTACCGCACCATGCGCATGGGCCTGATGTGGAAACCGGCGGACGGAATTCAGAACTACCTGCTGGGCTACTACACGCACAGTGCGGACAATGGTACTTCGCAGGTTCTTGAGCAGATCAACAACCAGCCGCAAACGGTTTCATTCCCAATTACCATTGCGGGGACAACGTATAACCCCGCGATTACGCTTAAGTTGGGGTGCGTATTTGCAGCTGCTGCTGGGGGCACCGTCAATAGAGCGACCATTAATAACTGCGGACAAGATGTGCTTACTGCGCAACAAGCCCGAGGTGTTCGATCGGTTGAGCTGAGTACCCCCCCGGACGACATTCTCGACACACAGGCGTTGATCGACAGCTTCAGCTACGAGCTTAACGATCTGATCACCTTGCGCAACATCGGTAGCTACTCGCTCTACAAGCACACCTATAAGTGGGACATTGATGGCTCGTCGTTAGCCCTCAATGACATCAGTTCGCCGAGCGACACCGATTCCTCCAATATCGCCACGTATACGGAAGAGGCGCAGCTTCAAGGTAATTTCTTCAACCATAGCCTCAAGTTTGTGGGCGGCACCTACTACGAGTATTTGGCGCCGCAAGGAACCGAGCAGAATTCAGCGATAAGCTTCGGTGTGGCGAATACCCGCCAGAACTTTAGTATCAGCCGCCGCTCATATGGACCTTATGCCCAGGGTACCCAGGACATGGGAGCAATATTAGACGCGTTGGATGGGTTGAACACCACCCTCGGCATTCGCTACAGCATCGACGATCAAGACGGCGAGGCTCAAACTCAGACCTTCCTTCCCGCGGGCACCACCCCAATCATTCCTGGCGACGTGCATGGTGCCAGAGTTAAGAGCGAGGCAATCACCTATACAGCGGGCGTAGACTATAAGATTCCCACCACCTTGCTCTACGGCAAGATCAGCCATGGCTACAAGGCTGGTGGCTTTTCACCCATTGCGGTCAATCCGGACAACTACACGTTCAAACCGGAATTCGTCATGAACTACGAAATCGGCAATAAGTCCGATTTCAGAATTGGCGACATGCCCTTCCGCGTGAACTCGGCGCTTTACTACACCGATTACACGAACATGCAGAGGACAGCGGGAGACAGCTATCACGGTGCGTTCGGCGGCGCCACCTATACCGCCGGCAGTGCGGCGATTATGGGCTTTGAAACGGATGCCACCGTGCAGCCGTTCGACGGCTTTACCGTGACCGCAAATTATTCCTACACCTACGGTAAATACAACACATTCGACATAAAGTACACATCGATGTACGGCATTGCGACCGTTGATTGTACGGGTCAGACGGTGAAAAGCAGCACGGCGACAACCACCACACATATTGACCTCGCGTGCGTCCCGTTCCAGTTCACCCCGAGGCATCAGGCCAGCGTTTCCATGCGCTATCAAGTGCCGGTGGATGAAGCCCTTGGCAAGATGGACGGATCGGTCACCTATTCGTTTACAGACCGCCAGTACTCGTCGGCGACCTCGCAACCGAAAGATGAACCGGGCGCCTGGCTTGGTGCCTATGGAATCCTGAACGCCGGATTCGGCTGGAGCGGCATCTATGGCTCGGCGTTTGATCTGCAGCTCTTCGGTGCCAACCTGACCGATCGCACGTATCGCCTTTCCAACAGCAACGAATGGAACGTCTTCTTCTTCCAGAGTTCGATTTATGGCGAGCCTCGTACCTTCGGCATGTCGCTCGGGTATCACTGGGATAAATGAGTCGATAAGCATTACCTGATCGCAAAAAGCGGTAACAGCGCCGGCGGCCAAACGTAAGGTCGCCGGCTCGTTGACCAAGTACATACTTACCGTACGGCGAGCCCCGAATTCGCGGTCTCAGGCGGCAGTTTCACTGCGACTTAACGGGCTAAACAGTGTGAGGTTGTGAAGATCGGTGCTGCCCTGAGCACGGCTGGCGGAAGATCGGCCTCGTTGGAATTTCCGAAGATGAAGATTCCTGAAAATGTTGCCGGTCGCGCCGACCATCTCCGTATCTGCCACTAATTACAAAATCAATTTAGCAGACCGGCCGCAATGTCGAGCTCGTAGCTGTCGCAGCGCCTGCCCAGATGTGCATTGAGTAAGGCGCGTTTCAGGAACAAATGGCAAGGGTGTTCCGAGGTCATTCCGATTCCGCCATGCAGCTGTAGCGCTTCTTCGGCAACCTTCGAATAAACCGAACAGGCCAAGGACTTCACAGTCTTGCCCATTCGTTCGGCCTCAGGACCTCCGATTTGATCGCCCAGTCGGCCCAAGCTATCCAGAAGTAGCGCTTCGGCGGCTGATGTGAACGCTTTCAGATCGGCGCAACGATGCTTGAGCGCCTGGAACAGCGCCAGGGGGCGCCCGAACTGCCGGCGCGTCTGCAGATACTCCACTGTCATGTCGAGTAGAGCGCTGGCACCGCCGACGCAGTCCGCAGCCAGGGCAAAATCGCGCTCGGTGGAAATGATCCGGCTCAACTCCCTCGCAGCGGAACCACGGGCGAGAACGAGCTTATCGTCCAAGCTGACGTCCGCGAATCGTAGATCGAACAAGCACCGCGTCGCGTCCCAGGTCGGACGCCGGATCAGTTCCACACCCGGCTGCCCTAGGGGCACCAGCGCAACGCAGTCTCCCTCGGATGCGCAGATGAGAACATGGCTGGCTTTGCTCGCGGAGGGAACAGCGGTTGCCAGGCCGTTCAGCTTTGTTTTGCCAGAGCCCGCCCGCGTAATGAATGTCGCGGACTCGGCCAGTGGAGCGGTTATGAAATCGCCGGAGGTAAGACGTTCTACCCAAGCCTCGCGGTCGGCCAATCCTCCGCGGCAGACCGCGTCGATGGCCAGCATCGCAGGCAAATAAGGCGCGGCCGCCAAGCTGCGGCCCAGCTCGGTATGAATCGCACAGGCGCCGGGGAAACCCTGTTCCAGACCGCCCAGCTTTTCGGGGAGCGCGACCAGCAGCCATCCCAGCTCGACGACGAGCGGCCAGGTTTTATCCTCGCCCGCAGCGAGGCCACCCTCGCTCAGAACCTGATGCACCGAATCGCGAAGCTCGTTCAGATCGGTGTTCATGAGCGGTCGCTCGGCAGTTGCCAGTTCTTCGGCTCGCGTGGCATTCGCAGCAGTCGCTCGGCGATGATGTTGCGCTGGATCTCGTCGCTGCCGCCCGCGATCGACCAGTTATAGGAGTTCATGAAGTCGACGGCCCAATTGCCGGTCTCCTGGCCGCCGCCGCGCGTGAAGTCCTCGCGATACTGACCCTGAAGGCCGCTGATGCGCAGCCCCAACGCAGTGAACTCGCGCAGCGTCCGCGAGTAATACAGCTTGACGATCGAAGCATCGCCCGGCGCTTCTTCGCCCGAGATCCGCTTCAGCAGGTAGCGATCGGCGAGCGCGCACGCCGCGTCGACCTTGGCGATGAGCCTGCCCAGTTCCCCGCGCAGCGCGGGATCTTCGGCACGGCCACGCTCGCGCATCAGCGCGGCGATGCGCGGGAGCGAGTAGCGCATGCGCTGCGTCAGCTCCACCAGCGTAAGGCCGCGTTCCGATGCCAGGGTCGATTGCGCCACGGCCCAGCCTTCGCCCTCCTGGCCGATGCGGGCCTCAACCGGCACCTCGACGTCATCGAAGAAGATCTCGGCGAACTCGTCGTCGCCGGTGATCTGGGCGATCGGCCGCACGGACAGACCCTTGCTGCGCATGTCGAGCAGCAGGTAGGTCAGGCCACCCTGCGGCGGCTCGGATTTGCCGGTTCTGACCAATAGCAGACAGCGGTCCGCATACTGCGCCATGGTCGACCAGGTCTTTTGCCCATTGATGACGTAGCGGTCGCCGCGGAGTTCGCCGCGCGTCTTTACGGATGCGAGATCGGATCCGGCGTTCGGCTCGGAAAATCCCTGGCACCAGACATCGCCCTTCAAAATGCCGGGAAGATATTTTTCCTTCTGCTCGGTTGAGCCCCACTCCATCAAGGTGCAGGCGGCATGGTAGAGCGCCACGAAGTATAAGATCAGCCGTGGCGCGTCCGCCCGCGCAACTTCTTCGTAGATGATCTTCTGCTCAGCCAGGGAACGACCGCCGCCCGGCCAGCCTTGCGGCCAGTGCGGTGTGGCGTAACCGGCCTGGACGAGTTTGAAAAACCAGTCACGCTGCGCGCGTACGAAAGCCTCTTGATCCGTTCCCGTCATGGCGGCGCGCCAGCCGGCCGGAACGTTCTGTTCCAGCCAAGATCTGACTTCCATGCGCAGTGCTTCGGGCGTTGGGTCTGAACTCATCGGATCGCTTTTGTTTTCTGGGAGCGACGATGCTAGCTCAAGCGCCGATGCTGGCCAATGCCGACAGAGTGTCAAGCTCCACGAACGCGGATGCAAATCGCTGCGACAAGGCCAAAGAAACCTCTTTGGATTGGTAGCCGTCGGTGCCAAGCGTTGACAGCCAGATGGCCAAGCCATATGCAGGTGTCGTCCGATAGCGCAGCCACACCTCGTCCGCGGACGGTAGTTGGTCTTTCGGAATCTCCAGTGTTTTGCGGTACTCCTCGAGCAGCGCTGTCTCGCTGCGGCGCCGGTCTTCCTCGGTGAGAGCGCCGATCAGAAAGTAGCCTACGTCCTGCGACCACTCGCCGCGGCGAACGACCTGCCAGTCGAGGAAGCCCACGCCGCCATCTGGCAATACATAGGTGTTACCGATGTGAGCGTCACCGTGCAGCAGAGTCATTGATCCTCGCGTGAGGGACGCCACGTAGCGGGTCCAGAGATCGACGATCTCGCCGCCGCTATATTTCGCCACTTCGCCGGGAAGTTGACCCGTGGCGCGCTTCAGGCCGATCGGGACGCACTTCTTGAGTCCGATCTGCCAGCCCTTGCTGGGTTTCCAGGTCTTCACCCAGCCCAGCTTCGGATGGGTTTTGCCTGAGAAGCCCCAGTATTGGCTATGCACGCGGGCCAGACCGCGCAGTCCATGCGCCACCTGTTCGACGCTGAGCGGCCGCGTGGCGTCCCTCGGGTCGGCACCGCGCTGCCGCAAGTCCTCCATCACGAGCAGGAAGTCCAGCCGCAGCCAGTCGACGATCGCCTTGTAGACAATGGGGTGGTCCACGGCGAGCGGCATTCCCGACGCGAACAGCCGCGCTTCGTTAAAAAGATTGCCGTTGCGGAGATGAACGATACGGTGCCGGGCAGCGTGCGCCTTGAGGAATACGGTTTTGGGCCCGGAGCCAGCGGCATAGCTCAGACTGAAGCGCGCGCGCCGGTTGGTACCATCGTCCCGGGTGACCAGCTTCACCTCGTCGACCTTCGCGTCGGGGCAACGGCTCGCGATCGCAGCCGTCATCCACTCGGGTGTGACGTCGTCCCACTGCGTTGGAATCCGCGAAGTCTTCACGATTTATACGAGAACCTCTATCCACTCGTCGACGACGCGAACCTCGTAGGTGGCGATGGGTTTGACCGCGGGCAGGCACATCGCGCGACCCGTTGCCAGTTCGAAGCGCGCACCATGAGTGGGGCACGCGATCCAGCCATTGCCCACACGGCCACGCTCCAGCGGCTTTTCCGCGTGCGAGCAGACATTCGAAATTGCGTACAGCTGGCCATTCACGTTGCAGAGGAGAACAGGTTTGTCCTCGACGTTGACCGGCTTCTTGGTCCCCGGCGGCAACTCCGATATTTGCAATACGCGCGAAAATGAACTCGACACGGTCACTTACCTTCAGTTTCTTTCTCTATGGGCTCGATTGGAGACGGTATTCGAGCCGGCAACAAATCGGCGACGGTCGATAAACCGTCGCCCTCGTTTGGAATCATGAGCACCGCATCGCAAAGATATAACGCCCCTCCGGATGTGTCCCGGACTACTCTCGCCGTGGCGACGAACCTCGGCCACTGTCCCGACGAAAATGCAGTGCGCTCCGGGGGAGAGAAACTGGACGCAGCGAAAAATGTTTTTCGCTTGAGCTGTGTTTTCGTGACCTGCTCTGTATATCAGCCCTTTTGTTCAGCCCTTTTTTTGCCCGACGTACTTGTCGATGATGCGCTCGAAATGCCGGATACGGATCTCCTGATAATTGCCCAGCGTCAGCCCGTGCTTCGCACTGGCCTCAAGACCTTCCTGCTGGAGGATGAGATTGTCCGTATCCTGGTCGAGGATCGCCCCGAACCCGGGGTCCATGCCCGCGGCTTCTGTAAATGATTGATGGTCGGCGAGATGGATCGGCTCGGCTGGCATCGGGCGGTTGCCGTCGACCGGCACCGGGCGCATGAACAGAACTTCATAAATGCACTTGCGGTGATCACGCAGGTCCGGACGGAACCGATAGACCATGGGCAGCGAAATGCCCGGGAAGAGGAAGGTGTTCGGGAAGAGTGTGTAGGAGAAGCAGTCGAGCAGCTCCGAATCTGACACTCCGCTGAGATCGCTATTGGTTGCTTTCTCGAACATGCCTCGAAACATGTCGGCCATGACCTGACGCGCCGTGCCGTCCTTGCCCAGCGTGCGTTTCGTATCGCCGAGCGCGCCCGCGTCGCCCAGCGTGAACTGGTTGAGAATGTCCTGTTCGGTGTGCTTACCGTAAAGATGCGGACTGAGTACGCCCAGCGTCGAGATGAAACGATCCACATGCTCGCCATAGACGTCGTACTGCGTATTGGCGTCGCCGTTCGAAACCGCGACCTGCGGATGCGTATTGATCACATGATAGGCTTCCATGAACGCTTCGATCGCCAGCTTCCAGTTGCATGGCAGCCTCTTGGAGACGTGGAGATAGACGTAGCGGTTCTCGAGCTTCCAGGCACTGATATGTGCCATGGCTTCGGGGCCGAGATATTCGGCGAGCGCAGGCGCATTCAGATCCAGATTGATGAACACGAACCCGCCGAGCCGCTCGACCTTGGCCTGCGGCAGTGAGAACTTCTTGGAATCGACGTGGGGAAAATCCCACTTGCAGACCGTTTCCTTATGTGTGCCGTCGACGTTCCAGCTCCAGCCGTGGAAGCTGCACTTGAACTCCTCCGCATTGCCCTCGGTGCCCGAGGCACGGAGCTTGGTCCCGCGATGGAGACAGGCGTTGTAATAGGCACGAATGTCGTTTTCCGCGACCCGCGTGATGATGAAGGAATAGTGGGCGAGGTCGTAGACGTGATAGTCGCCGACTTGCGGGATATGCTCTTCGCGGCAGGCGAACTGCCACGTCCGCTTCCAAAGGGTGTCGAGTTCCTTCTTCGCGTAGGCAGGATCGATGTAGCGATCGGTAGGGATGTCTTCGTCACCAAGGAATTCGTAGGATTCCGAACGCACCCAGCGGGGTGCCTCAACCTTATCGGCCGCAATGATTTCCTGCGTGCTCGGCGCGCCCGGGCAACGGGCTTCACCTTTGAGCGGGGCGGCCTTACGGTCTTCCTTTATCTCAGCAGACATCGATATTCTCCAAAGCTTATTGCGACAAAATTCTTCAAGCGGCAGCGCGACGTTGCACGGCGCTGCTGGTGTTCTTGTAAAGCTCTCCGCCCTTCATGATCATGACCAGACGGTCGGGGTTCAGGAGCAGCGACAGGTCCGTGAGCGGATCGCCGTTGACCAGCAGCAGATCCGCCAGATATCCCTCGCTCACCTTGCCCAATTTTTCGTCACTGCCCATGGTCATCAGTGCGCCACCATTTCGCGTGGCGCAGCGCAGCGCTTCGGCCGGCGTATAGCCGTAGTAATCGACGAAGAACTGCAGATCGCGTGCATTGGTGCCGTTCTTGCTCCAGGCGAAGCCGTAGTCGCCGCCGATGAGGTGGCGGATGCCGCGCTTGCGAAGCGCAGTGTGCGTCTTGGCCGAGGCTTCGAGCAGCGCCGGGATGCCCATGTAGCCGCCGATTTCCGCGGTCAGGCCGGCGCCGGCAGCTTCGTTTTTGACGATCGAATGGAACAGGCTGACTGTCGGCACCACGAAGACGCGATCCTTGGCTTCCTCGAACATGTCGAGCGTCTTTTCGTCGGAGTACTCACAGTGAAAGAGCACGTCGACGCCCGCGCGCAGGCAGGCTTGGCTGCCGCCGATCGAGCGCGTATGGGCATTGACCTTGCGCCCGTAGGCGTGAGCCGTCTCCACCGCCATGAGGATTTCCTCGTACGACATCGGCGTCGTGTGCGCCGGCGTGTTCGGGTAGAACGGGTCGCCGGAGACATCGAGCTTGATGTTGTCGCAGCCCTCGCGGCAGCACAGGCGCACGGCTTTGCGCATTTCTTCCGGGCCGTCGACGATGATCGACGGTCCCTTGCGCGGGTTGTGCAGCTTGCTCTCGTCGCCCATGCCGCCAGTGACGGAAATCTCCAGCGATCCGGCGCGGATGCGCGGGCCAGGCAGGCGGCCGGCGTCGACTTCGTTGCGCACAGCAACACCAAGTCGCAGTTTGGCCTCGGAAGCGCCCCAGGCGCTGGTAAAGCCATGATCCAGCAGCACTTTGGCGACGCGCGCCGTGAGCAGCGTATGTTCTTCGGGCGGCGGCGTGATCAGGTCTTCGGTCGAGGTGACCGCTTCGAACGACAGATGCGCGTGACCTTCGGTCATGCCCGGCATCAGCGTCATTCCCTGCCCATCGACCACTTGGCAGCCTGTTCGCGAAAGCTGTCCTGGCACTTTGGACACTGACCGGATCCGATTGCCCTCGACGAGAACGTCACCCGGGAACGCAGCCTCTCCGCTGGCGTCCCAGATCTTCGCCCCGACGATCAACGTCTTGTTCATTAACGACTCCCCCGGCTCTGACTAATGCTAGCACCCACAATTATGCCTTCGACCCCCGGTTACCAGATGACCCGAAGCGCAGCCCAACTTGCCTGCCTCTGCCAGTCCCTTATTGCTCTAGACCACGCGGCTCAGTGCCCCGTCTAAACAAATCGGCTCCCGGAAAACCGCTTGAAAAGTTGTGCCGGATCACTTGGCGTGTAACGGGTCGGCGTGTGGCACGTGAATTTGGCGTGAGATCCCTGGAAACGTTAGCCTTCCGCAAACTTACGGAGAATTTGATGAACTACAACACCCTGAACTGGTCGGTCGATGACGGCATTCTGACACTCACGCTCAACCGTCCCGATCGGCTCAACGCCTTCACCGTAGAGATGTCGCGCGAGCTGGAAGCGGCGTTCCAGCGTGCAAGCAAAGACGATGCGGTACGCGCCGTGGTCGTCACTGGTGCCGGCCGCGCATTTTGCGCGGGCATGGACCTCGCCGTGGGCAGCAGCAACGTGTTTGGCCTCGACGAGTCGCAGCATCCGACGCTGCGGGACATGAGCGAGCGCCTGGACGACCCGGCGATCCGCGACGGCGTGCGCGACACCGGCGGGCGCGTGACGCTGGCGATCTTCAACTGCACCAAACCGGTCATCGCCGCGATCAACGGCCCGGCCGTGGGGATCGGCGCGACCATGATACTGGCCATGGATATTCGTCTGGCCAGCGACAAGGCGCGCATCGGTTACGTGTTCGGCAAGATCGGCATCGTGCCGGAAGCCTGCTCGACCTGGTTCCTGCCGCGCGTGGTCGGAATTTCGCAGGCGCTGGAATGGTGCTACAGCGCGGAGCCGTTCGATGCGCAAGAGGCGCTGCGCGGCGGCTTGGTGAAAAGCGTGCTGCCGCCGGAGCAGCTGTTGCCGGAAGCTTACAAGCTGGCGCGCCAGTTCACGCAGAAGCGCTCGCCGGTGTCGGTCGCGCTTACGCGCCAGATGATGTACCGCAATTCCGCATTGCCGCATCCACTGGATGCGCACAAGGTCGATTCCCTCGCGGTGTTCTATTCAAGCCAGAAAGACGGCAAGGAAGGCGTGCGCGCCTTCATCGAGAAGCGCGATCCGCAGTTCACCGCCAAGTGCTCCAGCGATCTGCCGGAGTTTTACAAGGACTGGGCGAAGTAGCCGAATTCGGCTCTGCGCCGGAGCGCGCGGACGGATCTTGCGGGCAGCTCTTAAACGAGGGCCCTAGGGCACCGCGTCCTCGATGTGCCGCTGAGGCTTGGCTACCAAGGACACCAGCAACAGCGCGCCCATCGCCAGATATGCCAGCATGCGGAACATGTCGGCGTAGGTCAGCACCGCTGCTTGTTGCGCGGTGATCTGAGCTAGCCA
Source organism: uncultured Salinisphaerales bacterium (assembly GCA_964581385.1). Lineage (GTDB taxonomy): Bacteria > Pseudomonadota > Gammaproteobacteria > Nevskiales > Nevskiaceae > CAZOOK01. Next base: position 44,418 of record CAZOOK010000039.1, read on the forward strand.
GCTGACCGCGGCGGCGCCGCTGTGGCTACCCAATTCTGGTGTCAGTGCATGCTGCATGCTGGACAGCGCGTCGCGCACTGGCGCGCGCGACAGTCGCAGGTTTTGCGCTAGCGCCTGCCAGTGGTTCCAGTTGTGCAGATTGATCAGAGTAGTGAGCAGAGCCAGGCCAATGGCGCCGCCGATGTTGCGGGTGACAGCGTACAGACCGGAGGCATTCTTTACCTCGTGCGCCGGCATCGTGCCCAGCGCCACGTCGTTCGTCGGGACATAGCAGATGACGAAGCCGCAGCCACGCAGCACTTGCGGCACGAAGAACTCCCAAATGCCCCAGTCGGCGGTCAGTCGCGTGTTGAGCAGAGTGCCGATGATCACCAGAGTCAGTCCCAGCGCCATCATCGAGCGCGGCCCCATGATGCGTATGAGGCGTCCGGCCAACGGTGCGGACAAGAACATCGCGGCACCCTGCGACAGCATCACTTGGCCGATCTGCAGCGGGCTGAATCCTCGCACCTGGCCCAGAAACAGCGGTGTCAGGTAAACCAGCGTGTAGGTGATCATGCCGAGCAGCATCGAGATCGAGCTGCCAATCGCGAAATTGCGGTTGTGGAAGGCGCGCAGATCGACGATCGGGTGGGCCGTGCTCAGTACTCGGTGGAAGAACAGCGTGCCGCCGATGACCGCCAGCACCGCGGTCGTCGCCACTGCGTCGTCATCCATCCAGTCCTTGCGCGGGCCGGCATCGAGTGTGTATTCCATCGACCCCAGGAACAGCGCCATGAACGCCAAGCCCCAGAAGTCGGTGAGCTTGAGCATTTCCGGTTGCGGCTTGTCGATGTCGATCAGCAGCCACACCGCGTAGGCGCATCCCAGGCCTGGCAGCAGGTTGAGCAGGAACAGCCAGTGCCAGGAGACCAGCCCAGTGATAAAGCCGCCGATGGTTGGTCCCAGCGCCGAGGCGCTCATGGCCATCATGCCCGACAGCACGCGCGGCACGACGCGTCGCTCCTCCGGGAACAGGATGTATAGCGTGGCGAAGGTGGTGGGGATCATGCCGCCGCCAAGGAAGCCCTGGAGCACACGGAATATCACCATCGAGCCCAGGCTCCATGACAGCGCGCAGCCGACGCTGGCGGCCGCAAAGCCCACCGAGCAGGTGACGAAGTACACGCGCGTCGACAGCAGGCGCGACAGATAAGCCGATAGCGGAATACCGATCACTTCGGCGATCAGGTACGAGCTCTGCAGCCACTGAATCTCGTCGGTGCTGGCGGACAGACCCGCCTGGATTTCGTTGATCGAGCTCGCCACGATCTGGATGTCGAGGATCGCCATGAAGTTGCCGATCACCAAAGCCAAGTAGCCCCACCAGGCGCGGCGCTGAAGCCGGCGCAATTCTTCGGGTGCGAGCTCGCCGCCGCCGCCCCTGAAGACGCCCTGGTTCATCGCCGGCTCAAGATCTCAGCGCGCGCTGACCTGCGGCTGCGCCGCAGACGCGGCACTGCGCGTGTCGACGGTGGCGACCACCGACATGCCGGGCCGCAGACGGCCACGCAGTTCCGGATCGACATCAAGTGCGATCCGGACCGATACGCGCTGTACGACTTTGATGAAGTTGCCAGTGGCGTTCTGCGGCGGCAGCAGCGACCATTCGGCGCCGCTGGCCGGCGAGAAGCTGTCGATGTGTCCGCTCACGCTGCGGCCTGGAAAAGCATCGACCTTGACCCGCGCTGTCTGGCCCACCGCCATGCGCGAGAGCTGGGTTTCCTTGAAGTTGGCTTCGACGTATACCAACTGCAGCGGCACCAGGGACAGCAAGCGTGTGCCCGGCGCCACGCGCTCCCCGACGCGCGCCGCCAGATCGCCTACGGCGCCGTCGATCGGTGCGCGCAGCGTGGTCGCGTCGAGGTCGATCTGCGCGAGGTCGGCCATCGACTTCTGTGCGTCCAGCTGACTCTTGAGGCGTGCGCCCTCCGCCTGCAACGCCGCGACCTGATCCTGCGCGGCTTGGAATCCCGCCACGGCGCGCGCAACGTTGGCGTCGCCGCTCTTGTACGCGGCCAGCGCAGTATCCAGACGCTGGTGGGTGGCGACGCCGTCGCGCACCAACTCATCGGCACGGTTCCAGTCTTTCTCCAGGCGCACTTGGTCAGCCTGCGCCGCGGAGACGGTCGCGCGCGCTTGCTCGATGTTCGACCGCTGCAACGTCAGTTGTGCGCTATTTGCTCTGATTGCTGCTTGTGCCGCGGCGACGGCCGCACGCGCATTAGCCAAGCGCGCGGCATAGTCGCGCGGATCGATCTCGACCAGCACGTCACCCTTGTGCACCGACTGATTGTCAACGACATGCACCGCCAGCAGCTCGCCGCCGACGCGCGGCGTGATCGCACTCATGTCGGCGCGGACATAGGCATCGTCGGTGGATTGCACGAAGCGTCCGACGAACCACCAGTGCGTGATGCCGGCCAGCGCGGCCAGTGCCAGCAGCGGGAGCATGATGCGCAGCGACACTTTGCGGGCAGCCATTGAATTCGTACCAGGGGTTTTCTGTACAGCGCTTGCTATCGCTTTCCTTCGCGGCGCGCTTGCGCGGAAAGCATCGGAGCTGATAGTGTAATGAACGTTACATTCTATTTTGCTTCGCGCCACTCATGAAAGTCAACCGCAAACCCCACACTGAGCGTGGCGAGCAGCGCCGGCAGGCGCTGATGGAAGCGGCGCGCCAGGTATTTCTGGAGCAAGGCTATGAGGGTGCAAGCATCGAAGAGGTAATGCGCCGTGTCGGCGGCGGGTCCAAGGCCAGCCTGTATAGCTACTTTGGTAGCAAGGAGGGCTTGTTTTTCGACATCCTTGCCGCGCACTCCGAAGAGTTCACCAAGGACCTGAAAATTCCGAAAGTAGCGGACGAGGATGTGGAGCGAACGCTCGTCGCGATCGGCAAGCGCTACCTGCGCATGATGCTCGACGACGACCGCCTGGCCCTGTTCCGCGTGATGTATGCCGAAGCGCAGCGCTTTCCCGAGCTGGCGCGGCGCTTCTTCGAGCGTGGCCCGCAGCGCAGCCGCACGATGCTCAGTTGCTACCTGCAGTTGCAGACGGAAGCCGGGCGCCTCGACTGTCCTGATCCTGACTTCTCAGCCGCGCAGTTTTTCGAACTGATGAAGGGCCGTCCGCACACCGCGCAGATGTTCGGTCTCGCGCCGTTCCCACGCGGTTCCGGTTTGGAAGCGCACGTCGATGCATCGGTGCAGATGTTCCTCTACGGCTGCAGCCGACGCAGGAAATAGGATTCGCTAACACTGCGTTGGTCGGTGTGTTGCCCCCGGTGGATGCTGGAGAGCGAACGTTCGATTGATCGTGTGGTGAGGCGAAGCCGAATCGCACCGTTCGAGAGGATCACCACACGGTCGATGCGATTCGCAAGCTCATCGCATCCTACGAGCCATGGTCAGGGTCAACTATTCACCAATTGCGCACCCGGCACCTTCGCCGCTTTTTCGTCAAACGTCAGCAAGGGCGCACGGTCGGCACTGCTGCACAGTCCGGCATGAAAGCAATCCGCAAAGTCCGCGGTTCCTTGCCGATAAAAATGCAATGCGCGTTCGAGCGCGGCTTCCGTCTGAAATTCAAGCTCGTGGGTTTCCAGCAAGGCGTTCAATGCCTTGAGGATCGACGCTTTGTCGAAGCCATACCGCGCCCGTAGCACCCATTCGAGTTCGAGCATCACCGTGTCGGGAACAAACAACTGCGTTTCACTGTCCCGGGCGGATTCAAAAACCTTCTGCACGCGCCCGCTTTGCCGGTGATCGTCGTCGATCAACCAGCGCACCAGCACACTGGTATCCAGACCAGACATCAGCGCCGACTGATCTTCATATCCTTGATGGCCACTTTATGCGATCCACGGCGCGGCTTGAGCGTGCCTTTCAAGCCCAGGATCGAACGGGTCTTGCTCCGCATGACGGTTGTTCCGTCATCCAGACGCGTGAACACAACACGCTCACCAGCCGTCAATCCCAATGCCTTCCGGATATCGGCGGGAATGGTGATTTGCCCTTTGCTGGTGACGGTGGCTTCTGACATGGCATGTCCTTACATTAATACAGATAGTAAGGAAAACCTCCGGTCGCTGCAATTTTTGCACTGCAATGCGGCTGGAGTGGGACATGAGCGTAGAGTGCGCACCGCGCACGCGACTCTGTCGGATACATCAAACGGCAAGCAAATACGCCTTACTTGACGCATGTGCCGAAGCCAGCTCGCTTAGCTCGCGGAAGTCAGAATACGTTGCTTGCGCAGCTATTCTGGCCTACTCGGGCTTGGGGATGTATTCCGCTGTGGCACAAAACTGCGCGGGCATTCCTGCGCGCTTACCGGTCAATTGTTCAAGGCGCCGTTATCAACCGGGCCACCATGGCC
>CAZOOK010000040.1:0-47167 GCA_964581385.1 uncultured Salinisphaerales bacterium
CCACGCCCCTTCAGCCCGCAATCGTCACATACTCATGACGCATCCGGGTTAGTTCTCCTTCTTTATTTTTATTTTGAAACGGATATTTGTTTATTTTTTTTCTGAAACTGATATTTGAGAGTAACAAGTGACAAGTTTAGTCGCATAAGTGAACGATCTATTATCGATTTCCAGATCGATAGCTGCGCATTACTTTATCAACCGGTTTTTGCCGCACGACCGAACAGCGCGACGCCGCCTGCAGGCACTGTTCCCGGGTCGGGAATCGAACGGACCACCAGGCGCCACGCCGGCATCCCTTCGCCGAGCAGATAGTTTTTGACCGCATACGCGCGCCGTTCAGACGTCTTGTCGTTTCCCGCCGCCGTTGCAATGACGATCGGCTGTGGCGGCAGGTCCGCGAGCAGTGCGGGCAGCAACCGGCTGATCGCGCGCCGGGCCGCTGGTGACAGCACGCCGGCCTTGTCGAAATCACGGCTATCCAGTGCGAGCAGCGGACGTGGTCCACTCAACGGTTTCGGGGATAGCGCGGCTTGTGAAGCGGTTTCCGGAGTTGCGGCAGCCGGCAACGCGGGGAGCGGTGCCGGAACCGGCGTTGGCGCAATGGGCGTGAGCTGCAATTTCGGCGGCGTGACGCCGACCGCATCGCCGGCGATCGTCGTAATGGAATCGTTCCCGTGCCGGACGGCGTCCAGACGGGCACTCAATGCGCCGCGGATATGATCGTCGCGGCGTGCGGCCGTCTCAAGCGCGGCAATCTGGACCTTTTTCGCGGCGACGAATGCTGTGTACGCCGCGGTCGCAGAATTCGGTTGCGGGCGTTCGGCTGCGGCGACAGCTCGTTCCGCTGCTGCCACGGCTTCAGGCGCAAACTGCACCAGCTCAGGATCGGCCTTCAACGCTTCCAATGCCTGTCGGGTCTGCGCCGTGTCAGTATCGGCCGGAGCTGAGGCCGGTTGTTGTACCTGCGCGGCATCTGTGCGGGACATTTGCGCGGCGTGAATCAGCGCTGATGGCGCAATCAACAACGCCGCGAGCATCGACGACGCACGCACAGACTGCTTCGTTCCCATCAGCGCGCTCCCTGGTTACGGCGGGTAGCGGCAATTCCATTGCCATTCGGAATCGACAGTCGTTCGATGACGGCCATTTCATCCTCGGCCTTGGCCCGTTGCCGTGCTGCCATGTCCGCGTGTGCCTTCGCGAGCACCAGCTCAGCCAGTACTTGGGCTTCCTCGGCGAGCTGTACCGATAATTCGGGGTAAGTGTCCTTCAACTGGTACGCGATGTTGTAGCGAGTGCGCGCTTCCTGCATGTCAGCGATGCCGTAGCTATCCGCTTTCGTATCCACGACTTGTTTCAGCGTTGCATAGGAACTTTCCAGCGATTGCATCGGAGCGGGCCGCGATGCTGCCGTTTGGCAGCCGGCGAGTACGATGACGACAAGAGGTAGCGAATATCTGAATTTCACGTCGAGTACAGGATTGCGTTAGATCGTTGCGAGTGCATGGTCATTGTAATGCAGCGTGCAGCGGGCCAAATTCGACACGCATCCGAACGCGACAGTCACACGTAGATAGCAGGAATATCCGGAGCACGCCATGACTCCCGCGCAGGCTTTCCTAATCACCGCCGGCATTGCCTTCAGCGCCAAGACCTGCGCTTGGTTGCTTCAGTTACGCACGCACAACGCCGGATTGGTGGATGCGATCTGGGCGTGGACGCTCGGCGCGCTCGCCAGCGTTTATGCCTTGGTTGGATCTGCTCCGTTGGCCGTGCGCGCGATGATCGCAGCCATGGCCGGCTTGTGGGGACTGCGGCTTGGTATGCATCTGTGGCGCCGCAATTTCGGCAAACCAGAGGACTGGCGCTATGCGAAATTCCGCGCGCAGTGGGGTGCGGCAGCGGATCGCAATATGTTCTGGTTCTTTCAGTTCCAGAATGTGTTCACGCTGATGCTCTCGGCCGCCGCATTTCTGCCAGCCGCGTATCGTTCCGAGGCGCCGCCTGCGATCGCCTTTGTCGTCGCGGGTCTGATCTGGAGCGCGTCGCTGCTCGGCGAGGGACTGGCCGACGCGCAGATGGAAGCATTTCGCGGCGATCCCGCGAACAAAGGCAAGGTCTGCCGCGCTGGTTTGTGGCGCTACTCGCGGCATCCGAATTATTTCTTCGAATGCCTCCACTGGGTTGCGTATCTGCCGCTCGCGGCCGGTAGCGAGTGGGGCTGGTGGACGCTCGCTGCGCCGCTGGTGATGGCGTTCCTGCTGATGAAGTTGTCCGGCGTGCCGCTGCTCGAAGCGGAAATGATGCTGCGCAAGCCGGGTTACGCGGAATATGTGCGAACCACCAGCGCGCTGATTCCATGGTTGCCGAAGCAATAAACATTTCCAGAGGCTGGATCGGGCTCATCACTGAAAACCAACGCAATGGACATCATAGAACTCTGTGAACGCGGCTATATTCCGGACCGACTGACGCGCGCCGGTATGCGCAAGCTGATTGGGAAGCGGCTCGTCGATGAGGCGAATCTCGACGGCGAAGAACGTTCGCGTCGGTTCAATACTTTGCTTGATGAGTTGCGCGCGAGTCCTATCGCGATCGAAACCGGCGCCGCCAACGAGCAGCATTACGAGGTGCCCGCCGCTTTCTTTCATCGTCATCTCGGTCCCCGCCTCAAGTATTCGTGCTGTCTGTACCCGACCGGTAATGAAACACTGGCCGAGGCCGAGGAGGCAATGTTTGCGCTGTACGCGCAACGTGCCGATTTGCGCGACGGTCAGCGCATCCTCGATCTTGGCTGTGGATGGGGTTCGGCGTCATTGTGGATGGCCGAGCGCTTTCCACGTGCGCAAATCGTGTCGCTATCGAATTCGCATGGCCAGCGACAGTTTATCGAGGAGCGCGCGCGGCAGCGCGGCGTCGGCAATCTCTCCGTGCTGACCGGCAACATCGTCGATTTCGAATTTCCGGCCGATGTCGCGACCGGATTCGACCGCATCGTTTCGATCGAAATGTTCGAGCACATGAAGAATTACGGGCGGCTGCTGGCGAAGATTTCACGCTGGCTGAAAGCGGACGGCCGCCTGTTCGTGCATATCTTCGTGCATAAGCTGCTTGCATATCACTTCGAGGACAAGGAACGTTCCGACTGGATGACACGCTATTTCTTTTCCGGCGGCACCATGCCTTCGGAAAGTTTGCTGCTCAATTTCCAGGATGACGTGCGGCTGCTGCGGCAATGGTGGGTGTGCGGGTCGCACTACGAAAAGACCGCAAACCAATGGCTTGCCGGCATGGATCGCTCGAAGCACGAAATACTGTCGCTGTTCGGCGACACTTATGGCGCGGCGGATGCGGCCACGTGGTTCCAGCGCTGGCGCATGTTTTACATGGCGGTGGCGGAGCTATTTGGTTACGCAGGTGGCAACGAGTGGGGCGTAGCGCATTATCTGTTCGAGCCGCGTGGGTCCCAGGCGATACCGTAGCGGAGGACGCGATGAGATCGATGTCGAACGGAGGGGCACTGGTAATGATGCTCGTTGCGAGCATCGTGCGAGCCGAACCGACGACGACGCGTATGTATGGCTACGCCTACGATCTGTCGAGCGGGAAGTACATCTATACCGAAGTTCACAAACAGTTGATCGATGGGGCGCGCTGGGTTGGCGGAACGATCCGCTACTTCGCCCCGGACGGCACGCAGATCGGCATGAAGACGCTCGATTTCAGCGCGGATCCCTACGTGCCAGTCTACCGTTTCGATTTGCCGGCCCAGGGCTACGAGGAAGGCATCACCGCCGTCACTGCCGATGAGGTGCGCATGGAAAAGACCAGTGACGGCAAGCGTTCCACCGGACATGAGCCGCATGTGCCCGGCATGGCGGCCGATTCCGGCTTCAACAACCTTCTGGTCGAACATCTGGATTCGCTCGTTGCCGGCCAGCCGCTGAAGTTCCAGTTCGCAGTAGCCGGGCAGTTGGGCAGCTTCCATTTCCGCACGGTGCGGCTCGCGGTCTTGCAATACGATGGCCGTCCGGCGGTGCGGCTGCGCATCGAGCCGGATTCACTACTGCGCTTCGTGGTCGATCCGCTCGTGATCGTCTATGACACCCAGGCGCGGCGATTGCTCGAATATCGAGGGGTATCGAATGTCCACGATCCGGCCACGGGCAAGGCGTACAATGCAAGAATCATCTATCCCTTGAATCCGCCGCCGGATGCGCCGAAAAATCTTCCGCCGCTGGACTGAACGCCTCGCGCTTCTTCTTTTGGCGCTGCCGTTGTTCGCCATTGCTGCACCGCCCGCTTCTCCTGCCGGGGATGTGGTCGATGCGGCCCTTGTGCAGGCGCAGAAGCGTCAATCCCCGGTTTTGGTCGATTTTCATGCGCCTTGGTGCTACTCCTGCTACTTCATGAGTACCAATGTACTCGTCGGCGAGGAATGGGCGGCGGTGAACAAGCGCGCGGTGGTGGTCGACGTCGATGTCGATACGCCCGAGGGCGCGCAACGTCAGCAGCAAATGCACGTGCGGGGATTGCCTACCTACGTCGTGCTTGACGCGAGCGGCAACGAGCTGGGACGTATCGTCGGTGAACGTACGCGGGCGGAGTTTTACCGGCGGATCGGTGAGCTGTTGGCGCGCACGGAATCACTGGAGCAGCTCGCGGCGCGCGTGCGCAATGGTTCGGCGCCATCGATCGCGGCCGCGCGCGAGGTGTTATCCGCGTATTACGCGCGCGAGGATGTCGAAGGCGGCCTCGCGTGGTGGACTGCCCTGCCAGCGCCGACGCAGGTCAAGCTGGAGAAAGATGCGCAGCTGCGTCTGTGGACGCAGCGGCTGCGCCTGCTGAAAGCGAGTCAGTTCAATGAAGCGCACCAATGTGCCGCACTGGCTCCGCCCGTCTTCAGCGGGGATCTTGGCTGCGAACGTCCGAATGAGGTCGAGCGCGTGATGACATGCACCGCTGCTCTGTCCGCCGGCGATCGCAAGCGTTTGCTCGAGCCGCAGAAAGAGATGCTCGCACGTTTGCTGTACGGCCGTGTTTTCATCGCTCATCCGAGTTGTGCTGACGCACGCAGCGCGGTGCTGGCTGAGGCGCAGCTTGATCGCGAACTGGGATATCCGAAGGCCGAAGCGGCCATACTCGATACGGCGATCACGGACGCACGCAAGCGGCTCGGCGGCGACCTGAAAAAGGACCGCAACCTCGCCGATAACCTGCGCGTCTACCTCGAGCGCGCTGCTCATCCGGTGGAACTGGATGCTTTGTATCCGAAGTTGATTGCGGCCTATCCCGACGACTACGTTTATCCGTATCGTTACGCGAAAATGCTGGCCGGTCAGGGACACTATGCCGAGGCGCTTCACTATTTCGAGCGTGCCGCGCCCAAGGCCTATGGCGTGAACCGGCTCAGCGTCGCGCAGGGGCGCGCGGAAGCACTGGTCAAGCTCGGCCGCGTCGATGAAGCAAAAGCGGTCGTCGCCGACGCGCTGAAGGCAAACGGGCCGTGGTTCCCGGAGGAAGCCGCCAAAGTCCGTGCCGTGGTATCTCCTGCCGGCTGATCCTTATCCGGTCATCCACTCGTTCTTGTTATGCCTCCCGAAACCTTAGCCCGCTTGCAAATCGCCTGTGCAGATCGTCCAGGCATCGTTGCCGCGGTGACGCGCTTTCTGTTCGAGCACGGTGCCAACGTCACTGAACTGGATCAGCATTCGACGGATCCGGCCGGTGGCCGCTTCTTCATGCGCGTGGAGTTCCAGACTCCGCAGCTCGATCTGACCGGTGAATTATTGCGGCAGCGTTTTGACGAAGCGGTGGCCCGCCATTTCGGCATGGACTGGCGTATCAATTTCGCCGAACGGCGTCCACGCATGGCGCTGCTGATGTCGAAGCACGATCACGCTGCCATGGAGTTGCTGTGGCGCTGGCAGCGCGGTGAATTGCGCGTCGAAATCCCCTGCGTCGTTTCCAATCATCCGGACTTGCGTGCTGCGGTGGAGGGTTTCGGCGTGTCGTTTCATCACGTGCCTTTCACGGCCGCGACCCAGACAGCAGCGGAAGCAGGCATGCGGGTGCTGACCGATGGTGCGGACTTTGTCGTGCTGGCGCGCTACATGCGCATTCTCAGCGCGGATTTCGTCGCGGCGTTTCCCAACCGCATCATCAACATTCATCACTCGTTCCTGCCGGCTTTCGTGGGTGCTGATCCGTATCAACAGGCACGCGAGCGCGGCGTGAAGATCATCGGCGCCACTGCACACTACGTCACCGCCGATCTGGATCAAGGACCGATCATCGAGCAGGACGTGGTGCGCGTGACGCACCGCCATGAACTCGACGATCTGAAGCGCCTGGGCCGCGATCTCGAACGGCAGGTGCTCGCGCGTGCGGTACGCTGGCATGTTGAGGATCGCGTGCTGGTGGACGGCAACAAGACCATCGTGTTTGCCTGACGGCTTGTCGGTCCCGTCGCCAGATTCTTTGGTCACCGCGACCGCGATCGCAGCGAAAAGCGCTACTCCCAGATCACCTTCGCATCGCGACGGTTCTCGTTGGCCTGGATGATATCGTTGTAACGCTGCTCGACCTGATTGCGGCGCACCTTCATCGTCGGCGTCATCAGGTTGTTGTCGATCGACCAGGGTTCACGGGTGACGATGATTTTGACGATCTTCTCGTGATCCTCCAGTGATCGATCGATCTGCGCCATCGTCTCAAGCAATTCTTTTTCAATCGTTCCGCGCGGTTTCTTTTGCGCGCCCGGATTGAGGCTGACGAGCATGATCGGTTGGCGCAGGCCCGCGCCCACGAGACAGAGTTGGTCGATATCGGTGTTGCGCAGGAACGCGCCCTCGATCGGTGCCGGTGTGACGTACTTGCCTTTCAGGGTCTTGAAGATTTCCTTGACGCGGCCGGTCACGTACAGATAGCCCTCTTCATCGACGCGGCCGATATCGCCCGTTCGCAGCCAGCCGTCGCTGGTGAACAGCTCCGCCGTCTTTTGCGCATCCTTGTAGTAGCCCTTGGTGACCGCCGGATGCATGTTCTGGATTTCGCCGTCGGCAGCGATGCGGATCAGCGAATCCTCGAATGGCTGCCCGACGCTGCCGAGGCGATTGTTGCCTGGCAGGTTGCAGCTGACATAAATAGTGTTTTCGGTCATGCCGTAGCCTTGGAATATCTCCAGGCCGACCTTCTGGAACCATTGCAGCACTGGCATCGGCATCGGCGCCGCCCCGGATACGCGCAGCCAGCAACGGTCGAGGCCGAGGTTCTTGCGTAATTTGAAGCGAAGATAAGTCGACACGAGCGGAATCGAAAGCATGCGATCCAGTTTCTTCTGGGGCATTTTGCTCAGGATCGCGTTCTGCATGCGTGTCCATACCAGCGGCACGCCGTAGAACCGCGTCGGGCGTACGTACAGTAACGTCTCCGACAACTTCTCGATCGATTCGAGAAAATACACCTGCGAGCGCAGATACATGCTTGCCGCGAAGATGGCGCCGCGCTCGAAAGCGTGAGCCAGCGGCAGATAGGACAGCAGATGCTCGCCATCTGGACGCGCAGGTGTATAGCGCAGCATGCCCTGCATTGCGAATATCAGGTTGTTGGTGGTGATGATCACCCCCTTCGGATTGCCCGTCGTTCCGGAGGTGTAGATCAATGTCAGCGGTGCGTCGGGATCCCGGTCGATCGGTTCTTCCAGCGGCTCATGTTTCGCGACCAGTGAGTCCCAGGAATATTCGCACTCGGCGACACCGGGATACGGCAGCGCAATGCGGATGATTCCAGGTGGCAGCGCATCCAGCATGGATTTCGCATCCGGCATTGGCCCGACGAATACAGCCTTCATTTCGCTATGACCGGCGATGAAACTGACCGCGTCCGCACTCTGCTTCGGATAAAGCCCGACGCTGACGTAGCCCGCCAGCGACAAAGCGATCTCGGCCATGAACCAGTGCGCGGTATTGAGGCCGGCGATACCAATGCCACTTCCTTCCGCCAACCCGAGCGCCCGCAGCGCCGCTGCCATCCGCTGGGCTTGATCGACGACCTCGCCCCACGCGTACGTGCGCCACACACCATTGACTGGCTGGTGCAGATACGGTTCGTTGGGTGCCGTCGCCGCGCGTTGCAACACCATGCGTGCCGGGCTCAGCAGACCTTTCATCGCCGCCTCGTGATAATTCGGTATTAAGGAAAGAAATTCAGAGGCGGCATCCTAGCAAAATGCGGGCTATCATTGGCCGCTAGAGATCGTTATTGGTGTGGGATGCCTATAGATTTTATGCACCGCACACGGTGGCGATCCGCGATAGGGCGATGCAACGAAGGCGTCTGGCGAGGAAGAGTCTGGATGATCCGGCGTTCCGTGGTTCTCGTAACGCCGTTGACGCTTTCGCATGCTGACCGTTCGTCGGTTTTTCCGGTCCGTTCGTCGCTGTGCCGGCCTGTAAAGGGGGAAGCAGGCCGTCGCTATAGATTTGCAGTGCTGTATCAAACAAAGTGTAAATGTGCGCGCCCGATGTGGGCGGGAGAATAATTACCGTGGCAGATGAATCAAAGGTAGGTTCCGCTGCGCTGCCAGCAGGTACGCAGGTCGACCGCTATGTCATTGAGGACATCTGGACCCGCCCGGACGCGTTCGCATTCCGCTATTTTGCGCGCGACCGCGAAAGCGGTGAGCGTGTCGTACTCAAAGAGTTCTTTCCGGCCGAATTCGTGACCCGTTCGGGTAACGAGGTACGTCCCTTGAGCGAGGATGCGCGTCGCTCCTACCACTGGGGGTTGCGCGGATTCGCCGACGAATCTGCGGGACTGCAAAGAATCAATCATCCAGGCATCGTACGCGTCCAACACACATTCGAGGCCAATGGCACCGCCTATTTAGCCCTCAAGCCGATTGAAGGAGCGACGCTGGCTTCGCAATTGGTTAACGGACGCACGCTGGCCGCCGATCTGCTGCTCCCGCTTGCCAACGCGCTCGCCGATGCGCTGTCTTGTGCGCACACTGCGGGCATCGTGCATGGCGACGTACGCCCTGACAACATCATTGTTCGTCCCGATGGTTCGCCCGTGTTGATCGATTTCGGCGCGGCACGTTTTGTTATACGCCTGAAGTGCCGTTCCCTGACCAGCGTACTGGCCTCTGGGTACGCACCGCCGGAAGCCTATTCCGCCAGCGGGCGCTTCGATCCGGCGTTTGATATCTATTCGCTTGCCGCGACGATGTATCACGCTGTCGCCGGCGGGCCGCCGGTTGACGCGCAGAAGCGCAGCCGCGGCGAAGCGAGGATGAAGCCAGCCTCCAAGGCGACGCTGGCCTGGTATCCGAATGGTGTCCTCGAGGCCATCGACTGGGGACTACGCCTGGATTCGGCGTTTCGTCCGAAAAGCGTCGCTGAATGGCGCGAGGCGGTGACGGGAAAAATCACTCCGCCTGTCGATCCCAATCCGGAGCCCGAGCTCGTCGATAAGGCTCCCGCAGCGAAAGCTGCTGCTGCAGCCGCTGCCGCGAGCCCAGTGCAGGATATGCCGACGGTTGCCTCCCCGCCTGCCCGTAGCGGAATGTTCGGCATCATTGCCGCCGTTGCGGTCGTTGCCGTAATCGCGGGTGCTTATTTCGCCACGCGCTCAAGTGGTCCTGCCAACGCGAATTCCCCGACGCTGGCGGCAGGGGAAGTTCCTGAGGTGAAGACGGCTCCTGACGCGCCTATCGCCAACGTAACTCCCGCTGCTGCTGCCGTCGTCAATGACGCACGCATCGTTGCCCTCGATCATCTCGCCAACCAATTGAAATCCCGCGAGGCACAGGCCGACGCCGCGGCGGCGGCGGCACGCGACCAGGCGGCAAAGGCCGCGCTCGCGGCAAAGGCTGCCAACGATGCCGTGGAGAAGGCACGCCTGCAAAAGGAAGCTGAAGAAGCACAGGAGCGCGAGCGAGTCGCGCGTGAGGAATCCGCGAAAGCCAAGGCCGATCTCGACCACCGCTTGAAGGAGGCGGAGGACGCGCGCCGCAGGCAGGAAATGCTTGCCGCCCAGGCACAGCAGCAGAAGGCACAACAGCAGCCGGCACAGCAGCAGGCGAGAATCCAGGATCTCAATCGGCAGCTCAATCCGCAATTGGCATTGCGCTCAGCCCCTGGCACGGCTGCGCAGCCGGCGAATTCGTCCGGCGCGTCCACTGCAACATCCAGCTCGTCGCCTGCGCCCACGTCCGACCAGCTTGCCGATATCGTGGCGCTGGCCCATAAGAACTGTCGTCTGGCCGCGCCGGATCTCACGATCAACGGCGATCTCACCTACGAGAAAGCGAAAACGTTACCTGGAGCGCGGGTCGATAAGCAGAACGGAGCAGTAGTTCTGCAACCGATGACGTTGAAAGATGGCCGCTTCCAAGCTGTTCAGGTCACGCCGGATAACTGCGCGAAGATCGTGCACATGTAAAGCGTGCCACGGCGACAAACCCGTTCAGGCTGCTGTTTCCTCGCCAGCGGACGCCCGGTGTTTCGTCGCATTGCCCATTTCCACGCGTGCTCCGCCGCTGTCTACGAAGTACTGCTCCGGGCTGAACACGTCGACCTCAATCGCCTCCAGCCTTGCCGCCAGCGCCAGCTTCAGCAACTCCGCTTCGGCGGGGCTAATAATTCCCGTCTGCACCGCGGTGTCCGCGATTTCGGCCGGCAACGCACTGTGCGGCAATTGGCCGGCCCGCTGTGCGCGAATGACGGCTTCCGCAGCAGTGTGCGCCGCGTCGACGCGGCGGAACGCGTGCATCAGCCGACCGAAACCCGGACGATCCTCACCGGGAAAATGTACACCGGCGGTTATTCGTTGATATGACTCGGATAGGCTTTGCAGGGATAGTGCCGCGCGCTGGCTCAGCGTGTCCGTTGGCGGCGCGCCGATCGGATTGAGGCGCAGTAGCAGCAGTCCCAGCGTGCGTAGATAGAAACCGAGCACCGGTACCGGGAAATTACGATAGATGTCCTCGAACGCGCGCTGGATCTGGTCGCAAGCGTAGTCGCAGGCGTAATTCACGAGTGGCAGATCTTCCGGTTTGCGTTCTTCCGCTTCGTAGCGGCGTAGGGCGGACGCGCCAAGTATCAGCCAGGCGAGGATGTCCGCGTAGCGCCCGCTGAGGCGTCCGCGCGCCTTGAGATTGCCGCCGATCGTGAACATCGCCAGATCGGTCAATACTGCGAACCGTGTCGAAGCCCAGGCGAGGCGGCGGTAGTGGCGCGCGGTCGGACCCGTGACCGGCGCGCCGGCGGAAGCGCCACGTGTCAGGTAGCGCAGAGCCGCGCGCGGAACGTTCGCGAGGAAGTGACCGATCCAGCCGAGTAGCGCCTTGCGGAAAGCGGGGATATCGTTTCGTTCAACTGCCGTGACCACTTTGAATGCATATGGGTGGCAACGCGTGGCACCCTGTCCGAAGATCATCAGCGTGCGCGTGAGGATGTTAGCGCCTTCGACCGTGATGCCGACCGGCGCACCGGTGTAACCGCGGCCGAGAATGTTGTTCGGTCCCTGCATCACGCCGGCGCCGCCAAACACATCCATGCCGTCGGCTACTAGCTCGCGATACAGCGCTGTGGAATAGGCCTTCAGGACGGACGACACCACTGGTGGATGCTCGCCGGCATCGATGGCCGAGCAGGCGAAGATGCGCGCGGCGTCGAGCAGATATGTCAGCCCCGCGATTTTTCCGATCTTGTCTTCGACGCCTTCCATGCGTCCGATCTGCAGCCCGAATTGCTGGCGCACCATCGAATAGGCACCGGCGGTGGCGGCGACGATCTTGGTGCCACCGATCGCTCCGGCCGGCAGCGAAATCGCGCGCCCACCGGCGAGCTGCTCCATCAACATTTGCCAGCCCTGGCCGGCGCGTGCGCCACCACCGATGATATTGCTCACCGGTACCACGATGTTTTCGCCGATCAGCGGACCGTTGTAAAACGGATCACCGATCGGATCGTGATGCTCGCCCTGATGGAATCCGGGTGTGTCGCCATGTACCAGTACGCAGGTAATGCCGATGTCTTCGCCCTTGCCGAGCAAATCGTGCGGATCGTGCAGCCGGCACGCAATCGTCGCCAGGTTCGCAACAGGTCCCAGTGTGATGTAGCGCTTGCGGAAATTCAGGCGTAGCTGCAGTTCTCCGCCGCCGTCCCGAAACACGATTCCCTCGGCGTGGATCGATGCGGCGTCCGAGCCAGCGGTGGGTTCGGTCAACCCGAAGCAGGGGATGAATTCGCCGCTGGCCAGGCGCGGCAGGTAGAAGTCCTTCTGTTCCGGGGTCCCATAGTGGATCAGCAACTCGCCAGCGCCCAGAGAATTGGGAATGACGATGAAAGTCCCCACTGTGGCGCTGTACGGCATCACCTTGGCGATCACTGAACTAATGCCGAGCGTGGAGAATTCCTTGCCGCCATAAGCTTTCGGGATCAGTAAACCCATGAAACCGTTGTTGCGGATGAAGTCGAGAACCGCGTCGGGCACTCGCTTAGTGCGCGCGATTTCATAAGGGTCGATCATCCGGCACAACACTTCAGCCGGCCCGTCTAGGAAAGCCTGCTCTTCCGCCGGCAGTCGGTCGTAGTTCGCCGCAAGAATGCGCTGGAAATCCGGATTGCCGCCGAAGAATTCGCCATCGATCCAGATCGTTCCCGCTTCGAGTGCCTGACGCTCCGTGGCGGAAATCCGCGGTAACAGCTTCCGTGCTTTCATCCAGTTCATCAGCGTTCCGAACATGGTGTTCTCCGGCAGCGATTGCGCTGTGTCCAATGGCGGATGTGGTCCTTATGCGTCAAGCTTGGCGGACAACTCTCGGCGCGGCCAAGCATACGACAGACAGCGTGATTGGCGCGGGCGTTCATTTCCGGTTTAACCGGAGCGTCGCTCGAAATCGGACGGTATTTCGGCGCAGAATTTGCGTAATTGCCTAGGAGTATTCACGCTTCAAATCGCGGCTTCGGAGGTCGATAAAGCCCACCAAACGGGCTGAGTATTGCGATGCGGGTATCGGCGCGGCTCCGTCAGCGGGATTTCGGTCTGAGTTTGGAGATCAGACCGCAATTATCGGAAAGCATAAATAAATGATGACTGCGTTTCGTGCGATGCGCATTGGCAACCGACTGTTTCTGGGATTTTTCTCCGTTCTGATCCTTCTGTTCGCCGTTGCCGCCATCGGTGTTTATCGCGTTGGCCAGATCGGTACCGATCTGCGCCAGATGATCGATGTGAGTCTGGTGGAGCGCAGTGCATTGGCCGATATTCAAAGCGGTGTGCAGCGCGCCATGGCAGCGGCTTTGTTGGATACCCATGCCGCCTCGGATCGAGATCGCGAGCAGTTCGAGACAGAGATTAGAGAAAATCTGTCGAAGGCCGATGCCGGTCTTGCGCGGGGCGATGCGGTGGCGACCTTGTCGGATGACAAAACCGCGTTCGCAGATATCCATGCGGCGCTGACCAAGCTGGGGACGCCATTTGACAAGGCGGTCCAATTGGCTATGCAGAACAAGAACGACGAAGCCAGAGCGATACTGATCAGCGAGTATCCACATATCGAAAGCAGCTTCAACGCAGTCAGCAGGTTTCTCGCACAGATCAATAGCCGCGTCGACGATGCCAGCGCAAAAACGCTAGCGTCGGTGATGAAGACACGCTGGCTGATCGGTGCCGCGGCATGTGCTTCCTTGGTATTGGGTCTTTTTCTGGCTTGGTCGATTATCCGCAGCATTACTCTGCCTATGGCGGAAGCCTTGCGCGTCAGCCGTGCCATGGCCGAGGGTGATTTACGGAATGTGGACGTGGCATATCGGGAGCACGACGAAGTCGGCGAGCTGCTGGCGTCGATGGCAGCGATGTCGAAGGTGCTGCATGCGTTCGCGAATGCACAAATGGAAATGGCACGACAGCACGGGGAGGGCTGGATCGATCATCGCATCCCGGCCGCACAATTTCCGGGTGCTTATGGCGAACTGGCCGCAAGCATGAACGAGCTGGTTGCCGCACACATCGGTCTCAAGTTTCAGCTCGTCAACGTGCTGAAACGCTACGCGATCGGTGACTTGTCGGTGGATATGCCGCAACTGCCTGGGAAGAAAGCGATTCTGACGGATACGGCGGCCGAGGCGAAGCGGAACCTGCTACTGGTACAGGAGCAAATCATCAAGCTCGTGAAATCCGCCGGCCAGGGAGATTTCACGATTCGAGGCGACGCCGACCGCTTCCAGTACGCTTTCCGTGAAATGGTGGAACACCTGAATCAGTTGATGGCAGTGAGTGAAGCCAGTCTCGCTGATATTTCGCGCATCCTCAGCGCCGTGGCGCGTGGTGATCTGACCGAACAGATCGGTAACGATTACGCAGGCACGTTCGGGCGCCTGAAGAGCGATTCGAATCACACTGTCGGACAACTGACGACCATCGTCGGCCAGATTCGCGATGCGACGCAATCGATCAACACGGCGGCTCGAGAGATTGCTTCGGGGAACTCCGATCTGTCGCGGCGCACCGAGCAGCAGGCGGCGAACCTCGAGGAGACCGCTAGTTCGATGGAGGAACTGAATGCCACGGTGAAGCAAAATGCCGAAAACGCACGGCAGGCAAATCAGCTCGCTATTGGCGCTTCCGAGGTTGCTGTCAAGGGTGGCGCTCTGGTTAGCGGCGTCGTTGACACCATGAGCGCGATCAACGGGAGCTCAAAAAAAATCGCCGAGATCATCGGTGTCATCGACGGCATCGCATTTCAGACCAATATTCTTGCGCTCAATGCGGCTGTCGAGGCGGCGCGCGCAGGCGAACAGGGCCGCGGTTTCAGCGTGGTCGCGGCTGAGGTGCGCAGCCTCGCGCAGCGTGCCGCGCAGGCTGCGAAGGAGATCAAACTCCTGATCGGCGATTCCGTCGAAAAAGTGGAATCAGGTACGCGACTCGTCGATCAGGCGGGCCGCACGATGAAGGAGATCGTACTGTCGGTCAAACGCGTAACGGACATCGTCGCCGAAATTTCGGCATCGAGTCAGGAGCAAAGTGCGGGGATCGAACATATCAATAATGCGATCGCGCAGATGGAGCAGGCGACACAACAGAATGCGGCGATGGTCGAGCAAGCGATGGCGACCGCGGCCTCGATGCAGCAGCAGGCGGAGTTACTCGCATTCGCAGTGGCGGCGTTCAAGCTAAACCAGACTTCCCATGTAGCGGAGGTGCCAGTGTCCGCACCGCAGAACGTGATCCCGGCGGCACCAGGGAAAACCGAACGTCGTGGGCCGAACCGTTCCCAAAACGTGTCACGCATTCACGCTTGGCGCGCGCCGGTGGAGCAGGAACAGGACGGAAATTCTTAAGCGGGATTTAGACCCTAGATCAGCGAAGGAGTGAAGCTGCACCGGACGACGCCATCATCTCCGGCACCGTGACAAACTCATAGCCCTGCCCCTTGTATCTGGTAAGCAAGCGCTCGGTTGCCATAACGGTCTTCGAGCGGTCCGCGCCCAGCTGCAGATGACCGCCGTCATGCAGCAAAATGACATCACCGCCGCGAATCCGCTGCGATACCCGTTCCTCGATGGACTCTGCCGACTTGGCGTCCCAGTCGTATCCGGTCACAGTCCACATGACGGGTTGCAACCCCATCTCCCGCGCGATTCTCAACACAGCGGGGCGCCTGCCTCCAAATGGTGGTCGAAACAGCGTTGTCGTCTTTGAGGTTGCTTCTGCAATCGCCTTCTGGCATTCCTCTATCTGCGCGCGTATCCGGGCGGCCGGTTGGAAGGTCAGTAGCGGATGTGTATCAGTGTGATTGCCGATGGCGTGGCCCGCCTTGACCAGTTCGCGCACGATATCCGGGCGCATCCGGACGTGGCGTCCGAGCAGAAAGAATGTTGCGCGCACATCGTGCTTCGCAAGTACCTCCAGAAGCTGCAGCGTGTCCGGATCGTTGGGTCCGTCATCGTAAGTCAGTGCCAGCTGTTTCGATCCCCGTCGCGCTCCGGTAAAGGTGGGACCCCACCACTGTCCCTGCGGAGACATCGATTGATAGCCGGCAGCCGTCGCAGCGGTGATCGCGGTAATCGTAGTAATCGCGGAAGTGATCATGGCCAGCGATTATAAAAGAACGCGCGGCGTCAGAATCGAACGCACGGCGCAATGGGAGATAACCTTGCCTCGTGCGGCCGAATGCACTCATAATTTTTCTGCGGAGACGTGCGGCCTTCAGATCACTATTCTTCATAACGGCGAAACAAAAAAATGGCCATCCAGCAGGCGCGCATCCTTCTTGCGACGGTCGGTTCGCTCGGTGATTTGCATCCGATGATCGCTCTCGCCATTGAATTGCGACGGCGCGGCCATGAAGTCACGGTGGCCTCGACCGAGTTTTATAGGCGCAAGATCGAATCCCTCGGCATCGCCTTCCATGCGCTTCGGCCGAACCGATCGATGGATGATCCGGAATTGTTCCGCTATCTACTGGACGCCCGCAATGGGCCCGAATTCGTAATCAGTAAGGTGCTTCTGTCGGCGCTGCATGATTCCTACGCGGATCTTTCCGCTGCGGCCAAGAGCGCGGACTTCATGGTGGCGGGCGAGCTGCTTTTTGCCGCGCCGATCGTTGCCGAAAAGATGGGTCTGCGGTGGGCGTCGGTCATTCTGTCACCGTCCTCCTTTTTTTCTCCCCACGATCCATCGGTGATCGCGCCGGCGCCGTTCACAAGATACTTACTGGACAAGGGCGAGTGGTTGAATCGGGCGATCATCAATCTCATGCAGTGGGCCGCGCGCAAATGGGCCGCGCCCATTCATGAACTTCGCGCCGAGCTCGGCTTGCGGGCGTCGGCCAAGCCCCTGTTCGAGGACAAATTTTCGCCTTATCTGAATCTGGCGATGTTTTCGCCGCTGCTTGCAAGGCCTCAGCCGGACTGGCCGGCGAGTACGGTGCAGACCGGCTTCATATTTTTCGACAAGCAGCAGAACGAAACCGAGTTATCCGGCGAGCTACGCAAGTTTCTAGATGCGGGTGAACCGCCAGTCGTGTTCACGCTCGGGTCGGGCGCGGTCGTCTATCCGGGAACGTTTTATCAGGAAAGCATTGAAGCGTTGCGAAGCATTGGCCGGCGCGCGGTGCTCCTGGTCGGCGGCAATGCGCCCAAGGAACACCTGCCTGAAGGCGTCGTCTCATTCGACTACGCACCGTACTCCGAATTGCTGCCGCGCGCGGCCTGCGTCGTGCATTCGGCAGGTGCCGGAACCCTGGCGCAGGCTCTGCGCGCCGGGCATCCGCAGCTGGTGATGCCCTTCGTTTTTGACCAGCCGGACAACGCCGCCCGCTGCGAACGGCTGGGCGTAGGTCGATTTATCAGCCGTAGCCGATACTCCGCTAAACGTGTCGCCACCGAACTTCAGCGACTACTCAATGATCCCGAATATTCCCGGCGAGCGGCCGCCGTGGCGCAACAGATAAGCGCTGAAGATGGTCTGCGCGCCGCCTGCGATGCGATCCAACATACTCAAGCGGCGTGAACGGCGGCGCCCGCGTAGATGGCATCACCGGTCTTGTCGTAGGCTTCACGCCATCGGCGATAGGCTTCCGTGCTTCCGCTTTGCCACGGATGGAAGCCGGGACGGAAATATGCGAAGTAGAGCGGTAGCAATGGGGGGATCATGCCGCCGGGACGGTAGAGCCACCATAGTCCACGCAGCCACAATCCGGCTCTCTGGCGCAGGTTGAACCCATCGACGCGCAACATGTGGTTCATGATGAAAAACGTGTGCAGGGTGAATGCGATCGTGACCCACAGCATCGTCAGAATGCGAGTGAAGTAGCCAACTCCGGCGACCTTTTTCATCACATCGAACGCGACACCCTTGTGTTCGATCTCCTCGACCGCGTGCCAGTAGTACATCGCGCGCAGCCGAGGGTCGGAATGAGCAAATATTTCCGAGCGCATCATGAATCCGTGACTCATGATCGCTGTCAAATGCTCGCTTGCCGCCGTTTGCGCAAGCGTCGTGCCCTTCCGCAGACGGCCGCGCAGCAGTTCAAAAGCCGTGCGTAGCAGACCTTCCAGGTGATTTATATCGATGCCCTGAGCTTTCAAATGGTCGTTGAAACGCCGATGCACGATGCCGTGCTGACCTTCCTGATAGGTGAATTCTTTCACCGCCTGCTTCAAAGCAGGATCGGTGATCCGGTCGCTATAGTCGCGAACGCACTGGATGAAGAATTTCTCGCCTTCCGGAAACATGGTCGACATTGCGTCGAAGAAGCGTGTCTTGAACGCATCTCCATCCATCCAGAAGCGGGGTACTGAATCGTCGATCTGAAGCCCGGGTCCTTTACGCGGGACAATCGGTGTCGACGTCTCGAAAGACTTAGACATAGTTATAGGTTCTCCGTCAACGGCCGGGTGGCGCGTCGCACAGCTCAAATTTATAGCACTGC
This sequence comes from uncultured Salinisphaerales bacterium, assembly GCA_964581385.1. GTDB lineage: Bacteria > Pseudomonadota > Gammaproteobacteria > Nevskiales > Nevskiaceae > CAZOOK01. Next base: position 18,449 of record CAZOOK010000040.1, read on the forward strand.
GGTTCTATTTCAAGTGGGATAAATACTGATATCGGTCGAAGGGCATTGGACAAATTAATGAGCGCGGCACCCGCTTGCCGCTGCCGGGCGGCAAAGTTTCGCGCAGCGGAAGGCATCCTGGCGCGGATTTTAATTTTGCGGCATGTAGGGATTACAACCGGACGTCAATTTCAAGGCACCCAGCTAGAACAAGAGCTTGCCGATTCGATTAAGTTGAAGATAGCGAGTGGCTTGCATACCTTCGTCGTAAGGCGTCAGAATGAAAAATGCCGAAAAAGAAACGGCAGGACCGGATCAGGACAACAATAATATATCCGGCTTAAGTCACGGTGGCGGGATTCATGCGAATCACAAGCATGGCCGCGTTGGAAATGTAGTGACGGTTGAATGGGTGGGGGAGAGTGGATGAGACGCGTTCTCATCGTTTATTTTTCGCAGACTGGGCAGCTCAGGCGTGTCGCACAGTCTGTTGCCCGGCCGCTGGCGGATGCCCACGACATTGATGTGCACTGGCTGGAGCTTCGGTCGCGTTCGCCCTATCCGTTTCCGTGGCCGCTGCTGAAGTTTTTCGACCAGTTCCCCGAAGCCGTGCATTTGCAGCCGCCCGAACTGGAGCCGCTGGATCTGCCGGACGATGCGCGCTTCGATTTGGTGATTCTCGCGTATACAGTCTGGTATTTGTCGCCTTCGCCGCCCATTACCGCGTTTCTCAAATCTGCGCGGGGCTGCGCGATTCTGCGCGACACACCGGTGGTGACGTTGATTGCTTGCCGCAATATGTGGCTGATGGCGCAGGAGCGGGTCAAGGAGTTGCTCCACAATGCCGGTGCCCGCCACATCGACAACATTGCGCTAACTGACGATTGCAGCGCCATGGCGAGCTTCGTTACCACGCCGCGCTGGATGCTTACCGGCAGGACCGATTCGGTATGTGGCTTGCCGCCACCGGGCATTAGCCAGGCCGATATCGCCGCCGCCGCGCGTTTTGGCCGCGCATTGCTCGTGGCGCTGCGTAGCGGCGCGCTCGACGGTACGCGGCCTGTGTTGCAGGGCCTGAAGGCGGCGACCGTCGATTCACGCTTGATCGTCAGCGAGGCACTCGGGAGGCGCAGCTTCCTGGTTTGGGGCGCATTGGTGCGCTGGTGCGGACCGCAGGGATCGCTCGCGCGGATTGCCCCGCTGTTGATCTATACCCTCTTTCTGCTCCTCATGATTTGCACGCTCGTGCCCATAAGTATGGTGTTGCAAGTGCTGCTGCGGCCTCTGTTCGCGCGCCAGTTCGCGACGTGGAAACTTGCCTACGAGCTGCCCTCCGGTTCCGAAGACTCACGCATTAAGGAATTTTCCCAATGACTCATCCTGTCTATATCACCCGCATGAGCGCGGTTTTGCCCAACGCGCCGGTCAGTAATGACCAAATAGAAAAAATTCTGGGCCAAGTCGGACCGAAGGCGTCGCGCGCCCGTGCGATTGTGCTGCGCAGCAATGGCATCAAGAGCCGTCACTACGCCATCGATCCGGCAACCGGCAAGCGCACGCACAACAATACACAGCTCACCGCCGAGGCAATACGCAAGCTCGCTTACGGAGATTTCTCGCTTGATGGCATCAAGCTGTTGGTAACCGGAACGTCCACGCCGGATCAGTTTCTTCCCAATCACACGGTGATGGTGCACGGCGAACTCGGCAACCCGCCGTGCGAAACGCTGGCTGCTTCTGGGATCTGCGTCTCCGGCATGAACGCGATGAAGTTCGCGTGGCTGTCCGTTGCCGCCGGCGAACACGAGAATGCGGTCGTGGCAGCGTCGGAAGTGGCTTCGGCGCCGATGGCTTCGCGTAATTTCCGGCCCGAGATCGAAGCGCGCGTCGAAGCGCTGGAACAGACTCCAGCCATCGCTTTCGAAAAGGACTTCCTGCGCTGGATGCTTTCGGACGGTGCCGGCGCGGCACTGTTGCAAAATCGACCGAATCCTTCCGGCTTGTCGTTGCGCATCGACTGGATCGACCAGCGTTCCTATGCCAACCGCTACCAGGTGTGTATGTATGCCGGCGGCGAAAAGGAACCTTCCGGGCGTCTCAAGGGACTCTACGAATTCGATTCTCTGCAGGAAGTCATGGACAAATCGGTGATGGCGCTGAAGCAGGATACGCGTCTGCTCGAGCAAGGCATTGTCGAATCAGGCCACGATGCCTGTGCGGAGATGGTTGTGCGCCACAACTTGAAGGTGGATGACATTGACTGGTTCCTGCCACATTATTCGTCGGAGTATTTTCGCGATCGCAGTTACGCGGCAATGCCGGATAACTTCAAGATTCCGCAAGAACGCTGGTTCACCAACCTCACACGCATCGGCAACGTTGGTTCGGCGTCGATTTATCTGATTCTCGAGGAGCTGTTCCGTAGCGATCGCCTGCGGCCGGGGCAGCGTCTTCTGTGCTATATCCCGGAGAGCGGCCGCTTTTCCGTCGCGTTCATGCACCTGACGGTGGTCGGCAGCTAAGTCCCTGTCGTCCAATGCTTTGGTCACAGCAACCAAAGGATTTGACGACAGGCCTTAAGATTCGCGGCGGGCTGACCGGGCGTTTCGGTAAAATCAGCACTTAGGTTTGTCCCAACATCGGACTTCCGCGCCGAAGCCGAAGCAAAGGATAAATCCCCCGAAAAGTCGTTCTCACAGGAAACCGGCATGCGTCTTGTTTGCCAGCGGCTGTCGGTGCATGCGCTGTTCGCGTGCATAGCTGCGGCTATGGCGAGTGCGGCGCAGGCCGAGCCGTCGCCGGCCGCTGCGGTCGATGCGCGCATGCAGGCCTATGTCGATGAAGTGCTGCGGTCGAACGATACCCTGCACGCCGAAACGCTGGCTTGGGACAAAAGCCTGCGTGCTCTCGATGAGGCACGCCTGCGCTACTATCCAACGCTCTCGCTCAACGCCCGGTATACCCTCGCCACCGGCGGCCGCACCATCGAAGTTCCGGTCGGTGATCTGCTCAATCCGGTTTACCAGACGCTCAACCAGTTAAGCCAGTCACAGCAGTTTCCACAAATCGACAATCAGACCATCGATTTGCAGAGATCGCGTGAGCAGGACACCCGCGTGGCGATGACGATGCCGGTGTATGCCCCGCAGCTGAATGCCAATCTCGCTTCACAGCACGCACTGGCAGATGTCGAAGCAGCCAGGCGCGAAGCATTGGCGCGCACGCTGGTGCGCGATACGCAGCAGGCGTGGTGTGCGGCGGCACGCGCGCAAAGCATGATCGGCATTTTCCAATCGAGCGCGGCGGTGCTGGCTGAAAACACCCACGTCAATCGTGCGCTGCTCGACGCTGGCAAGGTTACACGCGATCGGGTGCTGCGTGCGGAAGCCGAAGAGCTTGCGATGCGGCAGCGGCTCGGCGAAAGTCATTCCGGTCTGGCCCAGGCGAAACGCTATTTGAATTTTCTCGCCAACCGCCCGGAGGACGCAGCGATTGATCTTCCCGACGCAACCGCTGTCGAAGCCGCGGCGGCCGCCGTTGTTCCGTCGCGTTCCGATGATGCCGCGGCGCTTCTACGCGAGACGGCTCCCGCTGACGCAGAAGCGACGGCTGCAAACAGGGTGCGACTGGGGGTGCGGCTGGCGCCATCGCTCAGACTGGGCGACCGTACGGTGTCGCGCCCCGCTGGCGGCGCGGCGGAAGCCGCGATGGCCGAGTCGGCGGAAGTTTCGTCTGCGCCGGAGCGCGAAATTGCCCTGCTGACCTTGACCGATGTACTCGGCGGTCACGCTGCCCGTAAGTCCGGCGCCGTCGCGGCGTCCGACGTGGCAGTGGCGTCTGCGACCGTGACCGCGACCGAAAACGGCAATCCGCGACCGGAGATCAAACAGATCGACAGTGCTATCGCCGCGGCGCAGGCGGGTGCCGACGCGGCGGGTGCCGAATATCTTCCGCAACTGGTGTTTTCCGGGGACTATGGGTACCAGGGCGACCACTATCGCTTCGCGGCGGACTCAGATATTGGCACGGCATCTCTGATCGCCTCGTGGACCCTGTTCGATTTCGGTCAGCGTCGTGCACGCCTGGCCGGCGCGAAGCTGGAAAAACAGCGGCTGCAGGTGGAGCGCAATTCGCTGTTGCGGCAGCTCGAACTGGCGCGCCGCGCCGCTGCGGAGGATGTCGCCACGCAGCGTGAATCGCTGGCGACCGCGCATGCGCGCCTCGAAGCCGCCGATGAAGCGTTCCGCATCGCCGAGCGCCAGCGCAATGCCGGTGGCCTCAGCGAAGTGGAGTTTCTCGATGCGGAGCGCGCACAGACCGAAGCGCGCACGGGTGTGGCCGTCGCCTACTATGGCTTGCTGTCGGCGCGTGCCGAGCTCGACTATGCGACGGCGGCTTATCCGCTGCCGAACGATCTCGGCACGGCTTCTCTTTCTTCCGGCACCGCGGTGGAGTAGAACATGACCGCTTTTTTTAGAGCGCTCGCGGTTGCGTTGATATTGGCGCTAACCGCGTGCTCGTCCAAGCACAGCGATGAACAGGCTGCACCGCCGCGGCCCGTGCGCGTGGCTACTGTCGAGACCGGCCCGGCCGTGCCGCCGGTGAATGCGACCGGAGTGCTCGCCACGCGCGATGAAATGCGCCTTTCATTCAAGACGGGCGGCCTGATCCGCGCGATCGAAGTGAGTGAGGGCGACACGGTGCGTGCCGGCGAAGTTCTTGCAGAGCTAGATCCGGCCGAAGTCGATGCCAACCTCGTGCAGGCGCGCGAATCGCACGAAAAGGCAGCGCGCGATCTGCAACGTGGCCAGCAGCTGTACGCGCAGGACGTGCTGACCCGCGAGCAGCTCGACGACTTGCGCACCGCGGAGTCGGTCGCGCGCGCGGCACTGAACGGCGTGCAGTTCAACGCCGGACAGGCCGTGATTCGCGCACCATTCGCCGGGCGCGTGCTGCGCAAATTAGCCGAAGCACATGAATTGGTTGCACCGGGCCAGCCGGTGCTGATGGTCAGCAATGATCGCTCCGGGCAGGTGTTGCAACTGCAATTGCCGGATCGCGATTACGTGAACGTGCGTCTCGGTGATGCCGCGACGGTGACTTTCGATGCCTTGCCCGGCATCAGCTTCCATGGGCGCGTGACCGAGCGTGCGCAAGCCTCCGATCCACATTCGAGCGCGTTTCCGGTCGAAGTGACACTCGACGCTCGCAGCGGCAATGCGGAGGATCAGCCCGACACTGCGGCCGCTGCCGCGAATGCCCCAATGGCGACCGGTCTGATCGGGCGCGCTGAAATCGCCGCCAGCGGCCAGCCGGGCGAACGCAGCTATGTGCCGGTCACTGCGCTTGTCGACGGCGACCAGCAGAGCGTGTCGCTGTTCGTCGTCGATACTGGCGCGAAAGTGCACGAACAGCATGTCGCCGTGTCGTTTCTCGCCGGCGACCGCGTCGCCCTCGCCGATGTGCTGCCGCCCGGCACACGTGTCGTCACCGCCGGTGCGCCGTATCTGCGCGACGGCGATGTCGTGCACGTCGTTCAATAGGCGCCGAGGCTGCCGGCGTGCGCGTCTCCGACTTCGCGGTCCGCAACTATCCGTTCACGATCGTCATATTTCTGATGATGATTGCGCTCGGCGTGTCGGCCCTGAGCGGCATAGCACGCACCGAAGATCCGTACTTCCCGATTTCCGCGTTTCTCATCAATGTCGTCTATCCGGGCGCCGATCCGATCGAAGTCGAGCGCCAGGTCGTGAAACCCATAGAAGATACGGTGCACTCGCTCGACGATGTGAAGCTGATGGGGGCGGAAGCCGACGACAGTTTCGGCACCGTACGCGTCGAATTCCAGGCTTGGGTTGATGTCGACAAGAAGTACGATGAACTGACGCGCGAACTGAATGCGCTGCGCCCGAGTTTGCCGTCGGGTATCGCGTCGCTCGAAGTGCAAAAGATCAATCCGGGGTTGGTCAACATCGTTCAGTACGCGCTGGTATCCCCCAGCGCCAGCTATGCGGCGCTTGAAGACGCCGCGAAAGCGCTTCGCGATGCGCTGGAACGGGTTCCCGGCGTGCGCAAATCGCAAACCTGGGCCTATCCGCAGCGTGAATTGCGCATTGCACTGGATTTCAAGCGCATGGCGCAGACCAATGTGTCGATCGACCAAGTGGCCGGTGCAGTGCAGGGTGACAGCGCCAACGTACCAGGCGGTTCCGTGGAGATCGGCGGACGACGCTTTAACGTCAAGACCACGGGAGCGTATGCCAACCTGGAACAGGTGCGCGATACCGTGATCAGCTCCAGCGGCAGGCATGTGTTGCGCCTGCGTGATGTCGCGGAAGTAAGCTGGAATAGCGGCGCCGAGGACTACACTGCCCGCTATAACGGCACTCGCGCTGTGTGGGTCACGGCGCAACAGAAAGATGGTCAGAACATTTTTGCGACTCAGACGGCCATCGATGCCGCTATCGATGAATATAAGGAGACACTGCCGGCAGGTATTCGCATCGAGCGAGGTTTTATCCAATCGACAAACGTCGCGCACCGGCTTGATCGTCTCAGCACCGATCTGCTGATTGCGATCGCGCTGGTGGCGATTACTCTGCTGCCGCTGGGGCTGCGTGCCGCCAGCATTGTCATGATTTCGATCCCATTGTCACTGGCGACCGGCGTGGCGGTGCTGTACCACACCGGCTTTTCGCTGAACCAGCTTTCGATCGCGGGCTTCGTCGTTGCACTCGGACTGCTGGTGGACGACACCATCGTCGTTACTGAGAACATCGCACGCTTTTTGCGGCTCGGCTATTCGCGGATGGAAGCGGCAATGCAGGCGACACGTCAGATTTCGCTGGCGGTACTTGGTTGCACCGGCGCGCTGCTGTTCGCATTTTTGCCGCTACTGAAATTACCGGGCAACCCAGGCAAATTTATCCAGCCGCTGCCGGTCGCGGTGGTGGCCACTGTATTGGCGTCGCTGTTCGTCAGCTTGACCATCATTCCGTTTCTTGCCAGCCGTCTGCTGTCTTCGGATGAAAAGGCCGGGGGCAACCGTCTGTTGCAGACGATCATGCACGGTATCCATACGATATACGCGCCGGCGCTACGCCGCGCGTTGCGGCGGCCACTGGCGACGCTGCTGCTCGCGGTGGCATTCGTCGGCGCCAGTCTGCTGCTGTTGCCGTTGATGGGCTTTTCATTATTTCCGAGGGCGGATACGCCTCAGGCGCTGGTCTACATCAATTTGCCGAACGGTGCCGGACTTGCGCAAACCGACGTCATCCTGCGCCGGGTCGAGACGGAACTGCGCTCGCATCCGGAAGTGAAAAATGTGATGGCCAATCTCGGGCGCGGCAATCCATATATCTACTACAACGTCTTCCAGAACGAGTACGCGGCCAACTATGCCGAAGCGTTTTTTACGCTGAACGGCTACAACCCCCATACCACACCGCGCTTCTACGACCAGCTGCGCACGCGCTTCAATCAGATTCCGGGCGCGGAAATCCTGGTTAAAGAATTCGAGAATGGGCCACCGATGTCCGCGCCAATCGAAATCCGGGTTATCGGTCCCGATCTCGACGAATTGCACCGGTTGGCGAGCGCAATGGAGACGACAATGGCGGCGGTGCCGGGTACGCGCGACGTGCGTAATTCGCTGCGCTACAACCGTATCGATCTCAAGCTCGATGTCGATATGCAGAAGGCCGGGCTGCTCGGTGTTGCGCCCGTGACACTCGATCGCGCGGTGCGGCTGGCGCTGGCGGGCTTGCCGGCAGGGGATTTTCACGACGTGGCCGGCGAGAGCTATCCGATCGTGCTGCGCGCGCCGATGCACGTGCATGCGACTCCTGAACTATTGCGGGATCTGCACGTGACCAATGCCGTCGGCACACAAATTCCGCTCGATCAACTCGCCACGCTCAAGCTCACCTCGTCGCCGACCAGCATTGAGAACTATAGTCGTGAGCGTTCCGCTGTAGTCACTGCCTACGTGCAGACTGGCTACAACACCGCTGCGGTGACAAATGAAATCCTGCGGCGTTTCGCGACGACAGAATTGCCGCATGGTTATCGTTTCGAGGTCGATGGTGAGGCCAAGAGCGCCGCGGAGAGCCTGGCCGGCTTCGGCACCGCAACCGTGATCGCGGTGTTCGGGATTGTTGCCGTGCTGGTGCTGGAATTCGGTAGCTTTCTGAGCACGCTGATCGTGGCGACAGTGGTTCCGCTAGGAGTCGCTGGCGGATTAGTGATGCTGTACCTGTCCGGCTATTCGCTGAGCTTCACCGCGATGGTCGGTTTCATCGCACTGATCGGCATCGAGATCAAGAATTCGATTCTGTTCGTCGACTTCACCAATCAGCTGCGGCGCGAAGGTGTGCCGGTGGACGAAGCGATCGAGCGTGCGGGTGAGATCCGCTTCCTGCCGATCCTGCTGACCTCCGCGACCGCAATTGGCGGCCTGCTGCCACTGGCTCTGCAAAACTCCGGACTATATTCGCCGATGGCCTGGGTCATCATCGGTGGACTGCTGGCATCGACGCTGCTCGGTCGCCTGGTGACGCCAGTCGCCTATAAGCTGCTGACGCCGCGGCTTGCCGACGGCGCACCTGGCGCCGTCGAGCGTCCGCAATAAACCAGTACGGCTTGAGGAGGGAGACAATGAACGCGAACGGCGACGCACCGGTCGTTATCGTTGGTGGCGGCCCGACCGGTTGTACGGCGGCGCTGCTGCTGGCGCGCTACGGTATCCCTTCGGTCCTGCTAGAGCAGCGGACTGCGCCGGGTCGCCACCCGGCAGCGCATGTGATAAATGCACGTACGATTGAGGTCTGGGCGCAGATCGCACCGGCGCTGGCGCAGGAGATGTTCGACGCCAGCCCCGGTCTGGATGAGATTTCAGAGATCCGTTGGTGCACCAGCCTCGCCGGCCGTGTACTGGGGAAGGTGACGCTGATGCCGGATGCCGCCATGCATGACCGCATCCTGTCGTGGAGTGCGTATCGCACCATTCATCTGGGCCAGCATCTACTGGTCCCGATCCTGTGGAAATGGGTCGAGCGCGAACCCTTGATTGCTTTCCGCAGGGGCGTCGTTGCCGAAGATATTGGACAGGACGCCGATGGTGTGACCGTCAGCATGCGTTCCAGTGCGGATCGCGCGGGCGCGCCCGCGAAAATCCGCGCGCGTTATGTGTTCGCCTGTGACGGGGCCAACAGTCCGATTCGCGAAAAGCTGGGCATCGATATGCCCGGCGATATTCTCGGCCAAGTCGTCAGCGTGTTTTTCCGCGCCGATCTCCAACATGCGTTGCCGAAACCGCTGCCATTGCTGGCGTGGATCTACAACCCGGATTTTGCCGGTGTGCTCGTGCATCACATGCGCGGAGATTTCATCCTGATGGGGCCTTACATGCCGCCGGCGCAGGACGCAGCGGATTTCGACAAGGCGTACTGGCAGCGCACGATTCCAAAAGCGCTGGGGCTCGATGTGCCGATCGAAATCGAGTCCACCGGACACTGGACGATGACCGCGCAGCTGGCGTCGCGCTACCGGCAGGGGTCGGTGTTTCTGATTGGCGATGCTGCGCACCGTTTCCCGCCGACTGGCGGTTTCGGTCTCAATACCGGTGTGCAAGATGCGCACAATTTGGTGTGGAAGCTCGCCGCGGTGCTCGAAGGCCGCGCCGATCCGCGTTTGCTCGACACCTACGAGCCAGAGCGGCGTCCGGTCGCGCGCATCAACGCCGAACAGAGTGTCAAGAATCATTTCCAGATGGATAGCGTGTCGGGTCAGTTCGGCATCACCAATGAGGATCTGGAAAAGATGACGAAGATCGTCGCCGGGGCGGCGTTCACTTGGATGCCGCGCGGCTGGCAGCGCTGGATCGCGAATACCCTCACCGGCCTGGCACGCTCGCGTACGCGCAGGCTTGACGCCGAAACCGCCAGCGCCGAGCGGCTGCGTGTTGGCGTTGCCGCCGAAATTCCACATCAGGCCGAGCACTTTGCGGCACGTGGACTGGAGCTGGGTTTCGCCTATACCTCTGGTTTCGTCAAACCTGAAGGGACGCCGAAACCGATCATCGGCAACGGTGTCATCGAGTACTGCCCGACGACCTGGTCCGGAGCGCGCTTGCCGCACGTCGTTCTGCAACGCGATGGCCGCAAGTTCAGTTGCCACGAACTTATCGGTCTACGCGAATTCCTGGTATTGACTGGTCCTGGCGCCGCCGCCGACTGGCGCACGGCATTGTCGCGGCAGACACTGGCTTCCGGCATTCTCCTCCGCGTCGAAGCGCTGGAAGGGCTGGCGGACCATACCGACGCTGCGTCCTGGCGCCAGCTCTATGAAGTCGGTGATGCCGGCGCCGTGCTGGTGCGACCGGACGGACATGTGGTGTGGCGCACAACAGAGCCGGCTGTGCGCGGGGCCCGTGAATTCGCCGACACGCTCAATGCATTGTGGGCGGGTATATACGCTCACGGAGATAAGTTATGAAGGCTTATGCGATCACCGGTTACGGTGCCGCCGGCGCAATAAAGCCCACGACTCTGGAGGAGCCACCGCCGCTTGCACGCGGCGAGGTGCAGATTCGGCTCATTGCGACCTCCATCAATCCAATCGACCGGCTGATTGCGGAAGGCTACGGCGCTCCCATTCTCAATCGACGACGACTGTTTCCCGTCGTGCTTGGCCGCGATGGCGTCGGTGTGATCACCGCCGTCGGTGCAGGAGTCCGCGATTTGCGTTCCGGTCAGCGTGTGATCCTCGCGGTGTCGCCGCGCACCGCCGGTACCTACGCTGAGCGACTCAATCTGCCGCGACGCTGTGTGTGCGCGGTCGATGACCGCGTCGCCGATGATGTCGCCGCCGTGATCGGTTATGCCGGTGGCACCGCTGTGCAGGCCTTGTCGGCATGCGGCATCACTCCGGGCGTCGCACACGGCCGCCGGCTGTGCATCAATGGCGCGAGTGGCGGGCTCGGCGCGATCGCTGTCCAGCTTGCCAGCCATTGGGGTGCGTCGGTGACCGCCGTTTGCTCCGCGCGCAACCTGGCGTGGGTGCGCGAACTGGGCGCGCGCGAAGCGGTCGATTACGCGGATCCGCAGGCACTCGCCGCGATCCGCGCGGATTCGGTTCTCAACTGTGCCGCACCGTCGGCTCTGGAGGAAACTTTTCTAGATCCACTACTCGGCTCGCTTGAAGGATCGACCAAGAGCGCCGCTTATGCGACTGTGATCTCGTCGCTGCTCGGCCTTGTCACGGAGCGCGGCGTATTGCGGGGCGCCGTTGGCGGACTCGGCGACTTCGCGCGCCGCCGTCGGCGCGCCGCAGCCATCGGCGCGCGCTATCGCTGGGTGTTGTTCGATGAAAAGCCTGATGCCATAGCCACAATTGTGGCGTTCTTCGCCAGCAGCACGGCTCGGTCGGTAACGCGGGCAACTTATTCCTTGGCCGATCTTCCGACCATTTTCAACGATGCTGCAGTCGCAAAAACCCCGGGAAAGATCTGCTTAACCGTTTGACCAGCCATTGCTGCGCGGTCATCGGTGCGGTTCGGATCGCCGAAAACACCAGAATATGCTGCTGGGCACTCCAATTGCAGGATGGAGTCGTGGCGTCAATCGGTTGACGCTCGTTGAGGCCCAAATAAGGGGAGCGCTGCGGCTGGTCCAGCCACAGTAGCCAGAGGGCTTCAAATTCTTCCCCGACGGAGAAGCGAAGCCGGTATGGCAATCCAGTCCGCCATCGAAAAGCTGTTCGGTAACCGTCTGCGCGGCCACGCGACCCGGCTGATGCTGTTTTGCGGTCTGGCCGCACTGCTGTGTACTTTCGCGGCGCTCGCCGGCTGGGCGTTCCACACGGATGCGTTGGTGCGAGTGTGGTCGGCTTGGGAGCCAATGGAGCTGAATGTCGCGTTCGGGATCGCCACCGCGACTATCGCGCTGCTGTTGCCAATCGGAACGGCGGCGGTATGGCGCCAAGCGAGGACCGTGGCGGCGACGTTCGTCGCTATTCTCGCGCTTGCCACCCTGATCGAAATCTGCGGAGGCATCAATCTCGGTATCGATTTTGCCGCGCTGCACGCGCCGTTGCAGCCGGACAGCGCGCATCCGGGCCGGATGGCTCCGAACGCCGCGCTGGCGCTGATTCTGACCTCCTTCCTGCTGGCGTGGATCGACCGTGCCAAAGACGATATGCAGCTCGACGTGTTGCACTGGTTGGGTTATGCCGTCATCGCGATTGGTGTTACCGGACTCATTGGCCATGCGTTGAAGCTCGAATTTCTGTACAACGGGTCCGGCGTCGCGCGCATGGCACCGCAGACCGCCGTCGCCATCGCCCTGATGGGAATCGCCACCGTCGCCCGGCTACATCGACTGCGCGAATCGCGCAGTGAGAGCGCTGCGGTGAATGCCAGCGATCTGCTGGCCGGTTTGTCATGCCTGCTCATCGTCACTGTCGCCGTCACTGGACTTGCCGGATTTTCCGCGTTGCAGGCACACGTCGAGAACGTCATGTCGCAGAACACGATGCGCATCCTGCGTGATCGTCAGATCTTTGTGGATACCGTTATCCAGAGCCATGCGGGGCAAGCTGAGATGACGAGTGTTCGGCCCGCTGTCATCAAAGATTTGCAGCGACTTAATCGCGATCCCGGTGACGAAACCATACACGCCGCGCTACAGGAAATCGGCGGCAGCTTCCTGTCTTCCGGTTTTGACGGCGTGGAATTCTCCGGTCGCCGCCAGTCCTTCGTGCGCGCCGGAAGCCCGGCGCGCGAACCGGCGCTCAGCGTGCCGATCGCCAACCGCCCAGGCATAAGTCTGGCGTGGCTTGACGGATTCCAGCTGCATGCGCAACTACCAATCAAAGCGGATGGCAGTGTCATCGGATATCTGACCACGGAACAGCGTCTGCCCGAGCTGGATCATCTCGCCGACGAATTGCGGCGGACGGGCAACATCGAAACCCTAGGTTTTTGCGCGGATGCGGGTGCCGATCTCGTGTGCTTTCCACAGCGTGGAGGTGTGGCGCCCTACCACATTGCGCGCGCGGACGGCGGCGAGTCAGGTACTCTTGCCGGTACCGACGCGCGCGGCGGGCGCATGCTCTCCGTCCACGCGCCGCAGGGCGCGACGGGTATCAGTATGAATGCGACGATGGATGTCGCGGAAGCCTACGTGCTGATCCGCAAGCAGTTTCTGCATGCACTGCCACTGATGGCATTCCTGGTGACAGCTGGCATCCTGCTGATGAAAATGCGACTGCGTCCGATGATGCAATCGCTGGTGCGCGCGAACCAGCGCGCGGAACGCAGTGAAGCGCGCTTCACGATGGCGGTGGAGAGCGTTTACGAGACCTTTACCACGCTCGAATGCGTGCGCGATGACGCGGGCGAGATCATCGATTTCCGCTTCACCTTCTGCAGCGACGGGTTCACGGCCCGCAACGGTACCTCGCGTCGCGGGATGGTCGGCCACTGTCTCAGCGAACTGTTCCCGGACTATCGCGCCAGTGGAATCTTCGATCGCTACCGGCGTGTCGTCGAAACCGGCGAATTCTTCGTCAGGGAAATCGAGGTTTCCGACCCCACCGCGCTCGAAAAATGGCTGGATATGAAAGTCGTTCGCCACGGCGACGGTGTCGCGGTGACGACCTGCGACATTAGCGAACGCAAATTATTCGATCACGTCGTGCGCGATTCCGAAACGCGTTTCCGCTTACTTGCGGAAAATGCCGGCGACATGATCTTCCGTCTCGATCTGGATGGCGTCTGTCTCTATGCATCGCCGGCTGCACGTGCAATTCTCGGTGTGGATTCCGAGGATCTGATCGGCGAGCGGCTGACCGCGTCAATCGATGCAGAGGATGCGCCGCGCTTCGACGCAACTTTGCATGCACTGGCATCCGCTGCTATTGACGAAGCGACGGTGACCCACCGTGCGCTTCGCAGCGATGGTCGCTGTTTATGGGTGGAAGGCAAGCTTCGCCTGCTGCGTGACGCTGCTAACGGTACGCCGCTGGAGATTCAGGGCGCGTTGCGCGATATCAGCGAACGTCGTGCGGCTGAGGAAGCATTGCGCGCCAACGAGGCACGTCTGGCTGCCGCCACCGAAAGCATTCATGACAGCTTTACCGTATTCGAGGCGGTGCGCGACGCGGCTGGCGCAGTGGTCGATTTCCGCTATGCGTTCATCAATGCCGCCGGTGCGCAAGCGCTGGGTCGGTCGGTGGAAGAGCTACGCGGACAGCTGTTGTGCCAGCTCGCACCCCGCACGCGTGCTAATGGCTTCTTTGATCGCTGCAAACATGTGGTCGAGACCGGTGAAGTATCGAACGGCGAGCTGCGGCTGGATAGGGTCGAGGACGTCTGGGTCGATCTCAAGATGGTCCGTGTCGGCGAGCGCGGCGAGATCGCAGTGACCTATCGCGATATCAGCGAGCGCAAGCGCAGTGAATTCCTGTTGCAGGAATCGGAGGCGCGCATGCGGCAGATGGCGCACCACGACGGGCTGACGCATCTGCCGAATCGCACTCTGTTCTTCGATCGTCTGAACGAGGGAATGGCGCGCGCCTATCGCAACGAGCAGCCGCTGGTTGTGATGTTCATCGATATCGATCACTTCAAGAAATTCAACGACACCCATGGCCACGCTGGCGGCGACGAAGTATTGAAGGTTGTAGCGAGACGGTTGTCGGCGGCGGTGCGTGCTTCGGATACGGTAGCCCGCTTCGCCGGCGATGAGTTCACGGTGATTCTCGAAAGCGTCCGCAGTATCGACGATGTCAGGCTGATCGGTGAAAAGTTGCTGGAGGCAATGTGCGCACCGATCCAGCTCGGCGTTTCGCAGGTGCAGGTAACACTCAGCATCGGCGCGGCTTTTCTCGAAAGCGGCACCGCTGATGTGGATCTGATGATGAGTACCGCCGATTCCGCCCTCTATGAAGTTAAACAGAACGGTCGTGCCGGCTTCCGCGCGATTACGCTCGGTGCGCGCGCCGATGGCGTCACGCGGGATGATCCGCTGCCGTCCGAATGGTTCGAGCAACTCGATCCGGTGGATGCAGCGCGGCATTGATGGGGTGTCGCGACGATCAACAAGGCAGCGTACCGTAATTGCCCGTTAAAGATCGCTTGTCATTATCGATCATCAGCTTTCCGCTTCTTAGCAACGACAAGCAAAGAGTCGAATAAATTGAGTGGAATCGTTATGCGATCAAGCGCAGATGGAATTTTCACGCGCAGCACAGCCGGAAAATATTGCATAAAACGCTCTGCCAAATAACTCGCGGGAAAGTACCAGCCGGGTCGGCAGGCGTCGACGATATCGAAGCCCGCTTCGTGCAACAATCTTTTTAGAGTTTTCCGGTTGAAATAACTAATGTGCGCCAACCGATAGTGCCACCACTTGCTTCCCATTAGGCGGGCGGCCAGTGAATTTACATCAGGCGTTACGATCACACAGATGGCGTCGCTGTTCATGCAGGCCGACGCTTCGCGCATTAGCGCAAGTGGTGCGTCGACATGTTCAATTACATCGATCAGAGTGACAATGTCGAAGCGACCACAAAATTCGGATTGTGGCAGCGTCCCTGTAAGAACGGGTAAGTTAAGCTGTTGCGCAGTTCGGCTGAGCGCTATCGATGGCTCCACTCCGATGGCTGAGTACGAAAGCTTTAACGCCTGCTCCACCAGGATGCCGCTGCCGGCGCCGATGTCGAGCAGACTGCCGGTTGATTTATGTGCCTCGATAGTTTGAAGAATCTTTTGTGCTTGCAGTGCGCGTTGACGGCGAGTGTCCTCGTAAGTCGCATCGGCCATGCGCTCATACTGATGAAGGACATCGCCAATGGTAGGGCAAAATAAAAAATCGCAATCTCGGCATCGATAAATGTCGCCGGTAGTGCCGTAGTCAGCAGAGGTGATGCGAAACTGCTCGGGCTGCAATGGTATGCGTATTGTGCCGCATCGCTCCAGATCGACGTGCGCGCCACCGCAAATCCAGCAGGTTACGGCTGTGTTGCTCATTGGCCACCCTGTTTCACCGTGATTGCGCGCAGCAGCAGATTCAGCGACGGAATATCGACGACGGCAAGTGCGATTAGCAGGCCCGAAAGCGCGCCAACGTAAGCCATAAATGCTTTCTGTCGATAAAGCTTCTCCGGCGCTTGTGCGACCGATTCATGCGCCATGCCGAGATAGAGGTACCACACAAACAGAATTGAAATGAATGGAACAGAAATGATGAATTCAACGCGGTATTTAATCAAGAATACGCCGAGCAAAAATGACGCGGTGAGGGCGTAAAAAAAAGCCGAGAGCAATAGCGTTTTCTCATCGTAATAAATAAAAGATTTTCGATACAGGCCGGCTCGTGTCCGATCATCTATGTAGCGGAATTCCGAATAACGTTTCACCGCCATTAGAAAGGCTCCCCCCATCCAATATGCAATCAAAATTGATGAAGGCGGGATGACATTGTCGACTATGGCGCACCAGCCGAGCACGAGGCGAATGGGGTTGTTGATGGCCTCGGACAGTACATCGAGATAGGGCCGGTCCTTTGATCGCAATGGAGGCACGTTGTAAATGATGCCCATGACGACAAAAAAAATCGCGGTACCGAAAAATAACGCATTGAGATGATGTGCGATGGCCAATCCTGCCGCCACGAGGGCGAGCCATTGCGCATAAACAAAGGGTGCCTTGACTCTGCCTGCGACTGACGGCCGATGTTTTTTCTGTGGGTGATGCAAATCGGTTTTTGCATCAAGCCATTCATTGAGCGTGTAATTGGCTGAAGCAAGCAAGCAGGCAGCAACAACAGCCAACACGATATGAGAGACCATATCAGTGGACAGCTGTTGCTTTGTCAGTGCCAATGCGATGACGAGGCCCGGCAGCATGAAAATGTTCTTGAACCAATGGCCGGGACGGGCAATAGCAACGTAGTTCTTTAGCACAGGATTGGCTTCAATATTGTTGCTTTCGATAAGATTGAGTGTGCCGATTTAGGCCCTAGAAATCGGTATCGCCGCTTTTGTAAAGCAATATCTCGGGTGGCTTGGGGCCGTTGTGCACGGCAACTTTTAAGCAGCGGAGAATTTCGGGGTCTCGCCAGTCCCATAGCCTCTCCGGACTGAAATCGACAGAGACCGGCTCATCGGCCCAGCCGCAGGGTGCATAGGCTCCGATCCCATTAATTAAAATTCCGACCAAGCCGCTGGTGATGAAGGCGGCATAATACAATTTGCGGCGAGTCAACAGCGGCCATAAGCCGCCGGTCAAAATGGTCAGTGCCACACAGGTCTCGCTGAAGTAGCGTGGCCCAAAGGTAGCGCCTCCCCACCACAGAACATTCTTTGCGAGCACAATCGATATCAATATTACCCATAGGGCGAGGTAGCGCTGCAACGGATACTGAGGCCGAATCAAAAATAATATCGTTGCGATGTATGCGGGCACAAGAAATGGGCTGTAAATGAACAGGCCGCGGCTGGGGCTCAACAAAATATCCGCAAGACCTTTTAGCAACGGATTGGTATACGCATTACGAGAAGTGAGTCCGCGCCAAGCATGCCACTTTGATTGATATATGGCGTCGTAGCCACCACTTAAATGACCGTAGGTTGTAATGTTGTAAAGCGCTAGTGGTATCGCGATGGCAACGAGCGGAGCGAAAAAAGCGACGGCGTATTTGCGATGATGAAAGAGAATAAAGCAGGACATCACGGCGACTGGAACCGCATTGAGCAAGCGGCACAGTACCGCCAGCCCAAGCAATAGGCCGGCTATAAATGCCAGGCGTTGAGTTGCTACTTTCGTAATCAGCGTCAAGGAATATACGCCGGCTACCAAGCACAAGGTACCAGGGCCGTGCTGCCACAATTCCTGACTTGAAATCGACCAGGCAGATGTGCCCAAACCGAAAAATAACGCGATAAGCCAAGCTGCCTTTTCAGGTAGATTGAGGCGCAGTGTCAGAAATACAAAAGCGGCGGACAGCGCTACCATAAATGACGCAGAAATTTTTCCGACAACGCGATAGTGGTGCCATTCGCGTAGATAATTCATCCGCTCCGCGACCCAGAAAAATGGCACTGCCAAAATTGCGGAACCCAACGGGTAGCTGGTAACGAGATGACCGTTTCGTTCTTGTATGCCGCCGAAATAAATCAGACTCGCGTCCAGCGCGACGGTATTCGTTGAAAGTAGGGTGCGAAATTCATCGAGATCGAAATTGCCTTCCTTGATGATGCTGACAGGAAGCGCTGTGGTTGAGACCGTATCGACAGAACTGCCGTGGCGGAAATTGACGTTGTAGAGGCAAAACAAAATGACGAACAGCAGGCAGGCAGCTCCGCGGGTTTGGACTGATTGTGATGTCGGTGTGCTGTTGAGCATAAACTTTCGCCTGGTCGCTATTGGAGTCGATGCTCCAATTTAAGCCGCGCAAACCGCAACGCCGAGTTTTCGAAGATCTTTGCGCCCGCCATTGGGCCGCGGTGACGCCGGTGAGTGAGTTTTGATTTGCATGACAACGGGCACACGGCTGCGGTATCGAGCCCGAAGACGAGTCTTTCCGATTTACTATCCGACCAGACCGAAGTCGTCATCCACAGGCGATCCGCCGTCCCCGAATATATTCGCGGCGAAAAGCATCCTGTTAATGCCATACGCCTGCGTCTTTCCCAATAGGGCAGGCTTGCCAGCCGTCCGCCTGGGGATTGCAGATGCCATGAATGCTCATCCCACTTTCCCGGACGATGGTCCGAATGTTTCGTACAAGGTGAGCATAATATCCGCCGGCGGTCGTTTCTTGCTTCCGTACAAGATGGAGGATGGCGGCAATCGAGCTTGACCTTGGCTGACATCTGGAGGCGAATCACCGTCAAATCATGCCTAAAAACGGTGAAAAGGTGCTGGAGGCAATGTGCGCGCCGCCGATCCAGCTTGGCGTTTCGCAAATGCAGGTCACACTCAGCATCGGTGAGACTTTCCTCGAAAATGGCAGGCATGTTGCCACGATGAGCAAGCGGCCGCACATCAACTTCTCATCTGCGTGATGAAATCCGCCCACACCGGATATTCCGAAGGCTGCCAGATCCGTGCGATGAAATCGTCCGCCTGAGCGTCGGTCCAGCCAAGCTGTTTGCGCGCGTACAGTGCGAAGAATGCGGATACGCGATAGTTTGCGATGCAGTGGATCAAAAGTTTTTGCCGATCCAGTCGCTTGATGATCCCGACGAATTTTTGGAAATCGTCTTCGGTCGGATTTTCCCACTCGACCGGTAGGTGGTAGTACTCCATTCCGAGCGAGCGAACCAGCGCTTCTTCATTTTCGAGTGAGTATTTCGGATTGAACGTGGCAAGATTCAGCACCACCTCGAATCCCTCTGCGGCGATATGTTGCAATTGCTCCGCGGTAGGTTGTCCGGCAGTGGCGATCCGCTGATCGACTGGCTTGTAGTTATAGATATTGTGGATGCTCATCTCATTTCCTTCGAAAAATCGGGACTTTTTGCATTCCCTGATGATGCGCAAAATGGTCGCGCTGGTCATCAGGCCACAGTCATTGATCTAGATCAATTCCTGCACAAATAACTTTGCTGCGAATGGACGATGTAGCGCCGGGCTGATCGACGCACAGTGTTTCGCACGCCGATAAATTCCGGAGGTGAAACATGGCGACCGTGATACGGGCTGTAAAATCGGGCGCATCCGCGCACGCGATTGACGCCAGGCCAATTCCCGAACGCTACGCGCGTGGATGGCATTGCCTGGGATTGGCCGCCGATTATAAGGATGGCAAAACGCATCGCCTGAACATTTTCGGAACGCGTCTGGTCGCATTTCAGGGTGAGGATGGAACGTTGCGGGTTCTCAACGCGTGGTGTCCACACATGGGAGCGGATTTGGCGTTGGGTCACGTCGCTGGTAATTCCGTGGTCTGCCGTTTCCATAACTGGAGCTTCGGCGGCGACGGCATCTGCAATCATATTCCTTACGCCAAGCATGTGCCGCCGAAAGCACGTGTGCGCACGTGGCACACCTGCGAAGAGAATAAATTGTTGTTTATCTGGAACGATCAGCAAGGCAATCCGCCGCCGCCGGAAGTGGCGATCCCGCGATTGGAGCAGACATCTTCGCCGGAGTGGTCGGAGTGGGCGATATCGCAATGGACGATCCACAACAATTGCCGTGAGCTCATCGACAATCTTGCTGATGTCGGCCATTTCGGGCCAGTGCACGGTTCGACCAACGTCGTTTACTTCGCGAACATCTTCGATGGGCACAAGGCGACGCAGCTCATGGTCGGCACCAACGAGCGGCTCGGCGGCGAGGTGAATTACCTGACGACCGTAACGACCTACTTCGGTCCCGCGTGCCTGATTTCGAGCATGCGCGGCGAGGCGGAAGGTATGCCGATCGAATCCATCATGCTGGTTGCGAATGTGCCGATCGACACCAACAGTTTCGAGCTGCGCTTCGGTGTGATGGTCAAGAAAGTCCCCGGCCTCAGCGATGAGCAGAACGCGGCGCTCGCGAAGAGCTACGTGGACCTAACCTGCAAAGCGTTTTCGGAGGATGTTGCTATCTGGCACAACAAGATTCGCGTCGACAATCCGCTGCTGTGCGACGGCGATGGGCCGGTGTATCAGCTGCGGCAGTGGTACGAGCAGTTCTATACGGACGCGGCTGCGGTGCCGGCGGAGTTGAAGAAGCGCCAAGTGATTGAGATCGATCGCGGCGTGTTCGCGAATAAGCCGCCGCTGCAACATGTTTTCAACAAATGAGTGCCGGCGCCGATCGCTGATTTTCCGGTGGGGCTCGATGCAAGCATTGATGATCAACTGAGGAGCAAGCCATGAGTGGCGAATTAGCAACAGAGCGTCTGGTATCCGTGGATTCCCATGTTCACTTCACAGACGAATGGGTCAAGGCGCGTCTGCGCAAAGAACTGCATCAGCTGTGGGATGATGCCAACAGGAAGGCAGAGGAATACGCAGCGAAGATGCTGCGTGGCGGCCAGCCGCAACTTTCCCTTGAAGACTTCGTCGATGCCGAAGCGGCCAAGGATCCAGGCCATTTCGAGCCGCACGGCAAGCTCAGAGCGATGGATCGCGATGGCGTCTACGCGGAAGTTATCTTCCCCGAGATCGCCGGTGGCAAGATTGCGAATCCGAGTTCGATGGGCAATAACTGGAAAGAAGTGTTCCAGGGCTACAACAACGCCATGGCCGACTTTTCATCGGTGGATCCGGTGCGCTTGATGACGGCCTATCAACTGCCGCTATATGACATTGATTTCGCGGTCAGCGAAGTCAAGCGCCTAGTTAAGGACAAAAATGCGCGCTGCTTGCAATTGACACCGTTTCCGTCCGATTTCGGCCTGCCCGATTTCCATGACAAGTGCTATGAAAGATTGTGGGCGACGATTCAGGATGCCGAATTGACGATCCTCAACCATCTGGATCTGAAAGCCTCGTTGTGGGATACCTTCCGTCGCGATCCGACGCCGCAAAAGGGCATTTTCACCGGCTTGGCCTGGGCGCCGCTCGCGGAAACCATCGCGTTTTGGATTCTGACCGGCACGCTGGAGAAATTCCCGCGGCTGAAGGTGATTTTCGTCGAACCGGGTCTCGGCTGGTTGCCTTGGTTCTTTCAGACGGTGCTCGATCCGCGCATGCACGTGCACTATCAATTTCCCGGCGTGAAGATGCCGCCGAGCGAATACTTCAAGCGCCAGTGCGGCGCTACTTTCATGTACGAGCCGGAGGGATTGAAGGCTGCTTATGATTATTTCGGTCCCGATTGCCTGTACTGGTCCACCGATTTCCCGCATCCGGCCACGTGCTGGCCGAACTCGCGTCAGCAAGTCGTCGATCAATTCGCCAAGGCGGGCATTCCGGAGGCGGATCGACGTAAAATCACGTCCGAAAACGGACTACGCGTTTTCAGTCTGAAATAAATACGATCTAACCTTTCGAAGACTGACGAGCAAAACAAACCGATGGAAACCCAAAAGTGGATCTGCATTATCTGCGGCTTTATTTACGATGAGGCCACGGGCCTGCCGGAACACGGGATAGCGCCAGGGACACGGTTTGCCGATCTGCCCGATGACTGGATCTGTCCTGAGTGCGCGTCGCCGAAGAATTCGTTCGATCTATACGTAGGTTGAAACCCGGTTGAAACGGGAGGTTCCGGAATGATGTCGCTTTTCGTACCGGGATCGCGTGTTTATGGATGAGGGACATCGATCAGCGACCGGATCCTGATGCCTCTTCCGCGCTGGCCGGATAGCGGTGCCGTGCTGGCGCGGCGCGCGGAAGCGCTTTCCGAGGTCAACCGCGTGAGGCCGGCTGACGGCTTCTTCTTCCCCTGAGCTTCGGGCGGCGGCAGGGCCGCCGCCCGTTTTCTTTCCCTTGGACGCCCCGTCACTTGCGTGTCGCGGCCGTTCATAGCGTGTATTTCTGATTGACGGCAGGGCTCTTGCTTCTATAATTCCAGGTTGCACCGCGGCGATATCGCCGCGGCGCTCACGCCCGCCCTGCAAGCACTGTGTGGCCCCGCAAACGAAAGGCCGTACTTCGCGGCAGGGTGGCTCGCCGCCGAAAAGAGGCCTTTGGTCATGAGTTTCCCTGTACAGCCCGGTCTTTACAGCCCCGAATTCGAGCACGACGCCTGCGGCTTCGGCCTGATCGCCCAAATGGACGATAAGGCCAGTCATATGCTCGTGAAACGGGCGATCGGCGCGCTGGAACGGATGACCCATCGTGGTGCAATCGCTGCCGACGGCAAGACTGGCGACGGCTGCGGCCTGCTGATGAAGAAGCCGGATCGTTTTCTGCGCGCCAAGGCCCTTGCGCTTGGCTTCAAGCTCGGCCAGAACTACTGCGCCAGCAACCTCTTCCTTTCGCAGGATCCAGTGCGTGCGGCGCGCGCGCGTGAAGTGCTTGCCGAGTCCTGTGCGCAGAACGGCCTGAAGATCATCGGCTGGCGCGAGCTGCCGACCAATTCCGACGCCTGCGGCGCTGAAGCACTGCGTTCACTGCCGCGTTTCGAGCAGGTATTCATCGGTACTGTCGCGGGCACGCCGAAGCCGGCCTTCGAACTGAAGTTGTTCAAGGCACGGCGCCGCACGGAAAAGGCGCTGGAAGCGGAGGGCGACGTGGATTTCTACGTCACCTCAATGTCTTGCCGCGTCATCGTCTACAAGGGTCTGGTGATGCCGGAGTATCTGCCGGTGTTCTATCCGGACCTCGGCGATCCGCAGCTTGAAAGCTCGATCTGTGTGTTCCACCAGCGTTTTTCCACCAATACACTGCCGAAGTGGCGACTCGCGCACCCGTTCCGTTTTCTTGCGCATAACGGCGAAATCAACACCATCTCCGGCAATCGCATGTGGGCACAGGCGCGGCGCTACAAGTTCCAGTGCGAGGACCTGCCGGACATCGATGCGATCGCGCCGCTGGTTTCGATGAGCGGTTCGGATTCGCAAACGCTCGACAATATGCTGGAAGTGCTGCTGGCCGGCGGCATGGATCTGTTCGCGGCGATGCGCGCGCTGGTACCGCCCGCGTGGCAGAACGTCGAGAACGTCGATGCGGATGTGCGCGCGTTCTACGAATACAACTCGCTGCAGATGGAGCCCTGGGACGGCCCGGCCGGCATTGTGCTGACCGATGGCCGCTACGCGGTCTGCGCGACCGACCGCAACGGCTTGCGGCCGACACGCTATGTCATTTCGCGCGATCGCCATATCACGCTGGCGTCCGAAATGGGCGTCAACGAAGTCCCGGTCGAGGATGTTGTCGAGAAGGGCCGTCTGCGGCCCGGCCAGATGCTGGCTATCGATACCGAATCCGGCGACATCATTCGGCCGCCGGACATCGACGCGATGCTGGCCGCGCGGCAGCCGTACAAGCAGTGGCTGAAGCGCAACCTGCAGCGCCTGGAAACTTCGCTGCAGGACGATCCGAACGCGCTCGACAAGCTGCATCCGGAAAGCGTCTCGGTTTATCAAAAGCTATTCCAGCTGACCTTTGAAGAGCGCGACCAGATCCTGCGCGTGCTCGCTGAATCCGGCCAGGAAACGGTCGGCTCGATGGGCGATGACACACCATTCGCGGTGCTGTCCGGCAAGGTGCGCTCGTTATACGACTACTTCCGCCAGCAGTTCGCGCAGGTGACAAACCCGCCGATCGATCCGCTGCGCGAACAGATCGTGATGAGCCTGGAATGCTCGCTCGGCGCCGAGCGCGGCATGTTCGAGGAGACGCCGGAGCGCGCCGCGCGCCTACTGGTGGATTCGCCGGTGCTGTCGGAAGGCAAGTTACGCGGCTTGCTGGAGATGGCCGACAAGGGCTATCCGCACACCATCATCGATCTTAATTATGAGCCCCAGCTCAGCCTGCAGGCGGCAATCCAGCGCGTCTCCGATCAGGCCGTCGAGGCGGTACGCAGCGGTACTGTCGTGCTCATCCTGTCGGATCGCAACGTCGAGCGCGGCAAGCTGCCGATCCACGCGCTGCTCGCGGTCGGCGCCGTGCAGCATCGCCTGATCCGCGAGGGTCTGCGCTGCGACTGCAATCTCATCGTCGAAACCGCCACTGCGCGCGATCCACACCAGTTCGCATGCCTGGTCGGCTATGGCGCCTCCTGCGTATATCCGTATCTCGCCTACGCGAGTCTGTACGAGATGGTCCGCGCTGGCGAAATTCGCAACAAGGCCCCGGAGAACCTCGCGGCGAGTTACCGCAAGGGCATCAACAAGGGTCTGTACAAGATCATGTCGAAGATGGGGATCAGCACGATCGCCAGCTATCGTGGTGCGCAACTGTTCGAAATCGTCGGTCTGCACGACGAGATCGTGAACCTCTGCTTCGAAGGCACCGTGAGCCGTATCCAGGGGGCACGCTTCGACGATTTGCAGGGGGAGCAACTGCAGCTTTCGCTCGCCGCGTGGACACCACGCAAGCTGGTCGAACCGGGCGGTCTTTACAAGTACGTGCACGGCAGTGAATACCATGCCTACAACCCGGACGTGGTCAACACTCTGCATCGCGCGGTGCGTTCCGGTGAATACGCCGACTACGAAGTATTTGCGGGCCTGATCAACAACCGGCCGGTCGCGATGCTCCGCGATCTGTTCAAGCTATCCGCCAAGGCGCAGCCGATCCCGATCGACGACGTCGAACCGATCCAGGCAATCCTCAAGCGCTTCGACTCAGCGGGCATGTCGCTCGGTGCCCTGTCGCCGGAAGCGCATGAGGCGCTGGCCACCGCGATGAACCGCATGGGCGGCCGTTCCAACAGCGGCGAGGGTGGCGAAGATCCAGCGCGCTACGGCACCGAGCGCATGTCGAAGATCAAGCAGGTCGCCTCGGGCCGCTTCGGCGTCACGCCGGCTTACCTCGTCAACGCGGAAGTACTACAGATCAAGGTCGCGCAAGGTGCCAAGCCCGGCGAGGGTGGCCAGTTGCCGGGCGACAAGGTCAACGAACAGATTGCGCATCTGCGCTATGCGCGGCCTGGCGTTGCGTTGATTTCGCCGCCGCCGCACCACGATATCTATTCGATCGAAGACCTTGCGCAGCTGATTTTCGACCTCAAGCAGGTCAATCCGCAGGCGCTGGTGTCGGTCAAACTGGTGTCCGGTCCCGGCGTCGGCACGATCGCGGCCGGTGTCGCCAAGGCTTACGCCGATCTCATCACGATCTCGGGCTACGACGGCGGCACCGGCGCGTCGCCGCTGACCAGCGTCAAGTACGCCGGCACGCCGTGGGAGCTGGGCCTGTCCGAGACGCACCAAACGCTGCGACTCAACGGCCTGCGCGACAAGGTGCGTGTGCAGACCGATGGCGGTCTCAAAACCGGTCTCGATGTGATTAAGGCTGCGATCCTCGGTGCCGAATCCTTTGGCTTCGGTACTGCGCCAATGATCGCGCTCGGCTGCAAGTACTTGCGCATCTGTCACCTCAACAACTGCGCAACTGGCGTCGCCACGCAAAACGAGACGCTGCGCACGGAGCATTTCATCGGCCTGCCGGAAATGGTTACCAACTATTTCCATTTCGTCGCCGAAGAAACGCGGCGCTGGATGGCGAAGCTCGGCATCCGCACGCTCGCCGAGCTGATCGGCCGCACCGATCTGCTGGAAATGGCCGAGCCGGCGACATCGAAGCAGCGCGGCCTGGATCTATCGCCGATCCTGTCGGCGGCCGGTATGGTCAGCGATGCGCCACAATTTTGCTCGAGCCCGAATCCGCCGCACGACCGTGGCACGCTCGCCGAGCAGATGGTGCGCGATGCATTGCCGGCGATCGAAGCCAAGTCCGGCGGTACATTTGAATATACGGTGAATAACACGCACCGTTCGATCGGTGCGCGTCTGTCCGGCGAAATCGCGCGGCGCCACGGCAATCTCGGCATGGCCGACACGCCGATCACGCTCAAGCTCAAGGGCACCGCGGGCCAGAGCTTCGGCGTGTGGAACGCGGGCGGTCTCAATATCGAACTCGAAGGCGAAGCCAACGACTACGTCGGCAAGGGTATGGCTGGCGGTCGGATTGTTGTGCGGCCGCCGCGTGGTGCGCGCTACGCGACCCGCGAGACGGTCATCATCGGCAATACCTGTCTGTACGGCGCCACCGGCGGCACGCTATACGCGGCCGGCGCGGCCGGCGAGCGTTTCGGCGTGCGCAACTCCGGTGCGCTGGCAGTCGTCGAAGGCGTCGGCGATCACGGCTGCGAGTACATGACTGGCGGCACCGTCGTCGTACTCGGCCGCGTTGGCGTCAACTTCGGCGCAGGCATGACCGGCGGTTTCGCCTACGTGCTCGACGAGCGGCGCAACTTCGTCGATCGCTACAACCATGAATTGATCGACATCCATCGCATTCTGGCGGAGCACATGGAGGGCCATCGCCACTATCTGCTCGACCTGCTCGATGACTATGTCGCCGCAACCGGCAGTGAATGGGGCCGCGAGATCATCGACAGCTTCCGCGACTTCGTCGGCCGGTTCTGGTTGGTGAAGCCGAAGGCCGCCGACATTGGTTCCCTCCTCGTTACGATTCGTGCAGCGGCGTAAAAAATGGCCTCCAAAAATGTAATGCAGTTCCTGGATCTTCCACGCCAGGATCCGAAGAAGGCGCCGGTCGAAATCCGTTTGCACGACTTCCGTGAAATCTACGGCCAGTTCGGTGCTGAGCAGGCCGCCTCGCAGTCCGGCCGCTGCCTCGAATGCGGTAATCCGTACTGCGAGTGGAAGTGCCCCGTGCACAACTACATTCCGAACTGGCTGAAGCTGGTCAACGAGGGCAATCTGTTCGCCGCGGCGGAGTTGTGTCACCAGACCAACACACTGCCCGAAATCTGCGGTCGCGTCTGTCCGCAGGATCGCCTCTGTGAAGGCGCCTGCACGCTCAATGACGGCTTCGGCGCGGTCACCATCGGCAGTGTCGAAAAATACATCACCGACGAAGCGTTCAAGCAGGGCTGGCGGCCGGATATGTCGAAGGTGCAGCCGACCGGCAAGCGTGTCGCCATCATCGGCGCAGGCCCGGCCGGGCTCGGCTGCTCAGACATTCTGGTGCGCAACGGCGTGCAGGCCATCGTCTATGATCGGTATCCAGAGATCGGCGGGCTGCTGACCTTCGGTATTCCGCCATTCAAGCTCGAAAAGAACGTGGTGCGCACGCGTCGCCAGGTGCTCGAACACATGGGCGTGGAGTTCCGGCTCAACTGTGAAATCGGCCGCGATGTCGGCTTCGAGGAACTGATCGACAGCTACGACGCCGTGTTCCTCGGCATGGGCACCTACACCTCGATGAAGGGCGAGTTTCCAGGTGAGCATCTGCCCGGTGTTCACGACGCGCTGCCGTTCCTCATCTCCAACGTCAATCGCGAAATGGGATTCGAGAAGAATCCTGCCGACTTCGTCGACATGAACGGCCAGCGCGTCGTCATTCTCGGCGGTGGCGATACCGCAATGGATTGCAACCGCACCTGCGTGCGCCAACAGGCCACGCGCGTGACCTGTGTCTACCGCCGCGACGAAGCCAACATGCCCGGCTCGCGCCGCGAAGTCGCCAATGCGAAAGAAGAGGGGGTCCGTTTCCTCTTCAACCGTCAGCCGATTGAAATTGTCGGTAATGGCAAGGTCGAGGGTGTGCGTGTCGTCGAAACCCGTCTGGGGATGCCGGATGAGAAAGGCCGGCGCCGACCGGAAGTCGTGGAAGGTTCCGAGCAGGTGATTCCAGCGGATCGCGTCATCATCGCGTTCGGCTTCCGTCCGAGTCCGGCGCCTTGGCTCACGCAATTCGGCGTTCAGTTGCGCGACGATGGCCGCATCGCGACCAGCGAAAAAGCCAAGTTCCAGACCAGCAATGCAAAGGTCTTCGCGGGCGGCGACATGGTGCGCGGCTCTGATCTTGTCGTTACTGCGGTTTATGAGGGGCGACAGGCGGCGGAGGGGATTCTGGATTATCTCGGCGTGTGATCCGTCGCGTTACGCCGGGCGCTTAGTAGTCACGATATCAATTGTAGTTGGGGCAACCCGTAGAACTCGCGGTCGAGGTCATAACCTCTGCTGTAGTGAGAGCGCTGTTCGCTCAAGAGTGGCTACGATCAAAAACTTCAGATACACAAAGCTCACAAAGTGAGTATTAACAGGCCTAGCCCGGATACGTCACCAGCGGACGCTGAAATAGAAACGGCGGATTCGTTGT
>CAZOOK010000041.1:0-43555 GCA_964581385.1 uncultured Salinisphaerales bacterium
ACCGGGTTGGTGAAAACCGAGATCTGGCCGCCAGCAAAATGTGCATCAAACTCGCCGCTGCCCGGGTAGCTGCTGATGCCCACATAGTAGCTGCCGCCCGCCGTCACCGGCGTAAAGTTCATCTGAAACACTTGCGTCCCAGAGGTCGGGACGTTGTATATCCGCGGGCTGCGGGCAATGGTGGAACCACCCCCACCGCTGCTGGTCAGCACCAGTCGCTGGTTCGCAGCGTCCGCCACAATGCCGCTGCTCTGCCCACTGACCGCCATCAGGTAATTGCTGATGCCGCCACTGAAATTTTCCAGTGGACTCAAACCACCGTTGGCTGCCGTCAACGCGGGGGGCAGATTGCTCAGACTGATCGCAGTTGCGTACTTCGTCGTCGACATCACGCGACTGTCCGCGTCGTACTGATATCCCGTCACATCACCCATCGCATCAATCGCATACGCCACACGACCCAGTGCGTCGTATACCGTGCGCGTGACTTCGTTGCTTGTGATGGCCGGCACAATCGGGTTGCCGCTGGTATCCACTTGGTATTCGACATAGCTCGATACCGTCATCGTCGCCGTCGAGGTAAACCCAGAGTATTGTGTCGTGCCAATGACCCCCTTCACATTCGTCCAGTTCGCCGCCACCGTGTAGCTCTTCCCAGAGCTGCGCGGTTGACCGGCCTGGTAAATGTAGATCGTCGCGCTCGTGGCGCTGACTTCCACTTGAATCACATAATTGGTGTTGGCAGTGACCGACCAAAGCGTGCTGTAGGCTTGGGCCACTCCTCCGACAATGGCGTAGGATTTGACCGTACCCCCATCAATGTTGAGCACGATCTCGTTGGTGCTGCCGTTATCCGTGCTTTCAGCTCCGAAGGTGAACGGTTCTCCCGCGACCTGCGTGCCCGTATTGACGACATAGCTGAATCCCTGCTTGCTCGCGCCGCCGGATAATGGAAATGTGATGCCAGGCCCTGTCAGGCCCGGATAGGCGCTAGACACCAGATTGGTATCCTGCAAAACCAGCGTACCGTTGGTGACGGCTACCGTCGACGGCGCCGATGACCACGACGAGGTCGGCGTCAGTTGCCCGAAGCTCGTCTTGAAGTCATTGCTCGTCGCCGTGTTCGCCGCCATGACCACCTGCACATCCCACGGCGTGGCGTTCGGCGACAGCAGGTTCGGATTGATCGGCGTGGCGTACTTCGTCGTCTGCGTGACTCTGCCATCCTGGTCGTACGCGTACCCCGTCACATCTCCTACCGCGTCAATCGTGTATGCCACCTCACCCGCCGCGTTGTACACGCTGCGCGTCACTTCATTGGCCGCGCTCGACGTCGTCCCCGACAGCGCCTGATAGTCCTCCAGATTGCCGACGTAGGCGGTGTAATTGGTGCTCGCCGCCGTGTTCGACTGCATGTAGCTCCATGCCTGGCCCCAGTTGCCGCCCATGCTGGTGCTCCACCCGCTGGCACGCGACTGGCCCTTCTGGTACACGTACAGCGTCGCCCCCGTGGCCGTCACCACCACTTCAGTGACATAGGTCCCGGTCGCGCTCAGCGTCACCATCGACACGCGGCTGCTCTGCCCGGCGTTGACTTCGTAAGCCGTCAGCACGTTGCCGGCAAACGAGGCTGTCAGCATCATGGTTTGCGTGCCATCCGGGGTCGTGCCGTTCGCGCCGATGTAAAAACTGCCGCCGCCCAGGCTGGTCAGGGTGATCTCGGAATGAAACACTACGCTGCCCAGCGGCGCCACCGAGCGCGGATTGCCGCCCACCGCGCTGTATGAGCCGTTGCCGCTGCTGTTCAGCACCAGCCGCTGGTTGGTAGGGTCCGGCGTGATCGAGTCTGGATTGCCAGACGGATAGGTGGTGACGGCCGACAACGCGCTGCCGCCCGACGCCCCCGGCGTGTAGTTCACCAGCGTCGAGGCCACCGCCGCCAACGACACGTCCGCCGGCGTCGGATTCGCCGGCAGCAGACTCACGTTGATCGGCGTCGCATACTTCGTCGTCTGCGTCACCCGACCGTCCGCGTCGTACTGATACCCCGTCACATCTCCTACCGCATCAATCGTGTACGCCACACGACTATCCGCGTCATAGACCGTCTGTGTGACGCTGCCCACTGGATCGGTCACGCTGGTGACATTCTCCAAGGCGTCGTAGCTGTACTTGGTGAGAAGGTTGAGCCCCGTCGGATCGACCGTCTGCGTCAAAACATGGCTAGCGGCATCGTAGGTGTATTTCGTTATGGTGCCGACACCGTCGGTATGCTGACTCACGCGGTTGAGACCGTCATAGGTCCAGCCCTGGCTTAGGTCTGAGCTGGGGACGCTGGCCAGCGTCAGGAGGCTGGAAAGCGTCTGTGTGCCGTTGTAACTGACAGCGTTGGTATATAGCGTCTGCTGGGTCTTGTTGCCGGCGTTGTCGTAAATGAACTGAGTCAGATAACCGTCCGGATCGATGCTGGCGACGGTGCGGCCCTGATTGTCATAGAGCGCCCAGCTGGTCTGGTCGCTTGCAGGTGCCAGGGTGATCCAGCTGATGAGCTGCGCCAGGGTGGCGGTGGCCGCCGAGCTGCCGCCGGGAATCGTCGGGGCGTTGGCGTAACGGATGGTCTTCTGGACTTGTCCGGCGGGGTCATAGACGGTCTGGGTGAGGTAGCCGGCCGGGTCCAGTGTGCCGGTTTGCAGCCCATCGTTGTCGTAGTAGTAGCGAGTGGTGAGATCCTGGCTGCTGGTCGTTACTAACACGTCGCTAGCCTTGCCGCTGGTCGGCGGAGTGCCGATGGGCGTGTTGTACAGAGTCTTGCTCAGGAGCCGGCCAGCTGTATCGTAGGTACTGCCGGTAACGGTACCGACGGCGTCGATGGTGTAGACCAAACGACTGGCGGTGTCGTAATAGCTGTAGGTCTTGATGTCTTGCGGGGAAGCGCCCGGGTCGACGCCGGCCAGTGTTAGCGGCGTGCTGATGAAATGATTGCTGATCGCGGCGCTGAGATAACTGGATACCGCGTTTGCTTGGACAACACCTGCGCGCTGGATGGCACCGATGACCTGGTTGTCGTTGTTGTAGAGGGCCTCGGTCAATTCCAGTTGCGGACTGATGACGCCGACTTGGCGGCCGCGGCTGTCGTAGACGTAGATCGTCCGGTTTCCAAGTGGGTCGACGGCCATGACGCGATGGCCGTCCGCGTCGTAGAAATAATTGGTGGTGCCATAGACGACGCCAGTGGTACTGCTCTGGCTGACGCTAAGCGTTTCGCCATCCGCGTCATAGACCGTGGTCGTCACCAGGCCGTTGGCGGCGGTAACCGTGATGCTGGCGTTCTGGCCGGTAGCCGTGGTGCCGGGACTCGGCAGAGTATCGGTGGGATAGCTGTAAGTGGTGGTCTGGTTGGCACCGTTGGTCACGGTTAGTACCCGGCCCATGCCGTCGTAGGTGTACGCAGTAACGTGCGGCTGGCCAGAGGTCGTGGCGCTGGTGTCGGCGTCGGCTTTGATCAATAGCTGGCCGAAAGCGTTATAGATGTAATGCGTGACGTTGGGATTTGAAGTCACGCCGCCGCTACTGATGCTGCCGTAGGTGGTGACAGTGGCGATCTGGCCGGTCAGGTCGTACGTGACGTCGGTCCGTTCGGTCTGCGCCGGGTTCTGGGCCGTGGCCCAGGTTTGCATCGTGGATAGGCTCGGCGCCGTACCATAGCTAGCGACCGTATAGCTCGCACTGGTGAAGACAGTGGTGCGGTTGCGTTCGCCCTTGCTGTCATAGCCGTATTGCGTCACCCGTCCCTGCGGCGAAATAACGAACGTGAGGTTTTCGTTGCCGTCGTAGACGTAGTAGCTGGTAACGCTGTTGGTGCTGGTTGCTGTCGGTGGCGCATAAGGCGGCGCGGCACCGCTGGTTACCGGACTGAGAAATCGCGTCTCGGTTTGAAGATGGTCTTTCGCATCGTAGGTGCGCGTAATCGTGTTGCCGACTGAATCCTGGATCAGCGTGCTGTTGTCGTGACCGTCGTACGTGTAATAGACGTTGCGACCGTCGGCGTCAGTGACCTGCTTGACGTTGCCGTTGGTGTCGTACTGGTACTGGATGCTGTTGACGGTGCCGTTGATGGGCGGCTCGTCGAGCTGGGTCAGCCGGTTGCTGCTGTCGAAGTGGTAGACGGTCGGATTATTGAGCGCGTCCCGGACAGTAGTCTGGCCGGCCGTCGTGTAATCAAATGTAGTGACACGACCGAGGCCATCGGTCAGAGTCTGCACCTTGTACGCGCCTCCGGTAAATTGATACGCGACGTTCAGAACGCTGCCGTCGGACTGGGCGATCTGGCTCACCCGATTGGTTGCGCCTACATAGGTGTATTGGGTCGTAAAAACGGCGCCGCTGGCCAGTTGGACCTGCACCGTTTGCAGACGGTTGCTACTGTCATAACTGTACTGGACATTGACGACCACCTGGGTCTGCGTCCCTACCGTGGCGCCCGGCGTAAGGATCGTCGCCGTGAGACTGGCCAGTCTCTTGCCAGTAGACGAGTAGGTCAGTACTACCGTCTGGCCCGATGAATCCTTAACCTGCGTGACCACGCCACCCGAAGTCGTATAGTAAAACGTGTTGCCATTCTGGTCAGTCATTGCCAGCAAGTTGCCACGCGTAAGCGCCGCACTGCTGTACGTTTCGGTGACGCCAGTATTGCCTTCGTGGAAAACCCACACGCCGCCAGTGAAAGTGACGTATTCGTTAACACCCGGATCGCTGACGTTGACCCACGCGCCTGTGCCAGCAGTGTAGGTGTGGTTAGCTGAGCCATCGCTGTAAATGCCGGACCCGTAAGCAAACAACGCGTTATAAACGAAATTGGCTTGATGGCCGTCCGCACCGATGCGGCTGAACGTGGTCGTTGTGGAAGTACCACTGCTGGGCAAACCCACTAGGTTGCGTGATACCGAAAGCCGCCAGCCGTCGTTGTTGTCACCGTCCGCACTGCCTTGACTGTTGTATGTCTGCAGCAGTGCGTCATCGATGCCGATCGAGGACAAAAATTCATCCTGCGACTGGACGACCAGATTGCCGTCCGCCACATTGACGTAGCTCTGGTCGCGTCCCTGACCACCGACCGCTGCATTGCCTGTCGGACCCAGCCCGTTCTGCTGGGTCAGACTCGTCCCCTGCAGCCCCAGCCCTTGTCCCGCACCTGTGCCCGCGTTCCCCACTACGATCGATGTCATGAGCTTCTATCCCAAGTCCTAAAGCTTTAAGGGCGGTCCGCGGAAGATCCGGGACCGGAAGGGTTGCATGCACAACCCCTTCATTTATCTAATCCAAATAATCGAGAAATTTGTTTAGGGGGTCAGGCAAGAAAAATGGGGCAAAATAGTTAACAATATGATTGTTAACGATATTTAGTTTTAAATATTTTTGCGAAACCCCTGCACCACTGCCCCTCAGCTTCCGATCTGGATGGTCGCGGTCTGAGCGCTCAGCGACGGAACCGTTACCGTCACGGTCGCGGAAGTAGCGCTGCCGTCCGGGGTAAAGATTGAGCTGGCGGTCCCGCTGGCATTGGTATTGACCGATGTCGCCGAAAGCGTGCCGCCGGGTGTACTTGCGGCCAGAGCGAAACTCACCGGGATACCGGATAACTGGGTGCCATTGGTGTCGACAACGACGACGCTGATCAGACTTGTGCCGTTAGCCGGGATCGGCGATGGGGCGTTGATGGTGAACGAGCTCGGCGGCCCCACAAAATTGAACTGGAGCGTGGCGGACAGTGCGGCAGCGGAAACCGGATCGGCCGCATGCGCGGTGATGGCGATCGGTCCTGTCGCAGTCGACAAAATATCGAAGTTGGTCGCTATGCCATCTGTACCGGTGTTTTCGGTGAGGCTCGTAGATAGAGAATTGCTGCTATCGATGAATACGCCCAGGTTGGTCGAAAACGCGACGGGCGCCGACGATACCGGCTGGCCGTTCAAGGTCCATTTGAATACCAGCGTTTTGCGCACGTTGATGGTTTGCTGGGAACCAGACGTGGGCTGCGTGAATCCGAATTCGGCAGGCGCGAGCGTCAGGTTGAACGTCTGCGTGATATTCGTGCTGCTGACCTGAGTCGATGCCGTCAGCACGGTTTGTCCCTGCAATGGCTGTGACCCTGAAGCGGCCGTGTAGACGAACTGCACGGTGCCGTCTGTGCCGGTCGTGAATCCCAAACCGCCCGTTGTCGTCGCCACGCTGCCTATGCTGGCGGTCAGATTGATGACGGTGTTTGCCACGCCTTTGCCATCGCTGCCAATCAAACTCAGCGTGCAGGTGATCGCGCTGCCGGCGGGAATGCTCGCTGGACACGACGAGAACGTCAGTGTCGCCGATGGCGGCGGCGAGCCGACGAGCGTGACCTGAATTGTAGCGGTCTTTGGAGCTACAGGCGGTGCACTGACCTGAACCGTCACGCTCGAACTCGTCCCGTCCGGAGTAAACAATGAACGCGCAATACCGCTGTTGTCGGTCGTGGTAGAAGCACTGGATAGCGTGCCACCCGATGGAATTGAGAAACTGACGGCGATGCCTTCCAAGGCATTGCTACTTGCATCATCGACAACGGCTGTGATCAGACTCGTACCGTTGGCGGGAATCGGCGACGCCGCCTGCACGGTGACTGTGCTGGGTGGGCCGACAAAACTCAGGGCCAAGGTTGTCGTCAGCTGCGCGCCAGATGCGGAATCTTTTGCCGTGGCGGTGACGGTTGCCGCTCCCACGGTAGCCGACAGAGTATCCACAGAAACGGTGCCATCGGGCCCCGTTAAAACCGTCAGCGTAGAGCCGACATGTCCGGCAACATCGATGAGCTGACCCTGGGTCGTCGATATCGTCACCGATTGGTTTGATACCGGAGATGCCGGATTAGTGCCGGAAGTCCATTCAAAGATGAGCGTCTTGCGGACGTTGGTGACCAGTTGCGCTCCGGCCGCGGGCTGCGTGAAGCCGAATGCGACGGATGTGAGCGTCAGATTGAGCGTCTTGCTGACATTCGCGCTGTTGACCTGAGCGGACGCGGTCAACACTTCCTGCCCCAGCACCGGTGTTTGCGATTGCGAGCTGGCGGTATAGACAAACTGGATCGTTCCATCGGTACCGGTCGTGAAGCTCGAACTACCGGTCGGTGGTGTCACGCTGCCGATATTCGCGGTCACGGTGACTGCCGTATTGGGCACCGCCTTGCCGTCGCTTCCCGATAGGCTCAGCGTGCAGGTGATCGTACTGCCGGATGGAATGCTTGTCGGCGGAGTACCTGTCGGACACCCGGAAAAAGTCAGTGTCGGCGCGGGCGGTGAGCCGAGCACCACCTGAATCGTCGCGCTTTGCGTCGCTGCGGGAGCCGCATCGACAAGCGCATCGACCTGAACCGTGACACTAGAAATCGTTCCGTCCGCCGTAAACAGCGAGTGGGCGGTACCGGTCTTGTCGGTAGTGGCAGCAGTGCTCGACAAGGTTCCGCCGGCAGGGACCGCGGGGAGCGAAAATTTGACGGGTACACCTTCCAAAACATTGCCATTGGCATCGGCGACAACGGCGGTGATCAGACTCGTACCGTGAGCAGGTATAGGCGACGGCGCCTGCACGGTAACCTTGCTCGGCGGGCCGACGAAGTTCAGCGTCAACGTTGTCGTCATCTGCGCGCCGGAGGTTGGATCCTTCGCGGTCGCGGTCACGGTGGCGGTGCCTACAGTGCTCGACAAGGCGTCGACGGTGACGGTGCCATCGCCTTGTGTGGATACCGTGACGGAAGCACCCAGATTGCCGGTGCTATCGATCAATTCTCCCTGGCTTATCGATAGCGTTACCGATTGACCCGATATCGGGCTGCCATTGGACATCCAGACAAGCTGTATAGGCTTACGGACGTTTTCGGCGACTTGCACACCGGAAGTCTGTGCAAAGCTGAAATCCGAAACCGGTGGCGTCTGGAAATCACTGCCGGTGCCGCCGGCACTACATCCGGCAAGCAGTAAGATGAGGAAGAAATTTACGAGCTTGAGGGAACCACGAATACCCATGTTTGACATCGCGAATCTCGGTTTCAGACGGAGGCGCGGTTTTCGGCGCTCACCGGTTTCATGACAATCATCCGCACGCGAGTCGGCGCGCAGCCTCTCGCATGGGATGCCGTCTATTTCTTCATGTAAATGATGCAGCCATCCGCATCGATCACCGCCCCGGGCGGCGTATCCGGACATTTATCCTGGGCATCGTCGACACCATCGCCGTCCGAATCCTGTGGCGTGACGACACCCTTTGATACGGTGCCGTGAAATATCGGTTCGACCGGTTGCCCTTTGGCCGGACCCACCGTGGTATCCAACCCGCCGGACGGACGTTGCTCGGGAACTGTCGTGCCCTTGGACGTCTCCACAGGACTGGCCGAGCTCCCAGCTACAGACGTTGTTGGTGTGCCGAACCGATACGTAAATCCGAGCGACAATATCGGGTCGTTGAAATTGGATTTGTCCGGCGCCGCGTCGCTATCGAATTCCCTGCGCAGCACTGCATCGCCGCGAAGGCCAAAATTGGTATTGGGAACCCGCCACTGCAAACCTACACCGGCGCGGATCACCGGCGAGTCGTAGTAGCCACCGTTGATGGAGGTCCGCATCCATCCGGCTCCACCTAACAGCAGGGGCTGCAATCGATACTCGGGGAAAATGTTGTAAACCCCTTCGAAGCTAATGCCGCGGGATCGCAGTGTGGCGACACTTGCATCGAGCTTATAGGTCGTGAATTCGGACAAAGCTTCGATCGACCACTGGTCATTGACCATATAACCAGCGGCGAAACGGAATCCATAGTCATTATCGGCGTGCTTGTCCGGATCGGAGACAGCGTAGTAAGCAGCGGGAAAGACATAGATCGGCCAGGCGACAGCAGGCGCCACGTGAATCACCAGGGCAGCGACGGTCCACTTCGAAAGCATTCTGCGCAACACAAAACCCCCAAGCTCAAGTATCAACAAGCAATTGACGATGCCACGGAGCGAAGCGAACCCCGCGTCTGCATACCGTCGTCGTGGCGGCTAGTAATCTGATTAAACTGCGGCATCATTCCCGATATGGACTCGCCAAAGGTCCGCAAGCCGACCGGCAAATCTTCGATGGAGCCACGGCTCGTCAAGCATGCCAAGCACCGAGTACAGGATGCGTATTAGGCGATCATGTATGCCTGACACCTGCCCCGGCCCGTCCCCGTTTCTTCGATATTTACGCCACCCGCACGTCTATTCTCAGAATAACAGGTTGGCGGATCATTCCTCCCCCGATGATGTAGTGATAACAAATTAATACGAGATCTATCCGCCAAATGCGTCACACCCTGTAACCTGGGATCTCGCACCTCTTGACGTCGGCGACGGATTACCGAATGCTGGCAACCTATTTGCTGCAATGCGCTCGGCCAGCCACTTTCGTAGGCAACCTAGAAAACCGCCATGCCTGACTCCTCCCTCGATAATGAAGAGCTTTTTCGTATTGCCGTCATCGACATGAAGGAAGGACGCCATGAAGAAGCGATCGGCCGGCTTAAAAGGCTGATCGAGCTCGATCCAGAAAATGCCAACGCGCACTGCCTGCTCGGCGCGGAACACGCAGAGCTGGGACTGTTCGATCGAGCGGCGACTGAGCTGGAACACGCAATTGCCTTAAACCCGTCGCTCGCGGTGGCGCACTTTCAGCTCGGTCTGATCCATTTCATCCGCAACGATTCCCAGAAAGCGAACGACTGCTGGATACAGCTGAATGGACTTCCGGAATCTGCGGCATTGGACGCTTTTTCAAAATCCCTGCTTCTGGCCACATCGGGCGAACTCAAGGGAGCCCTGGCCGAAATCCAGCGTGGATTGACATCGAATCCCAGCGAAGCGTTGGCGCGCGACATGAATAAAATCAAGGCGCAGATTGAAGATCAGTTACAGCAACAAACCGGCGAACCCGGTGCAAAAGCCACGGGCGATGCGAAACACGCGCTGTTAAACAACTACTCGGATTTGTCGCAGACGCCGGGTTCGCGCCGCAAAATGAACTAGTGGATGGGCTATAACGGAGAAGTCGGAAGCGCCCACTTCCTCCGTTACAAACCACTAAACACATCGGGATTTCGATTTTGGCAAAGATCGACGGTACATCGGAACTGATCAACGCATTGCGGAGCCAGCTTGTTGCCCGCTCAGACGCGCTGCGCACGTCGCCTGCACGGACGGAACGAACCGCAACAGCCGATGCAACGCCTGCCAGCATTGTCAGTATCGAAGAGTTGCGCAAGCGTCTGGGCCGCGAGATCAGGAGCCTGGATCTCAAACTCCCTGAAAATCGACGTCAGGCCAGAATCCTGTTCATCGAATCGGTGATTGGGTGGGATTTTGGCGATGCTCTTCTGAACGATCCAAGATTCAGTATTTTCGTGCGGGATGTCGAAACATCCATGGTCAGCGACCCCAAGATTGCGGAAACGCTGGATAAAATCTTGCTGGACTTACAAACCTCCGCGTAAACATCAGGCCTCTAGGCTCAACATCCCTTTCTTGCGCTGACGTGCGCGCAACGACTTCAGCGCCCGTGCATGCAGCTGGGATATCCGGCCCTTGGACAAGCTGAGCAGATCAGCGATATCGGTAAAGGCGAGCCCTTCAAAATAGTGATATTTGACGACCACCCGGTCCGGATCCTGTAATTCTTCGACGAGCTGCCGCAGCGACTCGCTCAGCGCTGAAAACTCGCCGGGCACGTCACTCTTGCCGGTGGATATATCCTCTGCGAGGAACATTCCAGTGCCTTCGAGCATGTGGCCGATGGCCAGCCCCAGCGCGACTTCGACCATGCGCGCGAATTCATCGTGCCCCGATTCCTTGGAAGACGCTTCCCGCAACGAAGCAGCGCGCTCACGGCGGATGCGCCGCCGAAACGCGCCTTGCGCATGCAGTTCTGAGTTTTGATCCAACCCGTTCAGGATTGTGCCGCGAACGCGCTTGGCCGCGAACGACTTGAAAGCAATCCCCCGATCCGGATCGAACCGGCTCATGGCATCCAGCAGACCGATGATCCCGAATTGCACGAGATCGCGGTAGTCGACGCCCTGAAGCTCGGTTGCGTTATAGACCGCAGCGGCAATACCTCTGGCCAGCCCCAGGTACATCAATACCAGCTGAATTTTCGCCTCACGGCCCCCTTCGGCACGCGATTCCAGCCAGAGCGCGCGTTCTTTCGCCGGAATTGCACCATCGTCCTGACCGCCGCGGCGGCTGCCCTCCGTCTGATCGCGCCCCACTTCAGTTTTCCCTCGTGGAGATCTTGAATCTGAAATGAGGCATGGCGTCAGCCGTGGAAGCTTCTGACCAGCGACTCCACCAGCAAGCTCCAACCGTCGATCAGAACAAACATGAGGATCTTCAATGGCAGTGATATTGCCAACGGTGGCACCATGATCATGCCCAGGGACATGAGTACACTCGCCACGACCAAATCGATCAGAACGAATGGAAGAAAGACGATAAACCCGATCTCGAACGCAGTGCGAAGCTCGCTGAGCATGTAAGCCGGAACCAGCTCGAACATCCCGACTTCATCGACTGTTTTCGGCAAGTCCTTGTGCGCCAGCTCGCGAATCAGGGCGATGTCCTTGTCGCGGGTCTGCTTGATCAGAAACTGCTTCAGCGGTTTGCTGCCAATATCAAAAGCCTGTTGCTCGTTAAGCTGCCCATTCAGATAGGGAGTAACGGCGGTTTGGTTGATTTGTTCGAATACCGGCGACATCGTGAACACGGTCAGGAACATGGCCAGGCTGATCAGCACCGAATTCGGCGGCGTTGAATTCATCCCAATACCCTGCCGCAGCATCGCAAGCACGATGATGATGCGGGTGAAGGACGTAACCGATACCAGAAGAGCCGGCAGAAAACTCAGAGCGGTAAGAAACAGAACGATTTTGACGGGCCCTGATAACGCTTGATGTCCCGCATCGGAGAATTGCACGGTCCCGCCTGGGAAACTCAAATCCGCGGCTGTCGCGATACAGCATGTGGCGAGCAACAGTCCGCTCACCAAGATCATCGCAACATGCCGCAGCTTCAGCCAGGACATCACTGCGGATCTCCGTTACTTAGTATTTCGTCGGACATTTCTTTCGACGCGAGCATGAGCAATGACTGGCCGTTGTCGGCAAAAATCACCGTTTTTGACTGGTCGATCTCGACCGTAACAATCGACAACCGTGAAGTGAGTCGGCGCAAATTCACCACTCTGATATTCGTACTTCTCGTACTTCCGGAAGCACCGAGCCGTTGCAGAATGCCGCCCCGCCCGGCTTGCTTGACGACGAACGCCGCACCGATCGCAACGACGAGGACGAACGCGGCGGCAACACCCGCGTGCATCCACAGATCGCCATCGTCGTGACGGAATTCGAGCGGCGCCGATGATGCCGAAACCATAGCCGTGGCCGACGGCTCGCACTCTGCCGGCATCGCCACAAGGAACGCACTGACCATCATCGAGCACATGGCGATCAGCTGGATGCGACAGCCGACTCGCTTCGAGATCGCGAAGCAATTAGTAGCCGCGGCGATATCGTCGTCCGCCGACGCTATCCGCCTGCCATCTGTGGCAGCGCCGTTCCGCATGGATTCAGGAATCAGCGATTTCGACGACACGCAAACCGAGACTGTCGCCGATGACCACTAGCTCACCGCGCGCGACAATTTTTCCGTCGATGAATAGATCGAGCGGTTCATTGATCTGACGGTCCAGCGCCACGAGGTCGCCGACGCGAAGATCGAACAGTTTGCCGACGCTGATCTCGGCCTCACCCAGCGACACCGAAACACGAACTTTGACGCCCCGGATCAAATCGAGCTGCTTGCGCAGGAAGGGTGCTGCTCCTTCGTCGCCGGATGCTTTGAGTTCCGGCATCTCCACGCGCGCCACTTCGGATTTATCAGAAACTTCGTCTTGAGAATGAAGCTTAGCCATAGCGATTAGGACGGCCGCGCCGCCTCCAGAGGTTTAACTGCAAATTGATCACCGGCACGACCTGGCCGGCAGCGTCCCAGAAGAGCCCCATCGACTCCACGAATTTCCCATGCTGCCGACGGCGGCTGGTCGAGTACGATGACATGTCCCTCGCGAAGATCTTCAAGGTCCTCGATTGCAATGCCGTCGGGCAGATCGATCGTCACACGCAGACGCAGACGCGTAGCCGATATCGCCGATTGAATTCGTGTCAGTTTTGGCACAGTGCGCGCACGTCGCTCGAGACCGGTCGTCAGAGTCGCCACGACTTCTGCAGCGATCAACAAATCTGCCGAACAACTTCCGACATTCACCGTCATTCGAACCGCATTGCCTCCGGGCGCGAAAAGATGCGCGGGGGCTGCACCACTATCGGCATCGATTTCCAGGCCCGCATGGACAACGTTCAATAGCCGGGCCAGCAAATCCACGTAAAGCTTCATTCCGAGATCGATGGCGAGAGGGCCGCCATCCGCTGAAGCAGCACTCGCGCCCGCGCTGACGGCGAGCAAGGATTTCAGGAACACATTGGACGCCTGTGTCCAGCCAAGCTCTTTTTTTCCGGCTCGAACGATCCGCCATGAATCATCGGCATGCGTCAGAACAGACGACGACGCAACGATTTCCGATCCAAGCGCAACCGGCCGCGAATTTTCCGGCAGCCACAAGTTCGACCACTCGTCGATCGCGGACGCGAAACGGCTGCGCAACTGGTTGCGCTGCGTATCGCCGAGTAAGAAATACGGACGGTAGCGCATCAGCCTTGGCTACCTATGCTCTTATATAGATCATCGAGCAATTGGTTCGATACGTTCAGAATCTGCGAACTGCCTTGATAACCGTTTTGCAGCACGACGATGGTCGAAAATTCCTGCGACAGGCTCACATTCGACAACTCGATTTCACCAGGCTGCAGCGTTCCGAAACTGTTTTCTCCGGCACGCCCGAACGTCGGCTTCCCACCGACTTTGGACGCGTCGGCCGTGAATTGCGCTGAGCCGGTGCTCGTCAATACCGATGGATCAGCGAAGTTAGCAAGGGCTATCTGCGGTCCACTACTAGTGACACCGTTGGAAAACGTCAGCTGCACCACGCCTTGTTGATTGAAAGCGATCTGCGAAAGCGTACCAGGTGAATTTCCGTCCGGCGTGCCCGTAATCGTGCTCGTCGTCTGTCCACCTGAAAATGAAGTCACGCCATTTGGAGTTCCAGCATCTCCAAAATTAAGCGTCACGCTCTTGCCGGCCAGCGTGACTTGCAACGTGTTGGAACCTTGGACTGGATAACCCGTGCCATTGAATTGAATCTGACTAGCCTGCAATAGTGTCGCGCCAGTTTCA
This sequence comes from uncultured Salinisphaerales bacterium, assembly GCA_964581385.1. Taxonomy (GTDB): domain Bacteria; phylum Pseudomonadota; class Gammaproteobacteria; order Nevskiales; family Nevskiaceae; genus CAZOOK01. Next base: position 14,387 of record CAZOOK010000041.1, read on the forward strand.
TCGGTCACCGTCACATTCCAGACCGTTCCACTCGTGGCGCCGGTGCCCTTGGTGAATTGCAGAGTCAGGGTCTTGTTCTTGCCCGTCGCGTCGATCACGTTCTTGACCGTTGCCGTACCCGTGGTGCTGGCCGTATCCAGGTTTCCCGAAAATTTGATCTGCGTGGTTGCAACCGCGGCAGCAGCTTGATTTCTGTTGACCTGGATGTCGGAAATGTTGCCGCCAGCGTCGATTCCCTGCACGCGTGCGTTGGTCACCGAATCGATGAGAAAACCGTTGTTATCGAAAGTGAATTGGCCGGCCTGTGAAAATACCTGCTGACCGTTGTTCTTCAGCACAAAGAAGCCGTTGCCATTAATTGAGAGATCGGTGCCGTTGCCGGTCTGCTCAAAAGGACCTTGCGTGAATACCCTGCGGGTCCCGGTGAATCGCACACCGTTGCCGGTCGTCAGCGAATCTGGCGGTCCCTGGTCGCTGCCGAAATCCGGATTGGATGGCGTGAGGTCTCTGAATAACACATCGTTTCCTTTGAAGCCCGGCGTGTTCAGATTGGCGATGTTGTCGCTGATGCTATTCAGCGCATCTGAATATGCGAGAAGACCGGTGAGACTCGTGTAGATGCTGGCAAATCCGCTCATGGCTAGCGCACCAATGTGACTTGTGACAGGCCGACGCCCTGGATCGGATTGCCCCCGGATTGGGCGATCGTCAGCGTTGCTTGTCCATTGTTGAAATTCACAGTCGTGACCTGTCCTGTCAGTGTCTGATTGTTGGACGACACTTCGACGGTGTGCCCGATCAGGCTGATCGCTTGATTATTGGATTCCAGATTCAGCAAGCCTTGGATGTTGTCGCTCATGACCTGGGTCTGCTGAATATTGGTGAACTGCGCAAGCTGCGCTAGAAACTCCGTGTTGTCCACCGGCTTGAGCGGGTCCTGGAACGTCAGCTGCGACAGGAACAGATGCAAGAAATCCTGAATCGACAGTCCCTGCGGCGTGACCGCCCCACCCGCGCCACTGCCCACATTTCCACCAATCGCGTCAACCGCCATAACCGTTCTCCTTCAATACTCGTAGATCCAGCTGTCGACCGCCTTCATTCATCATCACGGACTGCTCCGCAGTTCGTTCGCCAACTGAATGCAGGACACTGCGGCCGTTGATTTTGAGACTCGTCAGCGCAACGCCAAGCCATGACAGCTTGACCCGCAACGATGCTCCGATGTCGGGGTTTGCAGTCGCAGGTATCGCGGCATCGCGAATCCAGACATGGGCGATGGTTCCATCCGTCGCGACGGTCACCCGATTCGAGTGTTCGGCGATATCATCGGCCGCAAACCACGATGGCGGTAGCGCTGCCGCGCGCGCACCAGCACTATCGTCAGCCTGCATTGCGTCAGATGAGGAAAGCAATACTGGCGTCACTATTCCCGATTGCGCTGATTCCAGCCCTGCGCCGTCTCGCAAATCAACGGCATCTGACACCTCCGCCGTCGACGGGTACATCACAGCTCCTTCGTCGCTCCCGAACAAATCTGACACGGCCGAAAAGCGATGTTCTTCTGCGCCACCAACACCAGGAGCTTCTTCCCCGATGGTTGACGTCGATACATTTTTTTCGACATCCGCGCGTGCCGCCGAATCGGGAGTGGTCTCCACCGTCCGCCGATCGAACAGCGAGTCAAAATCACTGGTCTCCCAGGACGCTTTTTTATCCGAAGCATAGGCATGCGGATCCATGTCCCAGCGACTGATGCCCGAGGTACCGCCTGGATTTGGCAATAGAGGTCCCATTGCTCTATTCCTCACTGCGCCCGCGACCAAGCAGCCATAGCTCGTCGAGCTGCTGCTGATCGTGAGTACGACCGATCGATGAAATCAGGTTCTTCTCTTCCTGCTCCCGCTCATCGAGCTTTTGCAGACGCACTTGGCTACGCGTCACCGATTCACGCTCGGCGAACATTCTGGTTTCGATACGTGCAACTTCGTCGCGCGCAGCGGCGACCGCGTGCAGGCTGTGCTCGATGTGCGAAGTGCCGGACTGATACAGGGCGAGATTAAGCATCTGACCCGGCCGTAACTGTCGCTGCAAGTCGGCCATTCCTGTATCGACGGTTTTCAGCGCTTGCGCGTGAACCGCATTTTCCGATTCCAGCGACGACAGCGTCTGCCGCAATTCCTGACGCTCTTCCTCTAAATCCAGTCGAGTACGCCGCGACAGCCACTCGATCACTTTCAAACGACGCGACGAAGTTTTCACATTGACTCCTGCAGCATGCGTTTGAGCGACTCCATTGCTCGTAAACGCGGTGTCGTTTCAGTCATTGATTGCGTCAGAAAATCCCTGATCATCGGTGTGACGCGCAACGCGATATCGAGAGCCTTGTTGGCACCGGATTTATAACCGCCAAGCTCGACCAGATCTTTCGATTCTTCGTATAGAGCCAGGTTTCTGACCGCATCCGATACCACCTTGAGATCTTCCGCACTCGCGAGGTGCGGCAACAGACGGCTCAGGCTTTTCAGAATGTCGATTGGCGGATATCGCCCCTGATTCGCGATTTCACGCGAAAGCACGATATGCCCGTCAAGAATCGCGCGCGTGTTATCGGCGATCGGTTCATTGAGATCGTCGCCTTCGACGAGCACGGTGTAAAAACCAGTGATCTTGCCTTCGCCTTCCTCGCCAGGCCCCGCGCGCTCAAGCAGACGGGGCAGCGCACCGAATACGGAGGGCGTATAGCCACGCGACGTAGGCGGTTCGCCCACCGCCAGACCGACCTCGCGGCGGGCCATTGCGAACCGTGTCAGCGAATCGACGAACAATGCCACCGCCAAACCCTGGTCACGAAAATACTCGGCGATCGCAGTTGCCGCAAAAGCCGCATGCGAACGCATCAATGCACTCTGCTCAGCCGTGGCAACGACGATCACCGATTTGCTGAGTGCGTTACCGAGGTGGAATTCAATAAACTCCCGCACTTCACGACCGCGCTCACCGATCAGCGCGACGACATTGACGTCGGCGCCACTGCTGCGGGCGATCATTCCAAGGAGCGAGCTCTTGCCGATACCACTGCCGGCAAAAATGCCGATGCGTTGCCCCTGACCGATCGTCAGAAACGTATCGACGGCACGTACTTTGGTCTCGAATATTTTCGCAATACGTGCGCGGCGTACCGGATTGAGCGGTGGTGCATACAGCGGCCGGAGCTGCTCCGCTTCCGGTGCAGGACGTCCATCCATCGGTACGCCGAAGGGATCGATGACGCGCCCCAACAACTGCTTGCTGACCGGCAGCTTGGCGACCCGACCGGTCGCTACTACCTCGCTGCCCGGACGAATCCCGTGGAGGTCTCCATAAGGGACCAACAGCACATTGCCGTCACGGAAACCGGCGGTTTCCGCCAGCACCGGCTGCAGATGACCGGGCGCATAGACTTCACACAGCTCGCCAAGCGCCACGTCAGGTCCTGTCGACACCAGCACCGACCCGGCATACTCGCGCACCTTCCCCAGACGCGGAACAAGTTCGCGCGTGCGTACCGCGGAAACATAGCGTGCCGAGTTCATGGTCATGGCATCACCGACCGGCGGCTCTCGTTTCGAGCAGCACTTTGCGCAGACGGTCGATCTGCGTTTCGATCCGTGCATCCAGTGAGCCGCGGCTGGTTTCGACGATGCATCCGCCCAACATCACGCGGGGATCTTCGACCAGTCGGATTTTCCGATGCTCGTCCTCCAGCGCGATGATGAACGGCTCCGCGATCAGTGCCTCGTAATCATCGGATTTCACGCGGACGACAATAGGCTCCGCATCATTGGATTCATCTCTGCGGATGTCGGCCACGATCTCGGCGATCAGATCAAGAGAAGCCCGCTTGTCGCCGAGCATACGGCTGATCGCCGCAAATGCGATCGCGACAGCATCATCTTCGGCACGGTCCAGACTCTCGGCTTGCGCATCCTCGAACGCTGCGATCACACGCTCCAACCGTTCCACGCGTGCGCCCCACTCGTCCTGAACCGATTTCAAAGCAGCCTGATGTCCTGCTTTGTAGCCACGCTCGCGTGCCTCCGCTTCGGCATCGGCGATCGCGGTATTGGGCGCCGCCGCAGCGCGCGCACCCGCAGGCGTGCCGGCAATCGCCGCAACGGCAACGGCAGCCGAATCGAATCCGCGTAAAGCGGGCGCAAGCCGATTACCTTCGCTCTCGGCATGCCTCGACTCTGCATCAGCCGCTCCGGGAAGCGTTACCGGACGCGCATTGAATGTCGGTGCCTTTACGATTCTCGCCATCGTCGTCATCTCGAAACTGAAGGCGTATCCATCAAAACTTCAAAGCGATGACCCGCGTCGGCGGATTCCGCGCGTTGCCTGCGCAACACCTCGGCAAGCTCGTGCAACAACCAATTCGCGAATCGCGGTCGAGGCTGACCACCGGCGCGCGCGCGCTCATCCTCCAAATATTTACGCGAATCCGCAGGCAACGCCGCCATCACAGACTGCGTCCACGGCCAGCGCCACTGCGACAGAATGAGTGCCACACAGGGAGATGGCAGCTGCACCAGCAGCGCCACGATAATTTTTGGTTCGGCAGCATTCAGCAGCGCCTCGTCCTGCGAAAGTTCTTCGGGCTCCGGCATATTGCTTTTGACGGGAGCCGGAGCGCTGTCGAGAGCCGAAACGGCCGGCAGGGCATCGGCGGCGCCGCGCTCCAGCAGTGCAGTCAGTCTGCGTCGCTCAGGGTCACCCAGCTGCGCCAGCAACCAGCGACGATCCGCCGGATGCAGCGCGGGCAACCCCGCTACGAGCTCTGCGGAAATGCTCATCCGGAGACCTGGCCAGGATCTTTTTCCTGGCGCAGCCAATCCCTGATTTTACCGAGCAACAATTCTCTTTCTGTAGCGGTAAGGCGCGTTCCTTCTTCGCGCGATCGGCGGCCAGCCCAAAACGCGATAACGATGCCGCACAGTCCGATCAGAATTGCTGGTATCAGCATCTGCCTCAGGGGCGGCCTGTTCGCTTTTTGTTCCGTGGCAGTGGAATCTGCTGATAACGGATGAGAGCCGCCCAAGCTACCGTCTGAGCCTTGCGCACTGAATCCAGCCCGCATCGTCGCGGCCTGTACCGTAATGACGTCACCGCGCTCGGCGTTTGCTCCAATGGCACCCGATATCAACTCCCGCAACTCTTCCACACTCAGATTCTGAGGTGAGCCGTTCGGCACCACCACGCTCACGGAAAGCCGCTCGATGGCACCCGGCACCTCTTCGATCTGCTGATGTACGCGATCGATTCCATACTCACCACTTGCCGCCTGGGATGCCGGAGCGGTCACGGGTGCGGGCGGCGGCGGCGTGGCGGATGCCGGCATAGGGGAAGCAGGCGGGACATGTACAACAGGGATTGATGCGGAGCCACGCTGATGTGCGATGGCCGGTTGCATGATCGCTTTCGGCAATGTCTCATCACGCACCGAACTGACGTGATCGAGTCGCAGAGCGGCGTCCACGCTCACCGTCACCGAGCCGGGTGGATATAGCGGAACGAGCACGTCGTAAATCTTCGCTGCGAGATAGGTTTCAATGGCCTCTTGGGCCTTGATCCGGCCATGCATCGCGTTCGATGACGGCTCCTCATCCGCATCATCGCGGGGTGACAGATCGATTCCTCGGTAATCGTGAATCGATACCATGTCGGACTTGAGCTGCGGCACCGCATAGGCAACCAGCTCACGAATGCCGGCGATCTGCTTGGGTGACAGGGATTTTCCGGGCGCGAGCATGAGGGTGACGGACGCTTTGGGTTGGTCCTTGTCGCGCTGAAACAAGGTTGATTCCGGCAAAACCAGATGCAACCTTGCGTAACGCACACCATCCAGCGCCATGATGGTCCGTGTCAGCTCGCCTTCGAGTCCACGCTCATAGTTAATGCGCTGCGAAAATTCGGTCATGCCGAAATCGGAATTATCGAAAACCTCGAATCCTTTCGGCTGACGCGGCGCAGCTCCCGAATCAACCAGCACGGCTTTCAATTTGTCGCGCTGCTCTTCTGGAACCAGAATGCGCCCCGAGCCAGGTTCCACTTTGTACGCGGCGCCGGATGCATCGAGCCGGGCGATGATGGACGCGTTATCTCCAGTTGCTCCATCGGACAACAGCGGCACATAGCTTTCACGCAATGCGAAGTAAGCAAATACTGCCGTCAGCACCAGAATCCCGGCAACTCCCGCTCCCAGATAGAGGCGCCGCGATGCTTCGAGTTGTCTCCACCACTCTATAACCTTCAACTGCGTTTCCCCTTGCTCTTCAAACCGAGATCAGATTTGCTTTTGCGATAACGCTCTTACGCATCGTCAAATCTGCATGCGCATCAGATCCTGATAGGCATCCACCAGACGATTTCGCACCTGCACCAGTAGTCCCATCGATAGCCGCGCCGATTCCAGCGCAATCATCACGTCATGCAGATTGTCGGCATGTCCCAGTGCCAGTCCGCGCACCTGTGCATCGGCAGCCTTGACGCTGTCATTCACTTCACCGACCATCTTTTCGGCAAGATCAAACGGACGTTGAGTCGCCGAGATACCGGCCTCCATGCCAGCGGGCGAGTTGACGCCGCTGACCGCTCCAACTGCGGCAATTGCGTCGGTCATGAATTTGGCGCTCCAATTTCAATCGCTTTCAGCGCCATCGTGCGCGCCGCATCCAATGCGCGGACATCCGCCTCGAACGCGCGTACGGATGACATTACCGTCACCATTTCCTCCACCGGATTGATCGCCGGCATCGCAACCAGGCCTTGCGCATCAGCCTGCGGGTTGCCCGGATCCTGTTCGACGCGCGGAGCCACATTCATCGTCTGTACTTCGACGGCGCCGACACCGCGCAGTGATAGCGGACTGATCCCGTCGCCCAGCATGTCGTCGAAACGATTGGCTGGCGCCGCCACCACGCGCTGCGGCGCATAAGTTCGGCCATTCTGGGTTTTGGTTGCGTTGGCATTGGCGAGATTGGTCGCCGCTACTTCCAGACGCAGACGCTCCAGTCCCATGCCGGATGCACTGATCGCGAATGCTCTCGTATAGTCAGACATCACGCTTCCCCGGTAATCGCGACGCGGGTCAACGCGCCTTCGCGGTTGATCGCAGCAAGCATCGCCTCGTATTGCAAAGTGTTCTGGACCATAAGCGTCATCTCTTCGTCCAGCCGCTGATGACTATCCCCAAGTACTGGATCCGAGGGCCGCAACTCGGCATAGGGATGAACCTGCTCGACTAGCTTCGCCAACTGCGCATCACTGGAGCCGTCGGCCATAGCGGTGCGTAGGCCCTCAAGCTGCTCTTCGAAATTGAGCCGCAGCGGACGATAGGACTCTGTGCTGATATTGGCGATGTTGTTCGCCAGAACCTGATGGCGGGCCGAATAAGCATCGAGCGCCATTGCGCCCAGCTGCATCGTCAAACCCTGAATTTCATCGATCACGCCGTACCCCCGTCGCAATGTGTCATGTGCCGCTTCACTGAATGATGAGATCGGCGCGCAGAGATCCTGCGCGCTTGATCCCCTGTAGGATGGAAATCACATCCCGTGGCGAAACCTTGATTTTGTTAAGCGCGAAAACTAGATCGGCGACCGACGTACCGGCCGGCAGACTGACCACCGGATTTTCGCTTTCGCTGACCTTGATGTCCGCATCGGGAGTCACAGCAGTCCGCACTCCGCTACCTGCCCGTCCAAGAATCAATGGCTGCGACACCAGGAAATCAGTGGCAATGGTGACCTTGAGTTCGCCGTGCGTGACGGTCACTTCACCAATGCGCACATCACCACCGCTGACGACAGTCCCGGTGCGCTCATTGATCACTACCCGCGCCACTTGATCGGGCATGACGGTAGCAGTTTCGATCTGCTTGATGACACTCACCAGATCCGCGCGCTCGTCCGGCGTCAGGTGCACCAGAATGCGTGAAGCATCGACCGCCTGTGCACGAGCCATTTTTCCATCGTCGATTGCCGGCAGACGTGAGTTGAGCGCATCGGCGACACGCGCCGCGGTGGTGTAGTCCGGGTCATCGAGTACTACGTACATGTTGCCTGCCGAGCTCACCACCGAAGAATGGACTGATTCTTCGAGCGTTGCGCCGCCCGGAATCTGCCCGACAGTTGGATGATTTTTCTGCACGACATTGCCGAACGCGTCGTACCGGAACCCCCCGACTGAAATCGGCCCCTGAGCGAGCGCATAAGTCTTGTCGTCCGGTCCCCGCAATGGCGCCATCATCAACGTGCCGCCCACTAGACTGCGCGCATCGCCGATCGACGCGACATTGACGTCAATCTTGTCGCCGGCGTTCGGAAATGCAGGCAGCGTTCCGGTAATGACGACCGCGGCAATGTTGCGCGAAGAAACCTGATCCGGCGTAATGCGAACTCCGAACCGGCTCAAAGTATTCGCGATCGACTGGACAGTCGGTCCACTGCGCGCGGTGTCACCGGTTCCGGCAAGTCCTACCACCAGACCATATCCCACCAGTGCGTTCTCGCGAATGCCATCAATGTGCGCAAGCTCTTTGATACGAATCGGTGCAGGATCAGGTGCTTTCTCGACCGTCGCCAGCGCGGGTGTGACCTGCCCAAGCACAATGGCCAGACACAGCATTGTTTCTCGCAGATTTACGATCATCGTCAAAGTCCCAACCAGCTCAGCAGCCGCGAAATCCAGCTTTCGTCCTGACTCCGATCGACAAAGCCGCGTCCGGTATAAGTGATGTCCGCATTGGTCAGCCGTGTCGAGAGCACGATGTTGTCCGCCGACACATCGATCGGCCGCACGACGCCCGCCACAGAAATAGTCTGCGTTTCGCCGTTGACCGTGATTTTCTGTGTACCGTAGACAGCAAGGTCACCATTGGCGGCCACTTCCTGAACCCGCACCGAGATCTGCGCCTGCAAGCTGCCCGTGCGATTGGTCGCACCCTTGCCGGCGAAATTGTGCTTGGCATCTGCTCCAAACGAGTGCTGCTGGAGGATGCCGTTGGTGTTTCCGCTGAGGCCGGTATCGCGCGTCGTCGATGAATCCGCTTCGCTCTGGGCGCTGGAGTTTTCGACGATCATCACCGTCAATGCATCACCCACCCGGAACGAGCGCGTGTCCGAAGTCAGTGCCTGATATGCGTCTTGCTTGTACAAACTGGCCGCGGACGCAAATTCAGCGCTCACCGACAGTCCAGCGCAGAGCACAGCAACCCAAATCGATCTTTTCCTGCTCATGGCATTACCCTGACCATACCGGGGCCATTGACCTCACCCATCACGTCTTGGTCGCTGCGACCATTACGCACGCGCACACGATCACCGATATAGCCCGATTGCAGGGCCGTCGCGGACACTTCGATCCGAATTTCTCCGGATTGATATTGCAACGACACCGGTCTGCCCGCGATTACTTGCGGCGCGCGCACCAGCATCTCCCGCGTCAACACGCTTCCTTCCGGCAGCGGCGCTTTGCTGACGTAACCATCGAAATTGAAATCCTCCGGCAGAGGTTCACCGGCCAGTTGAGTCACGTCGACCAACTCCCGACGTTTACCAACCGCGGCCACATCGCCTCCCGCATGCAGCTCCGCTGTGGTCGTCCAGGCCGGAGCGGAAGCCTGAACGTCGAACCACACTGGATAGCTCCAACCGAGCTCATCAGGCGCCTGCACCAATACCTGTACCGCCATACGTCGGCGTGGTATTCCTTGTGCCGGCACGTTGAACTTGAACGTGGCGCCAGCCGTAACTTCAATTGGGCGAAATTCGGTTTTGACCGGTGTGACCACGACATTGACGTAGTGATCGACCAGCGTTTCTTGAAGCGTCTGCTGAGCGCGACGTATGAGATCGTTCATATTCGCAGGCACGCCTTTCAGGACTACCGCAGTCGTATCTGCACCTTCCAGTTGCAGTGTGCAACGCTGAAGCACTGGCGCGGATGCCATCTGCGCCTCAATCTCATCGCGACGCAGAATCTGCGGAATTCCGGGCATGGCTGTCTGCAGCAGAATCAATGTCGCCATGTACCGCGCACAATCCGCATCCCTGGAATCGATATGGGCGACGTCGGCGAGCGAAACTGGAACATGCGTAACGCGCACGGACTGCTGCAGCGTAGCCGTCACCACCGGCGGCAGCGCGGCAGCAGGCATGGACAGCACCATGGCAGTCATGAGAAGAACACGCATGGAATCTGGTTTACTGGATTTTGCACGGGCCTGATACGTTAGCGGCGCAAATTCACAATCGAGTTCATTACATCGTCTGAAATCTGCACCACGCGCGAATTGAGCTGATATGCGCGCTGAGCAACGACCAGACTCAGCAATTCGCTGTTGAGATCGACGTTCGAAGATTCCTGATAACCCTGACTGAAAGTACCGACACCATCCTGTCCCGGTGTCGCGTAATACGGTTGTCCGGATGCGTCGGTGGCGGCATAAAGTCCATCGCCGATCGAGCGCAATCCACCGACATTAACGAAATTCGCCAGATCGATCTGTCCGAGCTGCACCGGCTGTGTTTGATCCGGCACCACTGCGGTAACGGTTCCGTCCTGTGCCACCGTCACCTGCGTTGCGTCGCTGGGAATTCTGATTTTGGAAACCAGGTTGTATCCATTCGTGGTTTGGAGTTCTCCATTGGAATCCATTTGGAGCGCGCCCAGCCGGGTGTAGTAACGGTTGCCAGCGCTATCTGTCACTTCCAAAAATCCGCCGCCCTGAATCGCGAGATCCATCTGATTGCCGGTTTTGATCAGATTACCTGCAGTGAAAACGGTATCGGTCTTGCCGATGGCGGTTCCCAGTCCGACCTGATTCGAACTCGGATCGAGCGTAAGCGGCGCTGCAGCGTTCAATCGCCGATAGAAGAGATCCTCGAACGTCACGCGTCCCTTCTTAAACGCGGTCGTGTTGATGTTCGAAACGTTGTTGGCAATGGTGTCTATAAACACCTGTTGGGCGTTCATACCCGTGGCGCCGATATAAAATGAGTCAATCATTGTGTTCCCCTGATCCGCTTAATCAATTGTGTTACGGCGTGCCCAGATTGTTGATCGCTGCGTCCAGCATTGAGTCGTACGCAACCAATGCTTTTCCCACCATGTCGAGGTGGCGTGAGGTCTCCATGAGACCGAGCGTATCCTGCAAGGGATGCACGTTGGATGCTTCCAGATATCCTTGACGCAGCTGCGCAAGCGTTGTTTTGCTCTGGCTCGCGGTGGCACCCGCGCTAAATAATCCGTTGCCTTCATAAACAAGGGCGGAAGGATCATCGAACTGCACGAGCTGCAGTTGACCCACCACTTCGTCGTTGGCTCGAAGCTGCCCGTTGCGGTCAATCTCGACGTTCTCAGTCTTTAATCGGATGTCTCCGCCAGCGCCCATGACGGGATCGCCTGACTCCACGACCAGCCGCCCTTGGTTATCGAGTCGCAAGTCGCCGCGCCGCGTGTAACGCAAGCCTTGTGCAGTATCCACCACCAGAAACCCGTCGCCCTCGACTGCCACATCCAATGGGCGCCCGGTGTTCTGTAGCGCACCTGTCGTCAGATCACTGGTGCTGAGTGTGAATCCGGAACTGCCATATACGGATCCTGCACCACTCTCCAGAAGATTGAGAAAGCTCAAATTTGCAGGGACTTGCCGCTTATATCCGACGGTGCCGCCATTGGCGACGTTCTGGCTATAAACGGAAAGGCGCTCCAGATCGGAGAGCATGGACATTTTTGCGATCGCGGTTGCGTCAGCCATGGCTGATCCTTAAGTGTAAATAGTTAAGATTGCGCTTCGACAACGCCGAAAGATTTGACTGTGCGATTGTTCGGTACCTCGTTCAACGACAGTACCGACAAGTGCGGTAATACCCGCTCGGTAAGCCGCCTGATGTGACGCCGCAACGACGGCTGGCATACCAGTACCGGCATCAGATTCTGCACCATCATTTCCTCACAACGCTGAGCAAGCCTACGGACAATCCCCTCGGCCACCGGCGGTTCCAATACCAACGATGCTTGTTTGTCCGTGACACGCAAACCGGAGCGTAGCTTTTCTTCGATGCGCGGGTCGAGGGTCAAAACATGCAAAGTGCCATCGCTAGTGCCAAATCGGTCACAGATTGAAGCCCCGAGTCGTTCCCGTACCGCTTCGGTCAGGGGTTCCGGATCACGGCTGAGTCGCCCCTGTTCGAGAAGAACCTCGATAATGAACTCGATGTTGCGAATCGAAACTTTTTCGCGTAGCAGATTCTGCAATACCCGCTGGATTTCGCCGAAGCTCAGGACGTTGGGTACTAATTCCTCGACGAGCGAAGGCTGCCGCTCACGCACACGCCCGACGAGTGCTTCGGTTTCGCCACGCGACAGCAATTCGGCGCCGTGCGCCTTGATCACTTCACTGAAATGCGTCGTCACCACGGTGATTGGATCGACAACGGTATAGCCCGCGAACCGAGCACGCTCCGTATCCGATTCCATGATCCACACCGCTGGCAGGCCAAACGTCGGATCGCGGGCTGCCAATCCTTCGAGGGGCTTGCGCTCGCCACCTGGATTAATGGCGAGGATACGGCCCGGCATCACGGTACCATGGGCCACTTTCGCGCCATGGATACGCATTTCATACTCGTTAGTGCCGACCCGCAGCGAATCACGCACTTTCACTTTCGGAAAGATGAAGCCGAAATCAACCGCAAACTGCTTCCGCATGGCCTGCACGCGGCGCAGAAATGGGCCATCGTCCTTCCCCAGCACGTTCACCAATTGATCGCCAATAGTGATTTCGATCGGATCCACCTGCAGCAGGCTGCGCAGATCGCCTTCATCGTCACCCGCTTTGCCCGCCGCATCCGCTCCCTCTTCGATAGCCGCTTTCTGTTGATTACGGAAAGCGAAGACCGCGAGCGCCACATCGATGGCAAGCAGCAGTAGAACCGGCAAGGCTGGAATGCCCGGCATGAACAACGTACCGAACAGTGCGAAACCGATGATGATCAGCGATCTGGGATAACGCGTGATCTGGCGCGTGATCTCCTCGCTGAGCCGCGCATCCGTCGCCGCGCGAGTGATGATGATGCCGGTGCCGGTCGCAATCACCAGCGCCGGAATCTGGGTGACGATGCCATCGCCGACGGTCAGCAGGGTATAGAGATTGAGAGCGTCCCCCCAATTCATCCCGCGCTGCACCATGCCCACGCACAGGCCGCCGATGATGTTGATGAGAATAATGACGATGCCGGCAACCGCATCGCCCTTGACGAATTTGCTGGCACCGTCCATCGCGCCATAGAAGTTCGCCTCGCGCTCGATCTCGCTGCGGCGTCGCCGCGCCTCGAATTCGTCGATCAGGCCCATGTTGAGCTCGGCATCGATGCTCATCTGCTTGCCAGGCATCGCATCGAGCGTGAAGCGCGCGGCAACTTCCGCCACGCGTTGTGCGCCGCTGGTCACGACGACGTACTGAACGACGATCAGGATCAGAAACACCACGAGGCCGATCACGTAATTGCCGGCAACCACTGATTTTCCGATCGTGGCGATCACGTGGCCGGCATCGCCATGGGACAGAATCAATCGGGTGGCCGCGACATTGAGCGATAGCCGGAACAGCGTCGCGATCAGCAACAGCGATGGAAACGTCGAGAAACCGAGCGGCTTGTCGGTGTAGAACGTCAACAGCAGGATGAGTAGCGCGAAACTCAGATTGAGAATCAGCAGAAAATCCAGCAGTTGTGACGGGATCGGAAAGAACAGCACGAACAGGATTCCCACCACCGCCAGCACGATGGTGAGATCGCTGCGCGACCCGAACGCCTGTTTAAAATACTCAATCACGCCTTACTCCGACCTTCCCGTCTCGATTTGATCTGATACACCCACCGCAGCACATCAGCCACTGCCGAGTAGTGGGCTTCTGGAATCGGCCGTCCGATCCGTACATCCCGATATAAATCACGCGCCAGTCTCGGATTCGGCACGATTGGGACACGATGGCGAAACGCCACCGCGCGCATCTGCCGAGCCAGATCCCCGGCCCCCTTCGCCGTCACTTCCGGCGCCACCGCTTTGCCGCGGCGATACTTCAAGGCCACTGCGACGTGCGTCGGATTGGTAATCAGCACATCCGAATCCTTAACCTTCCCTAGAGACGCGCTGCGCTTGCGCAGCTCCCGCTGCAGTTCGCGCCGGCGACGCCGCACGTGCGGGTCTCCTTCCCGTCGCCGGACTTCGTCCTTGAGTTCACGCCGGCTCATACGCATCCGGCGCAAGAACTCCCAACGCGAAAAAATCAAATCCGCGCCGGCGATTGCGATCGCTCCTAAAGATAAATACGACAAAAGCCGCTGAACTTCGCCACCGAAGATGCTGGCCTGTGCATGCGGCGGCCGATGATACAGCGCGGGCAGTGTCGACAACGTCGAACGCAGGAAAAAGTAACCAATAACCACATAGATAGTGAGCTTGATGACAGACTTGAGTCCCTCGAACAGCGTGCGTGCCGAGAACAAACGTTTGAGACCGGTCGCCGGACTGAGCTTTGAGAAGTCGGGTTTGAGCGGCATCGCGCTGAATACCGGACCGGTCTGCAGCAGATTTGCGAGGACGGCTCCGATCACCACCAGCGCGAACACCGGACTGAGCGCGAACAAGGCCTCGGCGGCAATCGACCCCAGCCAAGCCCGCAAGTGCTCGATATCGAAGATTTCCTGATCCATCCCTTCCAGAATGCGGCGCGATAGCTGCATCAGACGTTGCGCCATCCACGGTCCGAAGGCACCAATCGCGAGCAAACCGCTCAATAGCGCCACGGCAGCGTTGACCTCCGTACTCTTCGGCACCACGCCGCGCTTGCGCGCCTCGTCCAATTTGAATGGCGTCGCCGTTTCGGATCGATCGAGTTCCTGTTCAGCCACTGTGGCTACCTCGATACCAGCGGCGCGGTAACCGCGTCCGTGAACAGGCGCTGCAAGAGTGGTCCCGCGTGCGTCAACGTAACGGTCAGCAGCAACAGACCCCAGAAGATTTTCAGTGGCAGTGCCACGAAATAAATATTGAGCTGCGGCATGCTGCGCGACACGAATGCCGTGGTCACGTCGAGAAGGAATACGCCCAGCGCCACCGGACTCGCCAAGGCCAGCCCGAACAGGAATACCGCACCCAGCTGCTGCGCCAGCAAGGCTGGCGCCACCGAGAATCCGCCGCCGAGCGGAAACAGCTCGAAAGTCTGCGCCATTACCCGCAACAGTAGATGGTGTGCATCCAGCGCCAGGAACATCGCGCCGGCGAGCATGCCGAAGATCGTGCCGAGCAACGGGTTCTGAGCCTGCGTGTTGTAATCGAAAAGAACGGCGACATTGAGGCCGATCTGCGCATCCAGCATCTGTCCGGCGAAGGTCGTCGCGGCAAAAACGACAAATACGCCCAGACCGATCAGCGCACCCACCAGAAATTCGCGCAGCGCGGCAAAGACGAGCTGCGGCAGCGACAGGATGTGCGGCACGGCATTAGGCAATCCGAGGCCGAAAACCAGCGCGAGGATCAAAACAAAGCTCACTCGTACGCGCACTGGCAGCTGATTGAACCCCATTACCGGCGAATACAGAAAAAGGCCCGCGAGCCGCGTTGCGATCAGCAACATGGTCAGCAGCCAATCGGTATTCAGTTGTACATCCACTACACGATGCCTGTTGAAAATAGCGCTTTACTGATCACTCATTGGAAGTTCAATGAATCAGAGCCGGAATGTTATGGATCAGATTTGCGCTGTACGCCATCAGCTTCGACAGCATCCAGCCGCCGGCCGCGAGGATCACGAAGAAAATGACCAGCAGCTTGGGAACGAAGGTCAGCGACATTTCTTGAATCTGCGTCACCACCTGAAAAATGCTGACCACAAGTCCAGTCACCATGCTGGCTCCAATCACCGGCGCTCCCACCAGCATCGCTGTCCACATCATTTGCCTGCAAAGCTCCAGCGCCAGATCTGGCGTCATGGCTATACCCCGACTGTTAACCCTGTGTTTCAGTGGCGTCCCGCACCCCGCGGCACGCAGACAACATATTGCCGCGCGGTCCTACTTTTTACGTGGTTTCCTCGATGGCCCACCCGCTTTTCTTTCCACAACGGGAACGGGCACCTGCCCCATTCCCGGTCGAAACTGAATCAGCGCTTCCGCAATACGTACGGCATCCTTCTGCATTCCAGCGCCGACATAAATCCGCTCGATAAGCTTCTTGCCGGATTCCGCGTCGCCGCGCGCGCCCAACAGCAGGCCGCGCGCATAGAGCGACGCCGCCGACTGCGGATTAAGCCGCAAGCCGCGCTTGATCGCCTGCTCAGCATCGTCTAAGCGGCCATCCATAATGAGTATCACCGCGAGCGTGCCGTGATTCTCGGAGAAAGTACGGTCCAGTTCCATGGCGCTAGTCGCAGCGGCACGCGCAGCTTCGAGATCCCCGAGCAACAGCTGTGTCCAGGCCAGCCCATGCCAGGTACCGAGGTGGTTCGGCATATACCGGACCGCAGTTACGAAATGATCGCGCGCATCAACAAGCTTGGTTTCGCGAAGGTCGGTAAATGCTAGGCCTGACCATGCGCGCCCATTTTCCGGTTGCAGCGTGACCACCTGCTGAAGATGCGCGCGCGCGGAAACTGGATCGTTTTCATGCAGCGCGATGGATCCAAGCACCAGATGAGCCAGCAGGTCATCGGGAAACGCTCCAAGCACCCGTTTCGCTAGTGCAGCGGCCGCCACCGATTGGCCAGCATCGAACAGCACCATTGCCTTGAGTGCCAAGCCTTCACGATCGTCCGGTGCTTTCTGCAGGTAGCGATCAAGCGGTTCAAGCGCCATCTCATAGTGCAAGCTGTAATAAAGCGACTTGCCAAGCAGCAAGTCATATTGCGGGAGCTCCGTGCGCTGCGATTCCGGTATCTGCCGTAACGTTTCCAAAGCTTCGACCGCCATTCCTTCTGCGAATTGTGCGTACGCGAGGTTATAGCGCACCGCCGGGTGATCCATAACCGCGGTCATCTCATCGAACAACGCTCGCGCCGCTGGATAATCGTGTGCTGCCAGCAAAAGATTGCCGAAACCAAAGCGAGCGCCGGTATTGTCACCGCCGGCAAGCTCGAGGCCGCGCTGAATCAACTGCTTTGCTTGAACGGCATCGCCAGCAGCCAAGGCAGTTTCAGCTGCATCGGAAACCAATTGAAGGTTGCGCGGATCGCGTTCGAGAAAGCCAAGCAGCCGCTTGAGCCGCTCGACGCTTTCCTGCTTGACAGCACTCTCGCCCACTTAGTGCTCCGTGGTCGAAGGCGATATCTGCAAGGGGCGGCCAGAAACTCCCGCCTTGAAATTGGGATCGGCTTCGATCTTCTCGAACAGATCCTTCGCCCGGCCGAAATACAGATTGTCGGATTTGATCTGATCGAGGATCGTCTTACAGAAACCCCAGGCGGGCTGCAGCTCGCCAATCTGGGCGAGCGCCAGTGCGCTGTAGAACATCGCCGGTGGATGCAACGGGGCTTCATTCAAAACTTCACGCCACAACGCTAGAGCCCCGGGTCGGTCTTCCAGTTCGAAATGCACCATTCCCAGCTGGAACCGATCGTGGACGGCCTTCGGGTTCTCGGCGAGTACCGCTTCAAAAGCCCGCTTTGCCTTCTGCTTCAGGCCGAGCCGGGCATAGACACGTCCGAGTTCCGATGCCACCGCCGGACCGTTTCCAAGCCGCTGCGCATATTTAAGCTTGGCAAGAGCGTCATCAAAGCGCTCCTTCTCGATATCGAGGCGGGCAAGCGCAAGCAATTCGTCCTGGTCGAATTCGGTGAAGTCGGTCATGGGATCCGGTGAGATGAAATTATGAGCTAATAATCATTACGGCAAAAAGAAGCTAACAGAGACACGAGATTACTGAAAGGAGACGTTTTCCACTATAAGGGGATTCCCTTGCCGCACTTGGGGTGCTTCGTACCGGAGAAAGAGCATATCGGCACGGACTCCTCGTGCGGCCTTTAGTCAGCGGCAAGCCAGTATCGGTTGTATTCCTGCGGCATCGTGACCCGCGGCCATTCGGCAAACATGCGCACTTTCACCTTTTCTCAAGCAACTGAATTAATTTGGTAATGAGCCGGGATTCGAACCCGGCATTTAGTTGCGAGAATCAAGAACAACATCATGTAGTCTCTTGCCTACAAAACTTCGAGTAGATGCTCAGCAAGCCTATCAGCGCCGACGTGGGCGAAGGCACGAATTGAGTCACCTGTCCCGGTGCATTGGCGGCACGAATGAAGATCGGCGCTTGAAAACCGAGGCGGCGCTGGATTCCGCGGCTTGGGATCACGTCTGCCATTTTCCCAACGACCTGAATGCGCAGATGTGGTGTTCGGGGATGTGAACGTGACGTTGATAGAGCACTACGGAGGAACTCGCGCCGCAAAGCGATTCGCAATCACTTATTTGCGGGGCACCGGACCACCGCGACCGGACAAGTCAGCGAGCAATTTCTCTCTCTTCGAAGATTTTCTGGGACTACGAACCGGCTCGACAATGTCCAAATAGCGTTTCACAAATCGTATCGCGTCGGCATGGCCAGCGGACAAGCCCAGAGACGCCTCAATCGCGAGCGTGCGGGCAATGCTCTCCATGATCAGCGCCATCGCAGCAGGAGGATATAACGTTCGCGAAATTCCACACTCGCTGAATGTGAGTGAAAGGAGCTCGATTTGCACAGACCGGTACCGTTTTGCATAACGGGCGACTTCCGCACGGATCGTCCTGCGATGATTGGCAAGCGCCAGAAACTCCGAGGCCAGGACAGCGGTATTACGATCGGAAATCAATTCCCAAAGGCTGTGCAGCGGTTGATGCGACGCCAGCGCGCGATCGAGATGCTCTGAAAGCTGTTGGGCGCCTCGCTCCGAAACAGCGAGAAAAAGGTCATCCATTGAGCGGAAATGGTAGTGCACCAACTGCGGTTTCAAGCCTGCCTTGCTGGCCACACGGCGCGAGGTCACAGCCGCGTACCCTTCCTCGCGCATCAACTGTTCCGCCGCCTCAACCAGACGGGTTCTGGAATCGTCCACACCGATATTTCGGGAAGCAAGTGCCACGTTCGACCTCGAATTTTTTCGCATTCAAAGCACATCAGTGGTGCAGCTTAACTATGCATGTCTCAACGGCTGACGCGTCGACGCTGCAACGTACCTGCACCGGTAAAGGGCCATCAACGCGAGCGGCACCTGGAAATTCGAGCAGTGCCCTCATTTCGCTTTGACAGCGAGATACCGTGACCCCTCTGGTAAGCTCATCAAACACATTCAGCGCCAAAGATGTAGACATACGTCTTTCCGTCTACGTAGCCTTGCCCTGGCGTTGTCAGAACTAGCTCAAAATTTATCAATGAGCCCCCGGACTAGCCATTGACACATCGGCGCTCAGAAACTAAGCTTCTCTCAATTCCTGAGCGATCGCTCAGGATGTCTGAGCAGATGCACAGTACTATACAGAACTTTTGAATCAACAGATTGACCGTGCCAGAAGCGCAGGTCCCAGGTGAGGATTCACTTATGAGCAGTGCCCAAAAAAATGATCTCAACTGGGATCCCTACAACCAGGCATTCAAGGACGATCCCTATCCCACCTACCGGCGACTGCGTGAAGAAGCACCGCTGTATTACAACGAAGAACATGACATCTATGTGGCGAGTCGATTCAGCGATGTCGAAGCCGGTCTGCTTGACCGCGAAACATTCAGCTCGGCGCGCGGCGACATCATTGAATTCATCAAGGGCGGTGGCGAGGTCCCATCGGGCATGTTCATCTGGGAGGATCCGCCGGTACACACCGCGCATCGTGGTGTTCTGGCGCGCGTCTTCACGCCCAAGCGAGTAAACGAGCTGGAAGCGAATATTCGTGCCTACTGCGTTCGCTGCCTCGACCCACTGGTTGGCGCAAAGCAATTTGACTTCATTCACGATCTTGGCGCTGAGCTGCCGATGCGCGTCATCGGCTGGCTGCTGGGCATCCCGGAAAAAGATCAAACGATATTTCGCGATGTCGTTGATGCGATGCTGCGCACCGAGGCCGGGAAACCCATGGATATCCAGGGCGACAATGCGCCCTATGTCGGCGAAGGTTTCGAGGATTACCTCGATTGGCGTGTCAAGAATCCCTCCAACGATCTCATGACCGAGATGGTGAACGCAGAGTTCAAAGACGTGGACGGCAAGGTACGCAAACTGACGCGGGACGAAATCCTGATTTTCTGCGCCATGCTCGCCGGCGCGGGCAACGAAACCACTTCGCGCCTTATCGGCTGGACCGCCAAGATACTCAGCGATCATCCGGATCAACGCCGCGAGTTGGCCAAGAACCCGTCGCTGGTTCCAGGAGCAATCGAAGAAGTCCTGCGTTATGAGCCGCCCGGACCTCTGGTCGGCCGATACGTCACGCGCGATGTCCAGCTTCAGGGGCGAACCGTGCCCGCCGGCAGTACCATGGTGTTCCTGATTTCTTCCGCCAATCGCGACGATCGTCGGTTTCCGGACGGCGACCGCTTCAATATCCACCGCAAGGATGCCCCGCACATCACTTTTGGTCGCGGCGTTCACGCGTGCATCGGTTCGTCCCTCGCGAGAATGGAAGGGCGTGTGACACTTGAAGAAGTGCTCAAGCGTTTCACTGATTGGACGGTTGATCTCAGCAAGGCGGAACTCTCCAGCACCTCCACGGTACGTGGATGGGAGACGCTTCCGGTGACGATTCCATAGTCCACCTGTAGTTGCTTACCCAGCCTTCGCCGCTTGAGTTTCGGCAGTCGCCCAATATACCGGCGACAGGCATCACTAGAGCAGTATTTTCAGATTGAATGAGGCTTGAATGACGAAGGTTACTTACATCGAATTCGGCGGACGTGAGCGGGTGCTCGACCTGGAGCCGGGTCTGTCTGTCATGCAAGGCGCAGTGCAGAACAGCGTCCCTGGAATCCTTGCCGACTGCGGCGGGGCCTGTTCGTGTGCCACATGTCACGTTTTCGTGGATCCGGCATGGGTGAACAAACTTGCACCCAAGGACGAAACGGAAACAGCCATGCTGGAATGCGTTTTGGATCCTCAACCGAACAGCCGTCTGTCTTGTCAGATCAAAATAACTGAAGAGCTTGACGGACTTGTGATACGGCTGCCGGAAAGGCAAGTCTAAATCCGTTCACCGCAAGGAACGATGCAACCCACTGCCGCTGTCTATCAACGCCGACGCTTTGTCCCGATCTCTAGCTTGTAAGCCCCTCGAATCGCCGCGGCGGTCCGGGCAAACAAGGGGTGAACTGTAATCAACCGGGGAATCGACGGGGCGCGGCTTCACATTTTCGCTTCTGTCAAGAACTCTAATGCTTATGAAAACTTCGGTCAGCTCAAGCGTCGCCAATGTCGGCAGAATTTGTCGAAACGTCTTGTCGCTTGCCCTCTTAGGCATGGCGTCTTGCGTAAGCGCCATGGGTCCCGCAGCGGATCAATATGATGAGGGTACGAAATACTCGCCGCTGACACAGATCAATACCTCCAATGTGTCCAATCTGGCCCCAGCCTGGGAATATCACACCGGCGAGGTTCCCCCGAAAAAAGCGGACAATAAGCTGATTGCGTTTGAAGACCAACCCAGTCTGATCGATGGGAATCTAGTGGTCTGCACACCGTCCCGCCGTCTGATCGCACTCGACCCGCAGACCGGCAAACAACACTGGGCGTTCGATCCGAAGGAGCGCGTGGTTGGAATGCAGAAATGCCGCGGCATCTCCCATTGGGTGGATGCTCAAGCCGCTGAGGGTGCCGCCTGCAAGTCCCGCATCTTCCTTGGTACCACCGACTACAGTCTGATGGCCATTGATGCCAAGACCGGGCAGCGCTGCGAAGCCTTTGGCGACCACGGTCAAGTTCGGATGAAGCCCAGCATGCCCGAGCTTTTTCCGGGCGAGGTCATTTCGACCTCCAAGCCCGCCATCCTCAATAATGTCGTAGTAGTGGGTTCCGTCATCGCTGACAATCAACGCGTCAATGCGCCGAGTGGACGGGTGGACGCTTTTGATGCGCGCACGGGTAAGCACCTTTGGGACTTCGATCCGGTACCGCGCGACCCCGCGGATCCCGCCTCCAAGAGTTGGGCAAAAGGAACGGGCGAAGGCTTCGGCGCTGGTAATGTCTGGGCCAATATGGCGGTCGATCCGGCGCTGGACATGGTTTATCTGCCGACCACCAGCCCGTCAGGTGATTTCTATGGTGGCGACCGTGTCGGCAACAACAACTACACGTCGTCAGTCGTGGCGCTGAAAGGCTCCACCGGAAAGGTGGTCTGGCACTTCCAGTTTGTTCATCACAACATCTTCGACTACGACACGCCCACCGAGCCGATGTTGATTGACCTGCCACGACCAGATGGCAGCACGGTTCCAGCGCTGGTGCAAAACAATAAGACGGGATTGATCTTCGTATTCAATCGTGCAACTGGGGAACCGCTGGTTCCGATCGTGGAGCGCCCGGTTCCGCAGACCGATGCCGTAAAGGGTGAGGTGCCTTCACCGACCCAACCCTTCCCGGAAGGTATGCCGACCCTCGCGCCGCAGGGCTTTTCGCTCGACGACACCTGGGGATTTACGCCAATCGACAAGTGGCTGTGCCGCAGAAAGGTCGAGCAACTCGACTACGGCCCGACCTTCATGCCCGCTAGCGAAAAGGGCACCGTGTTTTCCCCTTCGGATGGGGGCGGACCCAACTGGGGTGGCGGTGCATATGACCCGCAAAGCCACCTCATGGTGGTACCTTCCAATCGGGTGCCTATGGTCATGACCTTGATTCCCCGCGCGAACATCAAACTTGATAACACTCAGAAGATCGAGCTCGGAGGAGCCATGGTGTTTGCCAACACCGGTGCGCCCTATGTTCCCAAAATCGAGCCGCTACTCTCACCTCTCGGTGCGCCCTGCTCGGCACCGCCTTGGGCCGCGCTCACGGCTGTTGATCTGATCAAGCACAAGATCGTCTGGGAAGTGCCGCTGGGTAGCATCGAAAAAATGATGCCGGTCCATGTCCCGCCAAACCTCTTTAACTCTGAGCTAGGCACGCCTGGTGCGGGAGGCCCGCTGATAACGGCCGGCGGTCTGGTGTTCATCGGCTACACGCTGGACGACACCATGCGGGCATTCGACCTCCATACCGGCAAGGTGTTGTGGCAGGCCAGTCTGCCAGCGGCCGGCGTCAGCGTGCCAGTGACCTATGAAGCTGGCGGAGAGCAATACATCGTCATTCCTGCAGGTGGACATAGCATGTACGGTTCCACGATGGGCGATGCGGTCGTAGCCTATAAGCTCAAGCATTGATCCTGGACCAGGACGGACCCGTTCTTTTGATCGATGCAATTGACGTCCGCCGCCCACGGCGAAAACCATCGGCGGCGGCGCGTCCGCGACACCCACGAGTTAGCGAGTAGAGAGATTTCACACCATGCAAATGACTGGACAGCAGCGGATCCCCGCAACCCGCCAGCAGGTTTGGGAGGGCCTATACGATCCCAACGTCCTCAAGCGTTGCATCCCGGGCTGCCAGACGCTGACCAAGGAATCCGATTCGCGGATGGTCGCGACGGTCGAGATCAAGATCGGGCCGATCGGTGCACGCTTCAACGGTGCGGTGACGATCTCGGACGTTGACCATCTCAACGGTTACACGATGACGATCGAGGGTCAGGGTGGCACCGTCGGCTTCGTCAAGAGTATTGCCAAGGTGCGGCTCGCCGATGACACCGCCAACACGATCCTGACCTATGAAGTCGATGCTCAGGTCGGTGGCCGCTTGGCACAGCTCGGTGGGCCGATCATCGATGCGACCGCGAAGCAACTCGCGGGCAGGTTCTTCGGACAGTTTGGCGCCGTCGTTGGAAAACCAGTCGAGGCTCTCGTCTCGGCGCAGCCAGCAGTTACAGCTGGCAGGCCCCAGGTGCCGACAGCGATGCCGCCGGCCTACGCCGGGCCCTCGCGCGGCATTCCAGTCGCGTGGACTCTGGCGCTGGTCGTCGCCGCGCTCGTTGGATACCTGATCGGGCACGCCCCGCGTGGTGGTGCCGAGTCGGATTGGATGGGCCTTGCGATCGGCCTGCTCCTGGTGATTGTCGCCGCAGCAGGTTTCGAGTTCGGCCGACGCGCGGCGCTGCCCGTGGTGACGCTGGACCCCGCGCTGCTGGCTCGGCTCAGTGAAGAGGCCAAGCGGTGAAACCGGCGCCGTTCGACTATCTCGCCCCCAGCACGATCGAGGAGGCCTGCGAGCAACTTGCCCAGGCAGGCGGCGGAGCGACCTTGTTGGCCGGTGGCCAGACGCTGTTACCGCTGCTCGCGCTGCGCATGAGCCAGCCCTTCATCCTGATCGACATCAACCGGATTGCGGCGCTGAAGGGTGTGTTGCGCGCTGAAGGCGGCACACGGATCGGACCGATCATGCGCCAGAATGAGGTGATCGCCGATCCGACGCTGGGCACTGCCCTGCCCGTGCTGGTTACCGCGACGCGTCATGTCGGACATCACCAGACCCGCAATCGCGGCACCATCGGCGGCTCGATCGCGCTCGGCGAACCGGCGGCGGAACTCCCGGCGACCGCGGTGGCGCTTGGCGCCTCGGTGGAAGTGCGCTCCACGCGCGGTACCCGCCGTATCGCGGCCGAGGACCTCTATCTCAGCCCCTATGCAACCGCACTCGAGTTTGACGAGCTCATTACGGCCCTTCATTTTCCTGATTGGCCTACTGACACCATTTCAATGTTCCGCGAGGTCGCTATGCGGCCGGGTGACTTCGCGCTGGTCGGTCTGACCGGCGCCCTTACGGTGAAGGACGGCCGCATCGCCCGCGCCGGCATCGCCTGGTTCGGGATGGGTCCGACCCCAATCAAGGCACGCCAAGTGGAGGCGGCATTGATTGGACAGTCGACCACAGGGCTTGATGTGAAGGGTCTCGCCGAACTCGCCATCGCCGAAACCGCCCCATTCGACGATCACCACGCCACCGCCGAATATCGGCGGACAGTCGGACGGCGCATCTTCGCACGCACTTTGAGCGAAAGGCTGGACGTGAGGCAGACAGCATGAGCGAACATCCCATCCGCATCACCATCAACGGCCGCCCGCATGCCGCGACTGTCGAAGGCCGCCTGACGCTCAGCGACTTTCTCCGCATCAACGCGGGCTACACCGGTGTGCATCTCGGTTGCGAGCACGGCGTGTGCGGCGCCTGCACCATCATCCTCAATGGCCAGGCTGTGCGCTCCTGTCTGATGCTGGCGGTACAGGCCGACGGCACTTCCATTACCACGGTCGAGGGGCTGGCTGCGGCCGATGGCACTCTTCATCCGGTACAGCAGGTGCTACGCGACGAGCATGGGCTGCAATGCGGTTTCTGCACGCCGGGCATTGTGATGACGCTCGCTGCGCTGACCGCGGGCCCGGAAAAACCGAAGGCCGACACGCTGCTGAACGCGCTGTCCGGCCACATCTGCCGCTGCACTGGTTATCAAGGTATCCGGCGCGCGGCACTCAAGCTCGCCGCCGAGCCGCAAGGAAGCCAGGCATGAACGCGCCGCATACCCAGACCGCCGGCTATATCGGCCAACGAATCCAGCGCACCGAAGATTTACGACTGCTGACTGGTCGCGGCGTCTTCGTCGATGACGTCGAACTGCCGGGCATGCTGCATGTGGCTTTCGTGCGCAGCCCGATGGCGCGTGGACAAGTCCGTTCGATCGACACCTCGGCAGCGCGCGAGATGCCGGGCGTTTTCGCAATCCTGACCGCCGAGGATCTGGCGCGCTTCAAAATCGATCTGATCAACTTCTTCCTGGTGACACCCTCCATCGAGATTCTGCCGCTGGCGAAGGATCGCGTGGCCTTTGTCGGCGACCCGGTCGCAATGGTTGTTGCCCAGGACCGCTACATCGCCGAAGATGCCGCCGGGCTGGTCATGGTCGATTACGAAGAAGAAGATCCGGTCGTCACCATCGACGACGCCAGGCACGGACCACTGGTGCATCCCGCCACCGAGTCCAATGTCGCCGCAACTGCAGGAGACGAAGAAGCGGATGCGGACCTCGAGGCACAGCTGGCGAGCGCGCCGCATCTGGTGACCGCGACTATCAAGCACCAGCGCATCGCGCAGTCGCCGATGGAGACCCGCGGCGTGGTCGTTGCCCCGCACGGCCAGGGCGAGATGACCGTGTACATTGCCACCCAGAGTCCGCAGATGGCGGCGCGCTATCTGTCTCTGGCTTTCGGCTTGCCGCAGACCAGCATCCGCGTTATTTCCAAGGACGTCGGCGGTTCCTTCGGCCTCAAGGTGCAGCCGTGGCGCGAGGAAGTGGCTGTGGTCGCGGCCGCCATGATTCTCGGCCGACCGCTCAAATGGACCGAAGACCGGCTCGAAAACCTGACGTCCGCCTGCCAGGCACGCGAGCAGGAAATCACGCTGCGCGTTGCCTTCGACGCCGACGGCAAGCTGATCGCCTCGCACGCCGATTACAATGTCAACAACGGCGCGTACCCACATGGAGCGGACGCAAATATTGCGGTCGCGATGTTCCTGTGGGCCGCGCACAAGATGCCGAACTTCAGCTTCCAATGCAGAGGCTGGTATACCAACACGGTCGGTATGGCCGCCTATCGTGGTCCCTGGGCGATGGAGTCGCTGGCACGTGAGACGACGCTCGACGTTGCGGCACGGAAGATCGGCATCGACCCCATCGAAATCCGGCGCCGCAACCTCAATAGACTTACCGATCAGCCCTACACCACGCAGTTCGGCATTCCGTTGGAAGACATCACACCGGCGGAATGCCTGGACAAGCTGCTGGAACATGTCGACGTCGCCGCATTTCGTGCGGAGCAGGCGGCGGCACGCGCGCAAGGGCGCTATCTCGGACTTGGCATCGCCACCTATATCGAGCCTACCGCGGGCAGCGCTGGCGTCCCGGTGTTGGCCAGCGACGTGGCACAGATCCGGATCGAGCCGACTGGCAAGGTCAGTGCCGTGCTAAGCACCCACTCACAGGGTCATAGCACGCAAACCACCATGGCACAGGTGATTGCTGAGCGACTTGGCGTTCCCTTCGAAGACGTCACCGTGTACGAGGACGACAGCTCGCGCGGCGGGTATGGATCGGGAGCCTCCGGCAGCCGTCAGGCGGTCGCGGGCGGCGGAGCCTCCATCAGGGCGGCTGATCTGCTGGCCGACAAGGTGAGGCGCGCCGCCGCCCACCTGCTCAACGCCAATCCTGAGCACGTTCGTATCCAGGGTGGCATGGTCCACGTCCTGGGCGACAGCGATAAAACACGCAGCCTGCGCGAAATCGCAGAGATCGCCTATGGCGAACCCGAGCGCCTGCCGCCAGGCATGGAGGCCGGGCTCGAAACGCAGTATCGCTATCAACCGCCGCCGATCACCTTTACCAGCGCGGCGCACGCTTGCATCGTCGAAATCGATACCGAGACCGGCTTTGTCAAGATCAAGCGCTGGGTCTCCAGCGAAGATTGCGGTGTGATGATCAATCCATCGGTGGTGGAAGGGCAGATCGCAGGCGGACTCGCCCAGGCCATCGGTATGGTGCTGATGGAAGAAGTCAGCTTCGATGCGCGCGGCAATCCAACTGCGGTCACCTACAAAGACTACATGCTGCCGGCCATTTCGGACGTGCCGGATTTCGAATACGTCCACGCCTGCACCCCCTCGAAAGCGGAGGGTGGATTCAGAGGCGTGGGCGAAGGTGGCTGCATCATCGGACCGCCGACACTGGTTAACGCCATCGCCGACGCGCTCTCCCCCTTCGGCGAGCTTCGCCTCGAACTGCCGTTGAGCCCCTCCAAGATTCTGGAGCTGATCGAGGGTCGCCCGATCTCGCAGAAAGCACCCAGCCACAACCCTCCATCGCAGCCCAGTACCGTCACTGCAACGCCCGCAATCGCGCCACAGACCGCGCCGGCGCCTACTGCTCCCTCACCGAAGGAGAAGACAGAAAGCTCCAACACGGCCGACGGCATGTGGAAATTTGTCCTGGCGACACCCGTGGGCCCACAGGTGTTCACCGGACGCCTGGCAACCAACGGCAATGTCGTCACGGGCGCTCTCGTCATGGGCCAGGATGAGATGAACTTCACAGGCACCGTCGCCGGCAACAACCTCAAGTGGGACTTGAAGGTCACCAAGCCGGTATCGCTCACGCTCAAATATGACGTGCAGATCGAGGGCAACAAATTGGTCGGCAAGGTGAAGATGGGTATTTTCGGCACATCGAAACTGACCGGCGAACGCATGTAGAGGCTGCAGGACAGAGCGGCGCCAATCCAACCCAGTTGGAGGCCTGCGCTTGATCTATACATAACGGCACCGATGGTGCCGGTACTCCAAGCAAGCTGAACGCCGCCGCCACTCGATTGCTCACGGTGACCGCGTCGCTGACAGCATCGCCGATGCACTGCCCACCTTCGCCATTGAATCGCTCGCCGGTCAGTCCCAGCCCGAAACTGGTCGATCATGGACGGCTGCTTTCGGAAGTGCTCCTGAAGTGATCGCACTCCTGTTGAAACTGGGCATGCGCTCGGCATCGACCCGATGCTTGCGCTGTTTGAGCAACTCTTGTTGGCCCAGCGGGAGCGCAGCCTCCTCGCATTGCTGCACCCACCGCAGAAACGCGACCGTTCGTCGGAACTCTTGTTTAGATCAAGGGATGACTGGCCGTAACAGCACTGGGACTCGCCATTCGGTTTGCGCATTGCATCAACCGGTAAGACTTTTGGATTTTCAACGGGACAACGAAGTGCGGGCCATGACTTGAACAGTCGCCGCATGGCCGCCGCGGAGAAAGATAAAGATGAGAACAAATATCGCGCGCTGCACTATATTGCTGATGGTCGCAGTCGTCGCTGCCTGTAGTGGCGGGAGTGGAGGAAGTACCGACGCTTCTAACGGCAGCTCTAACGGCAGCAGTGTAACCCTACCCTCTGCTGTTACGAATCTGCAATTGATCAACCAGGGCGGTCCGACGAACGACACCAACCCCTTGAGCAACTACCAGGGAATCAGCTGGGGTGCTGCAACAG
>CAZOOK010000042.1:0-22406 GCA_964581385.1 uncultured Salinisphaerales bacterium
AATACGTGTGCCGAGCGAATAGAATCGGCAATGCGGGTTTTTCTACAGCTTCGTTGGGCACGGGCAACAGAATGCCACATGTCTTGAAATACATCTTGGCCGTTATAGCGGCACTTCTATGCGTGGCCACTGCACTCTTCGAGTACTCGTCCTACGCGGACCACCAGCGTTTCAGTGCCGCGAAAAACGACTGCGAGCGCGGGTGCATTCAAGACTCCGGCGGATTCCCCCAGTGCCGCGAGGTTTGCGCGAATCATCCAGACCATTATCCATAAGGTCAGAGCCCGTGCCCCACCAGGTGCTCCAGGGGACGTCTCGCAATTTGCGTAGAATCAAAAGCCGCAAATTACGAGCCGCCCCTGAGCCTAGGCGTTAGGCCGCACACACGCTTCACGGCCGCCGTCAATTTCCAAGAGGAGCACCATGGCCAAATACCTGATCTCTTTTCCAAGCGCGGCAATGGTTGTGCCCGATAGCGAATGGGGAGCGGTAGGCCGCGACGCGCACGCTGTGATTGATGAGGCGAAAGCCGCCGGTGTTTACGTCTTCGGCGGCGGAATCGACGAAGGCGTACCGCTCGTGCTCGTCTCGGCAGACGGCACGGTTGCAATGGGTGGCTATCCTTGGGCGCCCACGCTCGACGGCGGCTTCACCGTGTTGGAACTACCTTCGCGCGACGAGGCCATCGCGTGGGCGGCGCGTATCGCCAAGGCCTGTCGGTGCGACCAAGAACTGCGCGTCTTCGGGTTCGACCCACAATCCTAAGGGCGACACTGAAATGGCGCGGCAATGAGCAGTCGGGAACATAGGTAACAAAAAAATCCGGAGACATGGGTAACAATCATCGGTGACGCGGCGGGCGTCCATTAGCATCTTCGATCCGCATATTGTGTTCATGCAAGCGGCCGAGTTTCGGAAGTCCGAAATGGACGTCAGTAGATCGGGCACCACTTGCGCCAAAAACTACAACGTAGTTACACTGTATCCATGAGCGCACTTCGCTTCGAATGGGACGATCAAAAGGCTGTCGCCAATACAAAGAAACATGGCGTCACCTTCGATGAAGCCAAATCAATCTTTGTTGATGAGCGCGCCAAGCTGATCGATGATCCTGATCACTCCGAAGACGAAGAACGCTTTGTTCTTCTCGGCCTTAGCAGCTCACTTCGAATGCTGCTTGTTTGTCACTGCTATCGGAGCGAAGACAACGTTATTCGCATCATCTCCGCTCGCAAGGCAACAGCCCGGGAATCCGGGTCATATCCATAGAGGTGCCATATGCGCAAAGAATACGACTTCTCCGCTGCCAGGAAGAATCCTTACGCAGCACAGCTCAAGAAGCAAATCACGATTCGTCTCGACGAAGAATCAATTACATACTTCAAATCAATTTCTGAAGAAGTTGGTATTCCGTACCAGAGCCTCATCAATCTGTATCTGAGAGATTGCGCGGCTCAGCATCGCAAGCTCAACCTTAATTGGAAGTGAGCGCCTTCATCGCCACGTCGCTCAACCATCGCTTCCCGGCGATGTCCCTGCAGCCGCTTCAAACAGTCAGGGCCGGAGCCGCAGTAGAGGTCAAATATCATGCAGGAGAAGGAAATCGAGGCGGCAGATAATACGGCGGTGCGGGTCGCCTTGTGGCGGGCTATGCATGTTGAGGTCGATCCACCGCCGCACGTGTTCGTGGACGAGGTCGGCCTCAAGTTGGCGGCCCCGGACGGCGACTGGCGCAGCCGTCCGGACATGGATCCGAAAGGTACGAGTCTCTTCCGAGCATCCATCGTAGCCCGTGCTCGCTTCATCGAGGATCTGGTCGTAGAAAAGGCTGGTCATGGTATCGGACAGTACGTCATCCTCGGAGCGGGCTTGGATACCTTCGCCCAACGCAGGCCGGAAATCGCCTCTGGCTTGCGTGTATTCGAGATCGATAAACCGGGTCCGCAGGCTTGGAAACGGCAGCGCTTAGCAGCACTGGGCTTCGCCGTTCGGGAGTGGCTGCGGTTCGTGCCTGTCAACTTCGAGGCGGGCGACGCTTGGTGGGAGCGGCTGGCGCTTTCTGGCTTTGACGCCGGTCAGCCGGCAGTCGTAGCCTCTACTGGCGTCAGCATGTACCTCAGTAAGGATGCGATTGCGACCACGCTACACCAAGTCGCGGCGCTCGCCCCGGGATCCACGCTCGCCATGACGTTCCTGCTGCCGCTAGAACTCATGGCACCCGAAGTGCGGCCCGGCTTTCAGATGGCGGCGAAGGGCGCACGAGCAAGCGGGACACCTTTTCTCAGCTTCTTTACTCCGCAAGAGATGCTTGCACTGGCCCGCGAAGCCGGGTTCAGAGAAGTCAGGCACGTGTCGGCGGCCACGCTTGCCGAGCGCTACTTCGCGGGCAGGACAGATGGCCTACGTCCGCCAAGTGATTCGGAGGAATTCCTGGTGGCAACCGCCTAGCATACGCGGACATGCGCCCCAAAAAATCGCTCCAGCCAGCGTCAAAACTGCTGCGCAGTTTCGCAGCGGCTGAACTCTGGCGTTGATATAAATTCGAGCCATGCGCCTTCTGAAGGAAATCCTAGATGGCAGAGAGCTGGGTACGCTAAAGGCTCTCCTTGAAGAGCGCGGGATTCCCGTGTACGTAGCGGGTACTGGACTTCGTGATCCAAATGCTGGGGAAACAAAGGAGCTCTGGATATGTTTGGAAGGACAGTATGAAGATGCCGTGGCGTTGCTTGGAGATCCACATCACAAGGTTGCTCACTCGGTTGATGTCGCGGAATTCTATCGAATTGCGGCCAAAGAAAAGCAGAGGCCTCTGCTGTCAGTCCCGGCGATGGTGGGTATCATCGTCGGTATTGTCCTATTCGTCGCCATTGCAGTGATCTTGCGAACTCATGTCTAATTTCAGGTTCAACGGGACGGGAGTCCCGGCGCATTTGTGCTCTGTTGTTTCGGCGCGGCGAGCCGCAGCTTGGCTTTTCGCGTCGGGCGCTAAGCAAGCAGAAGTTCTAACATGAGCATTGAAGGCAGCTACAACTTCCGCAAGATAAGCGACAAGCTGAGCACGTCCGGAATCGTGGGTGCGGATCGTCTCAAATCATTAGCGGTGCGGGGCTATGAGGTTCTGGTGAACCTGCTGCCGGATACCAACGACAATGCGGTTCCCGGCGAGCGGGATATCGTCGAATCACAAGGGCTTGAATACATATACATACCCGTGGACTTCAAGCAGCCGAAACGTTCAGATTTCGTGACGTTTTCGAAGGTACTCGACCAATCGCGAGAAAAGAAGTTGCACGTACATTGTGCGGCGAACTATCGCGTCAGCGCCTTTTACTCCTTATATGCGACCAAACGAGGTCTTTGGAGTACAGAGCAAGCTATGGAATTCATCCATGGCCTGTGGCAGCCCTCCGATCACTCCGGGTGGTCGGAATTCATTGCTGACATTCTGAGCGGAGATCCTGGGGTTCAACAAAGCGGTCCGCCAGACGCGTCTGCTTCGCGGCCGCGCAGCTGAGCTTTGGGCTGGACGACCCCGGAGGATACTTTCTCATGCGCTTTGCAGTCGTTCGGTCCATAGTCGCGGTCGCAATTCCAGTCGTGGTCTTCGTCCTGCCCGGCTATTTCATGATGCATCTTACGGGTAGAGACCAGTTTCAGCGAACGGCGCAACCTGACTCTGTGCCGCTCAATTTCCGCTTCGCTGGCTACGATGCCCCGGCGGCCACTGCATATTGGGGCTGGCTCGGGCCCGCTGGACGCGATGCAGAGCGGCGTTTTCTTAAAGCGGATCTAGTCTTCCCCGTCGTCTACGGTGGGGCTCTCTTCGCCGGTCTCGCATTTGCTTGGGCGGGTCTGGGGCGTGCTTCCAGACCCGCTTGGCTCATGATGCCAGTCGCAATGACGGTGCTGGCAGATTGGACAGAGAACGCTGTCCATCTATCGCAGCTCGCTGCTTTTGTTCACGGCGCGGCCGTCGACCCAGGCTGGATCCAGATTGCCAGTATCGCCACATCCACAAAAATGGCTTTCTTCACTCTGTCCTCGCTGATGATCCTGGGCGTTTGTGCAAGACTTCTGCGTCACCGCTTAACTCCGCGTCAGGCATTGCAGGAGAGATCGTGCCGTTTGTAAATCTTTCAGCAGGTTCCGTCCATTACTCAGAACAGGGGAACGGCGTGCCGCTGGTTTTGCTCCACGCCAATCCTGGGGACAGTCAGGATTTTGAGGCTGTTATTCCTGCTCTCGCCAAAAGCTATCGGGTGCTGGCCCTCGACTGGCCGGGCTACGGCCAATCGGATTTGCCACGAAACCCAGAGTCAGTAACGGTTTTGCACTTTTACGAAGTCCTGCGCGAATTTCTCACTGCGCTGGCGTTACCGCCCGCATTCTTTATTGGAAATTCCATTGGGGGAAATGCCGCTGCACGCCTAGCCATTGAATCGCCTGAGCGAGTCCGGGGTTTGGTACTGGTCGCGCCGGGCGGGTTCACCCCACACAATTTCGTCACCCGTACTTTTTGTCGCCTTCAAGGTAGCCGCTTTTCTCTTTCGCCCTATCGCTTTGCCAGTTTGTATCTCAAGCATCGCACGCCCACCGCCAAAGCAATGTTGCGACGCGCGTCCACTCTGCAATCCACTCCCGAGCGGATCGCGCTTAATCGCGCGCTGTGGCGCAGCTTTGCGCAGCCCGAAAACGATCTGCGGCAATCGTCACAGAAAATAAAAGCCGCCACGTTATTGCTCTTTGGTAAGCACGACCCCGCCATTCCTGCAAGCAAAGACGGCAAGGTTTCCGCTCAGTGCATTCCATCGGCGCAGTTCGTCGCCCTGCCTTGCGGTCATGCGTCCTTTGCTGAGGTTCCTGAGCTATTTCTGGCAGAAGTGCAGCCGTTTCTGGCAAGGTGCGGCGCCTGACAAGCGTGCAACAGGATGATTCGTGCGAGTGAGCGCGTTGTGTCGGAGCAGCCTGCTATGAGCGCCGCCTGTTAATTTGGCGATGGGCCGCCCATATCATAAAGATGAGTATCAAAACCAACAGAGTAATTATCAATCATGGAAACCAAGTTTTCAAAAATACATCCGGAGCTACAGCGAATTGCGAAGAAGAGTCCGGTGTTTTCTTTCAGCAACAAGAATCTTTGGCTCATCCGATTGTTGATGCATTTGATGCCCACCCCAAAAACTCCCGAAGATGTCCTCGTGGAGAACGTCTTTATTCCGGCCAAGGATGGTCGAACAAAAATCCGTTTGCGAGTCTATCGCCCGAAATCAGTTGTCGGGCCAATACCCGTTTTGATCTGGTTACACGGGGGCGGCTACGTGATCGGGAAACCAGAAATGGACGATCTTAGTTGTGCCCAATATGTGCGCGAATTAGGAATCGTCGTTGTGTCAGTGGATTATCGCTACGCTCCCAAACATCCGTTTCCGACAGGTCTGGGAGATAGCTACTCAGCTCTGAAGTGGATACAGGCCCACTCTCAACAATTTGGTGTTGATGCAAAGCGCATTGCAATTGGTGGCACAAGTGCCGGAGGCGGGTTGGCGGCGGCCCTTGTGCAACTGGCGTGTGATAAGCAAGAGATCAAGCCCGTTTTCCAATTACTTGTTTACCCGATGCTGGACGATCGCACCGTTCTCCGTGCCGAAATTGACGATAGCAACAACCCTACATGGAGCCAAAAGAGTAATCGGTTTGGTTGGGAGTCCTATCTGGGGAAGAAATGCGGCTCAGAAGATGTACCAGCCTATTCTGTGCCTGCACGCCGGGCTGACCTTTCTGGCTTACCTCCGGCTTGGATCGGGGTAGGCGCTTTGGACATATTTCATGATGAAGACGTGGCCTATGCTGAAAGGTTGAAGGCGTGTGGCATCGAATGTGAAATCGATATAGTCCCAGGTGCATTTCATGGTTTCGATGTATTCGGTCCTCAACTCCCTATGGTTCAGGATTTCCGAAAATCGCAAATAGCGGCGCTGAAGAAATACTTATTTTCGTCGTCAACGCGAGACGCCACCTGAACGTTATTAGTCCACTGGTATATCCAAACCCTATCTAAAGTCCTCACACTTCAAACGACGTGGCTCAATCCTCGATCCCCAGCTCTTTGATCTTCCGCGTCAGCGTATTGCGGCCCCAGCCGAGCCGCCGCGCAGCATCCTGGCGGCTGCCGTCGCAGGCAGCGAGCGCGGTCAGAATCAGCGTGCGTTCGAAGCGCGGCAGCGCGTCACCCAACAGATCGCTTTCGCCGGCTGCAAGTTGCTGGCGCGCCCATTCCGCGAGCAGATCGTGCCAGTGGCTGGCGGATACTGCGGGCGTGGAGACGGCATCCGCCGCGTGGGTGTTGGTTGCTGATACGGCTGATGCCGGCACTACTGGCGGCACTGCACGTCCGGCTCCCAATTCCGCCGGCAGATCCTCGATATGAATCTCGCGGCCGGGTGCCATCACGGTGAGCCAGCGACAGGTGTTTTCGAGTTGACGCACGTTGCCGGGCCAGTCGTAGGCTTGTAATCGCTCCAGCACTTCGGGACGAAGTTCCTTGGCTTCGGTTTTCAGTTCCTCTGCGGTGGAGCGCAGGAAGTGGCGCAGCAGCAGCGCAATGTCCTCGCGGCGTTCGCGCAGCGGCGGTACGCGTACGCGGATGACGTTGATGCGGTGGTATAGATCTTCGCGGAAGCGTCCTTCAGCGACCGCACGGTCGAGATCTTGATGGGTCGCGGCGATGATGCGGACATCCGCGTGCACCGGTGCGACGCCGCCGACGCGGTAGAACTGGCCGTCCTGCAGCACGCGCAGCAGGCGCGTTTGCAGGTCGAACGGCATGTCGCCGATTTCGTCGAGGAACAGTGTGCCGCCGTCGGCTTGCTCGAAGCGCCCGCGCCGCTGCATCTGTGCACCGGTGAACGCGCCGCGCTCATGCCCGAAGAATTCGGATTCCATCAGATCCTTCGGGATCGCGGCGGTGTTGATCGCGATGAATGGCTTGCCGTTGCGCGGACTGTTGACGTGCAATGCGCGCGCGATGAGCTCCTTGCCGGTGCCGGATTCGCCAGTGATGAGCACGGTGATCTGCGACTGGCTGAGACGTCCGATCGCACGGAACACGTCCTGCATCGCTGGTGCTTCGCCGATGATGGCGGTGCGCGCCGTTTCCGGAGCGTTGGCCGGCATGGTGGCACGCGTGGCGGCTGCGCGCCGCACCAAAGCCGCGACGTTGTCGACGTCGAACGGCTTGGGCAGATATTCAAAAGCGCCACCACGATAGGCGGCGACGGCGGCGTCGAGGTCCGAATGCGCGGTGACGACGATCACCGGCAGCAGTGGATGTCTGCCGTGGACGCGCTCCATCAGCTCGAGTCCACTGACACCCGGCATGCGGATGTCGGTGATAAGCACGTCGGGCACGCCTTCGTCGAGCGCATCGAACAATTCGGCCGCGCCGGGGAAGCTGT
Source organism: uncultured Salinisphaerales bacterium (assembly GCA_964581385.1). GTDB lineage: Bacteria > Pseudomonadota > Gammaproteobacteria > Nevskiales > Nevskiaceae > CAZOOK01. The sequence continues at coordinate 7,455 of CAZOOK010000042.1, forward strand.
GAACTTTCATGCCCGCGCGGGTCAGCGATTTCTCGATGACCCAGCGGATGGATTCGTCGTCGTCAATGATCCAGACGTTTAGGGGATGCGCGGATGCCGTCATGATTGCAGGGGGAGATAAGGTAGTAATCAACGTGAGCCTTCCAGTGGCAGGAAAATCGAAAACACAGTGCAGCCGGGCCGCGAACGGCATTCGATGATGCCGCCGTGGCTGTGAATGAGATATTGCGAGATCGATAGCCCGAGGCCAGTGCCGTCAGGGCGCGTCGTCACCATCGGCAGGAAAATTTTTTCGAGCAGGGCCGGTGCAACGCCGGATCCGGTGTCTTCGACATCGATCTGGATCACCAGCCGATGGCGTTGTCCGGCGAGCACCTGCTGTCGCCGCGTACGTGTGCGCAGGATGATCGTGCCGTGGTCGCCAATCGCTTGCAGCGCGTTACGGGCGACGTTGAGCGTGGCTTGGATCAGCTGTTCGCGATCGCCGACCAGATCCGGAATGCTGGGATCGTAGTCGCGCACGAATTCCACGCCCGCGGGCGCTTCCGCCTGCACCAGGCTGCGCACGTGCTCGAGCACTTCATGCACGTTGAGCGGCAGATTCTGCGGCAGCCGGTTGGGTCCCAGCATGCGGTTGACGAGGTTCTGCAGGCGGTCGGCTTCGCGGATGATCACGCGTGTGTATTCACGATGTTCGGAGTCTGGGAATTCGTGTTCCAACAATTGTGCCGCTCCGCGGATTCCGCCTAGCGGATTCTTGATTTCATGCGCAAGGCCACGGATCAATTCGCGACTGGCCTCATGCTGTGCGAGCAGCAATTCATCGCGCGCGATGCGCACATGCCGGTCGAGCGCCTGCATTTCCAGCAACAATCCGCCGGCGCCGCGCCCAGCCATCGGCGTCACCGTGCAATCGACCATCAGTGGTTCATCTTCGCCGCCACGCCGCAGCGGCATCTCGCGTTCGATAAAGCTGGTTCCCTGCAGGAGCGCTTCGCGCAGCCGCGTTTCGTGTGTCGCCAGGTACGGCATGCCGGCCGCAAGCGTGAGACCGACGGCATGCTTGCGGCTGACGCCCAGCAGGGTTTCGCAGGCAGAATTCAGAAACGTCACGCGCAAGTGATTGTCGAGCGTCAATATGGACGTCGTCAGGCCATCGAGAACCGTCGCCGGCTGGGCGCGTCCCAAGGGGTTCAGTTTCATGTAAGACCGCGTGCAAAATGCGCGCCATGTTGGTGCATGGCGAATTCACACTTTGAGATCAGTGCTTACTTGTTGGCGGCTTCATGAAAAAAGTCACCGCTTCGGAGCGCGATAGCTCGTGGCCATTCGCATCAGTGGCAGCAACGGCGACCTTGTGCTCGCCGCGATCGACTTCCGTGAGTTGGTAGGCGGTCGATTGCGTCGGTGAATTTTTTGCGGCGCCGTCCAGATAGTAGACGAACAGAGTGCCCTGATTGCCCGGCGGATTGGCAACGACGACGGTCACTTTGCGTTCCGCGTCGCGGATGGTGTCGTTCGCCGCCGGCTCTCCGATGCGCGGCTGATAGCTGGCCTTTCCCGCCTTGTCGCCATCCTTGTTGACCGTGGTGGTGGGCGCGTCCAGCGGCTGGCCGGCGGTCAGCGCGTGGGAGTCGAACGTCTGCACGGTTGGCAGTGTGGCCGGCTTTGCATCTGGTGCCGGCGCTTTGTCCGCATAGTGAACGACGCCTTTGTCATCCACCCAGCGGTACACATCCGCGATGGCGGTTCCGGCGGCAAGTAGCAGGGCGAGGAAGGTTAATTTGTGCATAGCCATAATCTTAGGCGGGAGGCAGGGCCAGCGGCAACGGTTTGAGGTGATGCGTAAAAAAAGCCCCCGACAGGCGGGGGCTTCGTTTACTGCAGCGGTGCCAATGATTACAGCGAGTAGTACATCTCGAACTCGATCGGGTGCGTGGTCATGCGGAAGCGGGTGACTTCCTGCATCTTCAGCTCGATGTACGAGTCGATCAGGTCGTTCGTGAATACGCCGCCCTTGGTCAGGAACTCACGACCCTTGTCGAGGTGCTCCAACGCCATGTCGAGGCTATGGCAGACGCGCGGAATCTTCGCGTCCTCTTCCGGCGGCAGGTGATACAGATCTTTGTCCGACGGATCGCCCGGGTGAATCTTGTTCTGGATGCCATCGAGGCCCGCCATCATCATCGCCGCGAACGCGAGGTATGGATTGGCGGTGGAGTCCGGGAAGCGGACTTCGATGCGGCGGCCCTTCGGGTTGGCGACCCAGGGAATGCGGATCGACGCGGAACGGTTGCGCGCCGAGTAGGCGAGCATGACCGGTGCTTCGAAGCCCGGCACCAGACGCTTGTAGCTGTTGGTACCCGGATTGGTGAACGCGTTGATCGCCTTGGCGTGCTTGAGGATGCCGCCGATGTAGAACAGTGCGGTTTCGGACAGGCCGCCGTAGCCGTCACCGGAGAACAGATTCTTGCCGCCGAGTGCCAGCGACTGGTGGACGTGCATACCGCTGCCGTTGTCGCCGACCATCGGCTTGGGCATGAAGGTCGCCGTTTTGCCGTATTGGTGGGCGACATTCTGAATCACGTACTTGAGCTTCAACACTTCGTCGGCCTTCTTGATCAGCGTGCCGAACTTGACGCCGATTTCGCACTGGCCGGCAGTGGCAACTTCATGGTGATGCACTTCGGTGACGATGCCGACTTCTTCCAGCGCTTCGCACATCGCGGAACGGATGTCCTGCAGCGCATCGACTGGCGGAACCGGGAAGTAGCCACCCTTAACGCCCGGACGGTGGCCGGTGTTGCCCGATTCATATTCCTTGGAGCTGTTCCAGGCTGCTTCCTCGGATTCAATCTTGACGAAGCAACCGGACATGTCGGCGTTCCAGGTCACCGAGTCGAAGATGAAGAATTCGTTTTCCGGACCGAAGAACGCGGTGTCGGCGATGCCGGTGCTCTTCAGGTAGTTTTCGGCGCGGCGCGCCAGCGAGCGCGGATCGCGCGAGTAGCCCTGCATCGTCGCCGGTTCGATGACTTCGCAGGTCAGCACCAGCGTCGGTGCTTCAAAGAACGGATCGATGAATGCCGAGCCGGCGTCCGGCATCAGAATCATGTCCGACTCATTGATGCCCTTCCAGCCGGCGATCGACGACCCGTCGAACATCTTGCCATCGGTGAACAGTGACTCGTCGACCGTGTGCGACGGTACGGTCACGTGCTGTTCCTTGCCGCGCGTGTCGCAAAAACGGAAATCGACGAACTTTACATTTTTTTCCGAGATGGTTTTCAGTACATCTTTACCCGACATGGGTGCGTCTCCTGCGAAGGGTGAATAGTGCCGTGCGCGATCTGCGCAGCGTTCGTAGATAAAGCAGTAAGTGTGCCAAAACGGGGCATGACGGAAACCGATTGGATCCCGCCAGATCCCCTCCCTTTCTGAATCAGCCCGCTTTCAGGCAGGTGCTCATGAAGCTCTTGCGCTCGTCGCCCTTGAGCGCTTTGTCCTTTGCCTGCTTGTTGCAGTCCTTCATTTTCTGCTGCTGGGCTTGGCGGCCGCTGAGCGGGACGGCATCGGTGGTTGTCGCGGCATCGCCACCAGCGGTGTCGGCGCCGCCGCTGAGGCAGGTTTTCATGAATGCCTTGCGGTCGTCGCCTTTAAGCGCCTTGGTTTTTGCTTCCGCATTGCAATCCTTCATCTTTTGTTGCTGCGCCCCGGCTTTTTTCGCGGGCGCGGTCGCAGTGGGGGCTGCCGGTGGAGTGGTGTCAGTGGTATCGGCAAAGGCCGGCGCGGCGGTGATCACGGCGAACAGTGCCGCGGCAATCAGGCGGTATGTCATGACTTGGGTTTCCTGGCCAGTGAATAGGGTTCGGCCGTTCGGGACGTCAGCCCAGCCGACCGCGGCGGGCAGCCTAGCACAATCACCTCTGGAATCGCTTCGGGCCGCCACCACGGTCGGCTATACTCCCGCGCTCCTTAGTCCTATGCCCGGCCCGTTCCCGTGACCTTCCAGGAATTGATCCTCAAGCTCCAGACCTATTGGGCTCGGCAGGGCTGCGTCATCGTGCAGCCGATGGACATGGAAATGGGCGCCGGCACATTTCATTGGGCGACTTTTCTGCGCGCCATTGGTCCCGAGCCCTGGAATACCGCCTACGTGCAGCCGAGCCGCCGCCCGACCGACGGCCGCTACGGCGAAAACCCGAATCGCTTGCAGCACTACTACCAGTTCCAGGTGCTGATGAAGCCGAGTCCGCCGGATATTCAGGATCTCTATCTGGGCTCGCTGAAGATGCTCGGCTTCGATCCGCTGGTGCACGACATCCGCTTCGTCGAGGACAACTGGGAATCGCCGACGCTCGGCGCCTGGGGCCTCGGCTGGGAAGTCTGGCTCAACGGCATGGAAGTCACGCAGTTCACTTATTTTCAGCAGGTCGGCGGCCTCGAATGTCGGCCAGTCGCCGGCGAGATCACCTACGGTCTCGAACGCCTGGCGATGTATATCCAGAAAAAAGAGAGCGTCTACGACCTCGTGTGGAGTGATGCTGGCGGTCGCATCGTCACCTATGGCGACGTCTATCACCAGAATGAAGTCGAGCAGTCGAACTACAATTTCGAGCAGGCCGACACCGCCGCGCTGTTCGAGCGTTTTGCTGTCAGCGAACGTGAATGCATGAAGCTGATTGAAGCTGGCTTGCCGCTGCCGGCCTACGAGCGCGTCGTCGCCGCCTCGCATAGCTTCAATCTGCTCGATGCGCGCGGCGCGATCAGCGTCACCGAGCGGCAGGCGTACATCCTGCGTGTGCGCACACTCGCGCGCACGGTTGCCGAGGCCTATCACAAAGCACGCGAGAAGCTCGGCTTCCCGATGCTGAAGGCAGCCTGAGCTGCGAAGGAAAACGATCGTGATCCTCATCGGCTTGTTTGATTCGCCGTTCGTGCGCCGCGTCGCCATCAGCGCGACGTTGCTTGGTATGCCGTTCGAACATCGCAGCTGGTCGATCGGCAAGGATTTCGACCGCATACGCGCGTACAACCCGTTGGGCCGTGTGCCGACGCTGGTGCTTGACGACGGCTCCTCACTGATGGAATCCGCCGCGATTCTCGACTGGCTCGACGAACAGGCAGGCCCTGCCCGTGCGCTGCTGCCGGTATCCGGCGTGCCGCGCCGCGAGTCGCTGCGGCTGATGGCGATCGCCACCGGCGCCGCTGACAAAGGGGTTTTGCAGATCTACGAAAAAGCGTTCCGACCCGCCGATAAATGGCACGAGCCCTGGCTCGCGCGCTGTCGCACGCAGTGTGATGCGGCGCTCGACGAACTTGAACGCGCCTGCGCTGCGCTTGGTAACAGTCGCTGGCTGTCCGGTGAAACGATGGGGCAGGCGGACATCACGACCGTCTGTGTTTACACCTTTCTCAACAGCACACTGGCACTCGATGCCGCGCGTTGGCCGGCACTTGCAGCGCTGGCCGCGCGCGCGGAAGCACTGCCCGAATTCTGCGCCACGCGTGTCGCTTTCCACATGCCCAAGACCAGTGGCTGATCGGGCCGCTGTCCCACACGAACATGAACGATCTGCTGATTGAAATCGGTTGCGAGGATTTGCCGGCGCGCTATGTGCAGCCGCTGGCGACGGCACTGACAGAGGGTTTCGCTGCCGGCCTCGAGAAGCGCGGCATCGCGCGCGGTGACACACGCACGTTCGCGACGCCGCGTCGCATCGCCGTAATCCTATCGGCGGTTGCGGACAAGCAGGCGGACCAGATCATCGAGCGCAAAGGGCCGCAGGTCGCCGCCGCATACAAGGACGGGCAACCGACGCCGGCCGCGCTCGGCTTCGCCAAGTCCTGTGGCGTCGAGCTTGCAAAGCTCGCCCAGGAAGGCGGTCAGCTGATTTTCCGCAAGAAGCAGAAAGGTCGCCGCACGGTTGAGCTGATCGGCGAAATCTTCGAGGAAACGCTGAAGCGCATGGATGAGCTCGTGCCCAAGCGCATGCGCTGGGGCGCCGGCGAAGAAACCTTCGTGCGTCCGGTGCGCTGGATTGTCGCGCTGCACGGCGAGCGCGTGATTCCCTTGCAGCGTTTCGACCATAAGGCGGGAAGAAAGACTTTTGGACATCGCTTTCACGCGCCGGCGGCGATCGCCTTGAAATCGCCGGCCGATTACGAAGTCGCGCTACGCGACGCGAAAGTATGGGCCGATTCCGCGAGCCGCCGCACTGACATCCGGCGCCAGGTCGAAGCGGAAGCTGCAAAGCTCGGTGGCACTGCGCGCATCACTGATGATCTGCTTGACGAAGTCACGGCACTCGTCGAATGGCCGGTCGTGATTTCCGGTCGCATCGAGGAGCGCTTTCTGCAACTGCCGCCGGAAGTGATCGTCGCGACGGTGGAGACCAATCAGCGTTACTTCACTGTGTTCACCGCGACACCGACGGTCGGCGGCCAGATGCGTGCCGAGGCCGGCTATCTGAAGCCGGTGTTCATTACCGTGTCGAACATCGAATCGAAGGACGTTGCGCAGGTCATCACTGGCAACGAGCGTGTCGTGCGGCCGCGTCTGACCGATGCTCTGTTCTTCTGGGAGCAGGATCGGAAACAACCGTTGGCGGGTTACTCGGGAAAGCTTGAGAACACGACATATCAGAAAGACTTGGGAAGCTTGGAGCGTAAAGTCCGGCGTGTCCAAGGGACGGTGCCGCGAATCGCGCATGAGCTCGGGCTGTCCGAGTTGCAGAAGGAAGCGGTTTGGCGTGCCGCTGAACTTTGCAAGAACGATCTGGCGACACGACTCGTCTACGAATTTCCCGAGCTGCAGGGTCTGATGGGCGGGTATTACGCCATGGCCTCCGGAGAATCCGATGCGGTTGCGCGCGCGGTCACTGAGCACTACCGGCCGGTACAGGCCGGCGGCCCGATTCCATCGACAATCGAGGGCCGCATTCTCGCGCTCACCGATAAGCTCGACACGCTCGCCGGCATTTTCAAGATTGGCCAGAAACCCACTGCAAGCAAGGATCCGTTCGCGCTGCGCCGTGCCGCGCTGGGTTTGCTGCGCATCGTCGTCGAAGGCGGCCTTGATCTCGACCTGCGCCAGTTGCTCTCAGTAGCATGGGATGCCCAGCCGGTCGCTGCCGCTAAGGGCGCGACGCTGGATGATGCTTGGAATTTCATCGTCGAGCGCTTGCGCGGCTACTGTTTGGACCGTGGTGCGACCGTCGAGCAGTTCGAGGCCGTGCGCAGCCTCGGTGCCTCGCGCCCCCTCGACTTCGTCAACCGTCTCGATGCGCTGAGGGCGTTCACCATAACACCCGCCGCCACTTCGCTTGCGGCTGCCGACAAGCGCGCACGCAACATTCTGCGTCAGGCCGGCGGTGAGCATTCGACGAATGTGGCGATCCATCTTTTCGATAACCCTGCCGAGCGTGCACTGCTGGAGCAGATCGAGCGTGTTGAGGAAAAGCTCGCTGCGTTGCGCCCATCGCGCTCATACCGCGAAATGCTGGCGGAATTATCGTCGTTGAAGGAACCGGTCGATGCGTTCTTCAACGCGGTGATGGTGATGGCGGAGGATGCCGCGGTACGCGCGAATCGTCTTGCGTTGCTGACCCGGCTCGACACGTTGTGCCGCGACGTCGCCGACCTTTCGTGCCTGCCGGGGTGAGACGGTGAAGCTGGTTATTCTTGATCGGGATGGGTGAAACCCTGCGTTTGGCGAGCACTGCTCGCCGCAGGGTTGAACGCACGGCCATGGATGGCCGGGCTGGGCACGGCACCAGGGACGGTTTGGAGGGCAGACGGTGAAGCTGGTAATCCTGGACCGCGACGGAGTCATCAACGAAGACTCCGACGATTACGTCAAGTCGGTAGCCGAATGGCAGCCGATTCCTGGCAGTCTTGAAGCGATCGCGCGGCTGTCGCAGGCGGGTTGTCACGTTGCAGTCGCCAGCAACCAGTCGGGAATCGGGCGTGGGCTGTTCGACTACGACGCCCTCTTTGCAATCCACGAGCGCATGCAGAAAGCGGTGATGGAACTGGGCGGGCGCATCGAACTGATCGAGTTCTGTCCGGAAACGCCGGACAATGCCAGCGCCATGCGCAAGCCAGGTCCTGGCATGTTGCTGGACTTGGCGCGCCGCCTTCAGGTCAGCATGGAGAACGTCCCTTTCGTGGGGGATACCGTCTCCGATATTGAAGCTGCGCGCGCCGCCGGGGCTCGCCCTATTTTGGTGCTCACAGGCAAAGGGCAGGGCACCAAAATGAGGCGTGAAGCAGCAGGCATAGAGATTTTTGACGATCTGGCAGCCTTCGCTTCCGCCTGGACCGCGCGGCCGACGATTTAGGCTGAAACGTATTTTGCCCTGAATTGGTGCGTAAGGGCCGAACCAGCAATCATCGTCCGCAGACTGCGTAGTCCTCCCGGCGTCTCTCGATGCGTACCGCGATGCCTGACGCTGCCGGTATGGCGCCTGGTTTGCCTACGCGGAGCCGCAGACCCAGCACCGGAAAGCGGGTAATGACGCGCCGCGCGATGGTTTCGGCCAGCGTTTCGATGAGGCGAAAGCGTTGTTCCCGGACCAGCGTTTCGATGTCATCGCAGACCGCCTTATAGTCCACCGCGTCGCGCAGATGATCGCTGGCGGCGGCGGCGCGGATATCGAAGTCGAGTTCCAGATCGATGAGGATTGGCCGTGGCACCTGCTGTTCCCAGGCGTGCACGCCGAGGATGGTTTTCAGCTGCAGCCCTTCGATGTGGATGGTGTCCATTCGCTCAGTCTCAGTGCGCGGGTGAAAGTTCATCGAGCGGCCAGCGCGCCCGCGAAGGAATGGTCGCGGCGGCCTCGTGGCGGCGGCACCAGCCGGCATAGGCGATCATGGCGGCGTTGTCGGTACAGAATTCCGGGCGCGGAAAATAAAGCGCGACGTTGTTGGCCGACGCGTAATCCTGTAGACGGCTGCGCAGCCGCCGGTTGGCGCCGACGCCACCGGCGACCACCAGCCTCGTCAGCCCGGTGGTTTCCAGTGCGCGCCGGCACTTGATCGCCAGCGTGTCGGTGACGGCGTCTTCGAACGCCCAGGCCAGATCGGCACGCGTCTGTTCGTCGGCGTCGGCAGGCAGCGCGAGGCCGAAGGCGGTCTTGAGGCCGCTGAAGCTGAAATCGAAACCCGGGCGATCGGTCATCGGCCGCGCGAAGCGGAAGCGTCCGGGCTTTCCTTGTTCGGCCAGCCGCGCCAACTCGGGGCCACCGGGATACGGCAGGTTCAGCCGCTTCGCTGCTTTGTCGAAGGCTTCGCCGGCAGCGTCGTCCAGCGATTCGCCGAGGATTTCGTAGCGGCCGACGCCGCGTACATGCACGAGCATGGTGTGTCCGCCGGAGACCAGCAGCGCCAGGAACGGGAATTCGGGTGCCGGAGTCTCGAGCATCGGCGCCAGCAAATGGCCTTCGAGGTGATGTACCGGAATCAGCGGCACGTCCAGCGCGGTGGCGATGCCGGCGGCGAACGAGCCGCCGGTCAGCAGGGCGCCGATCAGACCTGGGCCGGCGGTATAGGCGATCGCTTCGATATCCTTTGCCGCAAGATCGGCACGGTTCAGTGCTTCCCGCGTCAGTGCGACCAGCCTTACCACATGGTCGCGCGCGGCGAGCTCGGGAACCACGCCGCCGTACTCCGCGTGCATGCGCGCTTGGCTGTGCAGCACGTGCGCGAGCAAACCGCGCTGTCCGTCGTAGACGGCGATAGCGGTTTCGTCACAGGAGGTTTCGATGCCGATCAGGGCCACGCTGGGCGCACCGGGCGTGCTTTGCGTTTAACGGAGGCGATGGCTAATATAGCACCCTTTTTGTCGATGCCTCACGGAGTTTAGCCTTCCCATGCCCAGCGTCCGCGTCCGCGAAAACGAACCCTTCGAAGTGGCTCTGCGCCGCTTCAAGCGCACCTGCGAAAAGGCCGGTGTTCTGACTGATCTGCGTAAGCACGAATTCTTCGAAAAGCCGAGCCAGGAACGCAAGCGCAAGCGCGCCGCCGCCGTGAAGCGCCAGCTCAAGCGCGTTAGCCGCGAAACCGCCCGGCAAACGCGAATGTACTGAGGCGCGTTTACAGCGTTTACAGTATGTCGTCCTGAAAGCCGGCGCCATTCATGGCGCCGATTGCTCAAACAAGCATCAAATTTTCTATGTCTCCACTCCAGAGCCGCATCACCGAAGACGTCAAAACGGCGATGAAGGCCGGCGACAAGGCGCGCGTGAATACGCTGCGCATGCTGACGGCCGAGCTGAAGCAGCGTGAGGTTGTGGACGCGGTCGAAATGACCGATGCGGTGGTGATCGCCTCGATCGAGAAGATGATCAAGCAGCGCCGCGACGCAGAAAAGCAGTATCGGGACGGCGGTCGTCCCGAACTGGCGGATGCCGAAGTGGCCGAAATCGCAGTGATTTCGGTGTACCTGCCGAAAGCGCTCGACGATGCCGAGCTGAACGCGCTGATCGATCAAGCAGTGCGCGAAACCGGCGCCGCCGGCGTCAAGGACATGGGCAAGGTCATGGCCTGGCTCAAACCCAAGGCCGCAGGACGTGCGGACATGGGCAAGGTTTCAGCGCTGATCAAATCCCGTTTGGCCTGACGGCACGGGTTTTCAGGGTTTCCGGTTTCCAGATGATTGGAACTGGCAACCGATAGCCGGAAATTGGAAACTGCGGTCATGGGCCGCATCCCCGACGGTTTTATCCAGGAACTCCTCTCGCGCACCGACATTGTCGATGTGATCGGCGCGCGACTGGATTTGCAGCGCGCGGGCCGCGAGTACAAGGCGCGCTCGCCGTTCACCAACGAGAAAACACCGTCGTTTTTCGTCTCGCCGGCGAAGCAGATGTGGTTCGACTTCAGTTCCGGCAAGAACGGCAACGCCATCGGCTTTCTGATGGAGCACGAGCGCTTGAGTTTCGTCGAGGCGATCGAGGAGCTCGCGCGTCGCGCCGGTCTGGAAGTGCCGCGCGAAGATGGCGGCCCGGCGGCGCCCACGCTCGAAGGTCCGCTCGATGCCCTTGCGTTCGCGGAGCGCTTTTTCCGTACGCAGCTGCGCCGGTATCAGCCGGCCATCGATTACCTGAAGAAGCGTGGTGTCAGCGGTGAAACCGCGAAGCGTTTCGGTATCGGTTACGCACCGGATTCCTGGGATGCACTGGCGCGTGAGCTGCCGAGTCCGCGCCACGCGATCGACGCGGGACTGCTGATCCCGCGCGATGGCGATGGCGCTTACGACCGTTTTCGCAATCGCGTGATGTTCCCGATCCACGATACGCGCGGACGCGTCATCGCGTTCGGCGGGCGCACGCTCGCGAACGATCCGGCGAAGTATCTGAACTCACCGGAAACGCCGTTGTTCCACAAGGGCCGCAATCTGTTCGGTCTGTACGAGGCGAAGCAGGCAAGTAAATCGGAACTGCCCTATCTGCTCGTCGTCGAAGGTTATATGGACGTGGTGATGCTGGCGCAATACGGCATCACCTCGGTCGTCGCCACGCTCGGCACGGCGACGACGCGTGAGCATCTGACGCTGCTATTCAAATCCACGGCGAAAGTCGTGTTTTGTTTCGACGGCGATGCCGCCGGCCGCCGCGCGGCGTGGAAAGCGCTCGATCAGGCCTTGCCCGAGCTGCACGAGGGTCGCGAGTGCCGCTTCATGTTTTTGCCGGATGGTCACGATCCGGACACGCTGGTGCAGGAGATTGGCACCGAGGCTTATGCCGCACGTATCGAAGCGGCGCAGCCATTGTCCGATTTTCTGCTCAGTGGCTTAAAGCAGCGGATCGATCTCGGTTCGCGCGAAGGGCGGTCACGACTGGTCGCGCAGGCGCAGCCTTATCTGGCGCGGTTGCGGGAAGGTGCGCTGCGAACGTCCATCGTTGAAGATCTGGAGAGGCTAGTGCGGCTGCCGCGCCAGGACGTCGAGGCACTGCTGCGCGAGTCCGCCCGCGCTCGACCGCAACCGCCACCGGCGACGAAGGAAACGGCCGTGCAGCTCGAAACGGCGCCACTGGTGCGCGAGGCGCTCAAGTTGCTGCTGGAACGTTCCGATATGGCGGTAAAGGTCGCGGATATCGACAGTTTGTTGCAGTGCAAGCTGCCGGGCATCGAAGCATTCGTCGCCGCCGTTGAATTTTTTGCAGGAGACCCCACATCCACCGTCGCGCAGATCATTGAATCCTGGCGCGGTACGCCGGAAGGGGTTCTGGTCGAGTTGCTCGCGGCAGAGCGCAATGCGCTGGAAGGGGTTGCAGTGGAAACAGAGTTCTTTGATGTGTGCACAAAATTGCGCCAGCGTTCCGGACGCAGCCGCTTCCAGGAGCTATTGGATCTGGCGCAAAAAGGCACGTTATCGCTGGCGGAACGGGCCGAGCTGGAGGAATTAAACCGGCAACTTCCCAACCGCCGCCTTGTCTGAAAACCATATATTCAGGCAGAATACCCAATTCTGTCCGTCGATGCCGTTTCGCGTGTCGGGGACCCTAGCCGAGTGAGTTCATGAGCGCTGCTGATCAGCAATCCCAGATCAAATCCCTGATTGCCCTCGGCAAGGAAAAGGGTTTCCTGACTTTTGCCGAAGTATCCGACCATCTGCCGGAAATCGTCGATTCGGAACAGATCGACGATGTGATCAGCATGATCCAGGGCATGGGCATTCCTGTCCATGACGAGGCGCCGGACGACGAGACCCAGCTTTTTACCGAACCCACGGTTGCCGCCGCCGAGGACGACGAGGAAGCCGCGGAGGAAGCCGCCGCTGCACTCGCGACTGCGGATTCCGAATTCGGTCGCACCACCGACCCTGTGCGCATGTACATGCGCGAGATGGGCAGTGTCGAGCTGCTCGACCGCGAAGGCGAAATCCGTATCGCCAAGCGCATCGAGGAAGGCCTCAACGAGGCCATGTATGCGATGGCACAGTACCCGCAAACTGTTGCGCTGTTGTTGCAGGCGTATGAAGCGGCGAAGGAAGGCAAGCGCCGATTGGCGGAAGTCGTCGTCGGTTTCTTCGATCCCAATGCCGAGCCGGTCGCCGAGGAAGAAGCGTTGCCGGTGGAAGCCGAGGAAGATGAAGCTGAGGATGAAGCCGAAGACGGCGAGGACAGCGAAGAAGCCGTCGATACCGGTCCGGACCCCATTCTCTGCGCTGAGAAGTTCGGTCAATTGCGGGAACTCTACGATGAAGCCTGGAATTCACTGACGCGTCTCGGCAGCGGCAGCAAGAAGACCCAGCAGCGCCGCGACGCCGTCGCCGAACTCATCATGACCTTCCGCATGTCGCCGAAGATGGTCGATGAGATCACCAATAATCTGCGCGACAAGATCGATCACATTCGCGGTCTTGAGCGCGGCATTCTGCGCATCTGCGTTGATGCCGGCATGACGCGTGAGGAGTTCCTTAACAAGTATCGCGAAGCCGGACCGACCGATACCGAATGGCTGGACAAGGCGATCCGCGCCAAGCGCAAGTATTCGGCGACGCTCGCCACGCGGCGCAGTGAAGTGACGACGCTGCAGGAGCAGCTCAAGCAGTTCGAAGGTGTCAACCAGTTGTCGATCGACGAGGTCAAGGACATCTATCGTCGCATGACCGTCGGCGAGGCCAAGGCACGGCGCGCGAAGAAGGAGATGGTCGAAGCCAACCTGCGTCTCGTGATTTCGATCGCGAAGAAGTACACCAATCGCGGCCTGCAGTTCCTCGACCTGATCCAGGAAGGCAACATCGGCCTGATGAAGGCGGTCGACAAGTTCGAGTACCGCCGCGGCTACAAGTTCTCGACCTACGCCACGTGGTGGATCCGGCAGGCGATCACGCGCTCGATCGCCGATCAGGCGCGCACCATCCGCATCCCGGTGCACATGATCGAAACGATCAACAAGCTCAACCGCATTTCCCGCCAGATGTTGCAGGAAATGGGGCGCGAGCCGACGCCGGAGGAACTCGCGCAGAAGATGGAAATGCCCGAGGACAAAGTGCGCAAAGTCCTCAAGATCGCGAAAGAACCGATCTCGATGGAAACCCCGATCGGTGACGATGAGGATTCGCATCTCGGCGATTTCATCGAGGACATTGCTGCCGTGTCGCCGCTGGAATCCGCGACCTCGCAGAGCCTCGCCGAAGCCACGCACCAAATTCTCGCCAGCCTGACGCCACGCGAGGCCAAGGTGTTGCGCATGCGTTTCGGCATCGACATGAACACCGATCACACGCTGGAAGAAGTCGGCAAGCAGTTCGATGTCACGCGTGAACGCATTCGTCAGATCGAGGCCAAGGCGCTGCGCAAGCTGCGGCACCCATCGCGTGCGAATTACCTGCGTTCGTTTCTCGACGAATAATCGCAAGGCTGTTCGAGTCAAAGGCGCCGTCATCCGCAGGGATGATGGCGCTTTCTTTTTTGAGAGTCGGACAATGAAGTAGTAAGCCTCTCGCCGGGAGGATAGCGCCCATGGCGCATCCATGCGCATCTAAATGTGCTCGCTGAAGCGTCTCGCCACGAATGGCCTTACAGACTATATTGTTGTCGTACATGGAGGCACGGAAGCGCGATATGACAATCCGGACTAAGAGCGAACGCCGTATCGCGACGGCCGAACGTCAAGGGCGGTGCTTCAAGGAAGGTGTGGCGTCCTCGGCTGACGCGCAAGCTGAATTTGCCCTGCGTCGTGCCCGCTTCGCATAGCGGAGAACGCGTCTGTACGACGACATCTCCCGCTTCAGGTGATGCCGAGCATGCGGAGCGGTTCCGAAATATCATCGCTTGCCGTCTCGGAATCGGGTTCGACGACAGCAAGTTGTATCGCTGGCTGAGCTTCTGCGCCGACGGCTCGAAATCAACCGTTGCTCGAACGAGCAGTATCTCGCGCAACTTGAGAAAGGTACTGGAAGAGCTAAAAAGTTCTCTCGGAACGCGAGGCCTCAAGGAGGGA
>CAZOOK010000042.1:22506-43278 GCA_964581385.1 uncultured Salinisphaerales bacterium
AAAGGTACTGGAAGAGCTAAAAAGTTCTCTCGGAACGCGAGGCCTCAAGGAGGGATTGGATACCTTCATACAAAATGCGCCGCAGATTTTGGACGATCTGCTACGCGCAGCAAAAAAAAGGCGATGTCGCTGAGTTGCGTCGCCATGTGCATTCGCTACGTTCAAATTGCGCCACCGTTGGTGACAACGATCTGGCGATGCGATGTGGGGCACTGGAAAGTTTGGCGGCGACCGGCCGCACCGACGGCGTAATGGAGCTAGTCGCGCAAATCACAGTGCGATATCGGCAGGCAGCTGAAGAGCTTCTGAAAATGCTGCGACAGCTTTGATTCGCCCAGCGCCCGCCCGCGGAATCGCCCCATACCCGCGCATACGACTATCTGGGGCTACCCGGTTCTGCTCGTCCATCCCGGTGGTGTGGTGCTGGCCCTGATGAAGTAGCGCTTGACCTGACAGGCCCTAGCTGACCCAATGGCAACGCCACCCGATCGCGGCGTCGCTGGACACAAGCAGGGGGGCCTTACTTCTCGGCCTTTTCCAGATTCGGTTCCGGGGTATATACCTTGGCGGGCTGGTGCGAGAACCATGCGGCGAGTTGCTTGATGTCCTCATCGCTGAGGCCGGCGGCCTGGCCATTCATGATTGCGTTCTTGCGCACGCCTGATTTGTAGGCGTGCAGCGCCTGCTCAATGTAATTCGCGTACTGTCCGGCGAGATTGGGGTACATCGGCATCACGGCAACGCCGTTTTCGCCGTGGCAGGCCGCGCAGACGACGACCTTGTCGGGCTTGACGAGTGGGGCTTCGGCGGCGGCAACGAGCGGCAGGGCGCCGGCGAGAACAACCAGAAAACGCTTCATCGCGATGGCCTCACTCTTTGACGTGCGGTGCGGTGGACATATAAGCGGCAATATCCGCCATGTCCTGGTCTGACAGCGTGCTCGCCTGCGCATGCATCGTCACATGCGGGCGGTCACCGCTCTTGTATTCGTGCAATGCAGAAACGATGTAATCCGCATTCTGACCGCCGAGCCGCGGTACCCGGTACGTCGGATAGGCGTTGTTGTAACCCGGGACACCATGGCAGCCAAAGCAGGAGTAGGCCTTCTGTCTGCCTACGGCCGGATCGCCATCGGCGTTCGCGGCGGACGCAAACACCGAGCAGGCGGTGAGGGCCGCAACGACCCATCGCGCAAATCTCATTTGTGGAATCTCCGAATACGGACTGAGCGGCTGGCACCGCGCGGGCAATATGGTCCGGCAATCGCGGGCGCCAGTCAATGTTCTAAGTCCCCAGGCCGCGCGCCGGCGCGGCTGCCGACGAAGCCGGATATCGGGTCGGGTATATTGCGAAGGTCTTTCTCCGGAGTCTCGAATGGCCGTCGTTCCCACGGTGTCGGTATCCGCGTCTGGCAAGGGCGGCCGGTGATTTCCGCCCTGAAGGCGCGGCGCGGTGCGCGTAAAAGCCCGCAAGCCGGCGCCGAGGTTGCCGCCGTCGATCTCGGCTCCAACAGCTTTCACATGCTGGTCGCGCGCGACAACGGCGGACAGCTGCAGGTGATCGACCGTCTGCGTGAAGCGGTCCGCCTCGCCGCCGGCCTCGACGAGCGGCGGCGCCTGCGGCCCGAGGTGCAGGCGCGCGCGCTGTCGTGTCTGGAGCGCTTCGGCCAGCGCCTGCGTGGCATTACGCTGGCGCATGTGCGCGTGGTCGGCACCAATACGCTGCGTCGCCTGCAGGACGGTGCGTCGTTCGTCGCGGCGGCGGAGCGCGCGATCGGCCATCCGATCGAAGTGATTTCCGGCGTCGAAGAGGCGCGGCTGGTCTATCACGGTGTCACGCACGGTCTGGGTTCGTCGCGGCCGCGCCGGCTGATCGTCGACATCGGCGGCGGCAGTACCGAATTGATCATCGGCCGCGCGGGCGAACCGAAATTCATGGAAAGCGTCTCGCTTGGCTGTGTCGTACATACGCAGCGCTTCTTTAGCGACGGCGTCATCACGCGCGCGCGCATGCGCGAAGCGTGTATTGCCGCGCGCGTCGAACTGGAATTTCTGGAGCGTCGCTATCGTTCCGCCGGCTGGGATGTCGCCATCGGCGCCAGTGGTACGGTGCGCGGTGTCTGGCGCGTAATGGTGGCCCAAGGGTGGACCGATGAGCTGATCACGCGCGACGCGCTCGAAAAAACCATCGACATGACGATCAGGGCGGGCTCGGTCGATCGCATCGACTTCCCGGGCTTGCGCGACGATCGGCGTCCGATTTTTGCCGGCGGGCTGGCGGTACTGGCCGGCGTGTTCGATAGCCTCGCGCTGCAGAAGATGGAAACCTCGGAGCACGCCTTGCGCGAAGGCGTCATCTACGACCTGCTCGGGCGCCTGTCCGACCGCGATGTGCGCAGCGAATCCGTCGCCGCGCTGGCGCAGCGTTATGGCGTCGATCAGCGTCACGCGGCCGATATCGAGCGCACGGTTCTGAAGCTGCTCGACGAAGCTGCCGGTCACTGGAAGCTCGATCGCACGATCGCCGCGCAACTGCTGCGCTGGGCTGCGAGTCTGCACGAAATCGGACTCGCGATTTCGCACGACGGCTATCACCGGCACAGCGAATATATCCTGCGCAACGCAGATCTATTTGGCTTTTCGCAGACCGATCAGAAGCTACTCGCCGCGCTGGTGCGGCTGCATCGTGGCAAATTCACGCTCTCCGTCATCGAGGATGTACCGGCGGCATGGCGCGCGCTGATCCTGCGGTTGGCGACGCTGCTGCGACTCGCGGTACTGCTGCACCGCTCTCGTACGCCTGATCTGCGTGTACCGTTCCGCTTGCGCGTCCTAAGCGGTGTATTGACGCTGGGCTTCCGGCCCGGCTGGCTACGGCGGCACCCGCTGACGCATGAGGATCTCGAACTGGAAGCCGACTATCTGAAGCCGGCCGGTTTTCGTCTGAAATTTTCCTAGTAGCTCGTCAGTTGCCCACGCGGTTGGGGTCTCGCCACGCGCGCTCGAAGGGCAGCCGCCAGGCGCGGGGGGCGATGAGCTGGTGAATCGCATTCGGTCCCCACGAGCCCTGGGCGTAGAGGCGAACCGGCGGTGGTGTTTCCAGCAACTGTGCCGACACTTCCCACAGCCGCTCGATACCCTCGGCGGTCGTAAACAAGGTGTGATCTCCGCGCATGGCGTCGAGAATCAATCGCTCATAGGCTTCGAGCACATCGCCGACCAGTCCGGTGTCATGCATGGCGAACTGCAGGCTCAGCTTGTCCAGCCGCATACCCGGGCCTGGACGCTTGCCATAGAACGACAGCGACATCTTCGAGGCGTCCGCCAAGTCGAAGGTCAGGTGATCGGGGCCTTGCGCCCCTACGCCTGAGTCGGCAGGGAACATGCTCTTGGGTGGCTCCCGGAATGCAATGGAAATGATCCGCTGTCCCTCGGCAAGCCGTTTGCCCGTGCGCAGGTAGAACGGCACGCCGGCCCAGCGCCAGTTATCGATGGAGCATTTCAGCGCGATGAAGGTCTCGGTATCCGATTCCGGACTGACGCCGTCCTCGGACCGGTATCCGGTGTATTGCCCGCGCACGACATTGATCGGCTCGATCGGCAACATACTGCGAAAGACCTTGTTCTTTTCCTCGCTGATCGGCTTCGGCGCTAGATGCGTCGGCGGTTCCATCGCCATGAACGCGAGGATCTGGAACAAGTGCGTTACCACCATGTCGCGAAACGCTCCGGTCGCTTCATAGAAGCCGGCGCGTTTACCCAAGCCCAGCGTCTCCGGTACGTCGATCTGTACGTGGTCGATGAAGTTGCGGTTCCAGATCGGCTCGAACAGCCCATTGGCGAAACGGAACGCGAGGATGTTCTGCGCCGGTTCCTTGCCGAGGAAGTGGTCGATCCGAAAAATCTGTTGCTCATCGAAGACTTCGTGCAGCTTGGAATTCAGCGACACCGCGCTCGCCAGATCGGTGCCGAACGGCTTCTCCATGATGATCCGCGAGTGGTCGACGAGACCCGCTTCGCCCAGCATGCGTACCGCTGACAATGCCGCGTTGGGTGGCACGCTCAAATAATGCAGCCGGCGGCTCTCGCCGGCGAACGTCTGTTCCGCCCGATCCACCGCCGCTTTGAGGACCGCCGCGCCGGCAGCCAGCGGCACATAGTCCAGTGTCCCGGCAAAGGCGTTCCAATCGGCTTCGCTCACCTTGCGCGCGGAGAACTCGTCGAGCGCCTTGCGCGCGATGTCGCGAAAGCCGTCGGGGTCAAGCTCATCCAGCGAGACGCCGATGATCCGGCAGCCCGGAATAAATCCGGCACTCGACAGATGGAACAGGCCCGGCAACAGCTTTCGTCGCGCAAGGTCGCCGGTCGCGCCCACGAGGACCACGACTTGCGGATACCGCGGACCAACTCCCGGAGGAATCTTTGCCACCGTGCATATCCTCCAACAATGAATGACGCCCAACGCCCTCAGAGGGCGATTCCGACCCGAATGCATTCTGGCGTATCAATCCGGTTTTGCGCACCCCTGCCACGCCGTCAAAGGCGGCGCGATGCCAAGCCGTCTCACCCTAGCAGCCTGTCGGACTTAGGATGATCTGCTGCAGCTTCGGGCGCATGGACGAAAGCTGCGCGCACCTTCGTCAAATATGACCCGATATTCTCCTCAGGCGCGCACCGTTTTCGCCTCACGCGCCCAAACCCTCGCAACGATCACCCAAGTCCGACAGGCTGCTAGGATCTTATGTCACGCAAAACGGACGCCATTTTCCGCGATGCCCGGTTCCATGCAGCAAGAACCGAACGGCGTCGAGCTGGACGAAGGGAAACGATCGTGTGACTGCGGCGCAATGCCCATTGCGGGATTGCTATACGCCGCTACATCCGCCTTAATTCGGACACGCAGGTGTCCCGCTTTTCGTCATCCGCGCGGCATGACGGCAGGGATTGCCTGCCGTCGCACCGCACGGAGATTAAGCGATCGCCATTATTGGCCGGGCGCGTTGTCAGGCGACGATTGATCCGGAGCGGGGCTCGCTGTGGCGGGCGCGGATTCGGACGTCGTCTTTTTCTTCTTCGAGTGCTTGTGGTGCGCTTTGTGCGACGGTTGTCCGCGATCGGCAGAAGAAATGCCCTGATCCGAACTCGGCGGGCCGATTTCCGGGGGACTGCTCGGGGAAGCGGGACTGTCGCCTCCATGCGCGGCCGGTGGTGGTTGTTCGGGAGAAGCAGGCATCGAGGATTGAGCGAATGTAAAGCCACTTGAAGCGGCGATTACGGCGAAGGAGAGAATGGAAAATCGTTTGAATTTCATGTCGAACCTCTCGATAACGTAAAGCGGAATCCAGCACATCCTGTGAGCGACCACATGAATTCGAACTGAATCCCTCCGCGCGACGCGATCGCACGAGATTTTGCTGCGTCATGAAACTAAACTGGGCTGCACCAGTCCAACGCTGGACTGCACAGGGAGTGGCATTCCATGTCGATTAACGATCTTCAGCCCGCCATCGCTGCGGTGGGCATGGACATTGCCGCGGCACCACTTTCCGTTTTTGACAGCAGCCGAGGTTTCAGCCTCACCGAAGCGCAGATCGCCAGCTTTTTCGCAGAGGGGTTCGTCGTTGTCGACAACCTTGCCGACGCCGCCGAGATTGCGAAAATCCGCGAAATCTACGATCAGCTGTTTTCCGAGCACTGCGGTTGGAACGCCGGAGATTTCTTTGATATGGCCGGTCCCGACGATCTGGAACAGGGGCTTTCGCTGCCGCAGATGTTCTGGCCGTCCCACTACGCACCGGCGCTGGCGCGGACTGCGCTTTATCGCAATGCGTCTGTCGCGGCCCGCCAGTTGCTCGGCCCGGCTGCGCGCCGTGTCTTCGAGCATGCGATTCTCAAGCCAGCCGCGCGCGGCGCCGAGACGCCGTGGCATCAGGACGATGCGTTCAACCAGACCGGCTCCGGCTATTCGGAATCGATCTCGGTATGGATGCCGCTGCAAGACGTCACGCCGTTGAACGGCTGCCTGTATTACGTGCCCGGCAGCCATCGTGGCCCTCTGTTTCCACACCGCAGTCCAGGCAACGATCCTCGCATCCACGGCCTTGAAACCTCTCCACCCGCCGACGCCCGCGCAATCGCGGCGCCGGTGCCGGCCGGCGGCGCGGTCATTCATCATTCGCGCACGCTGCATCGCGCTGGTTCCAACTTCAGCGAGCAACCGCGCCGCGCCTGCACGCTGGGTTTCGCGATCAAGTCATGGCGTGGTGGATTGCGCCGCGATTACGATTGGAATCTCGCCAAACAGACCGGGCGCCAGGCCCGTCAGCTTGAGGCCGCGGCGTTGCCGAAGCGTCTGCTGCTCAGAATGCTGAGACTGGCCCGGCGTCATGGGTTGTATCCCCTGATTTAATTACCCACGGCCGATCATCCCGCGTGCTCTGTAGAGGACGCGGTGACGAAGCAGACCATTTCGCGCGCGACTGCATCCGTCGCCTCCAGCGGCAGCAGATGCGCGGCGCGCTCGATATCGACGACACGCACACGTGCGCCGAAGCGCTCACGTAAAGCGTGGCCGTTGGCGGGTGGCGCCATGCGATCGTCTTGTCCTTGAATCACCAGCATTGGTGCCTGTCCGCCGCTCCACCATTCCTCGATTGGGGTCTGCTTGGCTGCTGCGGCGTGTGCGAGGGTGACGGTGGGTGGCTGTTCGACTTGGCGGATCAGGTCGGGATCGGAATGCGGTGACAGATAAACCTGCCGCATCGCGGCGAGACGTTCCGCCTCGCTGATATCGGTGCGGGCCAGTTTGCGTCCTGCTTCACGGGTTTCCGCATCCGGTTCAACGCGTCCGCCGGCCGCGAGCAGGATCACGCCGCGCACGAGTTGCGGATGATCGGCCGCGAGACAGCGCGCGACACGGTTGCCGAACGCGTGGCCGGCGACATGAACGGGGCCGATACCGAGCTGCGTCACGACGGCAGCGACATCGGCGGCCAGGTCGTGCAGCGAGATGCCGTCGAGTTTTCCCGTGCTGGCGCCGGAGCCGCGCAGATTTATCGCGACTGCGCGCAGCCCAGCGGCTGCCAGCTGCTGGGCCAGCGGGCGTAAATAACCAGTGGTGCAACCGGCGGCGGGCAGTAGGACTACGCAGTCGCGTCCGCTGTCGCCGTGCATGAAGCACTCGATGGCGGTGTCGCCGAAGGTAACGACACGCGCGGACGTCGCGTCACCCGACGGCGCTGAGTTTTTCACGCGTGGTCGTCACTCATCAGCCGCCGCTGAGGATTTCTTCGAGCAGACGTGTCTGGACGCCCTTCGCGTCGACGTCGCCGGCGGCACGTACGTAGCCGCCGTCGGCTTGCAGCAACCAGCTTTGCGCGCTGTCGGCCACATAGGTTTCGAGCTGCTCATGCACGCGCTCGCGGATTTTCCGGTCGAGAATCGGGAAGGCGATTTCGACGCGACGAAAGAGATTGCGTTCCATCCAGTCGGCGCTCGACAGCCACAGCTCCGCGTCGCCGCCGTTGGCGAACCAGAACGCGCGCAGGTGTTCGAGGAAGCGGCCGACCACCGAACGCACGCGGATGTTTTCCGACAGGCCGGGAACGCCGGGCCGCAGCGAGCACATGCCGCGCACGATCAGATCGATCTCGACGCCGGCCTGCGAAGCCTTGTACAGCGTCTGGATCATTTCCGGCTCTACGAGAGAATTCATCTTGGCGATGATGCGTGCTTTCTTGCCCTTGCCGGCCTGGGTGATTTCGCGCTCGATCTTGTCGCGCATGCCTTTGGCGAGTGTGAAGGGCGACTGCAGCAGATGGTGCAGCTTCAGCACTTTGCCGAGGCTGGTCAGCTGCAGGAATACCGCGTGCACGTCCTTGCAGATGGCCTGGTTGGATGTGAGCAGGCCGTAGTCGGTGTACAGGCGCGCGGTGCGCGGATGGTAGTTGCCGGTGCCGAGATGCGAGTAATAGCGCAAATGATTTTCCTCGCGGCGCACGATCAGCATCATCTTCGCGTGCGTCTTATAGCCGACGACGCCATAGACGACATGCGCGCCGACGTCCTGCAACGCTTCGGCGAGCGAGATGTTTTCGGCTTCGTCGAAGCGTGCGCGCAGCTCGACGACGACGGTGACTTCCTTGCCGGCGTGCGCTGCCTGCAACAGCGCCTCCGCGACCTGCGACTTCGCACCGGTGCGATACAGCGTCTGCTTGATCGCCAGTACGCTGGGATCGCGCGCCGCCTGGCGCAGCAGTTCCAGCACCGGCGAGAACGAATCGAACGGGTGGTGCAGCAGGTGATCTTTGTCGCGCATCGCCGCGAACAAGTCACCGGACAGCGCTTTCGGCACGCGCGGTACGAATGGGGCGTAATTGAGATCGGGGCGATCGATGAGATCGGCGACCGCGATCATCCGCATCAGATTGACCGGACCATTGCAGTGATACACATCGCGGGTTTCGAGCGCGAGCTTTTCGGCGAGGTACTGGTGCATCTGCTCGGGGCAGTTGTGCGCGACTTCGAGCCTTACTGTGTCGCCCCATTGCCGCTGCGATAGCACGTCTTCGAGCTCTTCGAGCAGATCGTCGGCCTCGGCTTCATCGACGAGCAGATCGGAATTGCGCGTGACGCGAAACTGGTAGCAGCCGGTCGCTTCCATGCCGGGAAACAGCTCATCGACGAAGGCATGGATTACGCTCGACAGGAACACGAAGTCGTGCGGACCGCTGCCGGTCACGGTTGTTGGAATCTGGATCAGGCGTGGCAGCGCTCGCGGTGCCTGCACGATGGCGTAACCGGAATTGCGGCCGAAGGCATCCTTGCCGGACAGCGACACCACGAAATTCAGTGACTTGTTGAGGATGCGCGGAAACGGGTGTGCCGGATCCAGACCGATCGGCGACAGCACCGGCAACACCTCGTTCTGGAAATAGTTATGCAGCCATTCAGTTTGTTCCGGTGCCCAGTCGGCGCGTTTGACGAAGCGGATGCGCTCTTTGTCCAGCGCCGGAATCAGGATGTCGTTGAGCACCTGATACTGCTCGGCGACCAGTGCGTGTGCGCGTTCGCTGATGGCGCCGAGCAATTCGAGCGGCGTCGTGCCGTCAGGGCCGACCTGCGGAGTGCCGACCTTGACCATCTGTTTGACGCCGGCGACACGGATCTCGAAAAACTCGTCGAGATTGGAGCAGGAAATACACAGAAAGCGGACACGCTCCAGTAGTGGTACGCGCTCATCCTTCGCCTGTTCCAGCACACGCCGGTTGAATTCGAGCAGCGACAGTTCGCGGTTGATGTACAGCGGCGTTGGAGCGACGGGCGGCGTGGAAGTCATCGGAGCTTACGGAAAACAGGAGTTATTGCTCGCAAGTAAATCCATGACAGATGACAGTTCGATGACACATCATTTCAAAGACTAGCACCGATGCGTGGGAATATCAGCGTTAGGCGATCGCATTCGATTTGCCGCATCGCACCATTCCGTGGCGAGAGGATGAATGCTCATCGCAGATGACGCTGCGCTTCCAGCATGCGATCCGGGAAGTCGGTGAAGATGCCGTCCACGCCCAGTCGCGCGAAGTGATCGGCTTCGGCCACGTCGTTGACGGTATAGACATAGACCTTCATGCCATGCTTCTTGGCGTCCTCGATCAGGCGCGGATCAACGAATTCGGCCGACAGGTTCAGCGCCGCCGCGCCCAATTCCACCGCCGAACCGGCCCAGTCCAGCGGCACTCCACAGAGCAGCGCGGCGACCGGAATTTCCGGCGCGAACTGCTTGAATTCCCACAGTTCGGGCAGATGGAAAGACGACACCAGAAAGCGCTCCGCCGGCCAGCCCGCCATCATGATGTACTGCTGCAGCACGGCAGCGACGGCTTCGGCGGTGCCATCGGCGCTTTTCAGTTCGATATTCACGCCGGCGCGCTGTTCGATCATGTTGAGCGCCTCCTCCAGCGTCGGAATCTGCTGGCCCTGGCCGGCGTCGAGCGCGCGCAGCGCGTCGAAACTGTGGTCGGCGAGCGTCCCGTGTCCGTTGGTGGTCCGGTCCAGCGTCAGATCGTGCAGCAGTACCAGCTTGCCGCCGGGGCAGCGCTGTACGTCGAATTCCAGCCACTGCGCGCCGTTGCGGATGCCGGTGTCGAGCGCGAGCAAGGTATTTTCCGGTGCCAGTCCACGCGCACCACGATGGCCGATGATGGTCAGCGGACGTGACAGGAGGGACGATAACTGGGGCACATTCAAAGGCTTGTGCCGTAGGTTGCCGGTTGGCGATGGCATTTGGCTCCTCCTTTGAACCAGATGAACCAGGGTTCCAATAGCAGCACTCTACTCCGCTCCAAGCGCAATATCCTGCTGCTTAGAGCGTGTTGTGCCCTTTTGACCGCTGTGACGGGCTCAGTGCGCTCTAACCGACGGTGACAATCTTCATTGAATTGGTTCCGCCCGAACCTCCGACCAGATCCCCTTTGGTCACCAGCACGCGGTCACCGGTCCCGATCACATTGCGGTACTTCAGGCATTCAATCGCTTCGTTCACGGACGCGACGGACTCGGTCGCCACCAGCTCGAAAGCGACCGGATAGACGCCGCGGCACAAGGCCATACGGCGCCGAGTCCGCTCGTGCTTGGTCAACGCATAGATCGGGATCTCGGTTTCGGTGCGCGACATCAGCATCGCTGTGTTGCCCGATTCGGTCAGCGCAATAATTGCCTTCGCGTGCATGTGCTGCGCGGCCCACGCGGTGGACATGGCGACGGCTTCATCGATGCGCTCGAAATGTGTATCGAGCCGGCGCCGCGAGCGCTCGGGCGGCGGCGCGGCGCGTTCCGCGCCCTCGCAGACGCGCGCCATCGCTTCTATGGTTTTGACCGGCCAGCGGCCGCTGGCGGTTTCGGCCGACAGCATCACCGCATCAGTGCCGTCCATCACCGCGTTGGCGACGTCCATCACTTCGGCGCGCGTCGGCGTCGGATTCTGGATCATCGATTCCATCATCTGCGTCGCGGTGATGACCATGCGATTCATCTCGCGTGCCTGCGCGATGATGCGTTTCTGCCAGCCCGGCAGTTCGGCGTCGCCGATTTCAACGCCGAGATCGCCACGCGCGACCATCACTGCGTCCGAGGCTGCGATGATTTCGCCAAGGTTCGGCAGCGCTTCGGCGCGCTCGATCTTCGCGACCAGACCGGCGTGGCCGCCGCCGGCATTCAGCAGCTGGCGCGCCTCCAGCATGTCTGCCGCCACGCGCGGAAACGATACAGCGATGAAGTCCGCTTGGATGCCAATCGCATGCAGCAGGTGCTCGCGATCCTTTTCGGTCAGCGCCGGCGCCGACAGGCCGCCGCCCTGTTTGTTGATGCCCTTGCGGTCGGATAGCTGGCCGCCCAGAAGTACTATCGCGTCGATGCGTGTGCCATGCACCTTTTCCACGCGCAGTGAAATCGCGCCGTCGTTAAGCAGCAGCACATCGCCGGGTTTCACATCCTGCGGCAGCTCGCGATATGCGCAACCGACGGCATGTTCGTAGCCGGCGTTGGGCTCCATCGCCGTATCGAGCGCGAACGATTGGCCTTCGGCCAAGTCCACCGGCCCCTTAGCGAAGCTCTCGATACGGATTTTAGGCCCCTGCAAGTCGGCCAGTACGCCGACGTCGATACCGAGCTCGTGCGAAGTTGCGCGCACCGTCGCCGCACGCCGTGCGTGATCCGCGACCTTGCCATGCGAGTAATTGAGCCGGACCACATCGACCCCTGCGGTGAGCAGGCGGCGCAACACGGCGGGGTCGTCAGTGGCGGGGCCAAGAGTCGCTACGATTTTGGTGCGGCGCGTCATGCGGGCGGTCTCGAGAGCGTACATGTTCAAGCGCCATTCTATGCCGTGGGCGGGCTGCCGGCGCCGGTCTCCCCGGGAGTGGACGATGGAATGGCGTAAAGATCGAACGTCGTTTGCCGATACAAAAAATACGTTCGGTTGTATGGAGGCGGAGATCCGGCGGGCGGATCGTCTGGCCACCATACTTTCGGGATTCTGGATCCATGCACTCGCCACCGGATGTCAACATCGCGCGTCGCCGCAATCGCGACACGCCCGTACTTCGCCCCGGCTCGAACGCCGACGGCTCACTGCCGTCGCGCGACGCTTCCGACGACTGCAGCGAACTGTCACCTGCCAGCGCCGAGCTGATCGAGCAGGAGCTGGCACGCAACTATCGCTGGCTGCGTTTTTCGCCGGTGCTGGAAGCGCAGTTCGAGGTGGACAGTGTGCAAGGCCGCAAGCGCCATCTGTTTATCACCGGCGCCATCGGCATGCTCATTTTCGATATTTTCGCGATCAGCAATCCATACATGCTGCCGGATGTCGCGAATCTCTCGTGGAAACTTCGACTGGCGCTGACGCCGCTATTCCTGATCAGTCTCGCTTCGCTGCGGCTATCGCTGAAGACCTGGCAGCGCGAAGGTATTTTCGGATTATCGGTGTTCGCCGCAGCGTTGTCGGTGCTTGGTCTCGTCGCGCTCAGCCGCGAAACCACGGCGGTCAGTCATTCGGCCGCACTACTGCTGATCCCGATGTTCGCCGGCATCATCATGCGTCTGCGCTACTGGCACACGCTGGCGACGTCGGCGCTGATAATGGTGGCATTTCCGATCGTGGTGCATGGACGCGACGAGCAGCAGACCTTGATCCTCCAGGACAATATCTCCATCGTTGCTGCTGCCGTATTGTTCACGCTCGCGGCCTGCTACGTGCTCGAACACCGGGAGCGCACCGCATTCCTGCTCGGCCTGCTCGACCAGCGCCGCCGCGAAGCGCTGGGCGAGGTCAGCGAGCGGCTGCGGCGGCTGTCGATGCTCGATCCGGTGACCGGCATCTACAATCGCGGCCAATTCGAGATCGATCTCGAAACCGCCTGGATGCAGGCCGCGTTCAACAAAGAATCTCTATCCCTGCTGATTCTCGAAGTGGATTTCTTCAGCGCCTTCACCGAAGGCTGCGGGCGGCTGGAAGCGGATACCTGCCTGCGGCGCATTGCCAGTGTGCTGCGCGACATCGCCGCCGAAAGAAAAGGGACCGCTGCGCGCCTCGGCGGCGAGGAATTCGCGGTGCTGTTGCCACAGCGCGATCTGGATATGGCGATAAAAATTGCTGAAACCATCCGCACCGCCGTGCAGGCGTTGCGCGTGCGCAATGAAACCTCCCCGGTGGCGGCCAACATTACTGTGAGTGTTGGCGCCGCATCGGCGCTGCCAATCCCCGAAGAGCCGACCGTGATCCTGCTGCAGGCCGCCGACGATGCGCTGCATCAGGCGAAGCATGATGGATGCAACCGAGTGGCCTCGCGCGCGACCAATGACCACGCACCGCCAGCGACAGCCCTGCACTAGAGCGTGTTATGCGCTTCTGTGGTCGTTGCGACGGTCCCTGCGCGGGCGCAGCGCAAGGAACGGGCGACGTGGCGTACTTGAAGTACGTAAGGAGCCGGTGACGCAGCGATGCGCCCGCGCAGGGACCGTCCCCTCGGGTTGCGCGCAAAAGGGCGCCCGCCGGCGTTGCGGGCCTTGGACATGGAACCACCATGCCCTGCGGCCCGCGCCTTGGCTGGCGCCCTTTTGAGCAGCAACGCAACGATCACAGAAGTGCATAACACGCTCTAGGGACTGTTAACGCTAACTTTGATCGCGGCGCGGTCCGTTTGATCCATCGCGTCCATCGCCGCACAATCGTGGTCTTCGGATCATCGATGGACCGCTCGCAACATGACCTCATTCGGCACCCCGCTCGCCGCCAACGCCACCCGTATGCTGCTGCTCGGCTCCGGCGAACTCGGCAAGGAAGTCGTGATCGAAGCGCAGCGCTTCGGCATTGAAACCATCGCCGTCGATCGCTACGCCAACGCGCCGGCGATGCAGGTCGCGCATCGAAGCCACGTCATCAAAATGCTCGACGGCGCCGAAATCCGCCGCATCGTGGAACTCGAAAAGCCACACTTCATCGTCCCGGAAATCGAAGCGATCCATACGCCGACGCTGCTGGAGCTGGATCGCGAAGGCTATACCGTCATTCCCACCGCGCGCGCCGCGCGGTTGACCATGGATCGCGAAGGTATCCGGCGCCTCGCCGCCGAAGAACTGAAGCTACCGACTTCGCCGTACCGCTTTGCCGACAATGAGGCCGACTATCGCGCCGCCGTCGCCGCGCTCGGTCTGCCCTGTGTCGTTAAGCCAGTGATGTCATCGTCCGGCAAGGGACAGAGTCTGGTCCGCGCCGAGAGGGACATCGCCAAGGCGTGGAGCTATGCACAAGCCGGTGGCCGTGCCGGCGCTGGACGCATCATCGTCGAAGGCTTTGTGCCGTTCGACTACGAAATTACGC
The DNA here is from genome assembly GCA_964581385.1 of uncultured Salinisphaerales bacterium. Classification (GTDB taxonomy): domain Bacteria; phylum Pseudomonadota; class Gammaproteobacteria; order Nevskiales; family Nevskiaceae; genus CAZOOK01. The sequence goes on from CAZOOK010000042.1 coordinate 36,883, forward strand.
TGCTGACGGTGCGCCACGCCCAGGGCACAAGCTTCTGCGACCCGATCGGCCATTTGCAGATCGACGGCGACTATCGCGAATCCTGGCAGCCGCATCCGATGTCGGCCGGCGCGCTGATCAAGGCCCAGGCAATTGCGCGGACCGTCACCGACAATCTCGGTGGTCGCGGTCTGTTTGGCGTGGAACTTTTCGTCAAGGGAGAAGCTGTAATTTTCTCCGAAGTCTCACCGCGTCCACATGACACCGGCCTGGTGACGCTGATCTCGCAGGACCTGTCCGAATTTGCACTGCACGTGCGCGCCATTCTCGGTCTGCCGTTGCCGGTCATCCGCCAAAACGGGCCGGCAGCATCCTGCGCGATTCTCTGCGAAGGCGAGCGGATCGCACCGAAGTTCACCGGCGTTGAAGCCGCACTTGCAGAGCCGGATACGCAGCTGCGGTTGTTCGGCAAGCCTGAGATCGTCGGCAAACGTCGCATGGGTGTCGCACTGGCGCTCGGGGCTACGATCGAGCAGGCGCGGGAGAAGGCGCGGCGGGCGGCGGGAGCGGTGCGGTTTTCTTAATTTCGGACGTCAATAAGATTGAATTGCGCAAGGCAGCGTTTCGCTGATGCTCTTGCGCCGAGAACCCGCCAGCGACAGTAACGCCAGCGCGATATAGGCCCGCCCACCCTTCCTTTCTCGAAGCTCTGCGCGCCGGGTCTGGAGCGGCTGCACGAGGCTCGGCGCGTCAATGATGAGTCCGCACCACTCGCCACGGCTGTCGGAATTCTGGAAGACTTCTCGTATTAATAAAACAAGCGGCTTCTCAGGTCGCACTCAATTCGACAGGGGATTCATATGGCGGCAAACGGGGTTGCAGCGATTTCGCGCGTGATGTTCGGCGGTTGCCGCCAGGACGCGGCACCTAAGACGAGCTTCCATCTTGCACTGTTCGGGCTGTTGTGCCTGATCGCCTTATTCGTTCCCCGATCCGCTCACGCCCAATCGACGTGGGGACACCCGTATTGCGACAGCACATATTCGAACATCGTCAGCACCGGCTTCAATCCGGCGAGCTACACGAGTTACCAGCTGTGTTACCTCACTTGCGATGCAATCCCGCCGCCCGTCAATCTGCAGAACTGGTATTGCCCGAACGACGTTTGCGTTGCCCTATGCAACGGCATCGCGCCGGCACCCGCATTGGTTCGCGTCAATCTGGGCTGCGATGGGGACTGCAACGTCGGCGATCCCATCAACGCCGCGGTCGGCAATCTCAATGAGCCCGAGGTCGATTTCGAGAGCCGCGTCGGTACCCTGCCGCTGAGTATCAAACGTACCTACAACAGTCGCAGCGGCCTCATGGACATTTTTGGCAACGATTGGAGCAGCAATCTCGACGCGCATCTGACCATCACGCTCGGCAGTGGCGGTTCCACCACCATCGCCGCCCAGCTCCCCGACGGGAGGGAGCTGCCATTCAGCAGCAGTGGTGGCGCGGCCATCGTGGCGGGAACAGCGGTGCCGACCACACTCACCAAAAACAGTAGCGGCTACCTGCTGGTCACGGTCGATCACGACCAGTATCAGTTCGACATCAGCGGCAAGTTGACCTCGCTGCAGAACGCGCGCGGCGAACTGCTCTCGTACCACTACAACGGCAATCAACTCGACAAGGTCACCGATAATTTCGGCAATTCGATGACGCTGACGTATTACGGCGGAACGAACTTGGTCCATACCATCGCGGCGCCCGGCCAAACCTTCACCTACACGTATCAGACTTCCGGAGCCGGCCTCAACAACCTGCTCAGCGTGGGCTTCACCCTTAACGGCAGCGCCGTCACGCGTCAGTACAAATATGAAGACCCTCTGTTCCCGTCCGCGCTGACCGGCTTGGTCGATGAAAGCGGTAAACGCTACGCCACGTGGAGCTACGACTACAACGGCCTGGCTAATCACAGCGAACTGGCTGGCAGCGAAACCGTGGACGTGGACTATCCCCACCTCGCGGATGCGAGCGATCCTTATGCCATCGTCACCAACCAGAACGGCTTGCAGTGGGAATACCACGTGCTCATCGGCAGCGACGGCACCGCCCATATCCAGCGCAGGGTCGGACTGCAGTCGGGCAACGGCAACGTCACCCCCAGCACCACCTATACCACCTACAACAGTCAGGACCTGCCGGCGTATATCGTCGACGGAAACAGCTATGCCACCTCGCGGACCTATTACCCGGTGACCGCCGGCGACGGCCGCTCACTGCTCAACGTGGAAACCAGCGGTTACCACCGCACCGGAACCACGCCCGCGGTGACCCCGTCGCAGTTATCAGAAACCACCGCGATGTCGAAAAAGACCATCGCGCGCTGGAACGCCACCTTCCCCGAGCCCGAACAGATCGTTTACGCCGGCAAGAACACCCAGGGACAATGGGTCAGCTACAAGCAGGTGGACGCCAGCTACGACGGCGTCAACGGCCGCCTTCTGACCTGGACCGAAACCGATCTGACCAACTATACCGATCCCTATGTCTCCAACCAGCAGAAGCGCAGCTGGACCTACGGCTACACCTACTACGATGCCGCGAAAACCAAAGTCCAGGCCGAGACCATCGACGGCCCGCGTCTGGCCAGTGACGTCAACGACATCACCACCTTGCAATACGACGCCAGCGGCCGTCTGACGCAGACCACTGACGCTTCCGGACACGTCGTCACATTCGGCAGCTTCACCGCGGCAGGATTGCCGCAAACCATCACCGATGCCGGCAACAATACGGTGACGCAGCTCAGCTACAACGAACGCAACCAGATCAAGACCGTCGTGCTCGCCCACGGCACGGTGCAGGCGGAAACCGAACAGCTCGGCTACTACCCGAACGGGCTGCTGCAAAAAACCACTCTGCCCGATGGCAGCTACCTTCTGTACTTGTACGACGACGCGCGGCATCTGATCGAGATCGACGACAGTGCCGGCAACAAGACGGTCCTCGCGCCCAATTTTCTGGATGGGCAGTGGACGCAAATGGATATTTACGACGCCGATGGTGCCGGGTTGCCGGGACAGATCCCATCCGGCATTCCGGTACAGACCGCGCACCGCGCCTTCGACGACCTCGGGCGCTTGCTGCAAATCATCGATGCGGGTGTACAGGTGCGGATGCAGTACAGCTATGACGCCAATGGCAACCAACTCACCGCGCAGGAAGGTAACGATCCGAATACCGCGATCCAGAATATCTACGACGCCCTTAATCACACACAGAACATCAAACACGCCAACACCAAGGGATCGCGGGTCCGCTACATCGACCAGGTTTTCGACGAACAGGGCCATCTTGCCGAAGTCACCGATCCGCGCCATCTCGTCACCGCGTATACCTACGACGGTCTCGGCAATCTCATGCAGCTGCAGAGTCCCGACAGCGGCACCAGCAAGTTCATATACGATCCGGCCGGCAACCTCGTCCAGCGCACCGATAACAAGCTTCAGACCCTGATCTATGGCTACGACGCGCTGAACCGTCTCCACCAGATCACCGACGCGGCCACGTCGCAAGCGCTGATCACCTACATCTATGACCAGCACGACGCCGCGCATGCCTACGGCTGGGGCCGCCTGACTTCGATGACCGATGCGTCCGGCAGCACCGACTGGGCGTATGACGCTGCCGGCCACGTCGCCAGCAAAACTCAGATCACCAACGGCCGCACGCTCAAGACCAGCTACACCTACTACGCCGGCACCGACAACCTGCAGACCCTGACGCTGCCATCCGGCAACATCCTCAAATACACTTGGGCCAACGGCCGTATCACTGACATAAAGCTACAGCGTTCCGGCATAACGTCGGCCCTGGTCTCGTCGATCCTCTACCAGCCGTTCAACGGTCCCAAAAGCTGGACACTGGGCAACGGCGAAGCCACCGGCCGCGGCTATGACACCGACGGCCGTGTCAGCGTCGACCCCGTGCACAGCCAGATCGGCTACGACAGCGACCACGCCGGCCGCAACGTTGCCACCCTGGCGCTCGGCGGTAATGCACCCAACTTCGTCTACAACGGCTTCACCTCGATGACCTACGACCGTTTCGACGATCTGGCCACCGTCAGCGGCACCGCTTTCACCGGTGCCGATTTCAATGGCCTGCTCGAAACTATCACCTACACCTACGACAACAGCGGCAACCGCAAGAAGCAAACCGTTCTCAACCTCAACACCGGCAAGCAGACCAGCACCGTCTACCACATCGACTATGTCAGCAACCGCATCAACAAGATCGGGCTGACCAAACTGGGCTATGACGGCAACGGTAGCGTGACTTCGCAGGCCAATGCCAGCTACGGCTACAACAGCCTGGGCCGTCTGGTCAGCTACGGCAACAACGTTAGCTACCTCTACAATGGCCGTGGTGAACGCACCCAGAAAACAGTCGGTACCACGACCACCCTGTTCGTTTACGACGAAGCCGGGCACCTCATCGGCGAATACAACGGCAACGGCGCGCCGATCGAGGAAACCGTCTACCTCGGCGACATGCCGGTGGCCGTCATCGTCCCGGCCGCCACCTACTACGTGCACGCCGACTATCAGAACGTGCCGCGCCAGATTGACGACCAGAACCAGAATGCGGTGTGGGCTTGGGACCCGGTGGCCTTCGGCGACAGTGCGCCAAATCAGAATCCGCTCTCCACGGGAACGCAGTTCATCTACAACCCACGATTCCCCGGCCAGTATTACGACGGGGAGTCGGGTAACCTCTATAACTACTTCAGGGACTTTAGTCCGGCCACGGGACGCTATCTTGAATCCGATCCGATTGGGCTTGGCGGCGGCATCAATACTTACGCCTATGTCCGGGGAAATCCGCTGTCGCTGACCGATCCGCTCGGACTGTGGTCGGCAGCAGCCCATCATGAAATTTATCAACAGGCATTCCCTGGTCTCGATCCGGCCTATCTGGCAGCAATCGATAGGGGTAGCGATTGGGTAGACTACTTATACCAATTCAACAGCGATTCGTACATGCATTTCATGCGGGCACCGAATCAGTCACCTGATGAGGCTCGGCAGGAGGCATGTCAGTTTATCAAGGACAACATGGACAAGTTCAATGAGCTGAAGAATTACTGGAAAACTCGTCCCGAGGCTTATTATTTTCTAGGCCGCGCCTTGCACACGCTAACCGATTCCACATCGCCAGCCCATGAGGGCGAGCAGGGGTGGGACCTCTTCTCGGGCGATTGGGAGTGGCACGGAGACTCAGGCCCTTCTATTGAAAATCTAGCGGCCCTGACGCCGAATCGGTTGCAACAGGCCGTTAACCTCATAAACCAAGCAATGAACGGCAATGTCTGCGGTTGCTCACAAGGGAAATAGTAATGGGACTTGTCTTTCCATTTGCTTTGCTCCTGGTCGGACTCGATGCCGTCGTTGTAGCCCTTGGACTCGTTGCATTCTGGTTGATCTCGGAATCAGCGGTCAACCGGCAGCGAATGATGCGAGCGTGGTTTGTCTTGACTATAGTGCTTGCAGCTTTTCCTGCATTCTTGTTTTCGGTGGGGACTTTCGACAATTGGAGCCATGGTTACTGGTCGATGCAGCCTCTGCTATTGCTGATGGTGACACTCGCACTGCCTGCCATATCAAGGCTGAAACTTAGGAGTAGCACTTCACGCCCCTCATAAATGAGGTCACGGACTGCGCGATAGCTATAACAGAATACGTGGTGCGGGTAGCTCGCGTAAGTCCTGAGGTATCCCCGCAAAATCACATGAAGTTTCCCGAGACGGGGGAATCGCATCGAAATCTGACCCACCGCTTAGGCTCCATTCTGGACTGCGAAGACACCGCGCGTATGGCGGACTGAATGAAAGGTAGGGCGGAGCCGCACGGCTGCGTATTTCGCTTTCCGCGAGCATTGCATTGTCGCGCTGCGTGGTTGACGGGCGCTTTTATCGGTTACTCATCATCTGATGAAATAGTTTGTTACAGGTGGTCGTGCTTACTTTCTAGGATGATTTATGAGTATCGACGAAATGATGAATCAGTTTCGGGTGGCGAGCCGAGAGTTGTTCAATTATTTCTTCCGTGTTCCGAATCCATATGCACCAGAAAGCAACGGCTGGGTGCTTGAAGAGAGATTTCGGGAAGTTGAGAATATTCTATTTCAGAAACTTGTAACGGAGCCCGCATGTTTGATGAGTGTGGAATATGGATATGTTCAATCCGAGATTGGGGTAGAACTACGTCTTTGTGAATTTTCTCCAATCATGATCAACCGAGAGATGAACTCTGGTTACTGGGACTATCCAACAAAGGAGGTTACTAAAGATGTAAAACTGGCTTTCCTAAGGACACGCTGAACAAATCAGCATTTTGAGTGCTGATTGGAGTATTGGTCGGTCTG
>CAZOOK010000043.1:0-42802 GCA_964581385.1 uncultured Salinisphaerales bacterium
CACCGCCCCGCTCGCCATTCTCGCCGCCCTCCTCTCCGCCCTGATCGACAAGGCCAACTCCCCGCCCTGGGATCCCCCGCGAGGGGAGGCTGGCTGAATGCCCACGACGCCTGCCCAATTCGCAAAAGAACGGGGATTCTCGGAGCGCGCAGTGCGCCGCAAGGCGCGCCAGCAGTGCCGGCGCCATCCGGCAGGCGGCGGTGACACTCTACCCGGCCGCGAGCGGCGCCACGCGGAATCGGCAGGTGATCGTGCCGACCTGCGCCATCATCAACCATGCAGCGGAGAGCGAGCTATGCCAGCCGATCAGGATGAAGCGGTTTCCCGTCGAGACGAAGGTGCGCCGCCCGGCTTCGTGGCCCTGGGTTCAGGCATTTATGTCCGCTTCGAGCCCACACTTGGGCTCCCTAGCGTGCTTCATGTTCTTGACAGGCGCCCGCATTTCGGAAGCCTTGAGGCTCACGTGGACCGAAATGGATCTATCGAGATCACAAGCCTTGATCCGCCAGACGAAGATTGGTGATGAACGGTGGGCGCACCTGCCGCCGGTCCTGGTCGCGACGATAGCCAACATCCCGGGGCCACGTGAAGGCAGGGTGTTCCGCTACAGCTCGCGCGACACCGCCAAGCCGCCATGGCGCAACGCCTGCAAGCGCGCCGGCATCGAGCCGCTGTCGTTCCATTCCTGCCGCCACGGCTTCGCCACGGCCGCTCTGCGGGCCGGCATCGACGTGGTGACGGTGGCCAAGCTCGGAGGCTGGAAATCGCCGCAGCACGTCTTCGAGACGTACGGCCACGCGATCGATGATCCGACGCTCACGGACCGGCTGATTGGCACAAATCTGACACAGGGTGTCGGCCAAGTAATAGAGAAAGCAAGGAAAGCCTAGGCGTGCAGGCCGGAAGTAATTCCCCCTCGGTGGGGAGGGGTCTCCCGGCGCTTTTCCTACAGAAACCTGAGAAAGACCGCAAGCTTGCTTGCAGGATAGCGCCGGATCAGGGTGAACGAGGCAGGAACGAACCGGCAGGGTTGACACATTATTGGCACAGCCGGTTCGCGGGGCGTTCTCAGATCACGCGCAGCCCATGCGGCAGGAGTGCGGGCGCCGCCGGACCGCTCGTCTTCCCCGGCATCGCCGGAAGCTGGACGTGTCCTTCCTGGCAGCCCTTGGCGAAGCCGAAGAAGTGAATGCCGCCATCGACCACGATGACCATTCCCTCCTCGATATGGCCGTCGTCGGGAATGCCGACGTTGAACTGCTCGTCCGCGGCCTTGATGAAGGCGAGGAGGTCGGCGCCGGTCAGATCGACGAAGGCATCGAACCGGCCGGATTTCAGCCCGTCAGCGGCCGAGGCCCTGGCGTGGTCGGCCTGGCGGCCGATCTCGCAATCCGCGGCGACCGCGGGGTGAGCGAAGGCAGTCGCAGCCGCGAGCGCGGCCAGCGCGAGAAGACGCATGGTCGTGGTTCCTTCGTTGGAGGGTCAGGCTTGCGGATTGGCCCGCGCCATGTCGAGCGCGAGCTTGTCGAGACGGGCGACGATCGTTTCCAGCCGGCTCGCCACCTTGTCGAAGCCGGCGATCAGGCGGTCCTCCGTCTCACGAAGCGCCTGCGACGTGACGTGATTCTGCGCCACGAAGGTCTTGTAGTTGGCGAGGTCCATGGCAAGCTTGTTGCGCGCGTCGGACTCCTCGTCGAAGCGCATGTCGAGCCGCCACCATGCGGTGGCGATGGCGCCGACGATCAGCGCCGCCAGACCGATCGTGATTCCGCTGCCGTCTCCAAGCATGTCAGCCCCTCTTTCTCGTCAGAGCGCCCGCCACGGCGCCCAGCCCCGAGCTGACCGCAGCGAAGCCGAAGAAGTATCCGATGATGCCGAGCTCGCTCTGGTCGTAGGGCGGCGGCAGCCGCGGGATGTGCAGCAGCCAGTCGAGCCAGCCGCCGACGATCAGCGGCTGGAAGGCGGTCCCGATGGCGATGAAGAACGTGTGCAGGGCGAAGCCGATGCCGAAGAGGAAGGCCAGCGTCGCCATCCACCAGGGCAGGCCTGCCGCCGCCGAGCGGGCGTTGGCGGTATCGGCCGCGAGCGCCGTCAGGGTGTCCACCCGCTCCTTGGCGGCCGTGCGCTCCTGCTCGGTGGCGCCGTTAATGGCGTCCGCGTGCGCCTTGGTGAGCGCGTCGAGGATCTGGCCGAGCGGTCCGCCGCCGAACCAGGAGAGGATGAGGCCCAGCATGTCAGCCGTCCTCCCAGTGATTGCCGGCGATCAGCCACTCGGCCGCGCGGACCAGGCCGAGGAGGACCAGCACCACGACGACGGCGCCGGCGATGAGCCAGACCATGGCCTCAGGCCTTCGGCGCGGCGCCGTACAGGCGCTTGTTGACGAAGTTGAACACGATGATCAGCGCCCCGACGCCGAGGCCGATGCCGGCGGCAATCTCCTTCTTGGCGCCGATTGCCGACCAGTCGACGCCGCCGACGTAATTCAGGAGCTCGCCGACGACCGGGCATGCAGCCACGATCGCGCCGAGAATGTGCGTGCGCCAGCCGATGGGGCCGAAGGTCAGGATGGCGAAGCCGACGGCAAGCACGGCAAGGAAGGCAATCAGCAGGCTGCCCATGGTCAGTGTCCTTTCCCAAAGATGGCGGCGACGATCGCCGCGATGAGGTTGGCGAGGGCATTGAAAAAGCCGCCTTGCGGGGCGGCTTCGGGAAGCGGCGGGCCGGGATCGTCCGGCTGGCGGGGCGGCAGCTTCGGTGGCGGCTTCGGCTCGGCCGGCGTGAACACCGGCTGGTCATGCGTCGCCGGCTGCTTGGCCGCTGCCGTGTAGGCCGCCATCGCCCGGTCGGCGAAGGAAACCCGGCTGGCGAGCGCCGGCACGCCCGCCCGCTCGAACTTCTGCTCGAACACGATCGTCGCCTGCTCGAGCGAGTTCGTCTTCTTCAGCGCGGCGAGCGATTCCGCCTCGGAAGATTTGAGCTCGAGCACGAGGTAGCCGTAGTTCGCCTCGTCGGACTGCCAGTCGAGCTTCTGGCGGGCACACCAGGCCGAGTAGGCCGACTTGCGACTGCCGTCCCACTGGACCCAGCCGATGGCGCTGCCGCCGATCTGGTGCAGCTTGGTAAACCCGGCGCATTCGTGGCCGATGTTGCCGAGGATGCCGGCAGCCTGGAAATCCGTGATCGCCAGATCGCGCATGAGCGCAGTCATGATGCCAGGCGCTTTCTGTTCAAAGAGGGCCATGCAGCCTCCGATGAGAAGGGCGGGGAGCAAAGAAAAAGGGCGCCCGGAGGCGCCCTGTCCTTGGCGATGTAGGCGGGACTAGGTGGTCGTCGGCTCTGCCGGGGCAGCGGCGGGCGCCGGGGCCTGATCGGGCAGCGGAGTCGGGGACTTCGCGGCCTCGAGCGCGTCGGCCACGCCGGCCAGGCGCGTGATCGCGGCGCCGATCTGCTCGTCCGAAGAGGGCGCCTGGAACACGGCCAGGATCGCCTTCACGTCGGCCGATACGCGATCGATCACGGCGTTGAGGTTGTCGATGGCAGACATGATCGTCTTCCTTTCGTGTTGTGCATGGAACAGGTGCTGTTCGATGCGGTGGAGAAGCTCGAGCATCAGTTGTTCGCCCCGGTCGTCGACAGGTTTGTCACGCCGGCCATGGCAAGGGGCGTCGTGCAGCCGGACAGGTAGTTCGTGCCGATGGTCACGCTCGACAGCCAGCCGGAACCGCTTCCGTTGTGGATCGCGTAGGAGCAGTTCGCGATTTCATTTCCGGCTATCACAACTCTGGAAAACGTGGCCGTATTGTCGTTTCGGGAAAGCATGATGGCATCGGAAAGGAAGTTCTCAAGCGAGTTCCCGACGATGACCAGCACGGACGTATGCACGCCGGCTAGGACATTGAGCTTGATGCCCTTGTCCCATCCGATGATCTTGTTGTTGACGATGCGGGCGCCGCCGCCGGAGAAATACCGGATGCCCATTGCGCCGCTGGAGCCCGCCCCGCCCGCGATGATGTTGTCGCTCACGACCATCCCGCCGCAGTCGCCGCATTCCGAATTGCCGAGCTTGATGCCGGTGGCGAGCGGCAGCCCCTGCGACGTGATCCGGTTGCCGTGGATGATCTCAAACCGGGCGTTCTCGGCGTCGATGCCGGTCAGGCAATTCGCGATGAAGTTGCTTTCGATCATCGAGTTGTTGTTGGCCGCGCCGAGCGGAGTGATGCTCAGCCCGGTTCCGGTGCCGTCGCCATTGCAGACGATGCCGATATCCCTGATCGTCACGGACTCGGCGGTCTGCACGTCGACCAGGGTTTGACCGGTTCCGGTCCCGAGAATTTCGGTACACATCGACCCGCCGCCGGCAACCAGCATCCCGGTCGGGATGGCGATCGTGCCCGACACGGCCGAAGTCCCGCACGGCGCCACGATCGGCATGTGCCCGACAACCGCCGCCGCGACCGCGGCGTTCCATGGCGCCGTGTCGTCGGTCACACCATCGAAGGCGGCGCCGTAGTCGACCGGGTTGATGCTGGCGGATGTGGCATAGGCAGGCGCGCAGGCGCAGAGCGCCCACGCCAGAAAGGCGAGGAGCTTCATGGGAAGGGAACCTTTCTAGACGGTGGTGGTGTCGCCGGCGCCCCACTGGCTCTGGCCGTAGGGCATCGTCTGGCCGTAGCTGTTGATGAAGCTCGGCCCGAGCTGCGGGTTGATCCCGTAAGAGTAGAGCGAGCCGCCCGAGCCCTGGCTGAAGTCGGGTCCGTGCCATCCCTGTGGCGTGAAGGGCGAGAGCCCGGCGGCGCTGCTGCCGTAACCGGGCGAGCCGGGATAGGACGCGCCGGGGTAGCTGATCGAGTTGCCCTGCTGGCCGGGGCCGGCGAGGAGGGTGCGGACCAGCCCGCCGATGGCGCCGCCCGCGAGCGTGCGCAGGCCGAGGCCGGCGATGCTCTGCTGCCTGCCGCCGGGGTTGGCTGTGCCGGCCCCCATTTGGTACGCGCCGGGGACGCCGCCGGGCTGGCCGCCGAAGGTGACGCCGGGGACGCCAGGAGGGCCGCCGGCGGGCGTAATGGCTGCGGGCGCGGGATTGTCGCCGAAGCGCCCGTTGAACGCGTCCATGCCCATCGCTGCGGGCTCTGCCGCGTTCGCCGGCTGGACCCCGAACATAGCGTTGGCGCCCTTGCCGAGCATCGCCATCAGCGTCGACGTGCCGGGGCCGCCAGGCGCGGCCATGCTCTGCGGTCCGAAGCGCTCCATGTCGAACGACGGCGCCTGCGGCGGGGGTTGCTGAGGGGCCGCCTGCGCTGGCGGCGCGCCTCCGATGCCAAGCCCGTTCCTGAGGGCGTCCGAAGCCTGAAAGATTGGGCCGCCCGGGCCGAAGAACGCCGACGCGCCCCCGCCGACGTCGTTCGACAGGCTATCCCACGCCTTGCGCAGATTGGGGCCGATGTTGGCAAGGTCGAGACCGCCGCCCTGGTCCGGCGCCCCAGGCGGATTGGCGCGAGCGGCCATCGCTCGATCGAGCCCGGACGGCACCGCCGTCTGCGTGAAGTTCCGCTCATCGGCGAAGCGACCGGCCGGGATCTGCGGATGGTCCGCGTTGAGCGCCTGGAGCGTCTGGATTGCATCGAGCGAGAGCGGCGCTGTCATCGGCCCCGAACCGGCATTCGCCGCGCCAGCGGGCAGCCCTGGGCCGCCGGGGATGCCTGCCATCATGCTCGGGCGAGGCTGAGGCAGCGGCATCTGGGCAACGGCGCCGGCCGGGCCGCCGGGAGCGCCGATGTATGCCTTGCCGCGCGCTGCGGCCGGCTGGCCGATCTGCACCTCGACGGGCGAGCTCGGGAACGGCGCCAGCGCCTTGTCGATCTTGTCGGAGACGGCCTTGTTGGCTGCCGGCGGGCCGAGGCCATCGCTGGCGATGTTGTCGGGGGTGAGCTTGGCGCGCTGTTCGGGCGTGAGCGAGGCGCGCGCCGTCGCATCGAGCACGCCGAGGCCGTTCGGCGGCCCGCCGGCCACGGGAGCGCCACCGATAGGCCCTTTGGCGAACTGCGGCGGCCCGGACTGCATGTCGAACTGGGCCGGGATCTGCGGGTTCTGCGCCTCGGCGGCCAGCATGGCCTGCGGCGAGGTCATCTGCATTCCTTGCCGAAGCTCGGAGATGCCCTGTTGGTCGCCACGCAGATCGCGGCCCACGGCCATCTGGTTGTCGGCGGGGGTGAACGGCGCCGCGAGGCGATCGCCCTTGCCCATGGCGATTGCGCCGGCGGCGCCGATGCCGGGCGAAACGCCGGGCGCACCGCTCGCCAGCATGGAGATGTTGGGCACGCCACCGGGGGCGCCGCCGGGGAACATGCCGGGCGCGGCGAAGTCCTGCGACGAGACGGGCTGGACCGGAGTGCCGCCGGCCGGGTTGGAAAGCTGCTGGAGCGTGCCGCCACCGAGCGCGCCGAACGTCCGCGGGCCGGCGACGCCATCGGCCGTGAGCCCGTTCGATCGCTGGAATGCCTTCACCGCGGCTGCGGTCTGCGGGCCGTAGACGCCATCGGGCGAGATGCCGAGGGTATGCTGTAGTTGCGCCACGTCGGGGCCGCGCATGCCCTGGCGGAGAGTGCGGCCGCCCCCGGCGCCCATGGCTGCGGCGGCTTGCTCGGCGGGGGACTGCGGCGGGCCGCCAGGGGCGAGGGCCATGGCAGCGGCACCGGCGGGCGCCGGCCCGAGCTTCGCCAGCCGAGGGGCGAGGCCGCCGCGCTCGCCGCCGATGTCGAAGTGCATCAGGTCTTGCACGTTCGGCCGCTTGCCGGAGACGCCAAACGATCCGCCCCACGCCAGCTTGCCGTCAAGCTCGGGATAGGTCTGCTTCATGTACCCGTAGGCGTTCTGCGCCAGCCGGGTGTACATGCCGCTCTTGTCAGGCCCTTCGTTCGGGATCATCTTCCCGTCGGGGCCGACGATCTGCACATCGAGCGCGCCCCTACCAGCGATGTGGTGCTGAGAGTTCGCAACGTGCCCGGCCGGATTGTAGCCTTCGCTGACCGTGACCTGATACCCACTCGGCATCGAGGCCGCCGCCGCCGACAGAATTTCGACAAGGCGCGGGTCCACTCGCGCCACATTCGGCGAGTAGCCGGGCGTGAACCCCAAAGGGGCGAAGCCGTATGCCATCGGGAGAAACCCTCATGAAGTCCGTTGCCATCGCCCTGGTGGCGATGTTTGCCGCGCCTGCCGCTTTTGCTGCTTCACTGCCGATCGTCGGCGCCTATGGCGACGAATACGGGTGCAAGGTCGCCAAAGCTGGCGGGGCGCCCGTTGCCGGCGAGCCGGCTGACTGGATGCTTGTCACAACTCGCGATGCCGAAGGCCGCGAGTGGAGTTGTTCATTAGTTTCAGCGCGTGGCGATCGCGTCGTGGCGTCCTGCGCGAACGGCGGAGACACCAAGTCGACGCGTCAGAGCGTCACCCTGCGCGAGGACCGCGCCGCCGGCACCCTCACCTACACCGACCGCGCCGGGACCTTCATCCTTCACCGCTGCCGCTGATGGCCGTCATCGCCATCGCCGCGGCAATGCTCATGCTTCGGCCGTGGTCACTGCTGGCCGTTCTGGTTGGCTTCGGCTGGCTGCACGCCAGACGCAATCGACGGCATCGGCATGCGAGCCGCAGCCGCGCCCTGGCCCCCTACCCCGCGCCCGATGACTGGGGCGAAGAGCTTGGCAATCCGATCATGCCCGCGCCGGAGGGCTCCCATCATGGCCGGGTTGCGGCCGATCATGGCGTAAGCCTTGCGGACGATCTGCGGGTCGCGCGAAACCAGCATCTTAGCGACGTGTTTCGCGACCTCGGCGTTGATGCTGTTGATGCCGGCGCGGCCGCCGCGGATGGCGACTCCCGACAAAGCCGCCGTGATAATCGTCCGCGGGTTCAGCCACGTCATCGGATTGAACGGATCGGCGCCCGACGTCGCGACGCCGACACCCATCCCGGCGAGGCCCGATTCGATCAGTTGACGCGCGGTCGTGGAGTTGCCCTGGACCGCCTTCCGGCCAAGATCCATGATCGACTCGACGCGCAAGGCGGCTTCCATGTCTCGCGCGGCTTGCGGCCCTAGCGCGATTTCAAACTGTTGCCGGGCAACCGGAGACTGGAAAATCCGGTTCACGATGTTCGCCCGGTCCGGGACGTTCGCCAGCCGCGTCTTGACCTCGGTGGCGTACCCTTCCGCGAATAGCTTTCGTTCGGCCGGCGAGAACTTCGCCGCGGCCTTCTGTGCGTCGGCGAGGGACTGGGCTGTCACCTTCATGTTGGCGAACTGTTGCCCGGCCGTGAGCGCGTCGTCGGCGCCGAAGAAGGCCGCGGCGCCCTGCCGAGCCGCCTTGTAGGACGGGACCGCCTCATCGAGATAGCTGACGAGCTGCGACTTGATCCGGGTGAGGTCGCGCGCCTGGCCGTTGTCGCCGGTCCGCTGCGAGCGCGAAATCATGTCGTCGAGGTTCTGCTTCACGTTGTCCCAGAACTGCAGCGTCGGCTTCACGCCCGGCTTGAGCACAAGCGTCCCGTCGCCCGCCGGCTGAAACGGGTTCTGCGGCGGCCGGAAGCCTTCCACGGCCGCCTTGTTGGCGCCGGTGGCCGTCGCGGCCTTGATCGCCGCTTGCATGTCGGGCGCTGCGGTCAATTGCTGCAGACCCTCATGCCAGACGCCGCCCGCGCCCTGCAGATAGGCCGCGTCGTAGGCCGGCTTGTTCGCTCGAGCTGCGGCAGCCTGCAGGAGATCCCGCGTAGCCGGCGCATTGGCGCCCGGCATGGCGTCATCGAGCACCTGGCTCACGCGATCGAACTGCGTCGCCGCCCGCGCGTCGAGGCCCTGATTGAGCGTCGCCCGCGCTTCCGGGTTGAGGTTGGCCGCCTGCCGCCCGAGTGCCCGGCTCGTCTCGCCAAGGTCAATCGGCGCCACGGGCGCGCCACCCTGCCCCATGTCCTGCAGCGCCTGTGTAGCGGCGCCAACGCTGCCGGTGTCGCGCACCGCGGCGTCGACCACGCCCTGAGCCGCCCGCTGCTCCGGATTGAACAGTGCCTTGAGCGCGTCGACCGGATGCCCGAGCGCACCACCGGCCGCGCGGACGCCAGCCCCGACGACGGGCGCCGCAGCACCGATTGCCCCCCCGAGCGCAGCGCTCTGTCCTGCGCTGGCAAGTCGGTTGTCCACTCCACCCTCGCCGGCACCGTATCCGGCCAGCCCGGCATAGGCGGCGCCATTGATCGCCGCATTGCCGATGTTCGCCGCGCCGCGGCCGAGAGAGGTCAGCGCCCGCGTGGCAAGCGATGCCCCGGCGCCGGCCGCCGCGGGCGCGCGGATCAGGTTCATCTCCGGCGCCAACAGCGCAGTCGGGATCGCGCCAGCAATCTGGCTGGCCGCGGAAACGTAGGGATGGTTGGCCGCCGCCGCGGCATCCCCTGCCCGCGCATCAGCGAGCGTCTGGTCATAGGGCCGCCCAAGCAGCGTGCCGACGCCGGCCGCGAGCTCGTCGCCGAAGCCGAAGGTCGCGCCCTGGTAGACGTGCCGGATGATGGCGTCGCCGATGCCAGCATCGGGAGGCGGCGCATTGACCTGTGCGGCGGGTGTCGGCGGCCCCGGCTGGGGATGCGCGACCGCACCCGGCGCCATCGGCAGACGATCGCCCTTCGTCGCCGGCGCGTCGCCGCCGGTCGCCTGGCGCATGACGCTATCGATCGTCGCCGCGTCCGTCCCATCGGGGAAGGCGACGACAATCCCGCCGGGGCCTGCAACGTTCATCATTGGACGGGCTGCAATCCGGTTTGCGGGGTCCAGACGTGCGTGACGCCAGCGGCGGGCGCGGCCGAAGCGGCGCCGCCAGCCAGTTCTTCCGGCGCGATTCGCTGCAGGACCAATTGCGACTTCGGCGAGATGATCGGGAAATCGCCGCCGCTCGCGCCCATGGCGCTGTGCCACTGATCCTGTAGGGCCGAGATTTTTGAATGCAGAAGCTGCACCTGCGCCTTGACGACGGCGTGAAGCTCTTCGGGTGACCGGGCGCCGTCGAGCTGGCGCATCGCCTCCTGAATGTCGCCCTCGCTGCCGCCGGAGCCGCGGTAGAACTTGGTGATTTCCTGGCTGTACTTCGACTTGATGGCGTCGAACTTCTGAAGCTCGATCGCCGTGCCGCTGGCGCCCTTGACGGCGTTCCGAGCGGCATTCAGAGCGTAGTTGGCGAGTGGGACGCCCGAGAAGTTTCCGAGCTTGTCCACCTGCGCGTCAAGGTCGCCGAGGTGACCGATTGCCGTATTCCCGGCCGTGATGGTCTGCGCCGATTTGCCCGACGTAAAGTCCTCTTTCGCCTTGAGCCTTACCGGCCATTGCGTCGCATCGAAGCCGCCCGGATCGCCAAGTTGCTGCGCGCGCTCGTTCGCCGCCTGCATGAGCGTGATCCAGTAGGGCGTCTTGAGCGCCATGCCGCCGGGGAATGGCATCTTGCCCTGAAGCATCTGGTCGACCTGCGCCTTCTGCGGGGAGGAAAGCGAGTCGTAGACGCCGTTCGGCACTGCGGCATTCGGATCCTGCGATGGCTGGCCGCCGGCCGGCGAGCCCGTCAGCGAAGCACCCGGCTCCACCGTGCGGTTGAACGGGTCGACGAATCCATATTGCGTCTGCCCAAGGAGGTTGGTGCCGATCGGGCTCCATTCGCGATGCGGCGCCATCTGGTTCGCCACGACGCTCTGCGCGAGGTCCGGGTCCACCTGCATGAGCTTCGTCTGTGCCGCATCGAGCGCCGCCGGGTCGCCGCTGCTCTTGGCCTGCAGCCACGCATTCAGCGCCTGCCGCTTCTGCTCCATGGGCATGGTCTGCGCGACGGCCTGTGCCGCTCCGGCCATGCTGCCGCGGAAGGTGCGCCCGCCGAGAAGCGCCGCCGCAACCGGACCGATCCACGCCTGATTCCAGAAGCTGCCGCCGGGCGAGCCCGACAGCGGCCCCGGTGGCGGAGCGCCCGACAGGACTCCCGAGGACGGAGCCGGATTGAACGATCCCGGCTGCGGCACGCCGACGCTGAATCCAGGCTGCCCCAGGTTCGGGTCGAACGTCTGGTAGAACTGGCTGAGGTCGATCATGGCCTAGAGCCCCGCAAGCAGGCCGCCGAGCGCGCCGAGGCCGGCACCGATGCCGCCATAGCCGCCCATGGAGTTGCCGAGCTGGCCACCCATCAGGCCGCCGCCGAGGAGACCGCCGAGCGGGTTCGACGGAGGCTTGACCAGCCCGGCCTGCGTCGCCGTGTTGCCGACGCCCGACAGGATGCCGGAATACGCCCCGAGCCGGTTCCAGCCCGACTGCTGGTTCGTGTTGAACTTGTCGATCCGGGCTTGCAGCGCCTTCTGGGCCTGCGCGTCGTATGCCTGCCCGACGCCGAGCTGCGCCTGGTAGGGCATCATCTGGGCCTGCCACGCCGCCGGCAGGTTCTGGCTCATGTCGCCGAGGATGCCGCGCTGGTTGGCGATGTTCTGGTTCCAGTTGCTTGCGAGCGCCTGGCTGCGGAAGTTGCCGAGCTGCGTCGTCAGCGCCCCGGTGTCGGCCGCCGAGCCGAGCCGGCCCATGCCGCCGAACTGGCGCTGGATGTCGTTCAGCATCTGGTCGGACTGGCTCTGCACCGCCTGACCGAAGGCCGCGTTGCTCGATCCCGACAGAAGCCCCTGGTAGTCGGTGTTCATGCGGTCGGCGAAGCCCGACAGAGGCCCCGCATTCTGCGCCTGCCCGTACATCCCCGACAGAGCGCCCTGGGTCTGCGAAGACATGGGCGTGTAGGCCTGGAAATTCGGCGCCTTGAAGCCCGCGCCCGACTTGTAGAGGCTCTGCGCGTCGCTGCCGATATTGTTGATGTATTTCCCAATATCGACCTGGGAACTGCCGCCAAAGAGGCTCATGCCTGCGCTTCCTTTTTCGGGCTGCGGGTCGATTTCACGCCGCAGATCATGACGTGCAGCGTGTGGGTGGCGCCCGCCGTGGCCTGGGCCTTGATCGCGTCACCCGGAACCATGTGGATAGGCTTGCCCTCGAACGCGAGCGGCGCCGCAGCGCCGACCGCGCCAAGGAACACGAGACACCAGTCCGTGCCGCCGGAGCTATGGTAGAGCGAGCAGGTGTCGGCATTGGCCGTGGTCGCCGCGACCTGGATATCCGTCACGTCGAAGGCTAGTTCGCCTTGCTCGCCGCACGTGTAGACCGTGGTGAGCGTGTTGTCGGCGAGCGCCTTGTGCTTGGTCCAGTAGTTGCTGAGCGGATAGACTGCGGCCATCAGTAGAGCCGCCCGCGCACGTCGATCCAGCCGAAGGTGTAGAGCAGCACCGTGTCACTGGCGCCGGACGCCGACAGGCGGTAGCGAATCTGCGCCGAGGTGTTCGTCTTGACCAGCATCGCCTGGGCCGTGAAGACGCCCGTCGAGCCGCCCGTCCGGTAACTGCGCTCCGTGCTGGTGGCTGCCCGATCAGTCTCATCCAGGGCCGTGACCAGCGCACCGATGGTGCCCGTCGTCTGGTTGCTGATCTGGAACGTGATGTCCGCCCACACGACGACGCCAGTCGGCACGGTGAGCGTCGCTGTCACGGCCGACGTGCCCGGATTGGCCGAGTTCACGTCGAGGACCGAAGCCGCCTTCCACCGGAAGCGATCGCCGTCCTGGGTGAATGTCAGGATGTGCGCCGAGCCGTCCGTCTTGATCGCGCCGATGCGCCGGAAGAGCGTGTAGTTGGTCGGCAGGGTCGGCGAGGTCGCCGAGGTCGACAGGAGCACGTCGACGACGTTCGTATCCTGCCGCTTGATGACGAAGACGTGGTACCAGGTCGAGTTCGCGACGCTGCCCGTATCCAGGCCGCCGTTGCCGGTGCCGACCGCCCAGCTTCCGGTGGTCTTCGTGAAGGCGCCGAGGACCATGTTGTCGATATCGGTCGAGTCCCGGCAGGAGCCCGCCGCGATATCGATGACCGTATTCGGCGAGGAGCCGTCGTTGCTGAGGGTGAGCCCGAAAAGCTGCCCCGTCGCGATGGCGCCTGGCGCCGCCGCCGGTGCGATGTTCGCCGCCCGCCACTCGGTGGCGCCCGAATTGTAGACCAGATCGAGGTACATCCCCGTCTGGATGCTGCCGATGGCGAGCGGCGTCCCGTCCGCGCGCTTGATGTTGTAGGCCGTGAGCCCGTCCGGGGCGAAGGTGACGGTCGCCGACGTGTTGTCCGCCGTCGCCTTGAGCAAGAGCCGCAGCCCGTCCGTGAGCTGCCCGCTCTCGAGCACCTGCCCGGTCGTGACCGTGAGCGCGTTCGCAGTGCCGCCGGCAGCCAGGGAGCCGCCGATATCGTTCATCTGCTTTTTCACGGCCGCCATGATGGAGCGGACGTTGTTGTCGAGCGTGTCGGGCGACTGCGCGTCGCTCGACGAGATCGCGCCATCGGCGCTGGCGTTGCTCGCGGCCGTCGTCGACCAGGCCCGGACCGTCTCTGACGTGCTCATTTCAACGCCTCCCGTCCGGGGTGATGTCGCCCGGCTCGAAATCGATGCCGGCGAGGTCGTTCCAGGCTACGCCCGCCGGCACGTCGATCTGGACCTGCGCGATGCGGGTCGAGATCCGCGCCGGGATGCGCCCCTGCGCGTTGATGCTCTGCGCCGCGCCGAAGACGGGCGCCGTCTGCGGGCGCTCGGTGCCGCCGACCTTGCCGGTTGCGTTCATCGGATCGCCGTTGAGCCTGAAACCGCGGATGAAGGCCCGGCCGCCGGGGATCGGGTCAAAGGTCGCGGTCTGCACGCTGGCCGCAGTCGGCGTGCCGGTGAAAAAGCACATCTTCTTGTTCGCGTCGAAGGCCGCCAGGCCCGGAGCGCCGCCGCGCCACACATCCGAGCCGAAGGGATACGGGACGCTGCTCAGCGTCGAGTAGAGCGCCGCCAGCGCGGCCAGCGTGGTCCCCGCGGTGTAGGCCGTGAAGATGTAGGTCAGCGCACAGGAGGCGTGCGTCCACTTGTCCCGCTCGATGTCGTAGACGATCAGGCCGTCCAGTGTGGTCGAGGAGGCGTTGCCGGCGCGCGGGTAGAGCCAGAAGATGCGCCGGACGAGCGGGTCGAGCGCGCCGATGATCGCCTTGAACCGGCTCTTGTTGCAGTCCGGGTTGGCGCCCGCGAACCAGTCGTTGACCCGGTTCACGCCGATATTGGAGATCGAGCCATCGGCCCCGATCCGCATGAAGCCGTTGGTCGAGTAGTAGTAGACGTCGCCGCCATCCTTCACGATCGAATAGGGCGACGGCGTGCCGCGGGCGGCGTCGATCCGGTGGAATTCGAAGATCGCGGCATCCGTGCGCGCCACCTGCCGGCGCACCGTCTCCGTCTGGAAGACGAGCCCGCCGAGCTCGTACCCCGCCATGCCCATGACGTCGCCGCCGTCCGGGAAGACCTGGCTGTCACTGTCCTTCGTGTAGGCCGTCCAGGTCGCGGCGTCGTTCCGGCCCGACCACTTCACCGATCGCCGGCTGGTCGCGGTGGCGCCGAGCTGCACGAAGTCGCCGACCACCTCCACGTAGCGCGAGTTCGGCGGGCTGCCGGCGAGCGCCGCGAGGTTGCTGCCGGAGTCCACGTCGATGTACTGCACCACGTCGCTGCCGTTGGCCGCGATCAGCGTCGAGCCGTACTGCTTGATCGACCAGTATTCGTCCGTGGCGAGCCCGTAGGCGCCGCCGGCGAGGCGCGAGATGTCCGTCCAGGCGGCCGACACCGAGCCGCCGAACTGGTAGCCCTTGGTCGCCGACATGGCGTAGATGGCGATGGCGTTGCCGGCCGTGCGGGCTGCGAAGGCCCCGCGGATGACAGTCCCGGCCGCGGCCGAGCCCACCGCCGCTTGCGGGAGAGGCCCGTAGCTGTTCGACTTCGGGAGCACGCCCAGCGCCTCCTGCGAGGCTTCGGCGTTGAGGTTCCACCCATCGGGCTCCCAGGGCGCGAAAGCGGGCATCAGAACTCCGTCGGCGCAACGCGCCCGGTGGCGCGCTTCAGCGATGTCTTGGCCTCCAGCTTGCCGAGCGCCAGTTGGGCAAGCTGAGCCATGTCGCCGGCCTGATCCATGTCCCGGATGACGTGGCCGAACAGGAGGAATTTCGCATAGCAGCGGATGAGTTCGAATGCCTCGCTGATCCAGACGTTCGTGCTGTCGGTGTCGCTCGTCGGCGCCGGGATTTCGTAGGCGCCCATCATCGTGATTGTGCGCACCGCGTTCGGGAGCGGGTAAAAGATCAATTGATCCCCCATCCAAGCCCAGTCGTAGGGATCGCCTTGCACCAAATTGGTTCTGATCAGAAGTTGCAGCGTGTCGGCATCGCGCAGGCGCAGCGGTCGATTAATGCCGCCGATGTTGCAGAAAATGTCGTCGATTTCGAAGAAAAGCGGGATGTCCGGGCTATCGGCCGACGTGTAATAGGCTTGGGCAACGACCGTGGAAAACGTCGTCAGGTTGTTCGCCGTCTTCTCGTTGAAGTAGAACCGGGTCGTCTTGTAGTGCTCGATCGCGTCGGTGATGGCGTTGCTGATCTGGGCCGACAGGTCCGACCGGGCAAGGTCATCGGCAATCCGCGATTTCAGGTCTCCCAACGTATAGGCCATCAGCGCTTGCCCTTGCGTTTGCCGCGCTTGCGGGAGGGTGGCGCGGGCACGGCGGGCGCCACCGCCGGCCCGCGCGCAGCGTCCGAAGCCGTGTCCGGCGGCTTCGGCGCCTCGGGCTGCGGGTGTCCGAGGTCCGCAACCCGGTCCTTGGCCTCATGCGCAGCGATGTCACCGCGCATGAGGGTGAGCTGTGCCAGCCACATCAGGCCGGCCGCCCGAGAAAGCCGGCCAGCGAGCCGGAAAAGACCTTCGGGCCGATATGCCCGAGCGTGATGGTCGGATCGACGTGGACCGAGTAGCCGAGGCCGCGCACGTCCTCGAAGAACGCGCAATCCTCGCCGACCGCGAAGCCATCCCGGATGCCCATGCGGAAGATGTGCGGGATCGGCTGGCCGTCGTTCACGTCGGAAAAGCGCGCCGAGGGTGCCTTGGCGGCCAGTTCCTCGACCACATGCCGTTGCACGCACGCAAAGCCGAGGCCGAGTTCCTTGACCGCAATGCAGCCGTGTTCGTCGGCCTCCACTTCCGCGCCGAGCGGCGTCAGGAAGAATCCCGGCGGGTCGCGCCGATGCGGATAGGCCGCACAGACCACATCCTTGACCGTGGAGAGCGCCAGCAAGCGCAGGAAGGCGTCCGCCCGCCACGCCTGGTCGCTATCGATCCAGAAGATGCGGTTGAAGCTCGTCTGCAGAAACTGCCAGGCGATCTTGCTGCGGGAATGGTGGACGAGGGACGAGCCCTTGCCGAAATAGACTTGCAGCGGCACGCCGTACTCGATGCAGGCCGCTTGCGTGTCGAGGAGGCTGCCGACCGTCTCCGGCGGCAGGTCTCGATGGGTGGGCATCGCGAGCATGACGCTCACGCCCGCGATGCTCAGTTTCATGAGGACTACACCGCCGCCGAGAACGGCGTGGCGTAGGCACCGCCGGTAGCGGTGCCGAAGACCTGGGCGTGAAACACACCCGTCGCCTTGTCCCAGATCTCGATCCACTCGCCGACGCTTACCGAGCCCGTCGTGGTCCGGTTGAGCGTGATGGTGTCGGAGGTGGCCGACGTGGCAAAGCCGAGAACGGCGTTGCCGGAGTCGATGCGCGACCCGAAGGCAAGCCCTTCCATCACGTCGGTCGAGTTGCCGACCTGCACCTTGTGGCTGTTCGAGGTCGCGAGGACCGAAACCTCGAACCGGTAGCGATAGCCGGTGCCGGTGGCCTGCGGCAGTGTCACGACGGACCCGGCCGCCGTGTCGAGCAGGATCGTCTTGCCCGAGTGCTTGTCGGCGGCCAGCGTGAGGGTGGCGCCTGCCGCAACCGCGGTAGACACGCCCTTGAGGACGCCATCGATCGAAAGAGCAGTCGACATTGATCCGCCCTCCTTACAGGTCGTTGTTGGGAACGTAGGCGACGACGATGTACGCCACACCCGCCGACGCGGCGGTGCCGGTCTGCGTGTACTTGGCGTAGATCGTGGTATCGGCGGAGATCGCCACGTCGGCACCGCGCCAGCAGATCGTGGTGCCGGCCGTGCCTTCGTCGACGTCGCCCGCCGACACGAGATCGGCATCGCTGCCGGTCGACGTGCCCACGGTGAGGACGTTCGTGGTTGCGGCATTGAATGCCGTCGCGACGCGGACCTTGGTGAACAAGATCTCCGCGCCGTTGGGCAAAATGCCGACCTTCACGGTGTCGGCGGTCGCAATGCCGGCATCGTTGTAGTTCACCTTCTTGCGAAGGTAGTGGATCGCCTGCCAGTCGAACTGACGGGCCTGAGTCCCAGCGGTTCCCGTTGCCATTGTCAGTTCTCCTTAGGAGGTGAAGCCGCCGTGCTTGATCGCGTAGGACGAGAGCACGATCACGCCGAAGTCGACCGAGTTGAACTGGGTCTTCTTCATGCCGAACATGGTCTGCGCCGACACGCCAAGCTCGCGCTCGTAGTCGAAAAGCTCCTCGACCCAGGTGAAGGTGGCGGCGTCCGCGTCCATCGCGAAACCGCACATCATCGCCTGTGCCCCGAGAAGCACCGCACGGCGGGTATTCGCCACCGTGGCACTGGTCGTGGAGTTGCATCCCTGCGTGATGTCGTAGGCCGACCGCAGGATGACGCCGTTGTACTCGCCGAGCGCCCCGGTGTAGATCGGGTTCTTGCTGATCTGCCCGCCCTGGATGCCCTTGGCCTGGATGTCAAACCAGTTGCCGGCCGTGGAGGCGTCCGTGCGCAGGTCGGTCACCTGCGTCGGGTGGAGGTAGAGGACATACTTTTCCTCGCCCCCGATCATGACCGGCCGGATCGGGCCGCTCGTCGCGGTCGAGGTCTTCGCTTCCTCGACGGCGTAGTCGATGTACTTGAGCTTGAACTCGTCGCCGGCCGCCAGGGTTTCATCCGTGGTGTGCGAGGCCGAGCACCACATCTGGCGCGAGCCAGACGAGGGCGCGATCGTCGCCTGCAGGCCGGTGTACTTGATCCGGCTCTCGGCGACGTTGCCGCAGAGCTGATTGAAGGCCGAGACCGACATGCGCTTGGCGTACCAGTCGCGCAGGCCCGACTTCGCCTCGTCGCGGAGGTCGAAGGGAACGCGCTTCTGGTCGATGCGGTTCTTGTTGCGCACCTTCACCGCGTGGGCGAGCTCGTTGATGACCACCGAGTCCGAATAGGTGGTCAGCGACTCTTCGTTGCCCTGCAGCACTTCGCCTTCGGACACGCCGTCGCCGGAGAGCTGGACGCGGAGGCCGTAGGTCACTTTGTCGCCGGGGCCCTTGGACAGTTCGTCCTTGAGCTGGATGATGGAGTCCGAGCCGGAGCCGATAAGCGGGGCGATCGCGGTGTACTTCAGCGCCTCGACCGCCAGCTTCTTCGACCACAGCTTGACTGCCATGGCGTCGTTGACGCCATAGGTCGTCGTTGCCATGAATGGTCCCTTTCAGGGGATGTTGAAGGATCTGGGTTCAGACGCCCGCATTTCGCCGCGAGCAGCGCAGCCGGTTTGTCGCGCACCGGAAAGGCGAAGCGCTTAGGGTCCGCCGACCTACACACTGCTACTCGAGCTGGCTTTAGCCGCCCATCAGCCGCTTGGTCTTGGTCGGGTTCTTGGCCGTCCATGCGTCGAACTCGGCCGGGGACATCTTTAGCAGCCTCTCGGCCGTCATCCCCGTCTCCGTGGCGCCCCCGCCAGCGCTCGAAAGCGTCCTCGATCGCTCCTGGCCGCCGGCAATGCGGTCGATCTGCTCCGTGGCCGCCGGAGGGGCAGCCTTGGGCTTGTAGCCGCGATGCTTGGCGACGTTGTAGAGCACCTCGGCCGGGCTCTGCTGGCGCTGAAAGGCACCGTGCGCGATCTGAAGCTCTTCCTGGCCGATGATGGCCGGGATCTGGTCTGCCGGCACGCCATACGCCTGCAACTCAGCCGCCCGGTTCTCGCGGAAGAACTGGTAAGCGTCGCCGTAGTCGGCCGTCTTGGCCCGGAACTGCTGCGCGTCGGCCACCGCGGCCTGGGCGAGGCTGGCAATCTGCGCCTGCTGGCGCCGCTCTTCGGCCGACTGCTGCCCGCCGGCCCGGATTTCCTCGATCTGGCGCTCCAGGTGCTGGATGACGCCGATCGGGTCCGTGGCGATATCGGGCTTTTCCGGCGCCGCCGGCTCGGCCTGGCGCTGCCCATGCTCGCGCATGCCGAGGACGGCTTGAAGCCGCCCCTCGAACAGAGCCCGCTCCTCGGCGAGCTTGCGGTTCTCCACTTCGAGCCGGCGCCGCTCGGAACGCTCCTCGTGAAGCGCCTCATGCGGGACGATCTTGACGTGAGGTCCGCGGCCTTCGACGGCATCGGCCGCGGCATCGTCCTCGCTTTCCGTCTCCGGTGCAGTCTCTTCCTCGCTCTCGGGCTCCGGAGGGGGCGCCGGGGCCTCTTCCTCGCGCTGCATCGCCGCGAATGCGGCTTCGTCCGTCTTGCTCAGTTCGTTTGCCATTGTTTCGCCCTGGCTTGCGAAGCGCCGATTTCGCCCGGCGCGTGCGAAGGGTCTCAGACCGCGACGCCGAAGGGATAGTCCGTCCCGGCTCGTACCGGACTGATGCGGTACTGCGACAGCTGATCGGTCGGCAGGCGCGAGAACAGGATGAACGGCTGCCCGCGGTCGTAGGCATCCGAGTCCGTGACGATGGTCGAGATGGCCGTGAGCGCCGCATCCTGCGCCGGCAGCGACACCCAGAGATACCAGTAGGGCAGCACGGTTTCGGTGCCGTCGCCCGCAACGGTCGTCACAGTGCAGCCGGGAAAGCAGATGTTTCTCCGCCAGCCGGCCGGGGCATCATCGGATGCTGGCGTGCGGTATTGCGGGCAGGCCGCGATGGCCGCTGCTTCGTCAGCGAAGCGGAGCAAATGATCGATCATGTCGTCCCCGCGATCAGACCGGCATTGGGGATGCGCGCCGAGGCCCAGACGGCGATGTCGGTGATGTAGGTATTCAAGATCGAGTTGCCGGAACCATCGGAGCCGATGCCAATGGTGGTGAAGGCAGGCTTCGCCCCGTTCGTGCCCGATGTAGACACCGCGCCACCATTCGACGTTACCGCGCGATCGTTGAGCGTAGCGGCAAAAGCCGCCTTGACAGAAGCCCCGGCTGAAAAGGCTGCGGCAACGTCTATCCGGCCCTGGCTTGCCGCGCTTGCGGTAGCGTTCTGCGATGCATTGCGGGCGCTGCCTGGGTTTATAAAAAGGATTTCTGTGTTTGTCACGCCTGCATCAGCAAACACGACAACATCACGGTTGACACCACCCAATGAAACTGGAGCAATAAACGCAGCGTAAGCGGTAAGCGTGTCCCCCGTTCCGGGTAGTCGCGTCACCGTCACCACATCCGACGCCCGCGTCGCCGCCGCACTGGTCGTGCGGATCGGAGACGTGGCGAACGCGCCTAGCTCTAGCTGGGGCCAGCCGATGCGGATCGTAAAGTTGACCGCAGACGTGTTGTTGCAGCCAAGACTTATCAGCGGCTGCAGATTTGCGGTCGTTCCGCCGCCTGACAGGGTTGTAATCTGGCTGATGCGGCCAAGACTTGCAGTAATCGACGCCTTGAAGTCCGATCCGTCGTCATTCTGAACAAGACCTCCGACGTTCGTTCGCTCGGAAAGCCTCCACTTTATCGTGGTTATGTTGGTGAAGTCGCCCCCGACAAGCGCGAAAAACGCTGAAGCTGACCACGTTTGCCCCGTCGTGGCAGCAATTGCCGTGCTGGTTTCCAGCCCAATCTGGAATCCAGTGCCGCTCGTAGTGCCTGAGAACTGGATGTCAACGTAGTCGATACCATTCGCTGTCCCAGTGCCGACCACAGTTTGCGTCAGCCCTGCGAGCGTGGCCGACCAGTTCGTCGGCAGCGTCCCCGGCGTGCCCGCCACCGCCCCCTGCATCGAGTTGTTGCGGAGCGAGTTCGTCCGGCTCTCCTCGATTAGCGCGCCCTTGTTCGTCCGCCGCAGGATGCCGCTGTTGACGCTCGACCAGTTGCCGCTCAAGTCGTCGATGTAGGCCGCCGAGGCGCGCGAGACGGTGAGCAGACTTTCGGGCGTGACCGCGCCGCCCCGAATAGACCAAGCCCGCCCCTTGGCGAACTGGAGTGCCAGCGTCGGGCGCACCCCGAACGCCGCATAGTCCGACGTGACCCACCCCGGCACTCCGAGCGGAACGGGAACCCTGCCCATGCTACAGCGGGAATCCGTGCAGCGTCACCTTGTAGACGCGCGCCGAGGATGGTGTGTAGCCGCCGACGGTCACGAGATAGGCGTACAGATCGGCGCCGGCGAGGCTGATCTGCTTGTTGAGGCCGTCCGATTGGACGTAGAGCGTCGAACCCTCATCGACGGGCGTCCCGAGCGAAACCTTTCCGATCAGGGTGGCCCGATCCGCGCTCGAAATGTCGAATGCCGCATTGTCGCCGAGCGCGCTGGCTGGCGTCGCGCTGTGCAGCCAAAGATTGTAGCTCGTCTCGCCGGAGATGACCGCGGTATCGTCGATCTCGAGCTCGGTCGACGTGACCATGAACTCGCCGCCGCCATCGAGGCGCACGTTGGCGAACTTGATGACCGCGCCGCCCGAGCCGGTTCCGGTGCCGATGACCTTGCCCGCCGTGTACGCGTTGGTGTCCGCCGTCCGGGTGACGGAGACAGCCGTTCCCGTTCCCCGGACTGCCGAGGCGATCAGTGATGCCATATCGTGCTCCTATCGGCTGTTGGCGGCCGGCTTGGGCCGGGCCGCCGCGGCAATCCCGGCGCCGACCATCTTCGCGCCCGCGCTCACGCGGTCCTTGTGGGCCTGGACCGCGGCGTCCTGCGCCATCCATTCGCGCTCAGTCTGCTGCTGCGTGGCGAGCTTCGCCATGTCCGCCTGCTGGCGGGAGGCGATTTCCTCGCGCTTGCCCTGCAGGCTGGCGGCAATGCCCATGCGCTTCGTTTCCTCGCCGGCGAGCGCCCGCTCGTAGTCAAGCTGCGCCGCGCCCGCGTCCGTGCCACTCTGAGGGCCGCCGGTCTTGGCTGCATTCATCGCCGCCGTCGCCTCGGCCAGATCGGCCTGCGCGCCGAGGAGCTTCACCTTGGCCTGGCCCTCGGCCATCTGGAGCTGGATGCCCTGCTCCTGGATCGGCTGCTGCTGCGCGGCGTCGTCCTGCGCCTTCTGCTTCCACTTCTCGACCACCGACGCGGGCAAGGGCGAGTATTCCATCAGTATCGCCCAGTCCGACTTGTCGAGCGTCTTGCCGAGGATCGGCAGCATCTGGACCAGCGTGGCCCAGACCCGCTCTTTCTGGTTGGGCGACGTCGCCTGGTCATCGACGATGACGTCGTACTCGGCCATGCCGGGCTTGTGGATCAGCGGGACGTACTGCGCGCCTTCGTCGCCCACGACGCGGATCAGCCGGCCGTCCGCGATGTAGTGCGTGATCAGGTACAGGAGGATTCGTCCCTGCCGTTTCCTGAACCGGCGCAGGCTGTCGAAGAGCGAGGCGAGGATCGCCATCCCGGCCTGCTTGCGGCTTTCCTCGAGCGCGGCCGGCTGATCGGCCTCGCGCATGCCCAGAAGCTCGACGTTGACGCCCGAAACGTCGCGGATCGACGACACGGCGTAGGGCAGGAGCTCAGCGAGCTGCGACGGGAAGGCCGGCGGCTCCTTCGGCTGAATGCGGTTGCCGGCGAGCGCGCCGGCTTTCATCCAGGTGATGCGCTCGCTCCGTGCAATCCCGTCCTCGGCGTCGCGGTCATTCTCGAAGGCGCCGCGCTCGGCAAACCACCCGCCCTTCGCGTTGGTGTTCAGGATGTGCATGGACTGGCTGAGCCATTTGTTCGCCCAGCGCTGAGGGTCTTTCATCGCCCGCACCAGCCCGTAGAACGTCCCCTTGTTGTGGTCGCGCTTGCCGGTGATGCATTCCCACGAGAAATGCCCCTCGCAGGGCCCGGGGCCGTGGCTCAGCACCTTGGCACCGATCAGCGCCTGCTTGTAGACCTTGCGGACCTGCCGCACGGCCTTTAGCCCGCCCTGGATGGCTCCCGCGGCCTGCGCTGCCTCGGCGCGCGCCTTGAACTTCGGCCAGTCCTTCTCGTCGACGCTCTCAACCTGCCCGTTGAAGGCGACGCGATAGAACGTCTCCCGCTCCCACCATTGCAGGTGGACGATCGTCACGTCCTTCGGGGACGGCTTGTCCTCGCGGCCGATGTCCTGCTGGTAAGCCACCTGCGGATCAGCGTTGTGCGGGGACTTCTTGTCCTCCGACCGGGCCCAGGAGGCGTCGAGGTCTTCGTCATCAGCGTCTGGCGCCAGCACGCGCGCGTCGGCGATCGGCATCGTCTTGATGCGCCAGGTCCGGCGGGCGTCGATCAGGTTGCGCTTGCGGGCCGAGGCGTCCCAGAGCATCTCGAGCGGGTCGATGCGCTCCTCGACGATCATCCCGTCCGGCTCGGTTTCGTAATCGAGCCGGGTGTCGATCCAGCCCATCCCGCAGACGACCATATCGAAGAAGGAGTCCGACTCCTCGTCTTCGGCGTCGCACTGCTCGCGGCACCATTCGGCCGCCGCAGTGAGCACGTCGTCGACCTGCTCCTGGCCCTGCTGGCGCGGGATGTAGCGGACCTCGCGGCGGTTGCCGATCTCCATCCCGATCACGCTTTCCACGGTGGGCGCGATGCGGTTGAAGGTCACTTCCGGGCGAAGCTGCTCCTTGAGGATTTCCTTGTCTTCGTCGCTCCACTGCTTCCCGGCGACGAAATCGAAGTCTTCCTTGGCGTCCTTGCGCCAGTCCTCGGCGTGGTGCTGATCGAGGCGATACCAGTCCTTGGCCTGGAGGAACAGTTCCTCGGCGTCGTCGGTGTCGCGCTCTGGGGCGTCGTCGGCCGCAGCCGGCGGCGTGTCGGATTCCAGGTCGCCGATCATGCGGGATTGCTATCGAGCCAGTCGAGCGCGGCAGCCGCTGTCTCCACGAACAGATGCCACACGGGCACGTTATCGCGTGAAATCCAAGCTCTCACTGGTGCCCGCACCAG
This sequence comes from uncultured Salinisphaerales bacterium, assembly GCA_964581385.1. Classification (GTDB taxonomy): domain Bacteria; phylum Pseudomonadota; class Gammaproteobacteria; order Nevskiales; family Nevskiaceae; genus CAZOOK01. The sequence continues at coordinate 24,126 of CAZOOK010000043.1, forward strand.
TTCAGGCTGGCCGAGCGAGACGAGCGTGTTTTCGTCTGGCATGGGTGGACCTCCCCAGCCCTCAATCGGCTTCCAGCCGGAAGCACGGGCTAGGTGACGAGCGAGATCTTCGATGCGCTTGTCGTTCATGCCGCCATCCAGCTTGTTCCGCCGCTCCGGCGAGGCCGCTGATAGGCGCGGCTGCCGGCCGGTGCGCTGTCATCGCCAAAGCCCATCGCGAACGTCCTCAGCGCATCGGCGCCATGCGAAGACCAATCGTGCAACGGCTTGGCCTTGAAGATGCGGTTCACTTCGTCCCACTCGCGCCGGTAAGCCTGCAGCGCGTTCAGCCCGCGCTCGCAGCGCTTCTCGTCGATCCAGGCCCGGGCGAGCATCCGCCGGGTTGCGTTGATCCCGTCCATGACGTGCGCGACCGGCACCACGCGCGGGTTGATGCCGAGGGTGCGCAGCGTCTGCGCCCGGCTCAGGCCCGTCGTGAGCTCGTGGTGCTCCACATCGTGCGGGAACCAGTGCTCGGCGCCGTTGTTGCCGTCGGCATAGCGCCAGTTGTGCTCGCGCTTCTTCTCGTCGAGCACCTTGGCGTAGTGGTCGAGGCCGGCGCCGCCTTCTTCGTGGTAGTCGACGACACGCACCTCGCGGCCCACGACCTGAATGAACCAGATCGCGGTTGCGTCGGTGTAGCCAAGATCCCAGGCCGTATGCACAGGCACCATGCGGTCGATCGGAATGACGCCGATGCGCTTTTCCTCGCGCGCCAAGCGAAGCTCTTCGGCGTAGAACGCGCCGAGGACTGCAGCGTCGAAGCTGCACAGGTACTCTTGCTCGTAGAGCGCCCTGCCCTGGTCGGCGCCGAACTGCGCCATGTAGGCGCGGCGCTCTTCCTCGAGCTGGGCCGCCGAGAACACACCGGTCTTCGTCGCCGGGAGCACCTCGCTGAACCACGTCTCGGGATGCCGCCGGGCATCGTCGAGCATCGTCTTGGCGTGGTTGTTGCCGCGAGGTGTCGTGATGAACAGCGCCCAGCCGCCGTTTTCGGCCAGGATCGGCCGCAGGAAGCCCCAGGCCGCCGGATCGGACAGCGCCCATTCCGAGAAGACGACACCCGCGGGCGGGGAGCCGACCAGCGAGTTGAAGTTGTCGCTGCCGACGAGGTGATACATCGACCCGTTGACGAAGCGGATCGTCATCTCGTTCTCGCGCGTCGTCGAGCGGAGTTCGTGCGGGAACGCCTCGTCGATGCGGCGCATCCCGGAGTGCGGGTTTACTGCGTCCCACACGGCCTTGCGGGCCTGCGTCTGTTGCGGCAGAAGGTGCCAGTACGTCGCCGGCCGCTGCATGGCCGCGATGCACTCCCAGTGCAGGGCGACCTCGTCCTTGCCCGATCGGCGGTGCCAGATGCACTCAGCACGCTTACCGCCGCCGCGCAGGTACCGCCACAGCGGCAACTGGTAGTCGCGGGCCTGCCAGCCGTTAGCCGGCAGGATCAGTTCGCGACCGCGCCCAGTCATCGACGATCGTCACGGTGATGCCGCCCTTGACCTCGGCCTCGAGCTTGTCGCCGTACTTCTTCGGCGCGAGCTTGCTCATGAGCCATTTGCGGCTGTCCACCCGGAGCCGAGAGCGGCTGATCCACTCGGTGTTCGGCGACGTGCGCTCGTTGCCGTCCTCGTAGACGGTGACGTGCGTGTCCTTCGACGTGTCGTCGGAAATCTCGATGATCTCGTCGGCGAAGCGCTCCATTTGAGCCTCTTTCGCACGCGCGTATTTCTCCCGGAGATCAGCGTTTTCCGGATCAGCCAGCCAGCGATAGAACATCGACTGGGACGGCATGCCTTCATCGGCGCAGATCTTGCGGACGCTCTCACCGTCCGTGATGCGCTGGATGATGAAGTCGGCGGCAGCGGGATAGGCCATTCAGTGCCTCAGCACTTCCCGCCCTTGCCGGCCTTCATGACGCCGCCCTTGGCCATGGCGCTGGCGCCCTTCATGGACTGGCCGGTCGAGGCGTTGCCGTCCTTGCCCTTGATGCCGCCCTTGGATTTGGTCGAGGAACCCATGATGTTGCTCCTGGTTGAAAACGCAAAACGCCCGCTCGGAAAACCGGCGGGCGCGTCTGTGCAGATTGGCAATCAATAGCCTGTGACTATCGCTACGTCAAGCCGGGCGATCACGGTCAATCATTGACCGGCTCCAGATCGGCGGTGTGACGGGTGCTGTACGAACCATCGCCATCCCACTTGATCCACGCTCTTTCGCCGTCCAGCCCGACCACCCGAGCGACGCCGCAACCCATCGACACCCTGTCGCCCACCTTGATCGGGCGCGGGATGAAGCGGCCGGCGGCGAGTTCCTTGGCATCCATCCAGTGTGGTGTGTACTCCACATGGTTACCAAGCACAGCAACGTGTACCATATTGCTGGGTAATACCTCCCTCACCCTCACCCGCAGTTCGATCTCGTCGCCGACGCGGAACTTGCTCATGCTGTTCTCCCCAATCCGAAAAGCTCGACGAGCTTGTCCAGCCCACGGATCAGCGCCCGCTGCTCCTCGACCGTGACCGGATTATCGTAGACAGTCACATCGAACACGGCGCGCCGCACTGCCCCGCCGAGGTTGGCGAGGAGGACGAACGCCGTCTGGAACCGCCTGGACACGTCGTCGATGACGGCTTGATCCGTGTCGCGCTTCGTCGAGCGGCCGGCGCCTACCTGCCATGAAGGCGACTTCGCGTGCCGCGACGGGATGCCCTTGATCCGATCGTAGGAGCCGACCAGCTCGCCGAACTTCTTGCCCGCGGCAACCTGCCGATCGGTAAGCACGCCGTTGAGGCGGAGCCTGCCGAGCTCGCTGCCGAGGAGCGGATCGCCGCAGCCGCGCTTGGCCTGGTCGATGATGCGCCGCACGAGCGTCGGCGGCGTCTCGTTGCGTTCCGGCTTGATCTGACCGCTGGGATAGCGAGATCGGGCAGTGTTGCGATGACGTGGCATGGTGGCAGCCCCTTCGAGGTTTCAGGATGTTTCCCGCGCGTGGGTACCCCCGCTCTCTTTTCCCTCTAGAATAGGAGAGAGAGAGAAGAGAGAGGAAGAAACCCAAGGAACCTATAAGCTACTGAAATCACACACATATTTAACCGAGTTCCTTTCCTTTTTCGTCCGGTATGTTCCCGCCAAGCAACCCGCAGATTTTTCCGATTTTTTCAGCGCAGGGTTTCTTCCCGAGGTTTCTTCCCGGTCGGAAGAAGGTACGAAATCGGAGGACGGCCGCCCGTTTTTGTCGTGTCGCCCTTGCTCATGATGATCGTCTCCGCCTCCACCATCTCGTCGAGAAGCGAGTTCAGATCGCGCGCCTTGATGACGTGCTTCAGGGCGTAGAGGAGCTTCCCGCGCTGCATCTTGCCGCCGCCCTCGCGGAGCGTCCGCACGATGCGGTTGGCCATCGCCTGCGTCTCGCTCTCGGCCATGTGGTCGCGCGCGCCGGAGATCATCAGCTCAGCCGAGGCGAGCGCCAGGTCGCGCCCGATCACCATGTCGCCGGCATCGACGCTGCCGGAGAAGCGCCCGGCCGCGACGATGGTCGCGATCCGGATTGCCATCTCGACGCTGCGGGCGAGGAAGGGGCGCGCGAGGGTGTCGTGATCGCTTCGCGCCTCGACCTCGTCCCGGAAGGCTGTGAACAGATCGTGCGCACCGTCATTGCCCCAGGTCAGCGCCACCGGCTCGATATCGAGGTTGGTGGCGTTGCGGAGTGCGGCCGCAAACACGCCGTCGCGGGTGTAGAGGCGCTTCAGGCCCTCGACGATCGGCAGCGGCACGTCGAACGGGTCCGATAGCGGCTCGCGCTCCCCGGGCCGCTTCGGCGAGGAAAAGATCAGGAAGCGGTTGAGCACGCCGTTGTCGCGATCCATGCCCTCCAGGGCCGCGTAGAACTCTTCCTCGGTCGATGTGCCGTAGATGGAGATTGCTGGCGCGATGATCTGCTCTGCCGCGCGGCCGGCCCACTCCGGCGTCATCATCGCCTGGAAGCTCGATCCCCACGCGGTGCGCAGGATCTTCAGCACCGACGCCTCGAAGCTCGATGCCTTCTTGGCGTTGACCCGCTTCAGGAACGCGCCGAATTCGTCCTGAGGGCAGAGCGCGAGCGGCGATCGGCACAGGAAATTGATCACGGCCGACATGGAGATGAACTCGGACGGCCCGAGATGGTGGCCCATGCCGGCCGCCCGGATCAGCCGCCCGCATTGCTGCAGGGGATGATCCTTGCCGGCGCCGGTCGGAGCGAGCGCGATCACATAGAGATGGGTGGCCGAGAGGGTCGGGCCCGCGAGGCTACGCCCGATCGCCGTGCCGCAGACCGCCAGCGCCGCGCCAAGCGCCAGCGCCGGCTGCGGACGTCTGGACGTCGTCGTGATCCAGTCCGCGATCAGGCCGACCAGGCCGCCGACCTGCGGCAGCCCGGCGGCGCACGGCTTGTTGACCTTTAAGTCAACCTCCTCGCCCGTCTCCGGATCGAAGTAGGCGCCGTCCCGCTCGATCAGGGCGCGCGCGGACGCCTCGCCGACATGGTTTACCGGCGCGGCCGCCAGATCGGACCGCGGCTTCTTCCGCCCATCGCCGAGGCCGCTGCGGATCGTCGCGCGCACCGACCGCATGCCGTCGTCCTTGGCCAGCCCGTTCGCGACGGCCGCGTCCTCGAGCCAGCCGGTGGCCTGCCCCTCGCCGATCCAGCCGGCGCCGACCATCGTGCCGAGCGCAAACGCCGCCTTGTTCAGCCGGTCGTTGCGGCCGCCCTCCGGTATTGTGCGCAGATCGGCGAGCTCGGCATCGACCGCGGCCTGGACATAGGCGTCGAGCCGGCCGCTTCCGTTCATGACCGCCGGCGCCGGGGCAGCGCTGGCCACCGGCTCGGCTTTCTTGGTCAGCAGGATGGTGCGCAGCCAGTCCGGCAGCGGCGGCGCGTCCAGCGGGCTGCCGTGGCCGACGTAGCGGCGCCCGTCCGGCAGCTCGGCGCCTGGCGCGATGACGTAGCCGCCCGCCCCGCGCACGTCGATACCGCACTCGGCCTTTGGCGGGAGGCTGCCCCGCGCATTGCCGAGGCCATCGGGGTTGCGGAAGAAGACATGCCAGCCACCGGAGCCGGTCACCGTCCGCGGCGTTGGCTCCTCGAGGAGCGAATGCTGGCGGTACCAGTCGACGCCGTCCGGATCGCCGTCCTTCTTTGGCTTGTCGCAGTCGATCGCGATCAGCTTGACCTTGGCGAGGTCAATGGCCGGCAGCGCATCGGGCGTGAAGCTCCACCAGCGCTCGATCTGGCGCGCGTCGCGGGTCGACGCGTTGCGCCAATAGACGCCCCGGATCGGCTTCTTGGCCTCGGTCCCCCGCGACTGGCAGGGGAACACGAAGTAGCCCTCGGCCGCCAGCGCCAGCGCGACCTCACGATTGCCCATTCCACCCCCGCCAAGGAGTTAGCCGCCTAGAACGGCGCCGTGTGCGCCTCCAGCTTTTCCCGCATTGCCCGCCCGCGCCCTTCCTCGAAGGTGGCGAGCATGGTCAGCCATTCTTCCTCGGTGAGCACGGCCAGGTCCGTCTTGCCGATCTTGTCGAGATAGGCGCCGGCCGCGTCGCCGCCGGCCCGCAGCGCCTCCTCCTCGATCCGGTTCCAGTCGCCCTTCTTCATGTGGTGCACCGCCTTTGCGAACTTCAGGTCCGCGTCGCAGACCCAGGTGATCTCGTCGGCCCGGATCGGCTTGTGCCGCTTGGGGATGTAGCCCATGCCGCCGTCCGGCGAGCGGCAGACGACGCACTGCCCGGGCTGAACGGGCGCGATCCTCACGCCGCTTCCCAAGCCGCGACTGCGACCGGCACGACCGGCCGGATAAGCTCTCGCATGGCTTTGGCGTAAACGCGGGTTTCGTACTGCGCGTGCATGTCACAGCGCAGTGTCAGAAACCGAAATAGGTTCAGCAGGTCGACCTTCGCAAACATATGGCTGTAGGTAGCCACTGGTAGGACTGCGCGCGCCAGTTCCTTCGGCCAGCCGGCAGAGAGGAGGCGCCCATACTCGGCGAACGCACGCTGGCAGTGCTCGCGGTAGCGCGCAACGTCGTCCGTGCGATCGGCGGCGCTGTCCTGTCGCCCCTGTTTGTTGCTGGCGGATTGTTCGCCGACCAGCTCGGGCGCCGGCACATAGAACACTTCCGGCAGCGGCCGATAGCGGGCCGATAATTCGTTGAACGTCCACGTCCGATGCCGGTGCCATTGCCGCATAACGAAGATTGGAGCGTAGACCTCAAACTGGAATTCAACCGCCTCGAAAGGTGTTGTGTGCTTGTGCTGCCACAGATACCGAATGAGCCGGGCATCGGAACCGGAATCATCGCCGGCGCGCCATGCGGCATCATAGCTGACACGAGCGGCTCGGACGATGGAAAGGTCAGTCCCCATGCAGTCGACGAGGCGCACAAACCCGTGGTCAAGTACGTCAATCTTTTCCATTGCTAGCCTCGCAGGCTTGAATTTCACGGTCCAAGTACCAGCGTGCCTTCTTCAGGTCTTCAAGTCGGTTTCTCTTCTTCCCGGCTCTCGCAATGTATTTGACTGTGTTGCCGAGGCAGAAACCAAGCGACCACGCTTCGATTACCTTGATCGCCTCATAAGGGTTATCGGCGCCGCCATAATGAGCGGGATGGTCGACTGCTTCCTTCACGCCGCCCTCTCCTCTTGCTTGCCCGCGAACCGCCGGTTGACGATCCGCCAGAACTTGCCCTCGCGCCGGACCATGATCTGAGCCGGCATGGTCAGCCGGTCGAAGCGCTGCAGGGCCTCGTCGATCGTGGCCGGAGCCGCGCCGCCGTCGTGCCGGTGCCACCAATATTCCGCCCGCTCGCGCATCGGTCCCCGGTGCTGCAGGCACACCCACTCCTGATAGCTCTGTAGCCCGGCGAAATAGGTCACCCGCAGGCTGTCCGTGCCGCCTTCCTTGACGTGCCGGTCGGACCGCCAGGACACGACCGGGATCAGCTCCGGCTCGCGCTTCTCCGACGTCAGGATCGGCGTCGTGTCCGCCTCGGCCTCGTGCTTCGCCTTCGGCGCCGCCTCCCACAGATGGCCACACCACGGGCACGTGCGCGCCTGCACGGCGACAAGCGATTGGCAGCCCGGGCACTCCTTCGCCCGCACGCTGTCGACGGTCGCCGCGCCCTTTCCGCCCCCGCTCCGGTCGCCGGGCGTCACCACGGCGTCGACGGGCCCATGCCGGCGGACGTTGCCGGCGAAGTCGAGCACGAGGCAGTTGTCCTTGCCGTTCGCCAGCCGCGTGCCGCGCCCGACCATCTGCAGGTAGAGCCCGGTCGACAGCGTCGGCCGCAGGAACACGATCAGGTCGACCATCGGCGCATCGAAGCCGGTGGTCAGCACTTGCGCGTTGGTCAGGGCCCGGATATGCCCCGCCTTGAAATCGCGGATCAGCCGCGCCCGCTCGCCCGCTGGCGTCTCGCCGGTGATCGTCTCGGCATTGACGCCGACCGCGCGCAGCGCATCGCGCACATTGGCGGCGTGCTTCACCCCGGAGCAGAATACCAGCCAGGAGCGCCGGTCGGCGCCGTAGCGCAACACCTCGGCGACCGCGGCGCGGGTCAGGCTTTCCTTGTCGGCCGCCGCCTCGAGCGCGCCGGCCACGAACTCGCCGCCTGCCCGCTTGACGCCGCTCACGTCGATCTCGGTCACGCTGCCCTTGGACAGGAGCGGCGACAGCCAGCCGTCGGCGATGCCCTGCCCGATGCCGTAGTCGTAGACCGTCTCATCGAACAGCCGGCCTTCGCCATGATCGAGCCGCCCGGCATCGAGCCGGAATGGCGTCGCTGTGAATCCGGCGACACGCATGTCTGGCGCCCGGTCGCGCAGCTTTTCGAGGAGCGTTCGATACATCCCGTCGCCCGACTTCGGGACGAGATGCGCTTCGTCGATCAGCACCAGGTCGCGCTGGCCGAGGGAGGCGGCGTCGCGATAGACGGACTGGATCGACGAGAAGAGGATGCGGTGATGACGATCGCGGCGGCCGAGCCCGGCGGAGTTGATGCCGACCGGCGCGTCCGGCCAGACGGACAGGAGTGCCTTCACGTTCTGCTCGACGAGCTCGCGGACGTGGACGAGAGCCAATACCCTCATGTCCCGGTATTCGGCGAGGATGTCCTGCGTCAGCTTGGCGATCAGGAGCGACTTGCCGAGCCCGGTGGCGAGCGAGACGAGCGGATTGCCGCCGCCGGCCGCCCAGTAGTCGAGGACGGCTTGACAGGCCTCCTGTTGATAGGGGCGAAGCTGGATCACGCCACTGACCTCCCCTGCTGCGGGTGAAACACCCGAGCGATCCAGCGACTGAGCGGCAGCGGGATCTTGGCGATCATGGCCGAGGCGAACTTGCGCTTACGGGACTTGCTGCCGGATGACGCCAGACTGTCAGAGGTGCGCGGACCATCGGTGAACCACTTCGTCCCCGATGGAACCTTGATGTGTCGATCGGCGTGGGTGTTGAAACCAAGGCCCGGAACGTGTTTGGGGTGATCTGGCGGATACCAGCCCGCCCCCATCGTTGTGACCTTTACCGCCTTGAACGGCGGCGGCATCAGCGCCGGCACGTCGCCCCACAAATAGAACGACCCGAAGTTCCACCGTGCGCGCCCGACCCACTTCTGAGCCCCGCGCACGTTCTCGACGACGAGAGGAATATGCCGGCCAGCCGCCTCGCAAGCCTCGCGCTGAATGAGGAAGCACGCATCGAACAGCGAGTTGTCCGGTGGAGGCAACGCCTTGGCCCGCTTCCACGGCATGGCGCGGTAGCTGTACGCCTGGCAGGGGGGCGAGGCGACGATCAGGTCAGCATCACGAAACTGGCTGCCGTGCAGGGTCAGAACGTCCTGCACGACAAGCTGCGCCGGATAGCGATGCTCGCCGTAGACGTGGCGCTCGATATCGAAGCCGATGACCTCGTATCCTTCGAGCATCAGCCCCTCCGTCCAGCCACCAAGGCCGCAGAACAGATCGATCGCGAGCGGCACTTCACGCCACGGCTCCCGTCAGCAGGTCGCCGGCCGTCGCCTCCGCTTCGGTCAGATATTTGACCGCCTGCCGGAAATAGCTGTCCTTCAGCTCGGTGCCGATGAACCGTCGCCCGGCGCGGAGTGAGACATACCCCTCCGAGCCGATGCCCATGAAGGGCGAGAAGACCGTCTCATCTTCGTTGGAATACATCTGGACGCCGCGATCGATGATGTTGAGCGGCATCGGACAGAGGTGCTTTTCGGCTTCCGGGTCGCGCACGATCCGGACATTGAGCGTGTCGGTTTCCGAGAGGCCGCGCCAAACCGGGTTCGCCCACTCCTGCCAGATTTCGAGCGGATACCGGCGCGGGTCGTGGACGATCGGCCGCACGTCCTCCATGCCCGGCTTCCAGGCGCGGAAGACGAGCAGGTATTCCGGCAGTCCGGTCGACGAGCGCGCCGCATCCTCGCGGAAGTGCTTGAACAGAAGCCGGTCGGCCTTTGTCTTCTGCATCTCGCGCACCGGGTCGCGCTCGATCGTGGTGCGCCCGTGGAAGGTCCACCCGGCCGCGATGTGTGCCGCGGTGCAGAGGTCGGAGAAGGGCCGCAGCCCACGGTCGCCGCGCTCGCTGGCGTTGGAGTAGTAGACCAGATCCTTGACGTGGATTGCGGTCAGGCGCCCCGGCTTGGTGATCCTCAGTTTCTCGCGGATCAGGTGGGTATAGCTCGCGATGAAAGCCTCGTCGGATTCGACGTTGCCCATGTCCCGCTCGCTCTCGGAATAGACGTAGAGCGAGGAGAACGGCGGCGAATAGATGGAGAAGTCGATGCTGCTATCCGGCAGCGTGGCGACGAACTCCACGCAATCGGCGTGGTAAACCGCAAACCGGTCGCCATGCGCCTCGGCAAATACCTTCATAGCCATGCCGGCAACCTCGCTGCTTTCTCGGGCTGATAGGGATCGAGGATCTCGTGCGCCTGCGCCGCGCGCCGCATGGCGGCCGCCATCTCGCGCTTCATGCGCTCGTGATCGTCGGACTTCCGGGTGACGGCCGCGGCGATCTCGAGCTCGGTGTCGGCACAGACGACGTGCGCGGTGACCGGCTTCTTCTGGCCGAACCGCCAGAAGCGCCGGACGGCCTGGTAGAAGCTCTCATAGGAGAAGCTGACGCCGGCGAAGATCGTCCGCGAACAGTGCTGCCAGTTGAGCCCAAAGCCGGCAATCGACGGCTTGGTCAGGATCACCCGCAGCTCGCCGCTGGAGAACGCTTCGAGCGTCTCTTCCTTGCGCTCGATCGGCATCGAGCCGCGGACTTCCTTGATGTCCGGCAGGTTCAGCGCATGGATGGCGTCGGCCTCGTAGTCGGTATCGACCCAGATGCAGATCGGCTCGGCCGGGTGCGCGGCAACCAGCTCGCTGACGACCGCGGCACGTGCCTCGGCCGTCAGGCGCTTTTCCTGGTGGATCGACGTCGCCGACCGGTCGGGAATCCGGAATAGCCGCTGCTGGCCGTCCTTCTCCTCGCCGGAATTGATCGACCGGTCCGCGCTCACAATGTGCCGCTCGACGTTGAGCGGCGGCAGGTTGAAGCCGTCGTCGGGGAAGCCCAGGTCGGACGGTTTCGACACGCACCGCGCCCAGGAAGCGACCCAATCCCAGAACGGCCGCACGGCCGCCTTCTTGAGCCGGTAGCGCCCCATCTCCGACTGATCGGCGATGAAGAACCGGGACAGCATCTCGTTCGACGGCATGACGCCGAGGAAGGACGAGTGCTGGCCTAGCTCCGTGTGATCGTTCGGGGCTGGCGTCGCCGTGCCGGCGAGCCGGAACGGCGTGTCCCGGAACGCCTCGATCAGCTTCCGCGTGGTGACGCCGGTGAAACTCTTCAGGATCGACGACTCATCGAGGATGACGCCGCCGAACTTCGAGACATCGAACCGGTCGAGCCGTTCATAGTTCGTCACCACGATCATGGGCCCGACGGACGAGATGCCGAGGCGCGATTGCACGGCGTCGATGCCAAGCCGCTCGGCCTCGCGGATGTGCTGCGCGCCGACGGCGAGCGGAGCCAGCATGAGGACCGGCTTGTTCGTGTGCTCGACGACGACGCGGCCCCATTCGAGCATCATCGCCGTCTTGCCGAGGCCGGTATCGTAGAAGAGCGCCGATCGGCCGGCACGGAGCGCGAAGTCGACGCCGTGCGCCTGGTGCGGGAAGAGCGTCCCGTTCAGCTCGGCGCGATACTTGATGCCGGCGTCGAGCGCCTTCGGCTTCTTCGCGGCGCAGAGCGCGCGGTAGGCGGCAAGGTCGCTCATGCGCCCGCCCTCGCCGCATCCCTGACCGCGGCTCGCTCAGAAGGCGTCCCGCGGCCGTACGCTATCGCCCTGTGCTGGCGGCAATAGGCATGCTCACCGTCCTTCGGCGCGCCGCAGAACAGGGTCCCCGGCCCACGCACGTCGCCGACAGGCCAACGGCAATGACCGTAGGCAAGGTCGAGAAGGCGGACCGGCCGGCTCATGCCGCCGCTCCCACGTCGCTCCACTCCGCCCCGGTGGCTAGCCGGTAGGTGACCGCCGTCACGTCGAAGCCGCTCCCGGACGCCATCACCTGCTCGCCCGGCACGAGCGACGGGAGGTAGCGGTGCGAGCCGCAGCCGGCCTTCTGCTCTTCGACCGTCAGCTCCTTGCCGTGGCGCTCGCAGCGCCACTTGCCGCCGTCGATCGGCGTCGACGACAGGCACGTCCGGCAGTTCCGCTCCGCGAACTCACCCTGGTGGCAGACGCCGATCGCCGGGCAGTATCGGCACGGCCACGCCATCTTCTCTTCCGGGTTGTCGAAGAGCTTCGTCGGCGCCCGCTCGGCACTGACGATCCGCTCGGCCTTGGCGATCAGTTTCAGCGCCGCCGCGCCGTCGTAGTGGATGCGCTCGGCGTGCAGCTCGTCGTCGTTCTTGTTGACAGCGACGTAGAGCGCGCGCGTCAGGCCGAGGCCGTGCATGTAGACCTGCATCTGCGCGTAGTGGACCGGCTTCGACTTCTCGACGCCGTCCTTCTTCAGCGCCTTGAAGCTCTTCTCGTTGTGCGACTTGACCTCGAGGAGATGTTCCGTCTTTTCTGCGCCGGGCACATTGGTCACGCGCCCGTCGGCGTGGCCGCCGCCGTGTCCATTGGCGAAGCGGACGGCCCACTGATCGCCGGTCGCCGGATCGATCTCCGCCACGACGGCGCCGATCGCCAGCAAGTCATCGATCACACGCCGCTCCTCGAGCTGGCCGGTGGCGAACAGGCGCAGCATGCGCCCCTCGAAGCGCTCGGGTGCGTGAGCCCAGCGGAAGTCGTAGAAAAGCTGCCGCTCGCACTCGCGGCCGAGGATGGAAGCGCCGAGATAGGTGCGCCGGTCCTCGTTGCGGGCTGCCCATGCCGCCTCGATCGCAGCGACGACGGGCGACTTGACCTCGGGAAGCTCGCTCATGCGCGCCTCCGAGGCACGCCGTTCAGCATGTTCGAGCGGACGGCGAAGAAGGTGTGATTGCAGGAAGTGAATTTGCCGAGCGAGATCACGGCAGCGCGGACGAGACCGCCGCGCTCCTCCCAGTATTTCTCGATGCGCTCGGCGAGCATCCGGGCGCCATGTTGGCTCAAATGATCAGGGTTGAAGTTCGCAGTTCGGGCGTTCATCGTCACGGTCTCCGCGCGATGCCGTTGAGGCAGAAGGGTGGAGGGAAGCCCGGCGGACTTGGGCTTGCCGGCTATCGGTCCGCCGGGCGGCTTCTCAGGCGCGCTTCTGGCCCCACGGGCGACCGCTACCCGTCTGAGCCGGAGCCGCAGATGCGGCAGCCGTCTGCGGTTGCGCCTGGCGCCCCACATGTGGGGCAGGTGAAGTAGGGCGGGCGGCCGGCGCGCTCCCGCTGCCGAGCGGCTTCACCCGCGTCACCCGGTTCTTGTCGGGATACTCGCCGGACTTGTCCTTCTCGATCCCGAGCACGACCAGGCAGGGCTTGAAGTGCAGCTCCTCGCTGTCCTTGATCGCGCCGGTCCCCATCGCCTCGCACATGTCGGCCAGGCGCCGCTGGCCGATCCGCTGCGCTTCTGCGGACGGGTTCTGAATGTTGATCCGGTCCCACACCTTGCGGTGCTCGAACGGACCCGCCGTGATCTCCCAGGTGACGTTCAGCATCTTGCCGTCGCCGCGCTTGGTGTCGGCGATCTCGCTCTCGATCACCTGCGCCTCGTAGGTGCCCGCGGGGAGCACATCGAACGAGCGCTCGTCTTCCGGGATCTGCTCGGGATCGAAGGTGGTGCCAAGGTTTGCCATAGTCGTTGTCCTTGAAGAATTGTGGGTGGCGTCAGGCGGCTTTTGCCGGCTCGGCAGCCGCAGCGGCGCCGGGCAGGTATTTCGCCAACTCGGCGAAGCCCTTCCCCTCCGTGAAGAGGATCTTCTCCGGCATGCGGTAGCGGTTCTTGGCGATGAACGCCGGCCGACCGCGCGTGTGGATGTAGACCGTATCGGCCGAGCCGCCGGCGCGCGTCCGCGTCTTGTTGAAGCCGATGTCCTCTTCGAGGATCGTCACCGGCTTTTTCAGGAGCAGGATGGCGTCCATGTCCCGCTCGATCGCGCCCACGGCCTTGTCGTGGAGGTCGATTTCGTAGCGGTGATAGGAGACGGTCTCGGGATCGTCGAAGCGATCGACCTTGGCGTGCGCGATCAGAACGACGGCCATGCCCTTGTCGCGCCGAAGTGCGTGCAGCCCCTCGATGAATTCGCGCCAGGGGGCAAGAGCATTGACGTAGCCCTTGCCGTAGCCGAAGTCCTCGATCCTTTCCTTCTTGTGGCCCTTCTCGTCGCCGCGCCGGCAGGTCTCAGCCCACACCAGCCGCTGCATCTCGGTGATCGAATCGACCACGACGGTCTGATGGTTGTGTTCTTCGTTGTAGAGCTCTTCCAGCTTCTCCATGACCTGCTCGAAGCTGGTGAGCACGCCGAAGGTCGTGTACGCCATGTGCGGCGGCGCGCCGTCTTCGATCTGGATGAAGATCGGGTTCGGGAATTCGGACGCGAGCGTCGTCTTACCGATACCCGGCTCGCCGTAGATCAGTATCCGCGGCGGACCGGCGCCAAGATCAACAATGCTAAGTGCCATCGAAGTTTCTCCGGTTCGGGTTGGGGGCAGAGATGAACCAGCCGCCGTGCTGCCCATCGGAGGCGAGCTGGAAGGTGAAATCATAGGTGTCGGCGCGCATGATCTTGATGCGCGCCATCTTCGCCGCGGGCGGCGCCCACGCGGCGCAGAGGCCGACGACGTGCTTGTCGTCCTCGATGACCTTGTGCTCGACGAGGAGGTCGAGAAGCGCCTTGATGCGGTTGTCGATGTCGGCGGCGGCCGATCCGCGCTCGACCGAGATCATCACCAGGACGCTGCCGGCGACGCAGCCGGGCCGCTGCTCACGGAGCCGCCAGCCGGCATGGCCGCGCCAGTCGTCGTAGACGCGGGTTCGCACGCGCCCGCCGGGCCGGTTGCGCCAAAGTTCGTTCGTGGACGGCGGGCACGGCAGCGTGAGCGAGACGGACGAGACCGCTTCCGTCTGCGGCTCAACGGGGACGGCGCGGATGGTTGCGGCGCGCGTCATGCGCCGCCCTCCGGCAGATTCAGCGCCGACCGAAGCCGCGCCTGGCTCGCCAGAGCCGACTGGAAATCGCTCGAAGCAGCGTCCAGGCCAGTCTGGCGAGCGATCTGGATTTCGAATTCGACATGCCGAAGTTCCGCTTCCAATGCGCGCAACACGCCGCTGCGGATGAAGTCAAATACGTGGGCCGGAACAGATTTCAGGCGACCCTTCCTCAGGTTTTCGAGCGTGCCCGAGGCGACGCCGATCTTGCGGGCGACGGCCACGCGGGCCTGTCGCAGCGGCTCGCCGGTGGCGGCCGCCTCCCGGTCCTCGAGCATCCTCGCCCAATCGCGGGCGCGCTCGAGATACACCGTCGCGGTCATCGATATCCTCTCGCGGGGGATGCGCATGCACTCGCCTCTCGTCCATGTTTCGGGGCGACGGAAGGAGCGAAGCGATGTGCGGAGATTTCGAGCCGATCGGCTTGGCGGCTATGCGGCTCGTGGAAGGACTGAGGGAAAAGGCCGGGGCCGAAGCCCCGGCAGGCTTGGGAGGCGAACTGACGAACCTGAAGACAGAGGTTCGCGTCACTGCCGGTGAGCGACCGGCGGCGCCTGCGGGCGATTGCCCGAAGCTCGGATAGGCGGGTCATCATCGGACCCACGCGTTCGCCGGATCGCCCCGGCGGAGGTAGGCGGGAATGCCTTCCTCGGCCGGCTTCGCCCTTTCCGGGCGGGGCCAGCGGAAGGCGAGAGCGGCAGGCTTCGGAGCGGCGACGGGCTCGGGAGCCGGAGCCTCGTGCGCGTGCACGAGAGGCTCCGTCGCCGCCGGCACCGTCTCGTGCGCGTGCACGAGAGCAGCCGGCTCCGGCTGCTTGGCCTCGGCGACCGGAGCCTCGTGCGCGTGCACGAGGGGAGCGGGTTCCTCTCGCGTGCGGGTGCGCGAGGCGGCCTCGTTCTGCTTTACTTGCGGAGTGTTCAGTTTTTCTAGATAGAGGCCGACGATTTCTTGCAGGTTCTCCCATTTTGTTTCGCCGTTACGGCGAGCACGCAGGGCTTCCTTGAGTGCCCGCACGTCCAGTCCGACGCCCTTCGCTTCCTTGAACAGTTCGGCCTTGTCGGCGTTCAGGTCGTCGATCTGGTTCTGAACGTTCTCGATGCGCGCGGCGATCGAGCGGAGGGGATCGTTAACGGTCATCTGCTACGCCTAAGCTGTTCGGAATTGAGAGGGTGAAGTCATGGCAAACGATCGCATTAGAATGGGCGGCCCCCCAGGCGCATCCCGACCATATATACCGCTCCCACAAACCAATGAGCCCGCACAGCAAGTCGCACAAGCACTCGACCACATAGCAGTTGTGCTTTCCTCGATAGATTCGCGTCTCGAAATTCTTGTCGCCTTGCTTGGCGCGAAGCTTCGGTAAGGGGGTCGGCGGCGGTCATGCGGCTGCCTCAGATTGCGGGAGCACGAGATCGTTCGGCGTGATCGTGCCGCCCGACCATTCGGCGATCCGGCGCATCAGGTCTGCGCTCGGGTTGCCCTTGCCGTTCTCAATGCGGGAGAGCGTGGCGGCGCTCGTCATGCCGATGCCGGCGGCCGCTTCGTCGAGCGTCGCTCCGATCGACTGTCGATAGGCTTTGAGCGGGTGTTCCATTCCCTCTTATTACGCTAGATGCAAGTTCGCGTCAAGCCGATTTGCACCTAGGCGTCAGGACATGGCTTGCGGCAAGCGTAAAATACAAGCCATGCCAAAGAGATATCGCGTCCCCGGAAAGGCCCGACTGCACCATTTCATCAAGGATTGGCGCATCTATCGCGGGCTCACGCAGGAGCAGCTGGCGGACCGCCTATCCGAGCACGGGGACACCATCAGCGCCGCCACCGTGTCGCGCATCGAGCGCGGCGCCCTGCCCTACACCCAGGACATGCTTGAGGCGATCGCCGACGCCCTCGGCCTCGATGATCCCGCCTCACTCCTCATGCGCAATCCGCTTGAGCCCGAGGCGCCCTGGTCGATCTGGGACAAGCTCAAGCCGGCCACGAAGCGCCAGGCGCTCGAGTTGCTCAAGACGCTTCAGCGCACGGACGAAGCAGAAGGGGAGGAAGCAGCGTGACGAAAGACGAAGTCGAGCTAGAGGCGCGTTTGCAGGCGATGGAGTATTTCATCGCCCATTTCATCAACGTCACCTACGGCGCCGCGCACGCCAGCAGCACAGATATCGAGCGCAGCGAAGCCGAGCTGGCCGCAACACTCGAAGCATTTGCAGTGCCAGGAATCGGCGCAGCCATGTCCGATCACGTCTCTGCCGAGATTCAGAGCGCCGTACAAAAGCTGCTAGCCGATGCCCGGTCGATGCGGGAAATGAAGGGTAGCCCGGCAAGGTAGCGTCCATCCCGGCAAGCCCCGCCGGCCAGAGACAGGCCGGATCTGGCGTCCACTCTCCGAACTCGTCCATCGCCATCTCCTGATTCGCCCCGCTCCGGCGGGGCTTCGCGTTTGTACGCATGGAGCATAGCAGCGACTTACGCATGATGCAAATTCGCTTGACATGCATTTGCGTCTAGCGTAACGTCCCTCCATACCGGCACGCCGCCGGATGGAGGTTCCGATGAACATCCGCATTGACCCCACCCTGCCCCGCCCCGGCTGGCAGGACACTCGTTTCGTTCCATGCCCCGCATGCGAGGGCGAGGGGCTCATCCGGCACGGCTGGCGCTGCGAGGAGTGCAACGGCACGGGCGAGGTCGAGGAGACGGCGCAACCCGTCACACTCGAAGACCTCGACCAGATCCCGCCGCTGGTCATCCCCGACGAGCTGCCCGGCCACGCCCGCGACATGCTCGCGCATCTGGACCACGGCTACACCCGCGCGGCCGAGATGATGGCCGACGATCCGGCCCGACATCGCGGCTCTGCGGCGGCCGAGGCTCATGCGGCGCTGCTGCGGCTCGATCCGCGCCTGCCCTTCGCGATGGACGGGCACAAGTTCCTGACCGGTCGCGGAGACGACGCCGGCACGGCGCACATCCTCCACCTCTACATCACGCTCCTGACCACCCAGGCCAGGGCGCGCAAGACGCGGAGGGTTGCGTGATGGCCCGCCCGGCGAACACCTATCGCGGCGCTCGGCGCAATCAGTGGCGCGAACTCAACGCATGGCCGTCGCTGTCGAAGCGACCGAAAGCGTCGTGGCGGTGGTTCGTCATGACGCCCAAGGCAAACAAGAAGAACCGCGAGGCCCGGCGCATCGCGAGGGCCGCGCCATGATCACCGGATTCGTCTGCTTTATGGCCGGCTGCGTCGTCACCGTGATCGTGCTCGCGTGGGTGAGCGCAAATGAGGAGGACGCGCCATGAACGCCCCGCTCCGCGTCCGCCTCGCCGCCTCCCTCCTCGCCTCGCTCGACGTCATCGATCTGGACGGCGCGATCGGCGATCGCGTGGCTGACCTGAATAGCCTCCGCCGCACGCTGGCATGGGCCACCGCCGCCGGCGCCGCCCCGAGCGAGGCGACGATCCGCGAGATCGAGAGCATCGCCAGCCGGCTCCTGCAGCACGCCAGCGCCTATCGCATTCACGCCAACCTGGGGGCCAACTGATGGCACGCAAGAAGAAGATCGAGACCGTCGCCGAAGCCGCTCCGGCTCAGCCCACTATCACCGCAATCAAGGGCTTCAACCCGGACTGGACCTGTCGCGGTTTTCAGTTCGAGGTTGGCAAGACCTACCGCCACGAAGGCAAGGTCGCCGCCTGCGAATCCGGCTTCCACTCGATCGAAGGCCACCCGTTTGAGGTCTTCCACTACTACGCGCCGGGTCTGTCCAGGTACGCCGAGGTCGAGGCGTCCGGAGAGATCGCGCGGCATGACGACGACAGCAAGATAGCCAGCGCTCAGATCACCATCAAGGCCGAGCTTCACATCCCCGATCTCGTGGCGCGGGCCGTGAAGTGGGTTTTCGATCGCGCTCTGCCGGCAGAGGGTTCCAGCGCGACGGGCGACCGGTCTGCAGCCAGCGCGACGGGCTTCCAGTCTGCAGC
>CAZOOK010000044.1:0-41592 GCA_964581385.1 uncultured Salinisphaerales bacterium
GGGCGGTCTCAGTCCACCCTGGTCCGGAAGTCACGCGACACAATTGGTCGCCAGCGCCAGGTCTGGGCGTACGCAAACCATGCATCAGGTGGTACCACATTTGGTATGAGTGCTAATTGCTCTAATTGTGCATATTTGTAAAACGTGCCAGGTATTTCAAAAATTTACCGTACGACGAATCGGACGTTTCGGGTCGCAGCGCGTGCTAATAGAAACGCGAGCGCGCGCGCGCGCTCGTCGTCGTCGTCGCCGAGCAGCGTCGCGACGTCGCGCTCGTCGCGCGCGACGACGAGCGCGTTCGCGCACGACGACGCCACAACGAGCTTGGCCGCGTGTCGCGCCGATCGGTCGAACGCGTTGTCGGTGAACGCGTCGAACACGGCCGTCGGACAATCACCTTTTTCTGCTTCGTCGGCGCTTCCGTCCAAAACGAGCCCGATTTGAGACAAAAGACTGCGCAGCACACGAGCGTGAGCGGGCGACGCACAAAATGAGCGCGCGTCGAGCTCGAGGCTCGAGCGCGCGAGCGCGACCACGACGTCGAACTCGACGGCTCCCGCGTTTACGTTTGTGTTTGTGTTTGTTGCGCCGCCCAAGTCCACGTCGAACATCGCGCGGTCCGTCAGCACCACACCGTGCGTTGCGGTGTCGTCGTCGTCGAGGCGTACACGCGCAAACGGACCGACGCACACTGCGCTGTCGCTCTCGCTGTCGCTGTGTCTCGCACACCCAGCCTCAAACGCCGCGCGCGACACACGCAAGCACACCGTGCGCGCCCCACCGAACCGCGCGCCGACCCATCGCAGAGCAGACGACGAACCGAACAACGCGTGCGCCGCGTCGCGCGTGCGCGCGTCGATCGGTGGGGCCTCGTGATGATGTTGCTGTGGCGGTGTAACATCGCGCGCGTACGCCGAGAACGCGACCGCGATGTCGTCGCACCCTCCAACCGACGCGTAAAACTCGGCGGCGCACGTGAGCATGTCGCGGTCGCCCATCGCGGTGAGCAACATCGCGTCGCGGACGGCGTCGACTCCGCGATCGACAATCGCGCGCACGGCGCGTTTCGTCGCGTCGACGCGCGCGGCGTCGCGTGGTGGGTGTGCGAACAACGACCGAACGAGGCGCGTCGCCTCGCGCGAGTGGCACCGCGCCTCGACGAACGCGCTCGCGCGCGCGAGCGCGAGGCGCTCGGCAGTCGCGCGCGAGAACCACGTCACGTCTAGTCCACCCTCGAAGCTCAGCGTAGCCGGCGCGCCGCACCGCGCGCACAAACGTCCGAGCGCGGCGCGCGCGCCGCGAAACTCGAAACACATCCATTCGGCCACGACGGCGCTGCTTGCGTCGAGCGAATCGGCGTCAAAGTCAACGTCGTCTTCGCAGCTGTTCTCGAGCGGGGCGGCCTCGTTCGTACATACGTACGCTTCCCACGAATTAAAATCGGGCGCGCGCGCGAGCACGACGCACACCACAGCGTCGTCGACGGCGAAGCGCGCGAGCGCGCCGTCGTCTGCGTCGGCCATTGCACAATGGACTACATTCTGCGCATCTTGAGCTCGGGGCCGCAACCCGACCCGGAAGATCCGTGCATGCGCGCGATCAGGACCGACGTCATCCCCGCGTGCTTCACCACGCGCGATCGCACGGCGTGCTGTTCTGCGCTCGACCAGCCGGCGGGGTGCTCGGCGGCGTGGGCCGCGACGTTCGAGACGTACGTCGGGCGCGCGCGCGGAACGCTCTTTTTCAACGCGACGGGCGAGTGCGACGCGGCGTGGCCGTGCTTGTTCCCGTCGGTGTCGCAGACGCGCTCGCGGCGCTCGTCGCCGTGTTTCCGCTCCGAGTGCGCCGATTTGTTTCGCGGCCACGGAGCGCTCACGCTCGAGTGCGCGCGCACGGTGTCGTCGTTTTGCGACGTGGGGGTGGCAGGAGACACCGACGTGACGTGGCGGTGCGAGCGCCACGCGCGCGCGCTCGAGAAATGTCCGGCTGGGTCGCCGACGTGGCGCGTGTGCGCGTCGGGACCGGGCGAGCGAACGATTCCAGAGACCGCGGCGCGCGCGCGCGCGAGCGTCGCAACGGCCATTGCCGTCCGGCTCACGAACGAGGAGAGCGCGTGGACGGGCGCGGGGCTCAACGCGTACGGCGCGCAAACGGCGTACGTGCGCGCGTTCAAGTTCTACGACCCGCTGCCCGACCCGTCTCACCCTCACTACGTGCGCGTGTCGCCGCTCGACGCGTCGCCGCCGGCGGTGCCGTACTACACGACGACCGGGACGCTGAACATTGCGTTTGCGGTCGCGACGCTCGTGCTGATGCACGTCGTCGATTTGATTTGCACGCGCTCACGACGCCACGTCCTCCTTTCGTGCGTGTGATCACAACGCAACGCGACGAGAGGGAAATGTCGGACATCAAGTTAGGGGAGAGCCTTTTTGGAATCACCGACGACGAGGCGGACAACCAGACGACCGCAGAGCTTGGCGTCAGGGACGGGATTGTCGCGCGCGTCTTTTCCGTTTTCACGTGTTGGGGGGGCTTGACACTCGGGTCTGATGTGCATGTTCGGTCGCCAACAACAACAACACGAATGGGCGTGTGCTTGTGCGTCACGTCGGCGACGCACGGTCTGCTCGCTATTCTCCCCGGCCGTACGACGTTTCACACCAACGACGGAAACAACGTCGGATCTGACGTCATCGTGCCTTGGTACGTCGGATCTGACGTCGTCATGCCTTGGTATTCTCATACTGCGATCGGAGTACGCGTCGGGCGGATTGTGTACCGCCAGAACCACACCAGCACGTGGGGGTCGGACTTTGCGATTGCAGCTGTCGATTCGACGGCGTGCACGGCCAAGTTCGACAACATCAAGCACGTGGCCCGATCAGATGAGTTCCTTGACGAGATGCGTCGCCACAAACACGGGCTTTGGGTCTGCGTCGGCGGCCGACCGTGGTACTTCCTCAAGGAGACGCGCACTGTGACGTCGTCGGATACATACCATCCCAAAGCGATCTGCGACGATGCGAACGCGAACGCGCGCGCCGATGCCGACATACTTCACAGGGCGCACGTCAAGGGCAAGTACTTTGGTGTGCCGGTCAAGAAGCGTCAAGGACACGCGTTCGTCGTTGTGCGTGACCGGCGAGCGCGCGTGCCGCTGATCGGCGAGGCGGTCACGTACGACACGCCGTCTGGCTCGATCCTCATCGGCATGATCGCCGCACACGAGTGGCGCGAACCATGTCGCTACATTGGCGTTTTCCTCGACGCGGTCGACGATGTGTTGCGGCGCGAATTTGGAGTCGGGTGTGTTTAATCACAACGCAACGCATCGCGAGACAACACAAGATGTCGCGCCCGTTTGAGAAACGCGACGGGTTGTTTCAGCTCTACGAACTGAGCGCGTTCGACGTGGTCGAGTTGCACAAGGTACAACTCGACCACGGCGACGACGCCGTGCGCCGCCGGATCAGCGAGATCGAAGAAGAGCTCGAGGTTCAGGACGTGCGCAAGCGGTTCGGCCTCTTCGTCGGCGCTCTGCTCTTTTGCATTGTCTTCACGGCGTTTTTGACGTTCATCATGCACTTCATTGCCCTCGTCGCAACCGATACCCGCGGCCAGCCGATGCCGGACATGGTCAAGAACCTTTACGTGGTGCTGTTTGCGATGGTGTGCCTAACCGCCGGCCCGATGTTTCACGCACGCAGGGAGTTTCGAAAGGTGCGCGACGAGGTTCGCGCGCGCTGGGCCGCGACGCGAAAGGTGTAGAGTTTCAAAAACACAACTCAAAAGACGGAGAGACACAAAAATGGGAAACAGAACGTTCGACGCGTTTGAGCTCATGCGCGTGCGCGAGGTGCACGGTGACGCGGCGTACCGCGCGCGGCGCGCCGAGATCGACCCGCGTTTCGACGCCGCGACGCACAAACACGACGTCGTCGTCGAGCACCGCGACGATTTGTTCACCAGGTTCGTGCTCGACGAGTTCATGTTGCTCGACCTGCGCATTTTGCGCGAGGAGCAAGGCGAGAGCGTGTACGAGGACCGGTGCCGCAAAATTCAAGAGGAGATCGACGTGCAGCGCGCTCGGTCCCAAGTGAGCGATCTGACGCACGTGCTCGGCATGGTTTCGTGCATGCTTTTGGTGTGTGCGATGCTCACTGCTTTGGTCGGCCGAGGATCAGTCGATCACACTCCTGAGATTGTGTTCGGTGCGCTCTTCTTCTTTGTTGGTTTGCCGGCCGCGTTCTTTTGCAGACGCATGACGGTGTGGTTCACGACCGAGCGCGCCAAGATCCGCGCGCGTCACGCCAGTGCGTTGACGGCGGAGTGCAAGCACAACTCATCAACGTACACGTGACATGGCGGTGGTTTGGGCAGAGGCGTTTGCGGATGATGAGTCTCGCGTGTCGCGCGGCGTTACGATGCGCGATTTGTTCGACCTCATCACCTTGCGCGATGACGAACGTCACGCCGAGGCTCACGCGTTGAGAGTTCGACTCGAAGAAGAGTTCGAGACGACGACCATTCGCAACAACTTTGAGCGCAAAGCGAGCCGTGTGATTGTCTTGCCTCTTCTTTTTGGCGTGCTCCCGCTCTCGCTCGTCAACCTTCTCGTTTACCCCGTTGGCACGAGTCACGCCGCGATCGCCGTCGACATCCTCTTCGTTGTCATGTGTCTCGTGTGCGTTCTCGTTGTGCACAAGTTTCAAGCGCAAGCGCGCGTCGAGCACGCCGAGCTGCGCGCGCATTTCGCGGCCAGGCGGTCTGCGTTGACTGCATCGGCGACAGAGACCGCGCGCGTGTGACCCAACAACACAGCGCAAATGGTCGCAATCTTCAGCGCCCGAACGTACCACGCGTCGGTGGCTCTGTGCATCTGTTTGTTCGCGGCGTCGACGCTCGTGCGCGCAGTCGCGCGCGCAAACCCAAGACCAAAGATCGTGCACGCCGCCGACGTCGCCGACGTGCTGTTCTACGGCTCGTGCGTCACGTGCTTGCTCGCGTGGTGCGGGCTCGACAACCGTACGGTCGCTCGAGACGAGTAGTATGCACGCGTCGACGCCACACGTCAAAACACCAGTCGAGATGAGCGCACGCGTCGCGCCAGAAAGCGATGTCGACGTTGATGCCGACGCGGGCGACGATTGTCGCCGATGTTGCACCGAGTGCGGCGACAACGACTTTTTGTGCTGCTGCTTGTCTGCGAGCGAAAAGAGGGCGCACCGGTTCGAGCGCATGTACGGGTGCGCGCGCAACTCCGACCGGTGGCTGAGCTCGTTTCTCACGGCCGTGTACGTCGCGGGGTGGCTGTTCACGGCGTGCGTCGTTCTGACGTTCCCGTCGGGGCGCACGTACGTCCCGCAGTACATGTTCGAGACGGCGACGGTGGCCAACGCGTTCATGGGCCTCTCGTGGGGCTCGTTCGCCGCGCAGTCGCACCAATACATGAGTTTGTTCGCGCTCGTCATGAGCGTGCTCGGGTTCGTCAGCACGGGCGTCGCGGCCAACTACTCGCTGCAGTCGAACACGACGGCCGTGTCCATCGACGCCGTCGCGGGGTACCGCCAAATCGTGTCGAACTCGGCGCCCGGCTCGACCGTCGCCGCCGTCTCGCTCCAAGGCTCGTTGCTCGGGTACTTGTGCTTTGCGTGCTGCGTCGGGTTCGTCGCGCACCTCGTCGAGCTCATCATGATCGCGTCGTCGGCGTGCGGCGCAGACAAGGACTCTGTTCGTCCGGCGTTTGACGACGAGAGCCTCGCGGCCGAGGTCGCGCGCGACGAGGGCGGAAACGGAAACGGAAATGGTGCGTTCTTGCGCGAGCGTCAGATCTTCTTTACGGACTGGGCGACGTGCGGCAAGACCGAGTCGGGGAGCGCCGCGCTCGCGACGTCTGTGCTCGCGTTCTTCGTGGCGGTGTGCTGCATGGTGATCGGCGGGTACTCGCTGAACTTGAGCGGGAACCCTCGCGCGGCGATTTGGCCAGGAACGTGCGGCGACCTCGCGCTTCTAGCGTTCCCGGCGTGCGCGCGCGCGGCGGACTTCCAGCCGAACGCGCTCGAGAAAAAGTTCAGGTCGAGGTGCAAGCGCACGCCCGTGCTGTACGCGTTCGAGTGGGTGCTGACACTGATCGGCGTGGTGTCGAGCACGGCCGTGTTTGCGACGGACGCGTCGTACGTGAGCGCGTCGTACTCGAGCGGTGCGTTTTCGGCGGCGTGCCGCTCGGCGAGCGGCGTGCCTCAGGGATCGGCGCGGTACACGTTTTACCCCGCGCTGACGACGGACCAGTGCTCGGGCGTCGGCAACACATCGACGTCGGTGTGGGTGTTGCTTGTGGTGACGCTCGTGTTTGCGTGGTTGTTTTTCGCGGCGCAGACGTACCACGTCGTGCGCATGCTCGCCGAATTCTTTTGAATCACAACTCATCTCCTCACGAGCCTTCAAAAAAAATGGCGACGATCGTCTCGCTCGAGCTGCGCCACGTGGTCGGCAACACGTCATACTGGGAGCTCTTGGCGTACCGCGGTCGCGACAGCTCCGACCAGGTTGCACCCGAGAAGCTTCTCATGGCCAAGGGACTGCGCGTGCCGCTCGTCGACGAGATCGACGAACGTGACCGCTCTCTTCATGTTGAAGCCAAAGGCCCGAACGTCGCCGGACGAGACATGTTCAATCGACTCGCGACGTGCCTGTTCCGAACACCTGTTTTTGTTAAGACGTACTACAACACTCCAAACGACATTCGCTGGAGGACCATTCTGGCGTTTGAGAACGTACAAGATTCGGAATCCGAACACTACGATGCGCCAGCCATTATTCGTCCATTGTCGTTTGGGTGCTTCGGGCTCTTTGTCTTTGGGACGCTCGTGACCGACGACGCTGGCGACGACACGCGAAAGATGCCGTGGCATGAGCATACGGCTGGAATACCCTACGACGTTGGGTCTCCACGTTTGCAAGCGCTGCGTGTTCATTTCGACGAGGATGTGCGAGCTGCGCGCGCGGCCAAGGACGCGGAGCAAACGGCCAAGAGAGCCAAGGAGGACGCGGATGCTGTGGCATCGTCCAGGTCCCAAACGAGTTGAGACGAGACGAGAGAGAGAGGTGTTGGTGTGGGTGAGGCGACACGACGAATCGGAGAGCCTCACCCACACCGCATTGATCGAGCGATGCGATGTCGATGTCAAACGAGAGCGAGAGCGGCCGTCCGCCGCGTCCGCCGCGTACGCGCGACGTCGTGCGCGCTCACGTCGTTCTCGAAGACGCCAAGGCCATGGTCATCGAAGCCGCGCGGCTCCAAACCGCGTGCCGCGCGTGGGACAAGTTCCACACAAAAAACAAGACGCTTCCGCCCGCGTTCGATGCCCGGTACGCCAACACGATGCACAGGTGCACCGACGAGCTAGTCGACGGCGCGGTGTCGCAAATTCGCAAGGCGGTCGCTGCCAACGCGCGCCGCACGCCCCCACCCGACCTCATGGTCAAGGTGCACAACGCGCATTTCACGGCGTACATGGCGCTTCACTCAGCCAAGCGCATGTGCGACGAGCGACGAGAACTTGCGGCCGCGCACACCGAATCGACGCCCGAACATGACGACGCCGGCTCCGTGTGACGCGGACGCGATCACGGATTCGATTCGACGTGCTGTGGAGAACGGGGAGCGTACGCCGACTCCTCAACGAGCAGAGTTCGCCACAACGCGTCTGCGCCGAATCGTCGACTTGGAAGGAGGCGCAACCGACGTGTACTTGCACATGATGGGGCCTGGTACGGCAGAGTACGTGCTGGTCATCAAGGTCGTCGGAACAGACGCGCTGTTGCGCTGGCGCGACAAGGTTTGGCGCGACATGGGCGGTGAGTACGACGGGATTCCAATCGTCGTGCGTCGCGAGTTGTTTTACTCGACACCCGGACGCGTTCCGCCGTGCGCGATCGTTTGAACTAGTCTACTCCCCAAACATGCGCCGCAACGTGTTGTAAAACGAGCGAGTCCAGCTGTCGTGGTGATGCGTTGTGTGTGATTCAACACTAACAAAAAGCCAACACGCGCGAGATGATGGCGTGGTCGCCGTCGTCGTTCGGCACAGCGCACACGCCGAACGTCGCGTGCAGCACGAGCTTGCCCGGCCACGTCGCCTCGCCATTGCCCTCGAAAGGTATGTGCGCGCAAAAGTCGTCGCAGCGCGACATGCCGTCGATTGGATCATCGTAGATCTTGATGCCCGGCGCGTCGATGCAACGCACGAGCTTGTCCGTCGCGGCGCCGATCTGAACGGTGCCCTGCTTGATCACGCGCTCGCGCAGGTCATTGTCCGTCACGACACCGTTGCCAATCGCAGCGTGGAGGTCCACCGGAAGATGGACGTACACTCGACCGTGCGTGTTGTACTTGCCAGTCTGTGCGTCGTGGTGCACCGCGAGCGTCGGACGCTCTGCGCGAAGGTGCGCGCCGCCCACCTTCGTGCTCATCCGCATCGAGCCCACGCCCTTCACGATTGCCGCGTCGAGGCCGCTCGCCAAAACAGACGCGCTCAGCTCCCTCTCGCGCGCGCGGATCGCACGATCGCGCCTGTCGTTCAGCACCGCCTGCACGTTCAGGGCGACGACGGCCCAAACAACCGTCGCCGATGCGCCTCCAATCGCCGCCGCAACCAGCCACATCCCCGTCCAAGTCGCGGCCCCCATCGTCGTCGAGTCGAGTCGACTCTGTGTTGCGTTGCGTTGTGTTGCACTAGCCCCGTGTGTGTCTCACAACACCAAAATCAAAATCGAAAGACGAGATGTGTTTCGACGCGCGCGCGAGTTCGGCGTGGATCGGGTCGTTCGTTCGCGCGTTTTTGCTCGTTGCGCTCGCGTGCACGTTTGCGAGCGTCGTGTGGGTGAACCACGGCCGCGCGATGTCGACGCAGGCGTTCGTCGCCGGAGTCGTCACGTACGGAACGCGCAGCGTCTTTGATTGGTTCTCGAGCGTGCGTCCAGACATCGACGACGACAATGCCAACAACAAGGGAGCGACGATTCGTCCGCGCGAGACGCGCACGGCCGTCGCGTGTTTCGGCATGGCCGCGTGCATCGTCGCGCACGGCGGCGTCATGTACGACACGAGCTCGACGGTGTACGGCCCGAACGCGCTGTGGCTCACGTACACGCAACTCGTGCTCGTGATGTTCTCGTTCGTCTTTTCCGTCGAAGAGGCCCTCGTCGACCGCGACCTGTCAAACCCCGAATCCGAATCGGACAGTGAAGCCGACGCTGAAGTTGAAGCCGATTTGAGCGTCGCGCGCGACGCTGGCGCGCGCGTCGCGCACGTGTGGGTCGTGCGCGTGCGCAGCGAGATCATCCCGTGCGCCGCGGCTGCGGTGTGCGTCGCGTGCGACGTGTACCCCGCCGACACAGGCGCGCCTCTTCCGCCCATCGCCGCGGCGTTTGCGTACGGGCGCACGTACGCGTACTTGTACGAGTCGCCCGCGGACGTTCCGCGCGCGGCGGTGGCGACGGCCGCGACGCTCGCGCTCGCGCAGTGCGTGTGGAGCGCGGTCGTCGATCCGACGTGGTTCTCGGCGGTCATTCTCGCGCTCTACGCGACTCAAATCGCGTTTGCAGTCGCCGCGCCTCTGCGCGCGCGCATGCTCGACTTTGCCGCTGGCGCACACCGCAACGACGCGCGTCATGGACGCAGATGCCCAACATGGTGGCGGCGGCGGTAACAGCGCGTCTGCGCCAGCGCCTGCTCCAGCTCCATCACGCCGGCCGCCGACGCTCGAGTCGGACGCGCTCCCTGCGCTCGAGGCGCGCGACGAGGCGCTCGCGGCGCTCGACGCGGCCATCAAGGAGATCGGAGGCACCGCGGCGCACAACGCGCGCGTCGCGCTCGACGCTCTGCGCCGCGCCGACGAACGATGGCTCCAGGCGTGTCTGAACCACGCGTTCTCGACTCTGCGCGAATCGGCCGTGAGCATCAGTGCGACTCCCCCGTCTCAACCGTAACGCCGACGTCGACTCGACTCAACTCTCCGCCCGCGCCGCAAGGAGTGGCTCTTTCGAGACCTCCACGTCTCTCTCCTTCTCTCGGTTGCTGCGTCGCTCGTCCTCCCTCTCGACGTATGCGTACAAATCCACAAACAACAAAGCCACGAACTGCATGAACGCCGTCGAACCAGCGAGCCGCGCCTTGGAGTTCAGATCGGTGTCGCTGCGCCAACACAAGCTGAACGCGACGCCCTCTAGCACGGTCTGAATGAACGAAAAGACGAAAAAACAACTGTGCGTTATGCAACGTTCTGGTCCTTCGCGCAGGAACACGTTGATGAGAAGCGCCTTGATCACTGCACTCGCCACGACGCTCGCGAACAAAAAGCACATGAACATCGTGTCGTTGCGGTCTTCCGCGTGCCCATGCTCCCACGACCGCGCGCAAACGCCCGCCGCAACCGAAAACGCGAGGCTCACGGCAGACGGAAAAATCACACGTTTCGCGAGCGTGTTCCACAACCCGGTATGCACGACGTCGTCGTTGTTGTTGGCGCTTTCGCTCTCGCTCTCGCGCGCGTTCAACTCGACGTCGTCCAAACCATCGAGCTCGCGCCGAACGTCGTCGAAAATCGCAACGAGCGCCGCGCGATGTTGTGCGCGCGCGTGCGAAAGGCGGCTCTTCAGCGCGCGTTCTCCGTCCATCTCGAGACGAGTTGAGTTGTGATGTCGTGTCGATTCGATTCGTGTCTGTTTCCACTCGATCGCGCTCCACTCCACTCCACCCCACTCCGCTCTACGCCTCGACGGCGTCGGCATCGAAGCGTGCGCGCTTGCTGAACACAGACGAGCGTCCCGCCGACGCCGACGCGCCAATCGTCGACGAGGGGTTCTCGGCCTCGGCCTCCGCGTCGAGACGCGACATCATCGGGCGCGCGTCGATGCCGCTGTTTGGCGTGCTGTTCGGGCGCGAGCGCGACCAGTCCTGGCCCGACGCGCCCGCGACGCGCGAGTTCACGTCGGCGACCATGCGGCTCGCCTCGACCGACCCGTCCGTCGCGTAAGGCCCGATGCGCCGGCCGATCGCGAGCTTCTTCAGCATCGCGGGCGCGTTGTTCCAATCGATCTCGGGAGGAGGCTGGCGCGCGAGGCGCACCGCCTCAACCAAGTCGCGGTTGATGCCCTCCATCACAAGAGCCGACGACGTACCCCTGCGCCCAAG
The DNA here is from genome assembly GCA_964581385.1 of uncultured Salinisphaerales bacterium. Taxonomy (GTDB): domain Bacteria; phylum Pseudomonadota; class Gammaproteobacteria; order Nevskiales; family Nevskiaceae; genus CAZOOK01. The sequence goes on from CAZOOK010000044.1 coordinate 11,198, forward strand.
AGTCGTAATGCCCTTGTCGTACCCGGTGCCAGACGCGCCGACGCGCGAACCGTACATGTACGCGGGGTGGTGGCGCTCGGGGTGGCGGTCCTCCTCGGCGAGGTGGCGCACGGAGTTCGCGAGCTCGCGAACCTTCTCGCCGAACGCCGGGTGCATCTGTCCGGTGGGGAGCGTGCTGAAGTACCTGTCGTAGTAGTCGGCCTCCTGCCCCATGTTCTTGCGCGCCTTGGCCGAAGCGCCGATCCGCGTGCCGGGGATGAACATGTGGTCGACGAGCGCGGGCGCGGTCTCGCGCAAGGCCGCAATGTCCTTGCGCGTGGCCTCGCCCGTGCCGCCGTCGTCGACAGCGAGGACGCCGAGCGTCGGGTACTGGTCCGACCGCGCGCCGCGCCCTCCCGTCGCGTTCCCCGATCCCGACCCCGATCCAGTCCGCGCGCTCGCAACGACCACCGAGCAAAGCTGCGACCCGAGCGCGTCGTACGACGTCGACGTCGCCGACGCCGGCGCGCCGTTCGCCGACGCGCCGACGGACGCCGGCATCGCAGACGCGGGCGCGGGCGTGCCGGTGTTGGCGCCGGCGTTGGCGTTCGTCGATCCGCGCAGCACCGCCCAGAACGTCTCCGAGCTGGTGAGTGTCGATGGCGTGCCGTGCGTCACGGCCGGCGTGGGCGTCGGCGCGGACGCGGGCGCCGGAGCGGACACGGGCGTTGCAGAGGCGCCGACGTTTTGCGAAAGCGCTCCAAGACCGAACGTAGTCGACGCCGTTCCGTGCACTTTGGCGGCCTCGGCAATCTGTTGCACTTGTTCGAGCGAGATTCCGTAATTCGAGCGCATGAACGCGTCGGCTCGCTCCTGCGTGGTCTCGCGCGTGAGCGCCTCGACGCCGCGGATGCCGGCGACGGGAACGTTGCTGCTGTCCCTCCCGAACGCCGCGACGGCGGCGAGGAGCTGCATGTCCTTCGTCGACAGGACGTTGCTGCGCGTGGCGGGGTCGCGGAATCGCGCGGCGAGCTCCTTCAGTTGCTCGGCGTGAGGCTTGACGAGCGTGCGGTCGACGCCGTTCTCAGTCGACGACGGCGCATCGCCACCGTCTTGTTCGGCGACGTGCTGCGCGTACGCTTCGGTCGAGTTGGCCAACTCGTTGTACGTGCGATCCTCGGCCTCGCGCTTGGCTTTCTCCTCGGCCTCTTTGAGCGCGCGCTCCTCGGCCTTTTTCTTCTCCGCGATGGTCGCCCACTCGGTGAGAATGTCGTCGACCGACTTGCCCTCCGACGCCGCCAGCTCTTTCAGAGCCTTGAGCTTGGCGCTCTCGCTCTCGGGGACGGGCGTCTGCGCAGGCGCCGCAGCCGCGGACTGGGCCTGCGCCGCGGCCTGAGGCCGGGCAGCAGCGGGAGGAGGCGTCAGAGTCGACGTCGACACGGGGGTGGCGGCTGCAGGAGTAGCCGCAGGCACAGACGGCGTCGCAGGCGGCGTTGCCGTCGCGGTCGCGCCAACCTGAGCAGGAGGAGGAGGAGTGGTCTCGTGCACGGGCGTGGACGCGCCCTGAGCGGCGCCGGTGGTGGCGGCGGGTTGCGACATGACGTGCGGGCGCGCAAACAGCGCGGCGACGTCGACGGCGCGAGCAGACGCTCCGATGCGCGACGCCAAAAACTGAGACCGTGCCGACGTGCGCGCCCGGCCCGAAAATGCAGATGCTCCGACTCGCGACGGCGCACTCGCTCTTTTGGTTGGTTTCGCGTGCCCGTATTGATAGCGCGCGTCGTTCGGGTCGCACGCCGGTGAGAACATCGGCACGTCGATTTCGTCGCTCGACACGCCGTCGCTCGATCGCCCGCTCACGCGCACAGAGTGGATGAATGCCTCGAACACGCCCGGTTCTTCGACCACGCTCAGCTCGTCGAGCGTCTGCTTCGTCACCATGAGCCCGAACTCGCCGTTGTAGTACTCGACGTCCTTCTGACCGAAACTGACCGCTGGCATCTTGCGCGCGACGATCCGCTCGGCGAGCTCGCGGTTGCTGTTCGGCGCGTTCGGCGACGCGTCAATCGAGAACCGCGCCATCCAGTTGCCGTGCTCGTCGACCCACGAATCGCCCACCTGACCGAACTCGTGCGCGCCCCACTCGCCGTCGCGGTGCTCTGCGCAAATCGGAAGCCCCTTGAGCTTGCGCGCGGCCTCCTCGTACTGAACGCGCGCGACGTGAGGGCCCATTTGGTGGTAGTTGTTCTTGTACCCCTGCACCATCGCCACGGCTTCGATGCGGTTCGCGCGACCTTCGCGCAACATGCGCAGCGCCGCGATGTTCGCGCTGCGCATCTTTCGGTCGCGCTCGCGCTCGCGCTCGCGCCCTCCGCTCGCGGGCGACATGGCGTTTTGTTTTTCGTGCACACCGTCGCATATGAATACGATGCTCGCTCTCGCTCGCTCGATTGATTGACTCGACTCTCTCTCGCACCTGCTCTCTCTCGCTCGCACACACACACACGCGCTGACACGCTCAGTACGTCGAAATGGCGACGGGGGCGGGGCCGTCGTACGGGCGGCCGCGCTCGACGGCGACGATGTGGCCGTTGCGGATCGCGCGCGTGCCGACGGGGTTGCGCGGACCGTGGTGGCCCTGCCCGAGCTGCTCGTCGCTGAACATGCCGTCGTGGCCCACGCGAACGTGGAACCCGAGGATGCACATCGAGTTCGGCTTCTCGCTGTGCGCCGGAAGCGTGCGCTTGCCGTACGCCTGGCCGTGCAGCTGGCTGAAGCGCCAACGGTCGCCGTAGTACAGAGCGCTCGAGTAGTGCAGGTGCGTCTCCTGCTCGATCGCGCGGAACGACTGCGACCCGTCCGCGTACTCCTCCTGGAAGTACCCGCGCAGGTCAGAGCGCACAGGGAGCTTGTCGACCGTCTCCGTGTACGGCCCCATCGTCACGACAATGTCGGGCGCGTCCTCGTTGGCGGGAGGAACAAAGTCTTCGTCGGCCCACTCGCTCATCTGCTCGTCCGTGAAGAACGTGCACCCGTGCCCCGAAATGTACTCCTTGTAGTAGACGGCGTGGCCGTGGAGGATGTTCTGCGGGTTGTGGATCACGCACTGGCAGTAAAACGTAAAGTGGAAGAACACCATCTTGTGCGCGACGTCGGTCGTCGCCATCATGTTTTGGTGCCCAAAGTGCGTCTGGCCCGTCTCCTTGCCCCCCTTCATGAGGATCACGTTCCCCATGTGGCGCGTGTCGATCGGGCGCCACAGCTGCAGAGAGAACGGCTTGACCGAGTGCCCGGCCTCGCAGAACGCCAAGCACGTCTGCTCGTTGAACCGCGAGAACAAGAACGCACCGCCGACCGACCGGTCGATCGGGTCCTGCTCGGCCGCCACGAACTTCTCGTAGCGCTGCACAAACGCCGGGCAGTCGACGAACAACTCGGCGTCGCCAACCGCGTTGATCCCAGGCGTGTCCTTGCGGTCGTCGATCTTGCGGTACTTGAGCCCCGTCCCCGACGCGTCGGGCGCGTCGCCCTCGTCGAGGCGAGACGGAAGAACCGACCCCCCAAACGCGCCCGCGCGACCGTGCGCGTTCCCGCCGAACCACTCCCCGGCCGCGACGCCGCTGCTGTAGCCGCCGACGCCCACGCTCGACACCGCGTCGAACCCGCGCTTGCGCCCGCCGCCGCTCGCGCCCACGCCCAGGCCAGAGCCACCGCCCGCCGCGCGGTACGCGCGACGCGCCGAGACCTCCGCGAACGACACGTCGTCGAGACCGGCATCCGTGCCGCGCACGATCCAGCGAGCGCTCGGGTAACGGTGCACGTCGGCGCGGAAATGCGCGGAGTCGATGTCCTCGACGCGGATGGCCGTCGTAAAGTGCGTCGCCGGGTCGGCGATGAACTCTTTCTTGTCGACGATCTGCATGTAGTTCGAGTCCGACACCATGATCGGAACGGCCCCGAACAGCGCCCCTTTCGACGGATCGCGCGTGGGGTTCTCCACCGTGAGCGTGAGGTACTCCATCACCGCCGACGCGCGCTTCTGGTCCTTCTTGCCCGCGTCGGTGACGTCGCCAGTGGCAGGATCCGTGTCGCGCGCGGCGGCGTCGTAAACGGCCTTGGCGAACTCGCTGTACCTCTCCTCGAGCTTGAGAATCTTGTCGAGGATGCCAGTCTCCCTCAACTCCTCAAACGGCGTGTTCGCCACGACCTCAGGGGCGTACCGGTCGTCGTCGCGCTCCGTGTCGACAAACTCCTCCGCCCAGCGGTAGAACTTCTTCAGCTCGGCGCGCGCGACGCGCGACGTCGGCGACGTGAGCATGTTCAGCACGCCAACCATCGCGAGAGGCGCCTTGAGCACGCGAATGTCCTCGACCTTGAACTCTTGCGGCGCGTGCGACACCTGAGCGAGCAGCGACCGCTGCACGGCGGTGAGGTACTCGTACACCGCGAGCACGGCCTCGTGGCCGTCGCGAGCGACGCTGTGCACGACGCGCTCGCCGTCGGGCTCGACCATGAAGTTCTCGTGGATCCTCTCGACGAGCTGCACATGGTGCGAGTCGGGAAGGCCCTCGTCGCCGTACCCCTGCGAGCCGCGCTTCCCGAACGCGTAGTGAGCAGCGTCAGAACGCCCGAAAGGAGGCGACGCGTGGCTCGCCGTGTGGTCGACGAAACGCGGCGCGACCGCCGTGACCGTGATGCGGTGGAACAGCGTGCACGGCCCGAGGTTGTCGGCGCGAACGTACGGCGCCAAGTAGTGCGGGCAGTTCTTCGGGTCGAGCATCGGGTTGAAGTCGCCGCCGTTCGTCGCGTACAGCAGCGACCACAGACGAGCAAAGGCCGAGATGCCCTCGCTGACGGACTTGTCGCCCGCGCGCGCGATGTGCTCGAGCCCGAGCCAAGACGCCAGCTCGCCGCACGGCTTGAGCTGCTCGACGTACGCCTTCGCACGCGCCTTGAGGAACTCAGTCACGTTTTCTCCCGCGCTGAGCTTATCCTTCTTGTACAGGTCGGCCCCGCTCAGACGGTTGAACGTCTCGACGAGGTTGCGGATCGCCTTGCGCTCCTTCTCGGTGAGCGGCGCCGACCCCGACACGACCATGTTGCGCACGGCCTTGTCGGAGATGTACCTCTTCTCCATCTGGCCAAAGTAATGCACGAGCTCGCGCGAGTTGTTCGAGTTGACGTAGTTCGACATGTCGCGCTGGTTGCGCGCACGGATGTCGTCGTGACACACATGCAAATCGCCCGTCTTGTGGTCGAAACGCCCGCTGTGCTTCACGGCCGTCGCGATCGAGATCTGCTGCAGCGCGTCGCGCGGCTCGCAGTAGATCTTGATGTCGCGGTCGTGCGCGCGGCGCTTCGTCTGGTCGCTGTCGTGGAGGTGGTCGCACATCGGGTACCACTCGCCCGTCGTCACGAGGCGCACGAGGACGGGGTAGTTGTCGTCGAGGTCGTACGCGTCGGGGACGGGTGCCTGGTACGTGGCGATGCCCTTGAACGACCCCATCGCGCGCGGGCCGCGCATCCAACGCTCGGGGCCCTCCGGGCCCGCCGTCTTGTAAAAGGCACGCTCGGTGTGCATGAGGTCGAGAAGAGCGCGGCACTCGACGTTCATGATGTACATGTCGGGCTCGAACCCGAGACGGTTCGCGGCCTGGCGCATGCTCGTGTCGAACGCGTCGGGCCCGAGCGCCGACTTGGACCATTGCGCGTAACGCTCGATCTCGCCGTCGACCTTCTTGTGGAACGACGAGTTGACGTACCCGAACTGGCGCTCCCAAAGCTGCTCGTCGGAGTTGCTCGCGACGAGCTTGCTCATGACCTCGACGACGACCGTCTTGATGATCGAGAACTTCATCTGCACCATCGAGCGCACGAGGTGCACGGCGCCCTCGGGCGTGGTCAAAAAGCCGTGCTCCATCTCGAGCGCGAGCCCGCGCCGGATCGACGCGCTCGAGCGCTGAGTCTTGCGCGACTTGAGCACGCGCGACGTGGCCTCATGAGGCGTGCTCTCGGCGAGCGCCGTGTTGAACTCGAAGATGCGGTACGACGTGTTGAGCTCGTCCGTCTGCTTCGCGGGGCACGCGAGCGTGTACGGCCACTCGGGGTACGTCATCGACAACCCAACAATGACGTCGGGCATCATCGTGTTCTGCTGCACGTACGCCGTCGGCATGTCGTAGAGCGTCTGCCACTGCTTGTCGAGCGGCCCAGGTCCGTCGTTCGGGGCGCGAGGGCCGAGAACGGGCGTCCAAATGTCCGAGTACACACCGGCGTCCGACCCGCCGCCCATCGTCATCGACTGCAGCGCGTTGAACTGGTTCGCCTTGGCGCCCGCGCCGGCGTACGCGTCCGACATGGTTGGAGGCGCGCGACGCGACGCGATGCGACGCGACTGTTTTTTTTCACGCACGCGACGGTCGTAGTGATACGACGCGCGCGCACACCTCAACACACGCGCGCACTGGTCATGGAGGCGCTCGTCGATTGGATCGCCGGACGCGGAGCGCAAGTGATCGCCGACGCCGTCGCGTCGAACGCGCAACCGTCCGACGACGACGTTGATGGGTCAACAACGTCGACATGGTCGTGGGCGTCGCTGATCTCGACGCGCCCGACGCGCGCCGCGCTGTTTTTCCTCGTCGCAGCGTACCAGTTCGCCGCGCTCGCGCACTACGTCGTCAACGAGCGCGAGCGACGCGCCGAACAGCGCTGTCTCGCGTGGTGGGACGCGCGCACCGCCAAGAAAAGGTAATCTCGTATCACACGTCAAGTCAATGCTCAGCGACATTCCGTACGATTCGACGCGCGTCGACACGGTCTCGTCGCACGTCGACCGCGTTCCGCCGCGCGGAAACCGTCTCGCGCGGTTTTTGAGGCGGAAAGACGTCGTGCACGTCTTTTTCTTTCAGCCAGGGTTTGTATTCGAGAGCGAGTGGATGGAAGCGATGCAGTACCAAACGACTGGAGTCGTCGGAGTTCGATGCGAGAACCGCGTTCGGCCGGGGTGGCGCGCTGCCGTGTTCAACGAGCGCGTGTACTCCGTGCACGTCCTGTACGAAACGGACGGGTGCTACTCTCCGACGCTCGACCTCGTGTGTCACAGCGACACCGATTTCCTCGCCAAGGCGACACACTTTACGGGCGGACGCTACATCCCGTAAACGAGCGGTGTCGATCTCACTCTCGCTCTCTCACTCACTCAGAAGACGTCGTCGACAACCCGATCATGATGTCGGGCTTCGTGTCTTGGCGAACGACCGGCGTGTCGTAGAGGGTTTTTTGTTCGACTGCCTCACGGCGTTCGCGCACGACGCGCGCGAGCGCGACAATGTCGTTCTCGAGAAGTTGGTTGCGCTTGCTCGCCTCGATCTCGTTGCGCGCGGGCGTGCGGTGCTCCGAGACGACACCGAGCTGGTGCACGGCGCGAACGTGCGCGTCGCGCGCCGCCACTCTCTCTGCTTGCGTCTTGAGGTGCGCAATCATGCTGAGAGGAACGACCTCGAGGCTCTGCGTGATAAAGTCCGACCTCAAATCGATGGCCGCGTTCATGCGACGCATGAGCTCGGCGCGCGGCGTCGCGCTGCGCGGGTCGTGGCGCTGGCGCCCCATCTCAACGTCGAGGATCATCATCTTCGACATGAACCACTCGACGTGGCGCAGCTCGGTGAGGAACCCGCCGCGGTCGTTCGCGCCCGGCCCGACGTTCTCTTTGTTCTCGTCGGCCACGCGCACGGCGTCGAGCTCGCCCGGACTGAGCGCGTCGCACTCGAGGCGCATGTCGTGCAAGAAGCGGTTGTACGCGACGAGGTAGTACAAGTAGTACCTCGACCGCTCGACGAGCGGGAGCACGAGCGCGTGGAGCTCGGCGTTCGGCATGCGAAAGACGGCCTCGGTCCATCGCAAGTCGACGCGCGCGAGGTTTCGAGCGAGCGCGTCGACCTCGGCGCGCGTCTCGAGCGTCTCGTTCAGCTTGCAAATCTCGCGGAACACGCGGATGAGCTCTTGCGTGACGGTCTCGCCCTCGATCTCCGACTCGCCGCACGTGAACTCGGGCACGCTCAGCTCGCCCTCTGACTCGCGAAACGCGTCGACGCGCTTCACGAAATCGTCGGGCTTTGGCCACACCACGCTCGCAGACGACGACACGGGGTGGAAGTACACCGCGAAGTAGATGCGCAGAAGAGCGAGCGTGACGGCCCCGTCGAACGTCGTCATGAACGTCGGAACGCCTCCGCTCGTCGTGTTGAGCGCGCACTTGATGCTGTCGGGCGCGCGAACGACTTCAATCGCGTGCCCGAGCTTCTTTTGACGGTCGTGCATGTACGGCGTCATCGCCGACGTGAACGCCGCGATGATGCGCCGGTCAAACGCGTTCGGCCTGTACCACGACGGAAGCGCGTTTGGCAACGGTGTCGGCGCGGGTGCGGCGGCGTCCATCGTCTCGTCTCGCGCACCGTCTTCGCGCGCCGGTCGTTTCAAAGTGACCGACGGTCTCACTCGTCGGTGCGCGCGCGTTTCGCAGCGTACTGCTCGCGCTTGCGCCGCAGCACGCACGCGCGGCAGTACACCGAGCGCACCGTCCACGACCGGTCGACGTACCCGGCGCACCGCACCGTCGCACACGCGCGTTTCGGCTCGTCTTTCGGCGCCGTGTGCGCGGCGCACGGCGCGCAGCACGCGCGCACGGCGTCAATCGACCCGAGCGTGACGGCGTGCGCCGCGAGCGAGAACGCGAGCGCCGCGCGCAGACGCGCAACGAAGTTCCACTTTGTCACGCGCAAATGGGGCAGAACGCGCACGTGGTCGAGCGACACCGCAACGGCCGCGGCGATCGCGGCAGTCGCCTCGGTTCTTGTTTCCTCGACCGCGTGGCACAAAACGAACGCGACGGGGCGCGCGACGTTCTGAAACACGTGCTGTGCCGCGGCGTTGACAGCCGAGTGCGCTCCCTCGCCCGTCACGCGCAGACGCACGCGCTCGGCTGCAGCGGCGCGAGAACCAGACAAAGCAGAAACGGCGTGCGTCCACGCGCGCGTCGCAAACGCCATGCTCCCAACGCCGTCGCAGGCGCGCCGCAGTTGCGCGAGCGCGTTCGCGACAGGGGCATGCTCGAGCGCGCCGCGTTCGGCCGCGACGCACTCCGAGCACAAGAGCTCAGAACGAGGACCGTTTGCGCGGTTCTTCTTGACTCGTCCGCTCGTCTCGTCGTCGTCGTCGCTGTCGCTGTCATCGTCGAACACGCACAGGCAATCCGCGCACCGCACGTCGGCGATGAACAAATCGGCGCGGAACACGGCGACAGGCCACCAGTGCGTCGTTCCGTGCGATGGCGGAACGCTCAGCACGGCGCGCGCGCCGGCTCTCTGCGCGTCGACGAGCGCGCGACGAAGCTCGGAGCTGTCCGTCGGAGAGAGCGCTCGCGCCGATGTGTACAGCTCGTCAAAGTGCGCGACCCACCTCGCGACGACGGCGCGCACGTCGACCACAGCGTCGTCGACGACGGTGTCGATCCACGCCTCGAGCTTTTCTGGCACGTCGGCCTTGTCGTGCTTCCGCCCAAGCTCGGCGCGCTTGGCCTTGACGAGCCGCGGACGTACAGCGAGGCAGTGCGCGTCGATCTCAAAGATCGGAGCGCCCGAGAGCGCGAGGCCCTCCGAGCGCTGCACGCTCGGGTGCGCGACGATGGCGGCGTCGTGGAACGCGGCGACGACGCACCGTTTCAAAACGCGCATGGTTCAAGCGTTGCGTTGTGGTTCAACCACCACGAGCCTGTGCGCGTTCTCCGCCACCCATTCGCGAAACGGCTGCGACCTCGCGAGCCGTGCCATGTACTCTCGCGTCGCGTCCGTCTCCTCCCACCGAGCTGCTGCAGCCGCCGACACGTTTTTGTCGTCGTCCTCCTCCTCGTCGGCCTCCTCGTCGGCCTCGACGTGCGCGCGTCGCGCGCGCCACAAATTGCCAAGCACAAACAGAAGCAAACAAAGAGGGACGTGCGTCGTCAAAATCTGTTTGGCGGTGTCTGGATGATCGAGGATGCTGATGCCGGCCACGAATTGGACGATCGCATCCATCGCGTCGTTGATCGCCTCGCGCAACGTCGGACCGGGTCCGTCGCCTGTTCCTGTTCCGACGCTCGGAATCAACAACAGCATCTTGCGAAGCGCGTCGGCGTCGAACGTCGCGGCAGAAAATGCTGCGGCAACTGCAACTGCCGCTCCAAAAACGAGCGCGAGCGCGACGCTTCGGACGATCGAGACGCCGACTCGTTGCGCGACGACGAACGCGACGACGAGCGCGACGCACGTTCCGGCGACGAGCTGGTCTGCGTCGAGCACGCACACGTCGACTGCAAACGCGACCAACGCGCCGCACGCCACGAGCCACACGAACGCCACGTCCGAGACGGTCGAGTGCGCGAGGTCGACCGCGCGCAGCCACACGTGAGCGACGGACGCACCCGCGAGCGCGGACGCGCCGACGTACACCGCCACAGCAGGGAGCGGCACGAGGCGCCAGAACACCGAGTACGCGACCCCCGCGTTGGCCACGACGTACGCCGTCGCCGCCGTCCACCGCACGCTTTCGGGCAGGCGCGTCGCCACAAGAAAGAGGCACACGGCGACACCGAGCGCGGCCGCAACGACGTAAAAAAACGCGCGCGACGTCGAGAGGCGGTTCGCGCACAGCACCACCGCGACCGCCACCGCCGTCGCCGTCTCGGCCCACATGGCGCCTGTTCCCGTCGATGCGGTGTGGCTCGCGCTGAGCGTGTTTCACTACGTGTGCACAGTGTCGAACCCCGACCTTTGCGCTGGGATGCCCACGGGCGGCGGAATCGCCAAGGCGGGCCAGCGCCTCGTTCTGAAATCGGCGCTCAACAACCAACGCAAGCTCGCGGACGGCCCGAAGATGCGCTTCGAGCCCAACGCCACCACGGGACAAATCGTGTACTCGGCCGACGAGTCGCTGTGCGTGTTCGGCGACGGGAAGCACGTCGAGCTCGAACCGTGCGCGTCCGTGTCTGCGTCCGTCAATGCCAAGAACGTGTGGGACCTTTCGTTTGTGGCCGGACGCCTCGTTCACAACGCCACGGGCAAGTGTCTCACGGTGATGCGCTGCGACAAAAAGGGTACGTTCTGCGACCCGACGCCCGTTCCGTTCACGCCCGCGCGCCTTCCGTACAAATCGGGGTCGCCGCTCGCGCTGTGGGAGTGCGGCGCGTCGTCGACGCAGTGGCACGTCGTCACGGACTGTGCTCCGGGGTGCGCTCCGTTCTTCGTGGCCGACGGGCGGTGCGACCCCGCGTGCGCCGTGTACTCGTGCGCGTGGGACGGAGGAGACTGCACGAACGGCCCGTCGCGCGCGCCGACTCCACCGACGCTCTCTCCGACGTTTGCGCCGTCGACGACCGCGCCGTCTCGCGCTCCGTCGGCGTCGCCGAGCCGCGCGCCGACGTTCGAACCGTCGCGTGCTCCGAGCCGCGCGCCGTCGACGTCGCGCCCGTCGCGCGCCCCGTCGTCGACCACCCCGAGCGCCGCGCCGTCGCGCGCCCCGTCAACCGTGCCGAGCGCTGCCCCGAGCACGGCCCCGATGACGGCGCGACCGTCGCGATCTCCGCGCGCGACCGCGAGCCCGAGCGCGATCCCGAGCCGCAGTCCGTCGACGCTGCGCCCGTCGCGCGCGCCGAGCCAGCACCCGACGCACGCCAACTCGACGCTCGCAGTCGTCGCATCTGTTGCGGCGTCGCCAAATCTGTGGCTCCTTTTTTTGCTCCTTCTCCTCATCCCGTTTTTCGTTTTGTGCTTGATGGCGTGGCAACGGAAGAAACATGCTCAGCCTCCGGCCAAGCACCCGATGGCGCCCGACCCGCCTCTTCCGCGGCGCGTGTTCATCGTGCACGACGACCTTCCGCCTCTGCCGTCTTCTTCGCAAGAGTGGCGCCGCGACATGGAGCAGCACCCCGCGCGCGACGCGCACATGTCGATGCTCGACGAGTTCGACCGACAATCCACGCGCTACAGCGTGGTGTCGGGCCATTTCGGACTGCGCAAAGTCCTCAACGCCAATACAAGCGCCAACTCGGCGCAAGCACCCGCAAGCGGAACAGTGCAAGATCGTGCGAAGAAAGAGGAGAGGGCCGTTCCAGTCTAGAAACGGCGCGTCTGCGCCCGCTCCACTCTTCTCCGCTCCTCACCCGCTCTCGCTCGCGCTCGCGCTCTCGTTCTCGCTTTGCTCCTCTCCACTCTCGCTCGCGTTCTCGCTCGCGTTCTCGCTCTGTTGCTCTTGCTCTTCGTCGTCAGATCCGGAATCGTCCTCGTCGTCCGAGTCCGACTCCGAGTCGGACTCGGACTCGGATGAGACTTGGACTGGTTTGGCCTTGGTCTTGGACTTGGTCTTCAGCGCACTGAGATCGGCGTAGACGTCCCACGGAACCTCGCGCCCGTCGTCGGCGTCCACGTCGACGGCGCGCATGTCGCTGTCGTCGTCGTCGTTGCCCGACGAATTCGAATTCGAATTCGAATCATCGTCGTCGCTCTCCTCGACGTGATCGTCGTCGTCCGACGAGTCCTCTTGCACGTGCACCACGCGCACGCGCTCGCGCTTGTCGTGCTTGTGCTTGTGCTTCTTCACCGGCGCAACGACGGCTTTGGCCTTGGTCTTGGTCTTGACTTTGTGTGCTTGCACTGGCGCGTGCTTCTTGGTCGGCGCGGGCTTGACTTTGGCGCGCTTGTGTTGATGACCGTCGTCCTCGTCGTCGTCGTCGTCGGACAAAATCGAACGGCCGTGAGCCGCGACCTCGCCGCTCGTGCGCACAATCGTTGGAAGCATGCCGTCCTCCTCGCCGAGCACAGTGGCGTGAACGCGCCCCTCTGCGTCGTCGCCAGCTTTCGCCTTGCTCTTGGTCTTCTTTGCCGCCTTGCTCGCTGGGGCGGGCGCAGACACGGGCTTGGACGGCGCGGCGCGCGCGCGTTCGTCGCGCGCTTCAGTGATCGCACTCACAAACAACTCCGCCGTTGTGTCGTCGAACGCGAATGCGACCCCCTCCGACGCGCACGACGAACGAATGTTGGCGACGAGTTCGATGAGCTTCGTGTACTTGTCGGCCGTTGACAAGCCGGTCGTGGGTGCAGACACAGACGCAGACGCCGGCTTTGCGCGAGGACGAGGCTTGCGCTCCTTTGGCGCGGACGCGGACGCGGGAGCCGAGTCCGTGGTGGTGGGGGCGGGGGCGGCGGCGGCGGTGGCAGGAGCGTTCTTCTTCTTCTCGCCCGCGCGAATCTTGCGCAGGTCCTTTTGCGCCTGTACGACCGCAGGGTGCGCCTTTTTCCATTCGGCCTGCTCGGCGTTGCACTCGGTTGCGTAGATCTGACGCGTCGCGGGGTCCATGTCTGCAAGCACCTTTCGCGCCTCCTTGAGCGTGAGCTCCTTGTGCGACGCGCGGAACACCTGCAAGATCGACGGCATCGGAGGCGCTGACGACACGATCTTCTGCAATCGACTGATCTCGTCGTTGTCGGACGCGGGCGCAGGCGCTTGCGCAGGCGCGGGTGCAGACGCGTGCCCGTTGCCGTTGCTGTTGCTGGCGCCGTTGATTCCGAGCGGTTCGTCAAGATCAATGTCGGCGTCAGCATTGATCTCGACGTCGACGGGAGCCTCGTGCGCTTCGTCGCGCGCGGGCGATAGAGGGGCGGGTTGCGACGACGGGATGCCCGCGAGCGAGTGCTCGCCGACGACGTCGCTCGGCACGAACGACGACATCGGCGATTGGCTCGACGCCGTCACCGCGTGAGTGTGATTGTTGTCAGGCGTCGATTTGAACACGAGCGGGCGTTGACCGGCCGAGGCCGCGGCCGCGGTGCGCGCAAGAATCGACTGCATCGAGACATCGCCCGGGCGTTTGGCAAACATCTCAGCGCACTTGAGTTGTGTTGTGTTGTGATTGTTCTACGCCGAGATTTCACGCCGCAACTGAACGACGAGCACCGCGCCTCGATCCCCGTCGCGTTCCTCGCGCTCGACTCGGTCGACGACGTTGCGGATGAGCGTCTCGGTCACGCCCGGCTGAACGTTGGCGCGCGCCGCCGTTTTGCGAAATAACTCAAACGCCAAGCGCGCAAACGGCACGTGAGACGCGCGCGCGCTAAGAGTCGGGCGCATGCGACGCACGAGCGCGCGGTGCGCGTCGAGCCGCGCCGTCCAAACGCGCGCGTTGACGATCGCCGTCATCGCCGAGTACGGAATCGGGCTCTCCGGGCTCGTGACCTTGACGCGGAACGCCGCGTCGTCCGTTCCGTGCAAGTACAAGACGTCGCGCACCATGACCACGTCGATCGGGCGAGACCACGACGTCACAAAGTCCTCGCACACCTTGTCCATGTGCGTGCCGAGACCGATGTTCTCCGCCCAACAATGAGCGCAAAACGCGTCGATGCATTCTTCGATCGCGGCGAAGAACGCGTCCGCCGCCGCCTCGTCCTTGGCCGACATCGACTGTGATTGTGTTTTCGGTTCGCACACGCGCGTTGAGTCTCGACTCGACTCGCTCACTGCTCCTCGCCCTCCTCCTCCTCCTCAGCCGCGCCCTCGCCCTCGCCCTCGGCCTCGGCCTCGCCGTCCTCGGCCTTGTCCTTCTTCGTGCGCTTGTACGTGAGCGTCGACGGCCCGACGGCGTTGAAGACGTTGTGCGGGATGTGGCAGTTGAGCGCCTCGAGGTGCGTGATCTTGAGCGCCGAGCAGACGTCGTCGACCGTCACGCGCTTGCGCCCCTCCTCGCCGGCGCGCAGAGCCGCCTGGGCCAAAATCTCGAGCGCCGTGCGCTCGAGGCACGCCGTGAGCGCAACGGGGAACACGTCCGACACGCGGTTCGCGACGGACAGGTCCTTGACGGCGCTCGACACGCGCGCGACGCTCAAGTGCAGCTCGGCGCGCTCGGTCGAGCGCACAGACGGCTCGCGCGGCTTGCGCACCTTCGGCTCGCCAACGGGAGCAATCGCGACGTCGGCCATTTGTGACGGTCGGTGCGCGGACTCGGTCGCGACGTTCGGGTGTGATTTGCCGGCGCGACTTTTTTCGTTGCGCGCGCGGCGCGCGGCGCGACGCGACGCGACACGACGCGCCACGCCGCGTCGCTCGGCGCTCCACTCTTCAATCCGCGCGCACACCGTCACGACACGACCCGACGCGGACCATGTCCAAAAACGCTCACGCCCATGCCAACGAGAACGGCAACGGCCACGGCCACGACGAGACTGCGGCCGACGCGGTCGCGCCGGCCGAGGACGGGTCGAAGCGGAAGCGGCGCCACACGCAGGCGCCGGGCGAGCTGTCTCTTCTGACGTCGATCAACACGTTGCGCGCGTCGTACGCGATCTTTGAGGGAATCACGTTTGAGAAGAACGCGCTCGTTGCGGTGAACCAGTGGCTCACCGCGCTGATGCACGAGTTCGTCGAGACGTCGCGCCGCCTCGTTCTGCACTCGAACAGCAAGACGGCCGTCGCAACCACCGTGTACAACGCCGCGCGCTTGCTGTACGGCCACGCGCTCTTTTCGCGCGAGGTCGTCGCGTTCGCGCGCCGCAAGACCATTGCGTACGCCGCGTCGCGCAAGATGAAGCGCAGCGTCGACGACCCGCAGCGCGAAAAGAGCGCACCGTCGAAGGTCCCCGACAACGACAAGGCCAAGATCAAGACGAAGGCCAAGGCCGACGCGCCCGTTGCGGACAAGGCCAAGGCCAACAAGTCGAAGCCTGCACCCGCGTCGCCCATTCCGGCCGCGCCTGCGTCCGCGCCAACTCCAAAGAAGGTCGCGGCCGGCGCGCCGAGCGCGCCCAAAAAGCCCAAGAAGATCGTCGACGCGCCCATCGCCGCCGGCGCGTCGTGATGCGTTCGCGAGCGCGATCGCGATTCCTACATTGGGAGACGCGCCAAGAACAAAAACCAAAACGCCGCGCAACCATGCGTGCGGTGCTCGTTCTTGTTGTTGTCGCGTGGTTGTGTGCGAGTGCAAACGGAGGTGTCGTGTGGCTCGGGGCGGCGGCGGCAGTGGCGACGGGAGAAGAGGTGCGAGCGCGCGCAAACAACGCATCGTCGTCGTCGTCGTCTCTGCACTACCACCGCGCGTCGGGCCGGCTCGTCGTCGGCGACATCGATCCCGATTTTTACGTTCGACCGAGGACGAGGTCGAGTGTCAACAACGACGTCAACGACGACGAGTGGGCGAGCGACGAGCGCGTTGTTCCCGTCGTTCTCGCCGCGTCGGCGCGCGACGCGTTTGCGTCGTTGCGCGCGTCTCCAACCACGACCGCTCCTGTTTTTGCCCCAATTCTGGCTTTTGCTCCGACGCCGAGTCCGACCGCGCCTCTCGCGCGCCAGCGCGTGTCGACGTCCGCGACCACGCCCGCGCGAGCCGTCCATGCGCACGCGCAAGTACAAGCGTCGAAAGTATCGACGTCGGCGCCGTCGTTGTCTGCGCAACAAATCCAACTCGACGCGCTCTCGCCAAGCGGGGCATGGGCGTCAACGACAGACGACCATTCTGCGACCGTGCGCGTGTACGTGCTCGACACGGGGTGTTCGGCGACTCACCCGACGATCGCGTCGCACGACGTCGTGTTCGGCCCGGCGTTTGCGCCCGGATCGACGCGCGTCGACACGTACGGTCACGGAACGTTTGTCGCGTCGCTCGTCCTGAGCGTCGTGCCGTCCGCGCGCGTCGTGTGCGTCAAGGTCTTTGACGACTACGGCGGAGGAACAACCTCGACCGTCGCGCAGGGCATGCTGTTCGCCGCGAACGACTGCGCCAAAGACGCGTCGAGCCCGTGCGTCGTGAACTTGAGCGGCGGAACGCGCATCGGCTCGACCGTCTTGCGCGCGATTGCAAACGACCTCGTCGACAAGTACAACGTGCTCGGCGCGTACGCCGCCGGAAACTACGTCGGCGCGACGTGCACGTTCTCGCCCGCCGACGCGGCGCTCGCAATCAGCGCAGGGAGCGTGTCGGTGTCGGTTTCACCACAACTCGCGTTCTCGTTCGCGTTCGACTCGTTCTCGGCATCGGGGCCGTGCGTGAGCGTGTTTGCGCCGGGGTCTGGCGTCGTCGGCGCCGACGCGCGAACGGGCGGCCTCACCATCATGGACGGCACGTCGATGAGCACGGGGTTCGTGAGCGGAGCGGCCGCGGCCGCGCGCGCGCGCGAGCCGACGATGCGCGCCGACGAGGTGCGCGCGTGGCTCACCGACCTCGCGCGACGCGGGATCGTGCGCGGAGTGCCGCCCAACACGCCCAACGCCATGCTCACGGTTCCGATTGACAAAACACCGCTCTTCACTGAACTGTGGGGCTCATCGACGCCCGACTTTGTCGAGTGGCGCAACGCGTGGGCGTTTGACTCTTCTACTTCAGCGTGCATGACGGCGACGTCTCCGCGCGCGACGTTCGTCTATGGCGTTTCGCGCTCGACCGACCGCGTCGCGCACGCTCCGATCGAGGTCCAGGTCGGCGGAACCACCGCAAACGTCGTGTCGTTCCTCGAGAGCGGCAAAGCAATCGCGCGCGTCCCCAACGTTGCAACTGCTGTCGTTCGAACATTTGCGGTTCGGTTCGTGTCGCACTTGATGGTGCGCGTCGGCGTTCGTGTGACGTTGGGCGGCACGACGTACGAGGTCGCGGCGCACGACGTTCCGCTCGCGGGCGCCGGTACTGGCACAGTGTACACGACTCTTGCGCGCGCGGACTACACGAACGTCACGTTTGTGTCGCCGTGCGACGACTCGGCGGTGGTCGCGGCGCGCGCGGGCGTGCCGTGCGCGCACCGGACGACCGCGGTGCTGTGCACCGAGACGAACGCCGTCGCCGAGCTGCACGCCGACGGTACGGTCGAGCGCGCAAACACCAAGCCGTGCGTGTGGTCGGCGGGGTCGTGCGTCGCGCGGCACCACTGCGCGTACCAGACACGCGCGACGTGCTTCGACCGCCACCCTGTGTGTAAGTGGGTCGCAGGACAGTGCAAGCACGTGTGAGCTAAGAAAACGCAAGCACTCGAGACCACACCGCGTGGTCGCCATCCACCTCGACAAAGAACTTCGTCCACTCCTTCTTGCGCAAAGCGGCTAACAGCGCCTCGCACGTCGGGCCAAGCAAATCGTACACTTCGTACCTCCTGTACGGGTGCGTGTCCGATGCTTCGTACCTATAATATAGGATTGGTCGAGCGTAACGATTCGGGACACGATGTTCCATTTGCCTGCTGACGACGAAGTAGCGCGAACACGACGTGAACATGAACAGGCTCTCTCGTGAGACGTTGCGGATGCACACGCCACCGCCCCCGTGCAACCGGCGGATGAGCACGTCGACTTGATCACCGTGTCGAAATATTCTTGCCGCCCACCGCCCATCGGGCGACTTATCACGCGTAGAAGCGTTCCACGGACTTTTTCCGAATCGCTCGATGATGTCGATGGACGAATAGAGCTCGCCACCTTCGCACGCGATGCAACACAAATCGTTTGCATCGTAACCGGGTGCTTGAACGACGAGACCCCATCCATACATCGCGTAATCGAACGTCGTGGTCGGGTCAAAGACCCCGTCGCAAGGCAACGCGTACACACTCATCGCTCAGTGTCACGTTGCGTTGTGCGTGTCACAACCGAACACGTCATAGACGTCTGCCGCGTGCCTGTTCGGATTGTTGCGCACGGCGGCGTTTTTGTGCTCGGTGGCTGGCGCCGTTGTGCGTGTCACAACCGAACACGTCATAGACGTCTGCCGCAATGTACGCGTGCCTGTTCGGATTGTTGCGCACGGCTGCGTTTTTGTGCTCGGTGGCTGGCGCCGTTGGGGTCGTCGTGACGATTGTGCGCGCCACGACGTTCGTGTGCCCGGACGGAACGGCGAGCGGCGTTCCGACCGAGCGACCGGCGTGCTTCGACGTCAATGGGACGTCGATCGCCGCCGTCGCGGTGTCGCCGGTGCCAACCACATGCGTCGGCATCATCATCGGTGTTGTCGGCATGTGGTACGGCTTTCACACGCTCATGATCATTCAATCCAAGCAACAAAAGGCGCGCGACGTCATGCACGAACGCTTCATGAGTTTGCACACTCAGCGCATGCTCGGGCTTCAAGGGAACATTCTCGAGCTCGCGCGCGTCACGGACGCACCGGTGTCGTTCAGGCCGTCGTGGGAGAACCGGGCCGCGGCCGCGGCCGCGAACGATGGCAACGGCGCTGGTGCGGACGAGCAGAGCTCCATCGCGTGAGATGTTACAGACGCGAGTCGCAAGTCACTCCGTGCAGAACTCCATCACGCGCGACCACACGGCGTGGTCGCCGTCCACGTCGACAAAGAAGCGCCGCCACTCTTTTTTGCGAAGCGCGGCGAGAAACGCCTCGCGCGCCTTACTTGACGTAGGCGCCCCTGTCCATGCCAGTTCTCCCCACCGCCCGTGCCTGTCCGCTTTAATGAGCACACGAACACCGGTGTTTCGTCGTTCTTCGAGCCACGAAACATCAACAAATAGTCCGCCGAAGAAAGAATCACCAAGAGCCGGTTCAATCACGTCCCAGCATCCTTGTGTCTTTTCGTACACAGACGGGTCCCACGGATATGTTCCGATTGGTACCTTGACGTGAAGAACAGAACGTTTCTTTGCGGCGTCGAGAAGGCGTTCGTGCGCGACCCGTCGTTCTTCCATCTCCTTCTCGTCACGTTCTCGAGTTAAAGCCTCGACAAAAAAAGAACGAGGTGTCGGAGGCCAGTCCTTCAGTTGGTCGTACACATCCGTCGTGTGCAAACGCGCGGGAGCGCTCATTTTTTGTCTCGTCGCGTTGCGTTGTGATTACAGCGGCGGCCCACCAACCGGCCCGCCTGTCCACTCAAACTCACAGGTCCATCTCGGCATGAACGTTCCGCGTTCTGGAGGAACCAACACACGGACACCCGCCGCGCGCCGCCAGTTGATCCACGCAACGCTCACGTTAGGTGCAAACAACAGGCATTTGTCGACGACTTCCCACGTCCCGTCCTTCGTGTACGCGTCAACGTCCCACGGCGTCGTTCCCACGGGCGGCCTGACATGCAAAACGGACAACGTCTCTGCAACGCGAAGGGTGAGACACTCCATAGCGTGCGTTGCGGCCGTCTGCTCGTCGCGAACAGGTTTGCAGAAATTTGTGTATGCGCACGACATGGCAATGCCCGTCATTGCAATTTCACCGTGCATGCAAGGCAAATCCGCAGACGCGTTCCACGACATCTTCAGACGCTCGTACGCCTTGTTGAGCTCGAACTGAAGCAATTCGGGGCTCGCTGTCATTGCCGAGACCGCAACCGCCGCTCCACTCATCGTGCTTAAGAGTTGCGTTGTGATTACCGCGGCGGTCCGCCAACCGGACGACCCGTCCACTCCATCTCACCCCACGCACACCCAAACTTTCCAGGCGAGATGACGATTCTCGTCCCAGCTGCGCGCCGCTCTTTGAGCCACTCGATGTCCACGAGCGGATTGAAGTACAAATCTGGTTCGGCCGTGAACCATCTTCGTTTATCTTCGTACGGGCGCGAGCTCCATGGATATTCACCATGTGGCATCTCAACATGAAGAACAGGACGTTTGAGAAGCACAGGAAGAGTGAGCAGCTCTGCTTCGTTGACGGCGGCGTACACTTTCATATACGCATCCATGCACAATGTGCACATAAGAGAGCAATCATCACAGCGCGCATGAGAGGGGACATGCTCGCGCGCATCTCGGAGACGTGCAAACGACGCCTCAAGAGCAGCGCGCTCGGCGTCGGCGTCGGCGCCGGCCATTGTTGAGTTGTGACGATTGCGCACGCCGAAAGGTTTACCCGACGCAAAACTCCATCACGCGCGACCACACAACGTGGTCGCCGTCCACGTCGACAAAGAACCGCCGCCACTCTTTCTTGCGCAGCGCGGCGAGGAATGCGGCGCGCTCAGGAGCCGCGAGGTCGTACACCTCGTACCGTCTGTATCGAAACGGATACCACGCGCCGCGTTGCGCGTCCAGCTGCTTGCTGACGACGACGAAGCGCGAGCACGGCGTGAACATGAACGTGCTCGATGTTTCCACATGTTGTGCAAGGAACCACCCGCCACCGTCCCGTCTGCGAATGCGAACACTTGTAATTCTCGGCCATATCTGCGAGCATCTCTCTTGTCGAGCCAGCCACCTTTTGTTCGGCGAGACGTCACGATTCGCCGCCTTGCACGGATGTTTGCCGAATCGTTCGATGATGTCGAGTGCCGAGTAGAGCACGCCGTCAGATTGGAGAGGTCGCAAATCGTTGGTGTCGTTCACTCGCTGAAGGGAGGAGGGCAGCGTCAAATCGGCGTCTGGCACGTCTCGTGGCAATTGGTCCACTGCGTTGTCGTACATGTTAACGGCGTGCGTAATACGAAATGGAGTGTGACGTTCTAATTACTGCGACGACGTCGGTTCACCGAGGGGCGCACCCGTCCACTCCATCTCACTACTCCAGCGCTTTTTGTGGAAGTTGTCCGGTAAAATGACCACACGCACACCGGCCGCGCGGCGCGCGTGGATCCACGCAACGTCGACTGGGAGAATGACCTCCAAATTCGGTTCTTCGACCGTCCATTGACATCCCGGTTCGTACGCGTCGGGATTCCACGGTTCAGTCATTACGTTGGGGCGAACGTGAATCAACGACAACGATTCGACGAACGTAAACGTAAGAGTTGTGGCGGTCTTCAGCGCACGCGTCAAATCGGCGGAGAGAGCACGACAAACGCCGCAAAGGCACGACCACTGCCACAGGGACTCAGGCACCTTGCACCTGTAGGTGCTGTAATTTTCTCTCGCACACCGAAGGTCGTATTCGGCTTTCTCTAGCGCGTCTGACTTGACGATGTAAACGTCGTCTGTCATTTTTAATGTCGTGTCTCGTCTCGTTGCGTTGTGATTCAACTCACAACCGCTCGAACAACTCGTCGAGGTCGGCGACGAGGCGCGCACGGCGGCGCTCTTGCTCGTGTGGCGCGTCGTCGTAGTGGAACGACGTGTCTTGTTCGCCCGCGACGGCCGAAAGCTCGCTGTGCTCCGTCGGCTGCTTGCACAGCACGCACACGACGTCGGCCATGACGAACTGGTCGAGTTCGTGCCCGTTGATCGACTCGACGATGGCGCGCGCTTGGGCCTTTGCGTCGTCGACCTTGTTGTGCACGACTCCGAGCCCGCCCGGTTCGTCGCGAAGCGTTTTGCCAGCGAGCTCGACAAGGTGCATGTTCCAGTTGAACACGTACGCCCTGATCTCGCGCCCGAGATCAGTGCTCGGCGAGCGCTTGATTTGGTACAGCGTGTGCTGCGCCGGCCCGAGCGCCTCGAACCGCGTCGCGGCGTTGAAGCGGCCGTACGACCCCACGAGGTGCACGAGGTCTCGCAGCTTCGCGTTCGTCACGCGCCAGTTGAACCCCGTGTACGCGTGCACGGTGATTCGCTTCAGGTCGGCAATCTCGCGATGAAGACGCAGCGCCTCGCGCGGCGGTTTGAGCATGTACACCGTCTTGATGCGCGGATCAGAATACAGCTCCTTGTACCGCGCCCAAATGACCTCGCGCGGCGTGTGGTGCTGTTGCGGCGCGTCGCACTGCGACAGGATGTACTGCAGACGACTGACGGGGTAGGGCGTCTCGGACGACTCGCCCTCGATGATGTCGACGGGACCGACGTACGCGCGCGGAAACGCGGCCACGACGAGCTTCATGAACCGGCGAACAAGGACGACCTTGACGCGCGCGTCGCCCTCGCCGACGACGAGCGTGAGGCGCACACGTCGACCGCGTCTCTCGCACCGCCACGCGTGCGCGACGACGGCCGCGAAATCGTCGGGCTCGCAGTCCATCTCAACCACCTCGTGCTCTGGCTCTGAATCGACCAACCGCCCGTCTGAGTCAACATGTACATGAAAACTGCGAATCGGCATCGAGACCGGCTTATCTTTGTGTGTCGGCGGCGGTCGCATCCAATCCGGAGTCGACGCCATTGTCGGCAGCGGTTGCGTCCAATCCGGAGTCGACGCCATTGTTTGGGCGATGTGGAGTTGAGTTGAGTTGAGTTGTGTTTCAAACACGCGAACGCATGTACCCGGGCGGCGCGGGCGGAAGCTCACAACGCGTCATGACGACGTGCGTCGCGTCGCGCGGAACACGGCCGTGGTCGCCAACGATTTGCACGACGCGCGTGTCGTTCTTGTCTTTGGTGTTCTCGTACACCAGGCGATGCAGATGAGGATCGTCACGAACGCAAACCATGTTTCCAAGATGTCGGGGAAGCTTGGATAGAACCATTTGCGCCTCTCTAAGCGCCGGCATGACAAGCACGACGCGCGCGTTAGGTGCCCATGCGACGATCCACTCAATCTGGTTGGCAATGACATCGTAGTCGATGCGCGACCCTCGCCATCCAACAGCACGTGAAAACTTGTCCGTCGGCGCAGATCGTTGCATGATGCCGCCGCGAAACGTAAAGGAGTGCTCGCTCCGCCGCGCGCGTTTTGAGACGTGCATGTTGCACCGATGCGATGCGTTGTGATTTTCAAACACACGCGAGCGCCACAACACAACTCGTGTCGCCACAGATGTCGACCATGCGCGGTCGCTCGGTCGACCTCGCGCGTTTCGTTCTCGCCACCGCCCTCTTCTTCACTCGCACGTCTGATCCGATCGAGAGCGAGCTCGCGCTCGCGCCTCTGCCTTCGACTCTCGCGCTGGGCTGGAAGCCTGAGCCGCCTCGCGCGGTCCAGTGGCCGTCGCAAGCGTGGGCGGACGTGGACGCGCTCACGCCTCTGTCTCGACTCATGTTGACGAAGCCAGAGCCGCCTCGTGCGATGCATTGGTCGTCGCAAGCGTGGGCGGACCTGCACGACCAGGATCTCATCGACCTGTCGCGCGGGTGGGTCGACAAACACGCGCTCATGGACGACATGATCGAGAGCAAGCGCGATTGGGAATCGCACCGGGACCGATTCATCCGCTACTGGGAGGCGGAGAAGAAGACGAGCGCGTTTGCGCGCTGGTCCGAGATGACAAAGAACCCGAACGACTGGGTGATGCGCCAGATCGGCATGACGACCGTGTACACGCACATCAGACAAATGTTCAACGAGACGATGGTCCGACCTGTCACGGCGCGCAAGCGCGAGAACGGATGCGGCTGCGGATGCTGGTGCGTCGAGTACATCCACGCGCAACACCGTTTCGCGGGCGACTACTGGTACGACAGCGAGCGTGTCGCGGTGGTCGAGCCCAAGAATCCGGTTGCGCTGTACAGGCAGCCGACGACGCCGTACCTCGCGTGATGCTGTGCGTGTGCGTAGAGGAGAGACGAAGCGCGCGTCGCGCCACAACTCATCCGCACGTCACGTACGAGCGTGCGCGTGTGTGAAACCAAAAAATGCGGCGCACTGTTCTGCTGTTCGATTGCGGTGGATGCGGATTGGTCGGTGTCGCCATCTGCGTCGCGTGCGTGCTGTGGCACTACGCGCCCGCGTGGCACGGCTACTACGAGCCGACGCTCGTCATGCTCGCGCCCGCGACGAACGAGACCGCCGCGGTGACGACGCTCGTCGCGCACGAGATGCCGCGCGCGTCGCTCATTGCTCTTTACTTCTTTTTGAACATTCCCATTGTCCTCGTCATCAACTCGTGCATCATGATCGGCATTGGCGAGCCTTTGGGCGCGAAATCGCTCGTGATCATGCACAGCAACAAGTGGACGATTCCGTTCGCGTTCCACTACGAGAGCAAAGGGCCGGAGGTTTTCATCACGCTGCGCGAGGCGGAGACCAAGGTGAACCCGAACGTCATGGGCATCACGCTCACGCTCGCCGCGCTGCGCGTGCCCATCATGGTCGCCGCCGACTACCTCGCGCTGTCAACGGTCGTGCAGTTCTCGTACGGATCAGCAAACGCGTCGAAGCCGGCCGACACGCTTGTCGGCGCGGTGATGGCCACGTCGGCTCATTTCGCCGTCATCACGCAAATCGCACTCCTCGCCGGGCTCGTCGCTCTGTGGTTCGACGTGCCCAACCTCATCACGGCGTACATCTGGTCGGGGTCGACGCGCGCGATCACAGCGCACGAAATTGCCGAGGCCGAAGGAAAGGCGGAGAAGGGCGTTGTTGTCCCGTGACGTGATGTGTGGCACAACGTAACGCAAAACAACTCCACACCTGCCAAACGATGACGACTCTCGTTCTTCCTCACGTCCTGGTCGACGTCTTCATCAACGGGGCACAGACGAACGAGGGTGAGACGCTCTTTACGTCGTCCGGGCTTTTTAGCGCGTTGTGCATATCCGGCACGTGGGGCGCAGACGTGTTGGCGGATGTTTTGCGGGCGTACCCGACGGACGACGCGACGAACGCGCTCATGGCGGCCGGACGCTTCGCAGACGGACGCACGTTGATGGACGTTGCGCTTGCGCAAGAAGAGAACGATTTCTTCATTCCGAGCGTGGCGCGCCTCGTGGCGCGCGGCGTCACGTCGACGAGCAACCCCGCCGCGCTCGCGAGAGTGCAACAGTGCGGGTGAGTTGAACAACGCAATTCCACACCGCATCATAGCCTGCGATGACGACGCTCACGGCGCCCGAGATGCCGCACGCGTCTCTGTTCTTGATGTACATCCTCTTCAACGCCCCCATCGCCATCATCATCAACAGGTGCATCGTAATCGGTCGCGAGGAGCCAGGCGGCCCGACCTCGCACGTGCTCATGTACTCGGATGGACGCATGCTTCCGTTTGCGTTCAACTATGAAATCAAAAATGCAGACGTTCCAATCAACGTGCGCGAGAAGGAGAGCTTCGTGAACCCGAACGTCAACGGCATCCTGCTCACGCTCACGGCCATTCGCGTACCGATTATGGCCGTTGCGGACTACCTGGCGTTATGCACTGCAGTGCAGATCTTCTACGGAACGAGGGGCAAGTCGGACGCGGCCGACTCGCTCATCGGAGCAGTTCTGGCCACCGCAGACCATTTTGCCGTTCTCATTCAAATTGCGGTCGTCGTCGGCTGCGTGTTTCTCTGGTTCGAGGTACCGAACTACATCACGTACACGATCTGGTACGGATCAACGCGCGCGGTCACCGCCGAAGAGGTCGCAACGAAGGAAAAGATTCTCGTGCCGTGAACACGTCCACGACCTCATCACCCCACATAACACGCGTCGCCATGCAGGCTCATCCCTCGTCACGCTCTCCCGATCACAACCGCGACGCAGGCTCACAAATCTCACACCTCAACGCCTGCGTCATGTCGGACACGCGCGCTCTCCCCGTCGATCTCGCCCGCGAGGCGATTGTCGACAAGCAACTCGCGCTTCAAGAAGGGATTCTCGATGAATTCATGGAGTGGGAGCGTGACGTCGACGACCCGAGCGAGACGCAACAATCCTTCGAACACCATTGCGACGTGTTCAACTCGGCCATGGGCGCCCTCATTGGACTCGATCTCATGAGCGCCAAAACCATCGCCCGCCTGCAATCTATCAGCCGGCTTCTCAGCTTCCGCCGCGCGTTTGAGGAAGACAGCACATCGTGCGTGAAGTTCATTCCATCAATCGCGGCAGATCCAGTGGCGGTTGAGATCGACGCGCGCTGGCTCGTCGTCGCGCGCGCAATCAAGCGGCTCGAGGGCTGCAACAACCTGCCACCAACCCTCGAGGCGTTCCTCAAGAACGACGCGCTGCTGCAGCCGTTTCGAGACGCCGCGGCGCGACCCGCTCCGAAGCGAGAGTGTGCGTGCGGTGCTGAGGAATGCCCGTGCTCGGCGAGCGACAACATGTTGTGCTTGTGAGTCAACGAGCACGACACAACGCAACGCCCGCATTATGTCGGACACGCGCACTCTCCCGGCCGACCCTGCACGCGAGGCGATCGCTGCTCAACATCTCGCGGAACGTGAGCGGATCATGGAGGACATGATGCTGCGCGAGTATGAACGTTTGACCGGACACATTTACTCCGAGGGGTTCAAGCAAGAATTTGATCGTTTTGGGGACACGACCAAGCTTCTGCGGCAACTCGGTCTGCTCAGCGTCGCCGCGGCCGAACGTCTTGTGTCGATGTACAAGGTCGCATTCCTCGTTCAAGTGTTCGAATTGGAACGCTTCGGATACAAAATGACCATTGAACTCGCCAAAAAAATCATCCGGCACGTTCTGCAGATCGCGGAGGATCCCGTCGCGTTCGAATTCGACGCTCGCTGGCTCGTCGTCGTGCGCGCCGTCAAGAAGGTCGAGGACTGGCACCGCATTCTTCCCGGGCCGCCAGAGATCGACGCGTTTCTCAAGAACCAGACGTTGCTCAAACCGTTCTACGACGCCAGGGCTCAAACAGAACGCAAACGGTTGAGCGAACGAGGCCCCAAGATTTTGTGTTCGTAATTACACGAGCTCTGTTCTCCGTCTCTGGCCGCGACCTTTGCTCTTCCGCCGGTGGTGATAAATGGGCGGGTGGCCGTTCCACGTCGCGATGATGAGCGCGACCGACGCGACGAGCACGCCCAATTGAGCGGTCAGCAGCGGCGCTGGGAACTCGTTCTCGAGAAACGTCTGCTGCTGCGCGAGCTCGACGACGATCATCAAGATCAACACGAGGTTGAGGCCGACGCTGAACGCGCGCGCGCGCAGCGACGACGCGCCGAACAACGCGAGGCGCCACGCGCGCGTGTACGGGTCGCCGTTGTCGATGCACCCGTACGACACCGCCACGAACAGCGTCGACGAACAAGCGTACACCAAGAACGTCACGTTGTAGAGCGGCGCGAGCCAGTCCCATGCCACGCTCCACAGCTGCGTCCCCGACGTGTGCGTCGCGGTCCACTGTCCGTGCATCCACGACAACACGGTCGACGCACCCATCGCACACAAGTTCAACAACCCCAACAGAGACGCGCGCACGTTGCGCGTTTCGCGCTCGTCTTCGTTCTCGGGTTCGTGCGCGCCCATTCGCGTTTTCACTGCGCAACGGCCGCGCGGCACGTACGGTGCAAAAAAACGGCCGACCGCGAAACCGACGCGTTGCGCGCCGAGCGCGCGTTCGACCGCGCTCGCGCGGCGCGCGAGTTCACAGTTCAAGTGTTTGCACCGCGACCCGTCGCGTCAGCGCACGCGCCGCAACCAAAACAAAAACCGCACACCGCAACGCGCCGTTGACATCGACACCGACACATCCGTCTACGATGCCCGCTCCGAGCAAGAAGAGTTCGACGCGCCGTCGCCACGGCATGTTCCTCCTCGATTCGCACGAGGTCGAGAACAAGCTCGTCGACCTCGAGGCGCGCGCGCGCGCTGCCGCGGCGCGCAAGTTGCCGAGCGCCGCGGCGGCGCGCATGCTCGCGCGTGCCGGTCTCACGTCCAAGACGAGCACGATGGTCGTGCACCCCGAGGGCCAGCGCCAGCACGTGCTCGTCGGAATGTGCGACGAGGTGCGCAACGTCACGTCGCACGAGCTCGCCAAGTTCGCCAAGGCGCTCGACGCGTGGGTCGTCGGGTGTGGCCGCAAGCAGGCGCGCATGAGCGACGTCCAGGCCGTCGCGCAGATCCTCTACCGCGGCAACGCCGTCCTCGGGCAGTACACGCCGCACAAGCGCCGCGCGCGCGGTCCCAAGAAGGACGCCGACGGAAACGCCGACGCCGGCTCGAACGCCGCGCCCGTCGCGGCCGCCGACGGCGCGTGAGTGCGAGCGCGTGCGAGTGTGTGAGCGAGCGAACACAACGAAACGAGCTCCGATGTCGTCGTCGTCCGCTCCGGCACCGGCTCTCAAACGCACGCGCGCGCGTCCGCGCGCAGCCGCCGACGACGATGTCGATGTCCAGGTTCCGGTTCCGCCCGTACAAGCGCCAGTCCCGGTCCCAACGGTCACCCTCGTGGTGGTCGACCGTTCGTCCGCGCAGTTTACGTGCGTCTTACCCGCCGCCGCGGCGCGCAAGCACACAAACGTCTTTGAGGCCGTTACGGACGATGGCGACGGAGGAGACGACGACAAAACGGTGGTGCAGTTGCCGTACAACACCACGATGGAGTGCGCGCGCATCGTGCTCGAGTTCTTTGCGGCGCACGGCACGCGGCCCGACTTTCACTCTTTGTTCTTCAAGTCCGTGCCGATGCCCGTGCGCGACTCGGACCACCGTTTCTACCCGTTTGCGCCCGAGTGCGACGACGTGCGCCGCACCCTCGAGGAGCGGCTCGAGCCGCACATTGGCAACGACGCCGTCGAGGTCGATCGCAAAGGCGCGATGAAGTTCGCGCTCGACCTCTTGCACGCGGCGTGCTTCTTCAACGTCGATCCGATGAAGCGGTACGCGTCGTTCCGCGTCGCGACGATGCTCGTCGACCGAACCGTGTACCACAACGCCAGCGAGTACGGACTGGTCGCGCCCGTCGACGACGAGCGCGTCTACGCCGAGCGCCTCGCTCAGCTGTTCCGCCCGTCGACGAGCGAGTTCTCCGAGTACGTCCAGCGCATCGAGCGGCTCGTGCACGCCAAACGCCAACAGCGCGCCCTCGACGACGCGACGGCGTCGCTGCGCGCGCGGTTCAACGACGCGCTCGCTGGGGGCGACGATCAAGATCAAGATCAAGATCAAGATCAAGATCAAAGCGCGAGTGGCAGCAACAGCGGCAGCGGCAGCGAACGCGACGAGTCGCGGTGACGTACGTTTCTGTGTCGCCGGTCGTTGAAAATGAACTCGTCTGCGCCAGCGCCAGCGCAGGCCAAGCCGGCGGCACAGCCGCGCAAGACGAAAAAGGGCGACGTCGTGCGCGACGAAGAGCTCGCGGCGAGCTCAGATTACGAGGACGACGCGCCGAACCCGTGCGTAGCTTTGTGCCCGACGCGCGCGCACCGCAGCGCAGAGGAAGCGCTCGCCGACCGCAAAGCCGGCGAGGGCGACCCCGACGGCCGCGGCGACGTCGACGAAGACGGGTACGCGCTCAGCCGCGACGATGGGGGCATGCACGGCGCGGCGGTCGTGCAAGAGTTTGTCAAGTGGTTCGGGTTCGGGTTCGCCGTGTTGCTGGCGTTTTGGATGGCGTGGCTCGCGCTGATGGAGCTCGGCGTCGCGGCGGGGGCGCTCATCGACCGCGCCAACTCGTTCGGTGCGCAGTTGAACACGCCAAACACGCAGAGCATCGCGCAAGCGCCAGAGGGAAGCACAGTGTCGGGAACAGTCGTCGTCGCGCGGTGACCGGTCCGAATCCGGATCCGGATCCGGTCCGTCCAGACCGGACGCGTGTGGATCGGGTTGTGACATTTGAATTCAAATTTGAATTTGGCGCCAACACGTTGCGAGTGAACGCACGCATACCAAACCTGCGACCACCTGATGCATGGTTTGCGTACGCCCAGACCTGGCGCTG
>CAZOOK010000045.1:0-26690 GCA_964581385.1 uncultured Salinisphaerales bacterium
GCCACGCCCCTTCAGCCCGCAATCGTCACATACTCATGACGCATCCGGGCTAGCCATAGCCCGGCAACGGGGCCACCCAGCAACGCCGCAAATGTTGCCTGCCAAGGTGACGAGAGCGGCGGGTATTCGGTACTCATATATGCAATCTACGCAGATTTAAGCGGCGGCGAGGACGCCACACGATGTCTGCCAAGCCGATCAAAAGTGTGGGCGTCCTCGACGTCCGCTTGACGGGTTAGGTTTTGTCTCGCTGCGCACGAAGAAATGCCTCAGCTTTGGCTTTTAATTCCGGTGACGACCACCCTTTTACTGGGCGAGCACCCTCAGACAGCGGACTATCTGGCGGGGCGTCTGCAATGCTCTCAATGAAGTCCTCCGTGCTCGACCAGGAATACACAATGTTTCTGTGATCGTCGAGCTGGACTATCTGACCATCCAATAACGACAAGCAAAGTATCTCGTGCCAGTCTCCAAAGAACGGAATGTAGTTTTCTTCCACGTCCCAGTCTATCCGCAGCGGCAGGGCAGAGAGAATCTGCTCATACGACCAATACTTGCTCCAAAGCCTCTGAACTCGCCCCCCGATCCGAAGCCCCTTTCGCTCGGCAGCAATCGACTGAATGCTTCGGAGAAAGTGTTCAGCCTCTGGTTTCACAATTCGTCTCCAGCAAACCGAACGCCAAGTAAAGCGGCGGCACCGGCACCACACGATGCCTGCCGATTCCGGCTGAGGTACGTGTGACGCCCCGTCTGCTTGTTAGCATTTACCCACGCTTTCCTATAACGATGTACGGTTCTTCGAATACGTATACAGGTGCGGGCATATCATCCGTATAGCGCCCCAGATTCTTGCCTGAGAGAGCCCACCTATTTTCAGTTTTTTGCCAGTCTGGTGCATCCAGATCATGACATGACAGAACTGCATCAGGTGCAACGAGGCCGCCCGTTAATGTTGGGCCAAAGTCCTTGCAGAGCGCTCCCCACCTCCACCAATGATTATCTGGAAGCACGACAGCCCCATCCTTGGTAGAAACCGTAAAGACATGAAGTGCTCCAGCCCCATCCTTTATCACCAATAGTGTTTCAGCCCCGAACCCAAAACTGCGGTTTGTTATAACCATACGATATTGCCCAGACCTTAGGCTGGACACATCAATATGAGGAAGCTTTAGATCAGCTCCCTCCGCAGGAGCAAGTGACGCCACAAAAGGGACAAAAACGGCACACAGACCTGCAATCACAACCAAGCATAAAGCTGTAGAAAGTAGCTGGCGCCTATTCATGAATGCTAACGCCAGGTTGGGCGGGTACCAAGCGAACAAATGAACCACCGTTTGCTGCGGCCCGAACTGCTTCATATATCGTTTGTAATGGCCCCCGCGCTATTAGCGCTTCACACTGCAGCGCCTTCCCGTAACCCGGATCATGGTATGCCGCAAACTCAGTATCCATAGTGCGCATCGCAAGAAACGAAGTGGCGACAACGTTTGCTCCACATTTGGCACAGCGCAAAACGTAAGAGCCATACTCGACTCCAGCTTCGAGCTGTTCAGACTTGCACGTGTTGCAGACGAGCGCGTTACTCATTTTCTGAGGCCCAACGCCAGCTTCAGCGGCAGACCGGCCGCCACACGGAACCTGCAGAGCGCGACCACACTGCGCGCGGACGGGCTGTCCGCTGGAAGTGATGAAATGGACTCCTCCCGCTGTTTTGAACGGCATCAAAAGTGCCAAGCTGAGATAGCGAATTCATCAGCGATCAACGAGAGGAGTCCGATATGAATGCTACGACGGTGGCTATTGACCTGGCAAAGGATGTGTTTGAGTTGGCGGTGGCCGATAGCTCAGGACGAATCGTGCGGCGTGAGCGGCTGACGCGTTTTCGCTTTGGGCGTTTTGTGGATAACTTGCCGGTGTGCCGTATCGTGATGGAAGCCTGCAGTGGCTCGCATTGCTGGGCACGGCGCTTTCAAGCTGCAGGGCACACCGTGGTGCTGTTGCCGGCCCAGTACGTTCGCCCCTATCGCCGCCGTAACAAGACCGACCGCGCCGACTGTGAAGCGTTGCTGGAAGCGGTGAAGAATCCTGAAATCCTGCCAGTGTCGGTAAAGTCGCCCGAGCAGCAAGCGGTGCAGGCCTTGCACCGGTTGCGCAGTCAGTGGATGGCGACACGTACGGCTCGGATCAATGTGCTGAGGGGGTTGCTGCGCGAGTTCGGTCTGGTTATTCCGCTCGGTGCCACGACCGCGCTCAAGCAGTTTCCCGAGGCAATTGACGATGCGGCCGTGCCAGCGTTTCTGCGTCCCCTCCTGCTCAGCATGTTGGAAGAAATCCGCACACTCACCGCGCGCGTGGTCGAGGTCGAGCGTCAGCTCGACGACGCCACCGCCGATGATCCGGCGGTGCAGACCTTGCGCAGCGTCAGCGGCATTGGGCTGCTCACCGCCACCGCGCTACGCGCCAGTGCCAGTGATGCCAGAAACTTCCGCAATGGCCGCCATCTGGCGTCCTGGATTGGACTGACGCCACGCGAACACTCCAGCGGCAGTCATCGCAATCTCGGCGGCATCAGCAAGCGCGGCGATGTCTATGTTCGCATGCTGCTGATCCACGGTGCCCGCTCAGTGATGCTGCGCGCCAACCAACTGGCCCGTACAGGGCACGCACTCAATCCTTTGCAACGCTGGGCACTGGATCTGGCGGCGCGGGTCGGCCACAACAAGGCCGCCGTTGGATTGGCCAACAAGCTGGCTCGCATCGCCTGGGCCGTGTGGTATCACCAAACCGATTTCAATCCCGATCGCGCCGTAGCGGCGTAATCCTGATTCACAGAGCAGCACTTCTCGCGGTTGCGTTGGAGAGACGATTGATCATGACGTAACGGTCGGACCGTTCTGGATTAAAGCCGATAACTTGCGTGAGCGAAAAGCTCGTCGAAGCGTATGGCGATCCAGAGGCGGATTTCATGAAGGCTCGGAGCGGAAGTATTACTCCATAGAAGCCGAATATACGACTGCAACCGATCTTCCACGTCAGATCAGATGTCCGTCTCTACTGCGGGGTTGCGGGGGGAGTCCATATACGCGGGTTAGAGCGCACTCTCTATCTCCGCGATGAATGCTGGCACTTCAGTTCGCAACCACTCACGTCCAACCTCCGTCCAATTTTGCTGCCCCTCCATCTCCTTCAGCGACTCTTGCAGCATTTCCAAAAATTTCTTCCGCACCACCACGTCAGGCAGAACGTCATCAAGGGCGACCCAAAGTCCCGGAAAGAACCGTTCCTTCCGTGCAATCAAGAATTTTGTTACGTCACTCTCCATGCCAAAGGCATGTTGGGCTTGCGTAACCAACACAGCAACGCAAGCTTCAATTGCACCGTTGGTTCCTATCAGCCTGGCATTACCCAAGGTTATCGAAGCGCTCATAGCTCTAACGCAGAGCTCAGCGGCGGCCCGCAATACGCGGACCTCTCCGACACGAAAATGGCAGCGCGCGGGCCGTCCGCTGGAGCGCCGGGTTAAGTTTCAGCCCGCAGCCAGGTTTCTTGGGCGCTGTATGAATACGTGACATCTGCAACGTTCTTGTCCGTGAGCAAGAAACGATACTTTGCGAAACGGCCATTGGAGGGCCAGTGAATGCAGAACCTGAGGGCACCTTGATCTTCTTTAACATCATAGACCTCACCCTCCTCTCCATCGTTTTCATCTGTGGCGCTAACCAAGTAACCCGTATCTCCCTTGCTGATGCGAATTACTTTGTCGCTAAATCCATCAGCACAACGCCATGCCCCACAAAGAGACGCACTCACGGACCTGCTCCTTGAAACTTAACGCTAATTGAACGGATCAATTGCGGAAAATAATTGCTGCACTTTGGTGGTTTTCCTTGACAGGATGCTCCGTAAGGCATTGAGCATGCAGCATTTAGCCGGCACTGTTGCCGGATTGAACCGCAAAATCAATGTCCCCCGATGACGCTACTCTACCCGTTCTCAAACCCAAACTTCTAGATCAGCTCCAAGACGAGATCCGCCGAAGGAATCTGTCGCTCCGCACCGAGCAGACTTATCGGCACTGGAACCGCCGTTTCATCCTCTACCATGGCAAGAAGCATCCGAAAGACATGGGTGAGCCGGAGATCACTGCCTTCTTGACCCATCTTGCCCGCGATCGGCGATGTTCCGCTTCCACACAAAACCAGGCGCTGGCGGCAATCCTGTTCATGTACCGCTGGGTCCTGCGGCAGCAGGTCGACTGGATTGACGACTTTCAAAGAGCCAAGAAGCCACAGCGACTGCCGCAGGTATTCACTGGGGATGAGTGTCGGCGCGTGCTTGCAGCGCTGAACGGGACCCGTTGGCTGATGGCAAGCCTGTTGTATGGCTCGGGCCTGCGACTGACCGAGTGCCTGACGCTGCGGGTAAAGGACGTCGACTTGGTCAGCCTGCAAATCACGGTTCGCAACGGCAAAGGAGCGAAAGATCGGATCACGATGCTGCCGAAATCTTTGGTGCCAGCACTACAAGTTCAACTTGAGCGCGCCCGAGAGCTGCACCGTGTCGACCTGAGCCAGGGATTCGGTGAAGCGTCCCTTCCCTATGCCCTGGCGAGAAAGTATCCGAAGGCAGGATTCGAATGGGGCTGGCAGTACGTCTTTCCTTCAACCAAGCGCTCGGTCGATCCTTACTCCGGCCGAACCAAACGACATCATGTCTTCGAGGACACGTTACAGCGGGCCGTCAAGCAAGCGATCCGCGCGGCCGGAATCACCAAGCACGCGAGCTGCCATACGTTTCGCCACTCCTTTGCGACACACCTCTTTGAGCGCGGACAGGATATTCGGACCATTCAGGAGCTTCTGGGCCACAACGACGTCTCGACGACGATGATCTATACCCACGTACTGGGTAAAGGTGTGCAGGGTGTGATCAGCCCGCTCGATTGAATGATCAGCCAGGTCGTCGCTCTCCCTCGCGGTCCGCCGAAATTTGGCGCCCCGATACCTGCCGGTCGCCACTGACGGCTTAGGGCTGGGCGCACACGCTAATATTAACTCGATGTTACGTTCTTTTTGAGCCGCTTTCCCGTTTCCTGTGGTCTAAGAAATTCCCGCAGGTCAGCTGGAAAAAATTTCCGTCGGGCATCTGTAGGATTCAGTTACCCGCCTAATCTCGGCCTCGTCCCAACGCACGCCATGCGACCGCCAACGCACAAACCGCAACAACAGCCATTAATGCTTCATGGGACAGCGACGCTAAGCCGTGCACAACATCAGTAATGATCATTGAGGCCTCTAAATCGTTGGACCTCAAGAACAATAAACACCTTTTTCGGGAAATACACCCGGAAAAGTCGGCGATTTGCCCGGTAGTAACTTTCTAACGAATGTGCTATGAGCGCAGTCGGCAGGCCTGGAAGAGGCGAGAGTGCGTCGCTCTGTTCTCCGCGTTAGCGCCATTTAGCAGCAATCTTGGATTCCCTTCGGCGCATAGACTATCGTTCACTGTCAGCAGCCCGATCATTGCAGAGTACCTACGTTGGGCCACACGACGGTGGGCGTCGACGGATTGGGCTACGGAAAGCGGCCGTTCGCGAATGACCGAAAAGGGCTGGCGGCGTCGATCGGACGCACACCTCACCATTCCACGTCGACGGATTTGATTTCACTGCTGTTGTACGCCGTTACCAACGCTCGGCCATGGTCGCCGCTCCAACTCAAGCTGGATATCGAGTACTTATACCCCGCTCCTTCCTTGGCTTTAGCGAGGCGCAGCGCTTGGGCACCGGCCTCGCCGTGGACAGTAAATGAAAAAAATGCGGCCATTGCTACGGCAAGAAGCACGCCCACAACAAATGCGCCTCTAGGCGGCGCCTCAGACTGACCTGCGGCAACCCTCGCCTTAACAACGGAAGGCTTTCGTAGCTGGAGATAGACCCACAGAATGAAACCGAGTCCAATGAACCCATAGAGAACAGAAGCAACGCTATCGAACGGATGTAGCCGCAGCTCCGCCATCAGCAGATCAATCGGGATCATAAACGGAAATAGAATGACAATTGCGCTCGTGAGGCAAGCCAAAATAAAAGCGGAAAACCATGTGACCACGCGCACCGCTCCCAAGCTTCCGCGCAGGAAAAGGATGCCGGCGACAACCGCAAAGATGTTCAGGCTCGATTGGTAGCTGATGTCGTGCGACACGCAATAGACCATCACGCCGATGTCCGCTAGTCCGACCGCAATCGAGACCCAGCCGAGACGCTTTAGCACGACTCGATAGTTTTCCGTTTCCCCCATGACAATTTCCCCATCCCGCCGGAATCAGGCTTGGTTGTTTGGCGCCGATCATATCGCGCCGGACTGCTCCGAAGCGGTCACCCGTGGGAATCAGCTCTGGGCTGCTCACGACGACACGAAGGCCGTCACGCGAGGCGCGCCGCTACCGGACAACGAGAATCTGGAAGTCATCGCCCGTTAGTTCAATTTCGAGTTTGTGGAACTGTTACCCCTGTCCCCCGACGCTTTTGTTACTTATGTCCCCGACTGTTCACTGGCTCGCCTCCGGGGATGCTTATCCGGAAACTGCGCAAGTAGAATGAGACCCACAAGCGAGAGTAGCCCAAGTAACGCCCACCAGCCTGAGTGACCTTTGCCCTTCGCGTACGCCCACAATCCGTAGAACCACGATGCCCAAAATATACAGAAGATACTCAGGGCTATGAAGTTGCCACCCCGCCAAGGATTTACGCCGTTGGGGAGACAAACAGCTATCGCCGTGAGAGCCACAATACAGAACATCTAGAGGAACGCCGCATAGACGACCTTGGGACGGTAGGGTGCAAGCATCAAGCTCTCCAGTTACAACGATTGGGGTAGTGAGAGAACGTATTAAACACGGTTGCCTCTTAGCAGACAGCAGGTGGCCAGGGAGTGGCACCTAACGAATGACATGGACCTCCCCACTCACCTGGCCTCTGAAAGCCGGAATGAGGATGTCGAAGTTACTCAACCCACGAGGGAGAAAGTCCATGTCAACGATTATCCGCTTCGGCCTGGATTTGGCCAAAAACACGTTCTCGATCTGTGGCGTCGATGGCGACGAGCGCATCGTGCTGCGCAAAACCATCTCACGCAATGAACTGCCGACGTTCTTTTCCCAGCAGACGCCGGCCATCGTGGCGATGGAATCCGGCTCGGGCGCGCATCACTTGGCGCGCTCTTTCAAGGAAATGGGTCACACCCCGCGCATCATCGATCTGCGCTTGGTTGCACCCTATCGTCGTCAAGGCCGTTCGGGGAAAAACGACAGCAACGATGCTGAGGCCAACGCAACAAAATTTCGCATGGGATTCAGAAATCTCTATTCGAGGCGGGGCAGTTAAGGGCCGCATAACTGCGGAGTTTTTCAGGAGTGCGTCGTGGCCGGCAATCCCCGGTATTGACCATTGACAACTCGTGCTGAGATCTCACGAATTACCAAGGTAAACAGCGCAACCTTCGGTATTGGTTGTTTGAATCCAATCGCTCACGATATCTGGCTGCTACAAGTTCTAAATTGCTTGCCCGAAAGCCGCCGGTCGCGACTGTCTCAAATGGGCTGACAGCAAGAAATTCCAGCGTAATCGAAATTCAAAGGATTGTAATTTGTGCGGCAGGCGCCGCTCTGCACCGTTCGCCGGACCCGTGCAGCCTACCGCCCGTTCCTCCATCTTGCTTCGCCCGATACGGACTACACTCACGAATGTTGCGATTTAGCTCCGTTAAGGGTGATTCGCCCATTCCAACCAGTCGATGAGCCGCCAGCGCCATGCCAATTAAATCCAAGGGCAGCGGCGAACGCACCGCCAAGTTGCTGGGCGTCGGCCTACGCACGCTGGGACGGTCGATGGCTAACCGTCTGCCGGGAGGTGACCGCGTCGAGCGCAGTGCCCGTCACTGGGCCGAGGTCGGCGAGGATTGGGTTAAAACGCTCGGTGAACTGCGCGGTGCAGCGATGAAAATGGGCCAGCTCGCATCGCAGTATTCGGATCTGCTGCCGAAAACGCTCGCCGATCAACTCGTCAAGTTACAGAACGCGGTCGAGCCGCTGCCCTTCGAAGAATTAAAGCCGGCGCTGAAACGCTACTGGAAGGCGGCGCAGTGGAAGCAGGTCGCCGACATCGACCCGATTGCTTTCGCAGCAGCCAGCATCGGCCAGGTGCATCGCGCAACTCTCACCGACGGCCGCAAGGTCGTCGTCAAAATCCGCTACCCCGACATCGAGCACGCCGTCGATTCCGACATCAAGCAACTGCGCCGCCTAATTAGCGCCTCCAAGCTGCTGCCGCTCGACAATGCCGCCCTGAATCGCCTCATGGAGGAAGTACGTCAGCGCTTCAACGAGGAAACCAACTATCGCACCGAGCATGAGCACCTGCTGCATCTGCGGAGGCACGGCCAAGTTGACGGCATCGTCTATCCCACGCCGGTTGCCTCACTTTGCGCGGACGGTGTGCTGGTGATGACCGAGGAGGTCGGCGAACCTCTGAGCATGGCCAAGTGCTGGCCCCAGGAAACACGCGACCGTATCGGCACCACGCTGTGCCGCTGGATCACGCACGAGATGTTCATCGCTCATGCCGTTCATGCCGATCCGCATCCCGGCAACTTCGCTTTTCGTCCAGACGGCAGCGTTGTCGTCTACGACTTCGGCTGTGTCAAACAGGTCCCAGCCCCGATCGTCGAAGGCGTGCGCCGCGTGCTTCGCGCCGCCTGGCGCACTGACTGGCAGGAGCTGCATGACGCGGAGCTGGCGCTTCAAGGTGTCGGCGAGAAAGTCCGGCTCACCGAAGTGATTCCCGTCTATAACGATTTCGCCGATCTGACCTTGCGTCGCCTGTGCACCGACACGCTTTTCAACTACGGCGACCCTTGCTTCATCGACGACCTCCGCGCCGCCGCACGCCGACACTACCGCCACGCCTTCACGTTCAAGCCGGTCAGTGACCTGATATTCGTGATGCGCGCAGTGAGCGGAACCTATTGGTTGCTGCGCACGCTGGGAGCGCAAGTGCCGATGGGACAGGTGCTTGCAGCGCACGACGTGGGGCCACTCAATGCCAGATGCTCGGCATAAACCAGCTGAATCGACTCATGTGTGTTAAGCGAAGCATTTGGGGATTCATCTCGCTAAGCCCAACGTGCCAATTACGGCCATCCGATCATGGAATCAGGCTTCCCGGAAGCGGACGCTCGGTTTAGTCGTAGGGTACGATTACCCCGATTTCATGTGACGACAGGAGCTCTCAAACCACAGCAGATTCCCCGGCAGAGCCGGGGATTACCGCATTGAATTACAACTTGCGCCCTTATGAATATCGAGGAGTTACCACGTTTCTGAAAATCAGGGTTCCCATGTGCCGGGAGTTGAAAGCCAGACATTGGGGTTGTTGCCTGCCCCGATCAGATAGCGAAAGACAGTTACTCCTGTCGTACAGCTGTAGAACTCGATGGTGGCGTCGGCATATCCGCTGTAGCCGTTGGTGTTGTGGAAATTGATTTGAGCGTTTGGAAGCACCGTGTGTGTCGCTTCGAGGGGGCTTGGATTTCCTTTATACCATTGGAAAGCTGTAACGCACTTGGTAGATCCCGTCTGATTCGTCCATACATAATTGATCGTGCGGGTGCCCTGATTGTCGGAGACGCCTAACGCAAGCGCATTCCCCGGAGTCCAGTCATAACCTGAGGTCGAGTGGGCAAATGTTGGTGGCGAGCCAATAATTCCCACGGAAAGTGCCGCAGACATTAACAGCACGCTGCGGCCCACTTTTCTCTCGATTTTTGTTGCTGACCACAGGTTGATCAGGTTCGATTTCATGTCATCAAAATTCATGTGAAGCCTCCAAAGTTCCTTTCGAAATGTACATTACAATTCTCAAATACCAGTTTTGGATACGCCTGCCGCTTTATCAGTCATCGTTCATTCTGTATCTCCCTATTGACGTAAAAGTCCTACTCAGAAATGCGCCGCGGTGCCTCGTATCGGCAAGCTTTTTCAGCATCGCAACCGCTATCCTTTATACTCAACAGCCGCTTTCGATCGACGGAAATTAACCAATGATTGACTTTCGCTGGTGCGCGATGCGGCGTTACCGGAGTGTGGCCAAAGCCGCATGCGTATCGGTTCGCGGCTGACTGGCAACGATGAGCATGTGATCGCGAATCAACATCGCAAGCTAAGTGGCCTGACCCGCATCGAAGCCCCAGCTGGACGGGAATGACGTATCCAGCAGCGCGTATCCCGTAGTGTGGGAGTCGGTCAGCGTCGCCGCACCGAGATTCCCAAAGGACCCCTTGGTAACCGTTTATCATGTCGACGGGTTCGCCAGAAAAGCACTAGCTGATGAAAGCGAAACCATCACCGCATTTGCATGCACGCTCTTGGACGATAACGATTGCATTGCCAGTCACTCCATGACGCTTGTGCGGCTTCATTGCTATCAAGACAGGATGAATCTGTTTTGCGCCACAGTTTATTATTGAATAACGAGCAAGCGTGCGCTGAGCAGTTAGACCCTACGTCGATAACGTTATCCGATGATCCTGGATGAAACTGTGAACTCCGTCACAGTTGAATTGCATGGCATTGATAAATGGCGGCTGGCGCTCATCCAACGGATGTTCATTGCCCAATGATCTTCAAAATTCTTCGAGAGTTACCATCTGCTCTGTTGCTGCCGTTCGCCACCGTCGGCTTGGGCTGGGACCGCTGGTCGTCGGTGCGTGCCAAGAGCGGCCGGCGGGCCGCCTGAATTCGCTGCCCAAGAGCTGACGTTCGCTAGCGGGAAGTTACCCCCTGTCGCTGGAAATTCTTTGTTATCTATGTCCCCGACTGCTCATCATTTCGCTGTGAGGAAGCGGGCCACGGTACTTGACGCGTGGGTCGTTTATTAGCCGATCGAGCGAGAGGCGATCATATTCGGGAGCGCGTTTCATGTCCCGGCGCGTGTGCAATTCGATAGGTCAGAGCCCGGACCCTACAGCCAGACCGCGGCTCCGTACCATGAATGGAAGACCGAAAAGAATCCTTTTCCGCTTGATGACGTTGTCAGCGCCTGGGGCCTGAATCTTCCGCCCCAACCTGAAAAGTCTGAATCAAGTGCCGCTCCGCCGGGTCAGACGGGTGCTGGAAAGCCTGACGCGGTTCCCCAACGTGCTGCTTATCCAGCCAGCGCAGCAAATCAGCCCAGATGCGATTCGACTGCGCCGGCGTTGGCGCCTGACCGGATTGCGGCAGTTCGATCGTTATTACGGAAAGCTTGAGGTACAGGCCAGCGTAGTCGCCGAGCGATCCCGGATAAGCGCCCAGGCGTTGCAAGCTTAGATAACCCAGCCGCCGGGGCGGATCTCGCGGCCCATCGAAATCGAGCAAGCCGTACGGCGCATGAATGGATACCACGGCATCCGGTTTGAATTCTTCGATTTGATCAATGATCCAGCGTGTCTCGGGCTCTGACGCCGGTTTCAGACCGGGATAGCGACGCGGGTCGCGATGGGTGGTCTTGACCCAATACTCATTCGCACGCTGGCTCCAGTCCGGCGTTGGGAAATTGCGGTTGAGATCAACACCCGCGGAATTCGTGCGTCGTGATGGCTGCGCGAATACGCCGTCGAGATCCACGCACGGAAGCACGCGCCACTGAAAATGCGGGTCGTGATCGGACGCCAGTTTTTCGAGCCACTGAAATGCGATCACCGCTGCGGATAATTCATCGCCGTGAATGCCGCCGAGCAGAAGTACGCGTGGAGGATGGCCATTGCCCAAAGGAGCGAAATCGCGGCTCAGCATCGCGCGACCTTGCGCCGTCGTATGGGTAGAGACCATCAAGCCATCGCGCCGGCATTGTCCTTCTTGGAATCCGCGGATGTGCTGTCCGAGTCGGCGACACAGTTGATCGACCGGATCGGACTCGGCCGCTGCCACTGGGTATACCCTCGTGGCCAGAAAGAAAAGAATAATCGCGTTGAAGAAAACAAAACCGAGTTTCGATTTGGGAAACACCATGCATGTGCCCTGAATCTGGTTGTAGTGCACCGTTCGACGCTTTTCAGATGTCTGACGGGCCACGTCGGGCACGGATGCTGTGATGCGATCAATGTTGGGCATAGGGATGCATCGTGCCGTTGGGCTCAAAGAGAATCACGTCGTATGGTTTTCTTTCGTCACTGAAGGCCTCCATGCCTGGTGACGCGCCAGGCCAGCCGGGAACGGCGATTCCGCGTGCAGCGGGCCGTTCCGCCAGTAACCTGCGGATATCGCCGGCTGGGACGTGCCCAGCGATAACGTAGCCGTCAACGATGGCCACGTTTGCCGTACGCAGATTCCTCGGGACGCCCAGATACTGGCTCATGTGTCCGTGACCGGCTTCGTTGTCGACGCTGATGCGAAATCCTTGGCTGCGGAGGTACTCGATCCACGCGTTGCAGTCGCGGCAGTGCTCATCGCTGAAAACGAGAATCTCCGGACCGGTGGCGGGCGGTCCCGTCACCCATCGCGAATTGAAAACTCCCGCAACGAGCGCCGCCAGCGCAGCAGCCACCCCCACCGCCGCCAGCTGAACCTGCAGCTGCTGCGGAGTCGATTGACGCCGGCTTTGCATCTTTGCCAACGGTCCGTCACGTCCTTCAAAAATCGGCGCCGGCCTCGATCGGAGGACGGCACCGTTGAAGGCGCGCTACGGCTTCACAATGCGCCGAAGGGCTTGGCGATGCCGAAATAAAGCGCCGCCCGCGGTCCCCACGCCGGCGCGCCGACGCCGATGCCGGAGCCGTCGCGGATTTCGTTCTCGCGATCGAGCACATTGATGACCGCCGCCCGCAGATCGACGGTACCGAAGCTGTCGCTGATGAGTACCGAGCGGGCCGCCGATAGATCAAACTGCACGTTGGGCTTGAGCTTGCCGGTGTTGGCGAAACCCTCGCGCAGACCGTCTTCGTAAGTACCCTCGATGCCGAATGTTGTTTCCCACCAAACGTAAGAGGCGCCGCCCGATAGCGTCAGGGCCTGATTGTGATCGAGGTAGATGTAGTGCTGGCTGACATAAGCGAACTCCGTCGGATCGGGAAACGCGACAGCCTGGGCCGAGATGTTGTTCGTGGCCTGCGCTATCGAGCGTGCGGCATTCAGGTAAGCCGACAGCTTACCCTTGTGATACGCGTTGGTGAGCTCCACTCCATAGACGTGCCCCTGTTCGTAGTTGAACGGCGTAAAGATCAGCGCCGTGCCGAACTGGCCCTCGTCGATCAGGTTACGTGCATAGCGGTAGTACGCATCCAGTCCCACCGTGTACGAGGAAGTCAGCTGCTGCAGCACGCCGGCATCGAAGTAGTGAGAGCGCTCCGGCTGCACCGGACTGCTCAGCACGCAGGGGTTGGTCGTGCTCGGCGTGCAGTTGGGCTGGTTAGCCGGCGCGGCGAGCGTCGTATTGGCGAATTTCTCGAACGTGGAATTGGCCACCAGTTCGCTCGGCGGTGGCGTGTAGTAACGCGCGTAGCCGGCGTGCAGGGTCGTGCTTGGTGTCAGGTAGTCGATCATGCCCAGGCGCGGACTCAGCTGCTGACCGGTGACGAAGGCGCTGA
Source organism: uncultured Salinisphaerales bacterium (assembly GCA_964581385.1). Taxonomy (GTDB): domain Bacteria; phylum Pseudomonadota; class Gammaproteobacteria; order Nevskiales; family Nevskiaceae; genus CAZOOK01. The sequence continues at coordinate 13,617 of CAZOOK010000045.1, forward strand.
CGTGGTCGTAGCGCAGCCCATAGTTGATCACAAGATTCCTGGTAGCCTTCCACTTGTCCTGCACATAAATGGACGCCAGCGTATTGCCGTTCTTGGGATTGTTGTCGACGATGGTTTCTGCCGGACCGACGATATTGCCGTTCGCATCGGTGGGGAACACGCTCGAAGTATTGTCGGCGCGGATGTTCTCGGTGCTCACCGTGAAGCCGCTACTGAGTGTGTGTGCATCACCCAGCGGATCACTCAAATCGCCCTGCATCCCCAATTCGCTCGCCTTGCGCTTGATCGCGGAGGCGGCGTAGTTGAAGGCCAGGTCGCCCAGCGAATCGGGCTCGAATTGCACCGTGCTCTGGCGATCGAACAGCGCGAGCTGGTAGGTCAAATCATCGACGCCGCTGCCGACGCCTTGCAGCGCGAGAATGCCGTAAAGATTCCGTTCGAACTGACGCTCGTTGAGGGCTGCCGAATCGTAGCCCGCCGAATCGAAATAGGCGGGATTGGTGAAGAGGCCGTTGGGATCAACCGGCTGCCCGGGATTGTTCGGTATTTCCAGCCGGGTGCCGGTGCCAGCGACCATAGCGCTGAGCTTGGTGTTTTCGTTGAGCAGGTACGAAAAGTAACCGAAACCTTTGCCCTGGTTGGTGCGGTCGTGAATCGCATTACTCGAATTGGTCGGATTTTCGATGCCGAGCGTGTTGGTCAGATACTGCCCGGTGACATAAGACGTGAAGTTGCCGGTGGTCTTGCCGAGCTGGAAGCTGGGATTGAAAGTGTCTCGGCTCCCACCGTAAACGTCGACGTCACCGCCGTTGAACTGGTCCTTGGTGACGATGTCGATGACGCCGGCGGTGCGCAGGCCGTATTGCGCCGGCAGCGCGCCGGTATTGAGCGTAATGCTCTTAGCAAAGCGCGGATCGAGTACCTGGCCGAAGCCGCTGGTGCCGTCCGGCAGGATGATGCCGTTGAGGCGGTACTGGATATCGTTGTGGTCGCCACGGATGTGGAGCTGACCGAGGTTGTCGTTGGCTACGCCGGGCGCCTGCAGCAATACCTGGTTGAACGGGGTGTGATCACCCTCCGGCAATTGCTCGATTGTTTTTGCGCTGAGGGTGTACTGGCTGCTGCCAGTGGACGGCGACAACGCGGTGCGTGCCTGCTCAAAGCGTTTTGCAGTGACGAAGACCGTTTGCAGCTGCTGGCTACCGAGGGCCAACTGTGTCTTGCTCGTGATCCCTCCGGCGACCTCGACTTCCGTGCTGTTCGAATTCTTACTGGCCGTCGCAGTGATCGTGTAGCGACCGGGTGCGAGGTCGTCGATGGTAAAGGTGCCCTGTGCATCCGTGCGGGTCCGAGCAACGATTTTGTCGGAGGCGTTGGAGAGCTGGATATTGACCGAGGGGATGGGATTGCCGTCGTCGCCGACGACGGTTCCTTGCAGAGTGCCTTCACGGGTGGAGGCCGGCCGAGCCTGGGGCTCTGCGGCGAGTACAGCGTGTGGAACGGCCGTGACTACGACCCCGAGATAGGCGGCAAGCAGATAACGGCGCGCGACAAAGCGCGCGGAAAAGGTGAACGAACGCATTTGGGGCATCCTCTTGAACGAATAGGTGACGCGGCCACAGGCCGCGCACGAAAAACTTCTTGATTTCGATCAGATGAGGAGAGCCGGCGGACCGGTGCGATACGGGCGTGCAAAATGGTACTGGGCTGCTGGTGGACGAGTTGCACTTGGCAGCGGTGCGACAGCATGGAACGGGTGGACGACCGCATGAGCGGTAATGGGTGCGCCTGCAGCCGAATGCGCGATGGCACAGATCGCGCACCCGCCCTGGGCCTTTGCCGAAAGCTCGTGTTCCGTGGCGTGGATCACGGCGGCGCACTGGCCGAGGAACAGCCAAACGGCAATCAGCAGAGGGACGAACGCACGACGGTTCATCGCTGCGCCGTTATGTGCCCTTTTAATGGTCATTGATGCCGAGCAACAGCATAAGCCTGACCCGGCGTAGTTTTGACTAGGTCAAAGGCGAACAACGCCGTGCTCCGTGCGCAGCGTGAATCTCACGGACAATGGCATTGCCACCTGCGGCCGGCGCACCGGCTCGGCGGCAAACGATTTGGACGAACGCATGACGATCCTCGAAAAATCGGTGCAGACGCCGCGTACTGCCGGCGTCAGGAAACTACTCGGAAAGTCCGATTAAACGAGAATGGCTGGAGGGCCGCGGGTGTTGGGTCGTGCGAACGGGCGGCGGTCACTGGGAGCCAGGGCCGGCATTGCTTCCACCATGCCATGTGGAATGACTTGCGCCACCGGCAGGAGTGGCGCGGGCGGAACCGCTGAAGCATGGGCCACCGCGCAGATTTCACAGGGCGTCTTGCCGTGCGCAAGCAACTCGTGATGAATGGAGTGCGACAACGCGAACATCTGGCCCATCAGAAAGGCCAGCACCAACAGAATTCGCGAAGTACGCCCAAGTTTCATTAGGTACCCTTTCTAACACGATGTCGGGCGGCGAGCAACGGGTACCCGCGATCAAAAATATCGTCTTCCAGGTACTGATCGAGTAGAGTGCTATACGATAGCCCCCTATCCTATATGTGATACATGCAGCTATGTCACACACCATCCGCGAGAAACACAAACTGTTGGCCCGGGTGCGACGCATTCGCGGGCAGGTCGAGGCCATCGAACGTGCGCTGGATGAAGAATCGGGCTGCGATCGCATCATGCATTTAATCGCGGGGGTGCGTGGTGCAACGTCCAGCTTGATGGCGGAGGTGGTGGAAGATCACGTCCGTACACACCTTGTCGATGCCGAACGTAAAGCTGGCGCGCGCTCGGGGGACGCCGCCGAGCAACTGATCGAAGTCGTTCGCACTTATCTCAAGTAGGCGCATGTCGATGAGCAGAAATAGCCCCGACGCAGATTTCTATGCGCACCGCCACGTTTTTCTCAGTGCGGACCACCAGCACAGCGAGAGCAAAACCTGGATGGTCATTGCGCTGTGCGCCGTGATGATGCTCGCGGAAATTGTCGGTGGATTGCTGTTCGGGTCGATCGCACTGGTCGCTGACGGCCTGCACATGAGCACGCATGCGGGTGCATTGCTGCTTGCGGCGCTGGCGTACAGCTACGCGCGCAAACATGCCGATGATGCGCGCTTCACGTTCGGTACGGGCAAGCTCGGCGATCTGGCGGGATTTACCAGCGCGATCGTCCTGGCGATGATCGCCCTGCTGATTGGCTATGAGTCGGTGTCGCGCTTGTTGCAACCGATCCCCATCCATTTCACTGAAGCCATTTCCATCGCCTGCTTGGGACTGGCGGTGAACATCGTCAGTGCCTGGCTGCTGAGCCGCGGCGGCGATCACCACCATCACCACGGTCACTCACCCGAAGCACACGCCGATGAGCATCGCGTCGCCACCGATGGCGGAACCCTGATCCTTGAAGTCTACGAAGACGGCGTGCCGCCGCGCTTTCGGTTGCACGCGGAAGGTTTGGCAGGCCTGCATCCTGAGCGCACGACAATCGAGACGGTGCGACTGGACGGCGCGCGCCAGATCTTTGCGATGAGCGACCGCGGAGGTTACCTGGAATCGATCGACGAAATTCCGGAGCCGCACGCTTTCACTGCCTACATTCGGACCGGTGCCGACGCGGGCCATCCGGTCGTCATTGAAGAGCATGAGCACGGTCACGCCAGCGCCCATCGCGACAACAACATACGTGCTGCGATTGTTCACGTCGCCGCCGATGCCGCAGTATCCATTCTCGTGATCGTTGGCCTGGTTCTGGCGCGCGTATTCGGCTGGCTGTGGATGGATCCGCTGGCGGGCTTGGCCGGTGCGTCGGTCATCGCAAGCTGGTCCTATGGGCTGATCCGTGACACGGGGGCGATCCTGCTCGACATGAATCCGGACCGGCGATTGGCCGAGAATTTGCGCGGTACGATCGAGGGTGCGGGCGATCGGCTTGCCGACTTGCACCTGTGGCGGGTCGGGCCCGGACACCTGGCGGCAATCCTTTCCGTGACTACGAGCGAACGGCGGGACGTGAATTACTACCGCGCACGGTTGGCACGCTACAAAATCCTGTCTCATGTGACGGTGGAAATCATTTCCCAAAATTCGCCATGACGCGCGCCCACAACGACCGGATTCCACTGTGCCGGACGCAATGCAGTCGCTACGGTAACCTCTTCGGACCTGCACATCAGATATGACCGCGATCGCAGTCAGCCTAGCGACCTTTGTCATGACGTTGTTGGGCGGGATGTTTGCGCTGCGATTCAAGGACCGACTCCACCTGATCCTCGGCTTCAGTGCGGGTGCGATGCTCGGCGTCGCTTTTTTTGACCTTATCCCTGAGGCCATCAGCTTGGCCGCGCCGATGCTGGATGCGACGGAAATACTGGCGGTCGTGATCGGCGGCTTCCTTGCCTACATGGTGCTGGAGCGGGCCGGAGCGTCGCGTGAACGCAATGGCGTTGCAAGCCAAAGCGCTTGGCGGCGCAGCGCGCTCGGTGCCGGCAGCCTGTCCCTGCATAGCTTTCTCGACGGCTTCGTTATTGGTTTGGGCTTTAAAGTTTCGGCTTCGGTCGGCATCGTCGTTTCCACCGCCGTGCTGGTGCATGATTTTTCCGACGGAATCAACACCGTTGGCATCGTTCTGGGTAAGCAAGGTGACAAGCGAACGGCGCTGCGATGGCTGTCGATCGATGCGATCGCCCCGGTGCTGGGTGCCGCCTCGACGCTGTTGCTGCGCTTCCGTCCCGAGGTATTGGGAATCTTGCTGGCGTCCTGCGGCGGATTCTTCATTTATCTGTCGGCGAGCGATCTTCTGCCGGAGAGCTATCACGATCATCCGACGGTCCTGACGACCCTGATGACCATTCTCGGGGTACTGGCCCTGTACATCGTCACCAAGCTCGCGGCGATATGATTCGAGCGAGCACGAGCACTTCTGCTCCTCCATTGTCGCCGTGATCGAGACGGCTGACTGGCGTTGTCAGCTCCCGGCTATCGTGTTAGAAGTAGGATCATGAAAGCGGCAGGAATTTCCTTTTCCCGACTGTTGCTGGTGCTGGTTTTTGTGGCCAGCCAGTGGCTTGCCGTCGTTCATGCTGCGCATCATGAGCTCATCGAGCACGGCGGCGGAAACTGTCACGTCTGCGCCATTGCGCATGCAGCGCCGGTTCCGCCATCGATTGCCGCGGCGCCCGTTCGACCCGTTCCCGGGGTTGCGCTCCGCGTAGCGCCGATTATTGGCCTAATCGACCAGCGGCCGTTTGCCCGCATTCATAATCGCGGCCCTCCCTCCTTCCTCGCTTAATCGGACTTTCCTTTTCCGGACGCCGATGCATTGTGGCGTTTCGTCCTGATTTGCCGAGGATCATTCATACATGGTTGTTTATTTTGCGTTGGTGCGTGCTAGTGCGCGCGCCCGTTGCGTGGCTGCGACGGCGAAGCCGTTCGCTGGGTTGTTCGTGAGCTTCAGCCGTCGCACGGAGCGAAACCGTGCTGGCGGTTGAACCGATCGAGGTTCAGTACCCCGGGTCCGCGAAAATCGCTCTTCCCTCGCTGCAGTTGGAGGCGGGCGAACACTGCCTGCTACTGGGGCCGTCGGGTTGCGGCAAGACGACGCTGCTGCATGTCGTCGCGGGACTGCTGAAGCCGGTGCGCGGCACGGTGCATCTGGACGAGACCTTGGTCACGGATTTGCGCGGTGCGGAACTCGACCGCTTCCGCGGCCGCCATATCGGCATCATTTTCCAGCGTCTGCATCTAATTCCGTCGCTGAACGTGCTGCAGAATCTCACTGCGGCGCAGTACTGCGCGGGCCTGCCGGTCGAAGAATCCGTCGCGCGCAGCACCCTTGCCAAACTTGGTGTTGAAAACAAGGTGCACGTGTTTCCTGCGGAGTTGAGTCAGGGCCAAGCGCAACGCGTGACGATCGCGCGCGCAATCGTCAATCGTCCGCGATTGATCCTCGCCGACGAACCGACGTCCAGCCTCGACGATGCCAACGCCCTGCTGGTGCTCGATCTGCTGCTAACGCAGGCACGGGACTGCAATGCCACGCTACTGATCGCCACCCATGATGCACGCGCGAAAGCCGTCATCGAGCGTCGCATCGAATTGGGGATGGCGGCATGAACCTGCTCACGCTGGGGCTTGCCGACGTGCGTCATCGCAAGTTGGCCAACACCTTGCACCTTCTGTTGCTGACGCTGGGCGTCGCGATCATCACGGCGCTGCTGCTGATCGGCACCGAAATCGGCGGACGACTCGCGCGAGATGCCGACGGCGTGGATCTCGTGATCGGCGCCAAGGGCAGTCCGCTGCAGCTGATCCTGTCGACCGTATATCACCTCGATATTCCCACCGGTAACATCCCGCTGGCCGAGGCCGACCGCTGGGCGCACAACTCGATGGTAGCCAAAGCCATTCCGCTGTCCCTGGGTGATAACACGAGGGGCTTTCGTATCGTCGGCACTACGCCGGATCTGGTCGCGAACTACCACGCGCAGTTCGCCGCCGGCCGCCTTTGGCAAAAGCCGATGGAGGCCGTGATCGGTGCCGAGGTCGCCAAGGCCGGACTCCGGCTCGATGCGCCGTTCGTGGGCGTACACGGTCTGGGTGCTGGCGGCCATGCGCACGGCGATCATCCCTATCAGGTGGTCGGCGTGCTCGCGCCTACCGGCACCGTGCTCGATCGCCTAATTCTGACCAGCCTGGACAGCGTCTGGGAGATTCATGCAACGCATCATCGCCACGCGCTCAAGGCGCCGGCCAGCACGCCGGATGCGGCGGGCAACGGCGCGGTAGGCGCAGCGGATCACGATGACGATCCTGACGAGGATCACGACGAAGAGCAGAGTGGCTACGACGCGTCGCGCGAGATCACGGCGCTACTGGTCCAGTACCGTTCGCCGCTGGCCGCGGTGTCACTGCCGCGCATGATCAACTTGCAGTCTAATCTGCAGGCCGCCGTGCCGGCTTTCGAGACCGCACGTCTTTTGCAGCTGCTGGGCCTGGGCTTCGACACGCTGCGCGCACTCGCCGTGATCCTCATCCTGACGGCAGCGTTGTCGGTCTTCATCGCCTTGTATAACGCGATGGAGACACGTCAGTACGATCTGGCCGTGCTGCGCTGCCTGGGTGCTCCAAAGAGCCGCGTCGTCGCGATCCTGTGGATCCAGGCGATGCTGCTCAGCGTCGCCGGCACGTTGCTGGGGCTACTGCTGGGTCACGCTGCCGTCGAAGTGATTGCCCACTTTGCCGGTGCCGCCAAGGGCGTCAGCCTGACCGGCATCACGGTGTTGGGGTCCGAGCTGCCGATCCTGCTCCTGCCGTTGGCCGTGGGCACCGCTGCCTCCCTGCTGCCGGCGCTGCGTGCCTACCGCGCGGACCTCGCTGTTGTGCTCTCGCGAGCCTGAACCGCGATGAAGATTTCCCGCCCCCTGATCTTCTGGATGATCGCCACCGCTACGGCGAGCCCGGCGGCACACGCGTCATCGCAAGGGACGGTGCGCTATCACAACGGCAAGCTCGTCGAAGACAGCACGCCGCCGGTCATCGCGATCAGCTCGGAGTTCGACAACTACAAACACGGCAAGCTTGCCGTGCCGGCGTATCCCGGCGACATGGTCTATATGGGGGCGACCGTGCAAACGGAGGGCGGTTCGCCGCTGAAGAACGTGGAAGTCCACATCGAGTCGAAGAAGGGCAATCCCTCGGTACTGATCACGGATCGTACGGACAAAAGCGGTTATCTGGAATTCCGCATGCTGGCCAATCGACTCGGCGAGGATACCGTGACGGTGTCGGCGGCCGGCATCAAGAGCGACTTTTTGATGGAGGTGACGGAACCACCCCGCGATGAATGGCTGGGCAAGTTCAATCTCAAAAGCGTCACCTCATGGGATCTGCTGATGTCCGCCGATGTCAGCATCGGGCGCAACGACGTCAGCGCCAAGTTTCCGTTCGCGCTGCAGGCGCTAGCCAATCAGAAGATTCGTCTGGTCGGTTTCATGCTGCCGCTGGGCATCAACGAAAAGCAGACCCATTTTCTGCTCTCCGCCAATCCACCGAGCTGTTTCTTTCATCCGCCCGGTGGGCCTTCGTCGGCGGTGGAAGTTTTCGCCGGCAAGGCGGTCGAAATGAGCGACGACCCCATGATCGTGGAAGGAACGTTTGAACTGATCGAGCGCAATGAAGGTGGCATCTTGTACAAGCTTCATGATGCGCGACTCGTAGCAAAAGGCTCCTGATGGAGTGGCTGTATCGTGATTCAACAGTGGTTATGAAGTTTTCCTTGTTGTTCGTTAACGGAGATTGACCATGCGTTTACATTTCAAAGTTGTCGCGTTCAGTTTGATGTCGGTAGCACTGCAGCCGGTACTGGCGCAGTCGCGCGCCGCGGTCGAAGACGACATTCAGCGTTTCAGCGGTGAACCCGGACTATCGCCCTATGCGGAGAAAATGATCGACCAAGCCTTTGCCGATCACAGCAACGTCAATGCGGCCAAAGCCGGCAAGCACTCGCTCACCTTCTCTGAAAAAGGGCCCAACGATACGGGTGTGAGCCTCACCATGGATCCCATCAGCGGTCAAATCAGCAGTTCCAAGCCGACGCATTGATTCGGTAGTGCTGCAGTTCCGCGGGTGCCGCCCCGGTGGGGCGGTGCCGATCTGTTCGTGAGATCGAGAGCCGCCATGAAACGAAATGTCGCTGGTATCGCTTGGATTTCCCTGCTGTGCGGGTGTGCAGCGCCTACCGCCGGGCCGGAAGCACCGCCGCCGGCTGCCTTGGGCTCCGGCATCGAGATGAAGAATATCGATCCAGCAATCCGTCCGCAGGACGACTTCTACCGCTATGTCAACGGCAAGTGGCTGCAGACGACGCAGATTCCGCCTGACAAGGCGCAGGTCAGCGTGTCGACCGTGCTCGACGACACGGAGCAGAAGCAGCTGCAAGGACTGATCGAAGAGGCGGCGAAGGCCGCCGCCACAGCTAAAGATCCCAATCAACGCAAGATCGGCGATCTCTACGCCGGTTTCATGGATGAAGCAACGCTGGAGCAACTCGGCATCAAGCCTTTGCAGGACGAATTTGCGCGGATCGACGCGCTCAAGCACAAGTCAGAGATTGCCGCGCTGATCGCGCATTACAACGAGATCGGCGTTTCCGCACCGTACGACATCGGCGTCGGTCAGGACGCACGGGATTCGACGCGCTATGTCGTCGGCGTCGAGCAAAGCGGCTTGAGCCTGCCGGATCGTGATTATTACCTGCAACACGATGCCAAGCTCGTTAAGATCCGCGGCCAGTATTTGCAGCACGTCAGCAAGATGCTGCACTTGGCCGGCAATGCGTCTGCTGCCGCTGACGCAAAAGCGATTCTGGCACTGGAAACCAAGCTTGCCAAGGTCGAATGGACCAAGGTTGAAAACCGCGATCCGGTAAAGACCTACAACAAGGTGGAAATCGCCCAGCTCACGGGTCTGACGCCACGCTTCAACTGGAACGCTTACCTGAAGGCGGCGGAACTGGATTGTCGCATCGACTATGTGATTGTCGGCCAGCCGAGCTATCTCAGCGGCTTCGGCAAGATTCTGGAGCAGACTCCGCTGCCGGTGTGGAAGGCGTATTTCCGCTGGCACGTGCTGAACGCCTACGCGCGTTTCCTGAGCAAGCCGTTCGTCGATGAAAGCTTCGCGTTCTACGGCACGGCACTCAGCGGTGTTCCCGAGAATCGTCCGCGCTGGAAGCGTGCCGTGAAACTGGTCGACGGATCGCTCGGCGAGGCGGTGGGCAAGCTCTATGTCGACAAGTACTTTCCACCCGAAAGCAAAGCGCGCATGCAGGCCCTAGTGGACAACCTGCTGAATGCGTACCGCCAGAACATTGAAACGCTGGATTGGATGGGGCCGGAGGCGAAGAAAGCGGCCCAGGCCAAGCTCGCCAAACTGGTGACCAAGATCGGCTATCCAAACAAGTGGCGGGATTACTCGAACCTGCAGATTGTGCGGGATGATCTGATCGGCAACGTCATCCGCGCAACGGAGTTCGAGTACCGTTACGACCTCAACAAGCTGGGCAAGCCTATCGACCGTGAAGAATGGGAGATGACGCCGCAGACGATCAACGCGTACTACGATGCACAGATGAACGAGATCGTGTTTCCGGCGGCGATTCTTCAGCCGCCATTCTTCGATCCCAAAGCGGACGACGCCGTCAATTACGGCAGCATCGGCGCAATCATCGGCCATGAGATCAGCCACGGCTTCGATGATGAAGGCAGCCAGTTCGATGCCGACGGCAATCTGCTCGACTGGCTTTCCAAGGAGGATCACGAAAAGTTTGCTTCCAAGACCGCGGCGCTCGTTGCCCAGTACGGCGCTTACGAACCGGTGCCGGGCTATCCGATCAATGGAAAGCTGACGCTTGGTGAGAACATCGCCGACAACGCCGGTTTGGAAATCGCCTACAAGGCTTATCAGATATCGCTGAACGGCAAAGAGGCGCCCATCATTGACGGCCTGACAGGCGATCAGCGCTTCTACATGGGATTTGCGCAGTCATGGCGTGAAAAAATGCGCGAGAACGCGGCGATCATGCAAACCAAGTCGGATCCGCATTCCCTGCCTGAATTCCGCGTTGAAGGTTCGGTGGTGAACCAACTTGGCTTTTATCGTGCCTTCGATGTCAAAGCTGGTGACAAGATGTACCTGCCGCCAGAGCGCCGCGTCGTCATCTGGTGACGCGACACCTTATGTTGTTGCCGTGGCGCATTGCGTAGGTTTGAGATTGGTCGCAACGGCTGCCGAACACAATTACGCAGTGGTGAACATGGTGCGCCCGTAGGCTTCGTTAACTGGAGCTTAGTTTCTGCGTAAAACGACTTTCCGCATAGCTGCCGTTCGCGAGTGACGGCTTAGGGCTGGGACCGTCGCTCACATCACGAATGCAAGCGGCCGGTATTTGGGCACTGCGTAGCCAATAACCATGCTATGACCAAAATGCGAACGGTGGGTTTAAATCACCATATTGAGCTGGGAATCAAACCACCTGTCCCGCCGCATGCCCCGATGCCCACGCCCACTGAAAATTGAAACCGCCGAGATGTCCGGTCACGTCGACGACTTCACCGATGAAGTAAAGACCGGGTACGAGGCGCGATTCCATTGTTGTCGATGACAGTTCGTCGACGCTGACGCCGCCGAGTGTGACTTCGGCGGTGCGGTAGCCTTCGGTGCCGCTGGCGACGATCGGCCAGTTCGCGAGTTGGCCGGCAATGTCGCGAAGTTCGGCGGCACGGTATTGCCGTAGCGGGCGACTCTCGATCCAGCGTTCGCAGAGTCGCTGTGCGAAGCGCTTCGGTAGTGCGTCGGCGAGAACGCTTTTGAGTTCCGCGCCGGAACGTTCGCGCTGCTGCGCTTCGAGATATTCGAAAGCGTCCAGATCCGGCAGCAGATCGAGACGCAGATCGTCTCCGGGCTGCCAGTACGATGAGATTTGCAGGATCGCCGGTCCACTGAGTCCGCGATGCGTGATCAGCATGCCACCGCGGAAGCGCTGGCCGTCGTAGGAACTGTCGACCGGCAGCGCAACACCGCTGAGATCGGCGTAGTCGTCGAGATGCTTGCCACTCAGCGTCAGCGGCACGAGGCCGGCGCGTGTCGGTTGCAGTGTGTGGCCGAACTGGCGCGCGAGTGCGTAGCCGAAGCCGGTCGCGCCCATCTTCGGAATCGACAGGCCGCCGCTGGCGACGACAAGTGCGTCCGCGGTGACGGTGCCCAGTGAAGTCGTTAGCGCGAAGCGCTCACCGGCGCGTGCGACGTTTTCGACTGCGCAATCGACTTCGATGCGCACATCGGCCTCGGCGCACTCATCGAGCAGCATGCGCACGATCTGTTTTGAAGAGTCGTCGCAGAACAGTTGACCGAGTTCTTTTTCGTGATACGCGATGCGATGACGTTCGACCAGCGCGATGAAATCCCACTGCGTGTAGCGCGCCAGCGCGGATTTGCAGAAGTGCGGATTGGCGGAGATGTAGCAATCCGGCTCGATGTGGAGATTGGTGAAGTTGCAGCGCCCGCCGCCGGACATCAGGATTTTCTTGCCGACGCGGTTCGCGTGTTCGATTACCAGGACGCGCCGGCCGCGTCGGCCCGCTTCGATCGCGCACATCAATCCGGCAGCGCCGCCGCCGATGATGACGACGGGAACGTGCGTGTTGGTCTGCGCCTCGCGATCGCTCACCACTCGCTGCGCTCCGGCAGCAGTCCATGCAATTCGGCGTCGCTGAGGTCGCGCCATTTGCCGGGCTTCAGATCGCCGAGCGTGACGTTGATGATGCGCACACGCTGCAGGCGTCGCACCTCGTAGCCGAACGCAGCGCACATGCGCCGGATCTGGCGGTTCAATCCCTGCGTCAGCACGATACGGAACACGTTGCGGCCAACACGGTTGAGCTGGCACGGCTTGGTGGTCGCGCCGAGTTCGGGCAGCCGTACGCCGCCGGCCATGCGTTGCAGGAAATCATCCGTCACCGGCTTGTCGACGGTGACGATGTATTCCTTCTCGTGATTGTTTTCGGAACGCAGAATCTCGTTGACGATATCGCCGTTGCTGGTCAGCAGGATCAGTCCGTCGGAATCCTTGTCGAGCCGGCCGATCGGAAAAATGCGTTCCTTGTGGCCGATGAAGTCGACGATGTTGCCTTTGATATGCCGCTCGGTCGTGCAGGTGATGCCGACCGGTTTGTTCAGTGCGATGTAAACGCGCCTTTTTCTTTTCGCGCCGACGATGCGTCCATCGACGCGGACTTCGTCGCCTTCCTGCACCTGCGTACCGAGTTCGGCGCGCTTGCCATTGACGGTGACGCGGCCCTGCTCAATCCAGCCGTCGGCCTCGCGGCGCGAGGAAATGCCAGTTTCGCTGATGTATTTATTGAGGCGCATCGAATGAGTCGGTGACTGCCGGGCCGGAACGGGCGAAGCAGTCGTATTGTCCCTTGCATGCGGCACCGAAGTCATGTGCTCCGGCTCCGACGTCGCTCGTG
>CAZOOK010000045.1:26790-38910 GCA_964581385.1 uncultured Salinisphaerales bacterium
GTCTGCATCATCCGAAAAGCAACGTCATTGATCTGGATCAATTCGCATTCCCGGCTGATGGCCAAGTATGGACACATGTCCGGCGCGACTGTGCTCCTGCTCGCATCGGCATGCGGAAAAGAACCGGTCCGAGGAGCGCTTTTCGACATCGCGAGATTGCCATGACTACAGACCTCGTCACGTTATCCACGGATCATCTTCACTTCGCGCGCTTGTTGGATCTGCTCGATGCGCGCATCGAGAATTTCCACAATGGCGAAACCCAGGACCCTGTGGCGATGCTCGAAATCGTGCATTACATGACTGAATACGCGGACATTTACCATCATCCGAAGGAAGATCTCGTGATGCATCGGCTGATGGAACTCGATCCGTTGATTTGCTCGGTTACCGGGGACTTGCTACGGCAGCACGAGCAGATCACCCGTGCGGGCACGCGCCTGCTTGAGTCGCTGACGGCGGTTGTCGCGGAAGACTTCGTCCCGCGCGCGACTGTCGAGGCGGCGGCGCGGCACTACGCTGCTGCCATGCGCACGCATATGGAAATCGAGGAAGTCACATTGTTCCCGGCGGCCGCCCAGCTGTTACAAGATGCTGACTGGGCCGCAATCAATACCGCGATCACGCGGATGGACGATCCGCTCTTCGACGTTGCCGGTGAAAGCCGCTATCAGACGCTGCTCGAGTACATGGCCGCATAAGGTGATGTGCCTGCGCCGGCCCCGCCAAATCGACGAAACTCGCCACGAGCGGCTGATCAGCACTCTTACGGCAATCTTGGCGGTGCGTGTTCGCGGTGATAATCGAGGATGCGGCGATACTGTTCCGGGTCTTTGACGTGCACCAGATCGCCGCCGCGTGGCGTCAGCCAGTCGTATAGTCGCGATAGCCAGAAGCGCAGTGCGGCCGCGCGCAGCACCAGCGGCCACGCGGCGCGCTCAGCGTCGTTGGGCTCGCGGCTGACGGTGTATTCGGCGACCAGCCCGTCGTAGCGCGCGTGATTGAGACGGCCGTCAGCTTCGAAACACCAGTCATTGACGGTGACCGCAAGGTCATAGATCAACGCGTCGTTGCAGGCGTAATAGAAGTCGATGACGCCGGTGAGGCGGTCATCGACGAACAGCACGTTGTCGCGGAACAAGTCAGCGTGAATCACGCCCTGCGGCAGGGATCTCAGATCGAATTGTTCCTGCATGGCGAGTTCGTCTGCGAGCAATGTATGTTGCACGACATCCAGCTTCGGCAGCAGCGCTTGCCCGGTATTGCGTCGCCACTCGGCGCCACGCGAATTTTCGCAGCGCAGCGCGAAAGTACGCGCGCTCACGTGCATTTCACCGAGCGCGCGGCCGGTGGCGCGGCACTGTTCGAGATCCGCAAACAGGATGCTCTGTCCAGCCAGTCGCCGCACCAGTGCCGCCGGCTTGCCATTCAGCGTGGTCAGATTGTGGCCGTCGCGTGTGCGCTGCGGCATCGCGCAGGGATAGCCGCGCGTAGCAAGATGTTCCATCAGACCGAGAAAGAACGGCAGATCGTCGTAATTGAGACGCTCGAACAGCGTCAGCACCCAGCGCCCGTCGCTGGTGTCGACGAAGTAATTCGTATTTTCAATACCCTCGCCAATACCTTGATAGCCGAGCAGCTCGCCACAGGGGTAGGCAGCGAGAAATTCGCGCAGCTCGTCGTAACTGACTTTGGTGAAAACGGACATGATCGTTGCTTGACGGTGGATGGTTGCGCTGTGGTCGATAGCGACGCGTAAATCGCAAGTTTCCTGGGTTTCGGGGCGCCGCACAATTGGCCGCGGTGGCGGATGGCGGCCGGTTACGGATCAACGGCTATACGCAGGACGCCGGTTTCGCTTGTTGAGAAAGTTGTAATATATTATTGAATATAGGACGCTTTCGCATAATGGCGGCAACATGGCAGACACGGACCGCTGCTCGCCGAAGCTCGTCGCGGCCAGGGACAGGTAAAGGACTCGTTCGGAGGGAGTCATGAATACCAAGTCGCTGTTCTCGCTGTCTGGCCATATCCGTTTGAACGAGCCGTTGCCCTGGGATGTGGTAGATAGCCTCGGGCGCCCTTTGCTGCGCAAGGGAGTTGTGATTTCCGATCAGCGCCAGCTGGCCGCGCTTCTTGAGCGCGGCATATTCGTGGACCGCGGCGAATATGAGCGCTACTTCGAAGACAGCCCGCCGCCGCCGCCGCCACAGCCGACCAATGCCGATCCGTTCTGGGACTGGGACAGCGTGCATCAGCGGCTTGGTAATGCACTGCATGAGGATGTGGTCGATCCCGCTTTCGTCCAGAACATCGAAAACATCGTAGCCGACATTGAGCGGCTCACGGAAAAAGAGCGCGATGCCAGCATCTTCGCGATGATCCGGCTCGATATGACGCGCTATCCGGTCGCGCATTCGCTCCGTACCGCGTTCGTCGCAGGCTTGATCGCGCGTGGCATGGGCATGGGCGACGCGGAGCGTCTGACGCTGCTCAAGGCCGCGCTGACGATGAATATCGCAATGATCGAATTGCAGAACGTGCTGCACAAGCAGGCAACGCCGCTTAGTGATGCGCAGCGTGCGGAAATCAAGACACACCCGGCGCGCGGTGTCCGCTGCCTGGAAACTTTCGGTGTCACCGATCCGGGCTGGCTGCGCACGGTTGCCCAGCATCACGAAACGTCGGATGGCAAGGGCTATCCGGCCGGACTCACCGATATTTCTCCACTGGCCGAAGTGATCCACTACGCAGAAGCGTACTGCGCAACGATGAGCAACAGCGCCCACCGCAAGGCAGTTCCGGCCAAGAGCGCAGCGCGCGCGCTTTTTGTCGCTGCGGCCGATGTGTCTGGGATCAATATTCCTGCGTTGATCATCAAGGAGCTCGGCATCTATCCACCGGGCAGTTTTGTGAAGCTCGCCAATGGCGAAATAGGCGTGGTCGTGCGCCGCGGTTCATCTGCCAGCGCGCCCCGGGTTGCCGGCTTGCAGAATCGCCAGGGTGTTACCTATATCAAGCC
Organism: uncultured Salinisphaerales bacterium; assembly: GCA_964581385.1. Taxonomy (GTDB): domain Bacteria; phylum Pseudomonadota; class Gammaproteobacteria; order Nevskiales; family Nevskiaceae; genus CAZOOK01. Next base: position 29,813 of record CAZOOK010000045.1, read on the forward strand.
GACGAATCGCAATACGACGGCGGCGGAATTCGCCGTCATCGAAGCCGTAATGCCCGAGGACGACCGCTTCCAGCTCAGTCCGATGCGTCTGTTCGGCTACGAAACCTGATCGCGCCCAAATCCTCGCGACGATCGCCCAAGTCCAACAAGTTGCTGTGCGCCGGATTGTATTCACGCTCCGAAATTTCGCAGTCGCCGGTGTAGACTGCTGCCTCTCAATTCAGGAAACTGAAACCGGGTGAAGGTATTACTGCACATCGGGCATCCGTTCGGGATGATTCTGATGGGATTCACCGCCACGTTCATTGTGCCGATCGGCCTGTCGGTGATGGTGGGCGATGGCGAGGCGCTGCACTTCACACAGGCGGCCGCAATCAACTTCGGCGCTGGCTTCCTGATCTGGTATCTCACGCGGCGTTATCGGCGCGAATTGCGCTCGCGCGACGGTTTCCTGCTGATCGCTCCAACGTCCCTCCTGATGGCGGCGTCGGCGGCGTTGCCGCTGATGATGTACGACCATCGCCTGTCGTTCACCAGAGCCTACTTCGAGGCGATATCGGGCATCACCGCCACCGGCGCCACGGTGCTCAGCGGGCTCGATGCGCTGCCGCCATCGATCAAGTTATGGCGCGCCGAACTCAACTGGTTCGCCGGCTTCGGCGCGCTGGGTATGGCGATGGCAGTGTTGCCGCTGCTCGGTGTCGGCGGCATGCAGTTGCATCGCGGCGAAGGCGGCAACCCGGTCAGCGGCACCAAGCTGCTCTTGCGCCTGTATCAGACGATCCGTTCGGTGTCGTCAGTGTATGTCGCGCTCACCATTGTTTGTGCACTGGCATTGAAGTTCGCCGGTATGGACTGGCTTGACGCGATCTGCCATGCGTTTTCGACCCTGTCGCTTGGTGGGTTCTCGACGCACGATGCCAACATCGCGTACTTCCATTCGCCCCTGATCGAATTCATCGTCGGACTGTTCATGCTGCTCGCCGGCGTCAACTTCGCGACGCACTACGCCACTTGGCGCACACGTTCATTGCGTCCTTATCTTAAGGATCACGAGTCTCGTGCCTATTTCGCCGTAATAGCAGCGAGCTGCGCACTGATTGCGGCCTATCTCGCGCTGTCCGGCACGTATCCGAATGTGCTCGCTGCATTGCCGCATGCCGCCTTCAATGTGATTTCGCTGGCCACCGACTGCGGTTTTGTCACCGATGACTACGACCACTGGCCGATTGCGGCGCCGCTGTCGATGCTGCTGCTGTCCTGCGTCTGTGCATCGTCGGCATCGGCCGGCGGTGGCATCAAGATGATGCGCACGCTGATTCTGTTCAAGCAGAGCGAGCGCGAGGTCAGGGGACTGCTGCATCCGAGTGCCGTGCAGACCTTGAAAATCGGCGAGCGGCCGATGAGCGAGCGCGTGGTGCTGTCCGTGCTGGCGTTCGTTCACGTTTACGTGGTCAGCATCATTTCCTTCACGCTGCTACTGATGATCACCGGGCTCGATCCGCTCAGCGCGTTTTCCGCGGTCATTGCCGTCATCAACAACACCGCACATGGTATGCATGCGGTCGGTCCCGGCTCGACATTTGCGGGGCTGAATGACTTCCAGCTTTGGGCGTGCAGCGCAGCGATGCTGATCGGTCGGCTGGAGATTTTCATCGTCATCATGCCGTTCATGCCCTCGTTTTGGAGGGAGTAGATTCGCTTCTCAGATGAACGCGAAGCCGATCTGGAACAGTTTCTCGACGTCGTGAGTGCGCTTTTTATCGACGATGAAAAGGATAACGTGGTCGTTCGCCTCGATCACGACATCGCGATGCGCGATCAGCACCTCGCTGCCGCGCACGACGGCGCCGATGGTCGTGCCGGGCGGCAGCTTGATCTCATCGAGGCGGCGTCCGACCACGCGTGAAGTATTGCGGTCGCCGTGGGCCACCGCTTCGATTGCCTCGGCCGCACCGCGCCGCAGGCTGTGCACCTTCACCACGTCGGCGCGGCGCACGTGCGCGAGCAGCGCGGACACGGTTGCCTGTTGTGGGCTCAGCGCAATATCGATCGCGGTGCCTTCGACCAGATCGACATAAGACACGCGGTTGATCAGCGACAGCGCCTTGCGCGCGCCGAGCCGCTTGGCCAGCATCGCCGACAATACGTTCGCCTCGTCATCGTTGGTCACCGCACAGAACACATCGATATCTTGGATGTTTTCTTCGCGCAGCAGCGGTTCGCTGGCGGCGTCGCCGCAGAGAACGATCGAGTGATTGAGCATTTCCGAAATGCGCTTGGCACGATCGCGATCGCGCTCGATGATCTTGACCTGCACATGGCTTTCCAGCGCCGTTGCCAGCCGTCGTCCGATGCGGCCGCCGCCAGCCAGCATGACGCGCTTGACCGGCTGATCGCGCCGCCGCAGCTCGGCCATGATGTCGAGAATGTGCTTGCGTGCGGCGACGAAGAAAACTTCGTCCTCGGTTTCGATGACGGTATCGCCTTCGGGAATGATCGGCTTGCCGCGCCGGTAGATCGCGGCCACGCGCGCGTCCACGCCCTTCGGCAGATGCTTGGGCAATTCGCGCAGCTGCTGTCCGACTAGAGGACCGCCGTAGTAAGCCTTGACGCCGACCAGCCGCACGCGGCCGTCGGCGAAATCCACCACCTGCAGCGCACCCGGATACTCGATCAGGCTGTAAATGTAATCGGTGACGATCTGTTCCGGACTGATGCGCATGTCCACTGCGAGCGCGTCCGGCAGGAATAGTTTGTCTTCTTCGCTCAGGTACTCGACCGCACGCACGCGCGCGATCTTGGTCGGAGTACGGAACAGCGTCTGCGCGATGCGGCAGGCGAGCATGTTGGTCTCGTCGCTGCTGGTGACCGCGATCAGCATGTCAGCATCGTCACCGCCGGCGCGCCGCAGCACCTCGGGATGCGCCGCGTGGCCCTGCACCGTGCGCACATCGATACGCTCGCGCAGGGTTTGCAGCACCTGCGCGTTGCTGTCGACGACAGTGATGTCGTTGTTCTCGATCGTCAGATGTTCGGCGAGCGTCGAGCCAACCTGGCCCGCGCCGAGAATGAGGATTTTCACGGTCGCAGACGTTACGCCGCTTTACCGCACCGCCGCAACTGGCCTGAATAAATCAACAACGCGGATCAGGGCTGTGTGCGCGTACGCGCGACGGCTTCGCGCCAACCCGCGTAAAGCGTATCGGCGCGTGTCGCCTGCAGCTTCGGCTCGAATCGTGCTTCAGGTTTCCAGAGCGCGCCGATTTCCTCCAACGAGGTATATACGCCGGTGTACAAGCCGGCGAATTGCGCAGCACCCAGCGCCGTCGTTTCCACGGTCTGTGGGCGCACGACGGGAATTTGCAGAATATCGGCGAGGAATTGCATCAGCCAGCCGTTGACGCTCATACCGCCATCCACACGCAGCTCGGTCGGCTGCGGCGCATCCGGCTTCATCGCTTCCAGCAGGTCACGCGTCTGGTAGCAGACCGATTCCAGCGCCGCGCGCACGATCTGTGCGATGCCGGAGTCACGCGTCAGGCCGAGAATGGCGCCGCGCGCCTCCGGATCCCAATATGGCGCGCCGAGGCCGGTGAATGCAGGCACCAGATAGACGCCTTGCGTATCCGGAATCGAGCGCGCCAGTTCTTCGGAATCGCCGGCGCGGCGAATCAGATGCATGGCGTCGCGCAGCCACTGCACCGCGGCACCGGCGACGAAGATGCTGCCTTCGAGCGCGTAAGTGGAATGACCACCGATGCGATAGCCGATCGTTCCCAGCAGCCGGTGACGGGACTGTACGGGCTGCTGCCCCGCGTTGAGCACGAGGAAGCAGCCGGTGCCGTAAGTGCTCTTGATCATGCCCGGTGCGAAACAGGCCTGACCGACGGTTGCAGCCTGCTGATCCCCGATCAGCGCGCAGATCGGGATGGCTGCACCGAACAGTGCTGCGTCTGTGCTGCCGTAGTCCGCCGCGCTATCGCGCACGTCCGGCAGTATTTGCGGTGGCACGCCGAAGAAATCCAGCAGCTCGCTATCCCAACGCTCCGCCGTGATGTCGTACAGCGCCGTGCGCGACGCGTTGGTGGCGTCGGTGGCGTGGATACGGCCGCCGGTGAGCTGCCATAGCAGCCAGGTGTCGATGGTGCCGAACGCCAGTTCGCCGGCTTCGGCGCGTGCGCGCGCGCCGGGCACATGATCGAGAATCCACGCCGCCTTGGTCGCCGAGAAGTACGGATCGAGCAGCAGTCCGGTTTTCCGCTGCAGCCAGCGCTCGCGCTCTGCGGTCGTGCGTTCGCGGCACCAAGCGGCGGTGCGCCGATCCTGCCAGACAATCGCCGGATGAATCGGCCGTCCGCTGGCGCGTTCCCAGATCAGCGTCGTTTCGCGCTGATTGGTGATGCCGAGCGCAGTCACGTCGCCGGCGCTCAGGTGTGCTTCGGCAAGTGCATCGCGGACGCAGGCGGCGGTTGCGGTCCAGATTTCCATGGCATCGTGTTCGACCCAGCCGGACTGTGGAAACGACTGCCCGAATTCGCGCTGCGCTACACCGAGCCGCGCGCCGTCGCGGCCGAATACAATTGCGCGCGTGCTGGTGGTACCTTCATCGATGGCCAGAAGGGCTACTTTGCGCTTTTCCATGGTCGTCACCGTTGCAGTAGGACTCGGTGTCGGCTGCAAATGGGATGTTCAAGTTCAGTCCCGGATTGCCGCTGACGTAACAGGAACTTACCGATGAGCGAAAAAGCTTTCCAGTTGCAGGTCGCCGGCCGGGCACCTCTATACGTGCATTGCTGGCTGCCGCGCACCCCGGCCAAATGGGTCGTGCTCATCGTACACGGCCTCGGCGAGCACGGCGGCCGCTACGCACGTTTCGCCGCGGCACTGAATGCGTCCGGCGCCGCTGTCTACGCGCCAGATTTGCCAGGCCACGGCATGACTGCCGGAACCCCGGCGGATCGCGGCCATTTTGCCGACCACAACGGCTGGTCATATGTAATGGAGAGCGTCGCCGCCACGCGCACGCGCGCCGAACGCGCGCATCCGCAACTGCCGTTATTCATCTTCGGGCACAGCATGGGTTCGTTCGTCGTCCAGCATCATCTGGTCGCACATAGCGAGGGCTTGTCCGGAGCGATGCTATGCGCCACCAACGGCACCATGGGCGCACTGCGGCCCATTGCCGAAATGCTGGTACACGCACAGGTACGCCTGCTCGGTCCGCGTCATCGCACGGAACTGATGCGCACACTCACATTCCGCCGCTACAACTTCCGCTTCGCTCCGACGCGCACCGATTTCGATTGGCTGTCGCGCGATCTCGCCGAAGTCGACAAGCGCATCGCCGATCCGCTGGTGGGATTCACGGCGACCTCGCAACTATGGATTGATCTCCTCGGCGCCGGACGCGATTTGCTTAGCCGGCGGCGCCTCGATCGTATCCGCAAAGAATTGCCGGTCATCTTGATCGCGGGCTCGGACGATGACGTAACCGGCGACGGCCGCGGTCCCGAATTGCTGGCGGAGGCGTACCGGCGCGCGGGGCTGCTCGACATCACCGTGAAAATTTATCCGCACGGCCGTCACGAACTGCTCAACGATACCTGCCGCGACCACGTCACTATCGATCTGTTGGACTGGCTGCGCGCGCATCTGCCGGCAAAGAAGCGAATCGCCAAGAAGATTGCCTGATGCGTCGTCTTGCGGCGCCGCTTTGCACGGTAGCCCTGCTGTTCGCTGCCTGTGTCGATACCTCGGCACCACCGGTGCTTTGGGATCGTTGGACGGCGCATGACGGCGAGAGCCATCGTAGCGTCGATCAACGCGCGTGGAACGATTTTCTCGCACATTACGTCGTCGGCGACGCCGGTTCCGAGCGCGTGCGCTATAGCGCGGTCACCGCCGGGGATCGTGCGCAGCTCGATGCCTGGCTGAACGCGATGAGCCGCGTGCCGGTGTCGCGTTACTCGCTACGCGAACAGCGCGCGTATTGGATCAACCTGTACAACGCGACGACCGTGCGCATCGTGCTCGATCATCGCGGCATCGCCAGCGTGCGCGATTTATCGCCGCGCGGTCTGGCCGCGCTGTTCGCGCCACCCGATCCATTTGCTTCGCGAAATATCGAGGTCGAGGATCAGTTGCTGTCGCTGCATGACATCCGCGACCACATCCTGCGCCCGTACTGGCGCGACTCGCGTACGCTCTACGCATTATGCGAAGCCACTGCCGACGGTCCGCCGCTCGCTCCAGTCGCGTATGGCGCCGAATATCTCGACGAACAACTCGAAGCGCGCGCGAAAGCCTACGTCAACGGCCCAATGGCGCTGCGCTGGAATGGGCAGAAGCTGCTCGTTTCATCGTTCTATCGCCGCTACGCGGCGGATTTTGGCGGCAGTGACGCTGCGCTGCCCACGCACCTGCGGCGTTATGCACTGCCGGCGCTGGCGCAAAGGCTCGCAGACGTCTCAATGGTCGCCGGCGAGTTCCGCGACGATTCGCTCAACGCGATCCAATAGCCACGTCGCCGCGCGATCTTTTCGTGTTGATTGCCGATTTGTATTTCCGAAAGCCGGTTGATGGCATTCGGAGTATCTCGCGAGTTTGCTTGTCTATCACCCGTCGATTGTCTCGCACTGGCAGAAAGGTGCTAATTGCCGCCATTCGGCCTCTGAAAGTCAGCACCGGAAAGCAGCCATTCGGAATGCTCTTGGGCCGGTCAACGCACCAGCTCAGCGACGGCCCGGCGAAGCCGAACCGTCAGCTAGCCTGGGCAGGTGGGCTCATTTCGCACCACGGAGCTTTTCCTCCTCAGCGATTGAACGAGCTTCATACTCCTCGGCCAAGGCACCATCAAGAACTGCGCGGAACTCCGCACTTCCGAATAGTTTCCGTGCTTCTATAAATTTTAAATTTGAAAGTAGCCGTACGTAGTCTTCCGTGGCCGCATCAGATAACCACAGTGCAGGAACGACATAGTCACCGTCAAACGAACGCTGGCAGTCATATTCCGGCAGTGCTTTACGCATGAATACTACAAATGATTCGCAACTTTTCTCATCACCGTTGTTGCAGCGATGGTAGGTGAAATCGATCCTTGGGAGCAGTTCCTTTGCTGGGCATGTAACGTTGAACGTGTGCATATCCGCCGGCGCCTTATGCCCTCCTGCATATACAACAGAGGCCCCTAACATCCCGGCTACCATGACGATTCCTCGCATTGCTCACCTATCACCAGATTGATGGGCGGGCCGCACAGCAGGCCTCTCCGACGCAAAGTGCTAGCTTACGGGCCGTCACGTTGAATCTACAGTTAGGCGCATGACTTACCTTTCCTTGCGTCTTGAACAATTGGTGCATTAGTAAGGACCGTCAATGAACGTGTCACTGTCAGGGCCTTTTCCGGTGACGCCAACAGCAATCAGCATGACACCAAACAAGAACAAAAATATACAGGCCGCGGTGGCGCGGATATTCCACCCATGCTGAGCGTTTGCGAATGTAGCAATGCCGGACAGAGCGATAATAAGAACTCCGAAGACGACTGCAAAGCTACGGAGCACAGCGTGCTTCGTGTTTTGTTTAGGCATGTTCCCTACGGCCCAACACAGCTAACCGGCAGCCGGCAACAAGCGGACCTCTCCGCCACAAGAATGCTTGCTTCCGCCCGATCAGCTTGAGCGAGGTGTTATGCATGTGCACGAACCCACTAAGACTCATGATCAATAATAGCCGGAATACTTCTGAAGCCCATGGCATTTGCGCAGTGAAAGCTGATGACGCCCATGCAAAAGGCAATACTGGAACAGTTCATGGGAATTGAAGGCTGGACCTTCTAACGCGCCGTCCTGCCGTCGCACCTTTTGCCGCGATAGGATTTCATATGACGCAGTAGTTCGGCGCGGCGCTTCTCGCCGACGTTGAGCAATTCCGCTTGCCGGTATGCGTCGGGACCAAAATGGGTAGCCACCGGCCAAATGATCTTATGTCTAGAGGTCTACGAACGCTGCCATACATACCTTCCTCTTTCATATGCAGGCCACCAACTCGTAAAGTGACGTGAGACCACACAAGAGACCGCAAATGGTGATTCGCAACAAGCTTTGGTTATCGTTGGCCTGCCTTCTTTGCGCGGCTTGCGCGCCCAAAATAGAAGACGTCAGAGCCGAGGTCGGACGAATCGTAACAGTCGGGAGGCCGATGACGTTCGCCGTTTCGAAACTCGGGGCCGCGGGCTTTGCATGCGGTGGAATTGGTCCCGTTCAATGCTCGCGACAGGTGAACAGTTGCGGCGAGCAGGTGCTGGTTTTTCATGACGAACATTTCATCGTAACCCGTGCTGAGGTGACGGCCGTGAACTGCATGTACACGCCATGAGAACCCAACGTTCTCATGGCGGTTCGCCAATCATCGATAAGGTTGAACTGGCCTGCGCGAAAGCAGCCGTTCGCGACTGGCCGGAAGGGGCTGTTTTAGCGCTGGTCCCATCCGTGGAATGCGTCCAGCTCGCTCTCCAGCTCCTCGAAGCAAAATGCCAACCTCTCGCAGGTGTCCGTATCGTATTTTTTTGTCCGCTTTCTGACCAGCGAAGGCGGGACATAAACGTGTCGCCCTAACACCAGACTCAAAGATCCGTCTTCGTTTGACTCGACCATTGCAGGAAGGTGTGCCAGCGCATTTCGATCCTTCGAGGCGTTTCTAATTTCGCTGGCCAGACTCTTCCAAGATTCCAGCTTTGTATCTTCAAGCACAGCACTGGCGGTCGCCTCCACAAGTCGTAGTTTTGCGCCAAAGGAATCCAGGGAATAGTAGGCAGCTCCGGCTTGCTTCAAATTGCCGTTTTCGAATAGCCGGAAGTACACACGAAAAAGGGCGCTCTCCACCTTCTGCCAGTTGAGCATAGCGATCGCGAAAGCGCGATAGAAATCCGCGATAGAAATCATCGGGAGAGAATGGCGGGCTTGTACTCAAAGGCTGTGTCAGCTGTGTTGTCGTCGTCTAACGCTCAAGAGCATACCCGGAAGCTGTCAGTCGCGGATGGCAGCAATGGGCTGAGGCTGTGTAAAAACCGTAAATTTCAGCGATCGTGTAGAAGA
>CAZOOK010000046.1:0-38735 GCA_964581385.1 uncultured Salinisphaerales bacterium
AGGCGTCACGCGTGACATGGCCATTGCGGCCCTCGACAACAACAACGGACACATCATGGACGCAAGGTTTGAGTTGACATCTACACTCCCTCTGCGTGCTCGAACCCCGGTCCCGGCACTGGTCCCGGTCCCGGTCCCGGTCCCGGTCCCGGTCCGGGTCGAGCCTGCGGACTAATCTCCGACGCCCACTGCGCCTCGTCGCGGATGCGCGCAAAGTAGTACACGACCACGACGCGCATGTTGTTGTGCGCGTACCACCACCACGGGCTTCGGCGGAGCAAGACGACGTTGCGCGCGATGGTCGTAAACGCAACAGCAAACGCCGCTCGCCGCGCGCGCGTGTTGACGCGCAGATCGTCGACGAGCGCGTCGTCTTTGTCGTCGTCGTCGTCAAGATCGAGGTCAAGTGCGTGGTCGAGCGCGGCGACCGCGGCCGGAGTCGTGATCCCGAGCTCGTCGAGCATCGACCGCGACCAGCCAAGCAGAAACGTGCACACGACGACGGGGTTCGTGGCGAGGATCATCGCGCCCGTGACGCGATCGGCGCGGTCGGGGCGCGCGATGAGGTAAAGAGCCGCGAAATGGATCGACGCGCACACGACGAACCACTGTTTGGCCGCGCGCCACGAAAGGCGGCCGACCATGCGCTGAACGAAAATCGTCGCGACGAACCCGACGAAAAACGTGAATCGAGGGCTGATCCCAGCGCGGTCGAACTCGGCCGTCACCGTCCACGCGAGCGTGCTCGCGACGACGACGTCGTGCACGAACCCGATCAACGACTCGATCGTTCGAAACACGTACAAGTAGCGAAGCACGCGCAGAGGGAACACCGCGAACTCGAGCACCCACGACGGACAGCACAGCGCGAACATCACAGCCTTGAGCAGAAACGCGCCGTCGTGCGCGTACGGCACGGCCGTAAACGGCCGCGCAAACCCGAACCCGCCACCCGGAATCACGTTTGCAAACGTGCGCCGCAACGCTTGCAGAACAGACGGGCGCGCCGAGTTTGCACACAGCGTGAGCGTCGGTTCGCGCGACAGCGCCGCGACGGCCGCGAACTTGCGCAGCAACGCGCGCGCGCTCTTGCTCGCATTCGCGCTCGCGCTCGCGCTCGCGCTCATGTTGTGACCAGTCTGTTTGAAAGTGATGACTCCATTCTCACACCACATTCACGTGCTCGACTCGCGTCTTTCGTCTCGTCTCGTCTTGTCTCGTCCCGATGCCGGCCAGTCAGCCGAACCTTCCTGGGTCCAACACGACCGAGATCGACGGCGCGGATGTGTTCGAGGTGCTCGTGCTCGAGCACGACGACGTCTCGGCCAACGACGACGTCGTCGACCGCGCGCAACGCGCGCTCTGGGCGCTGAGCGAGCTCGGTCTGCTCTCGCACGACGCGACGCAGCGCGAGCTTTTGCTTGGGCGCGTCACGAGCGTCGTCGAGAGCGCGCTCGCGCGCCCGTACAACATCGGTCGTGTGCGCAAGATTTACGCGTCGCCCGACGAGGCGGCGAACGAGTCACGTGCGCTCGAGGTCTTGCTCGACACGGCTGTCGGGCGCGTGAGCGGGACGGTCAACTTGCGCGCCGCGATGCACGTCGTGATGAACATCGGCATCATCATGTGGAGGCAGTACGGCGCGCACGAGGTGTTTGCGGCGATGGCTCACGTCGCGCGGTGCGTCGCGATCGGCGAGATTTGCAACGAAGACGCGACGTTCAACAAAATCGCCAAGCTCATGTGCCGCCTCGAAGGCATCTTCGAGACCGTCTCGCTCGCGTGCTCGGTGTTTGATTTTCCTATCGGGCACGTCGAGGACTCCATCACGAACGCGCACGCGTGCTGCAGCGAGACGCCCGCCGAGTTCTTGACGACGATGTCGAAGAACATGCGCGCCGTCCTCAACCTCGACGTCGTCAAGAACAGGACCGACATTGACGCGATCCGCCACGCGGCGAGGTGGTTCGTCATCGCGTCGAGGCTCGCACAACCGACCACCAACGCGCTGCTGAAGATCAGCAACGACATGGGCGAGTCGACCGAGACGCACGAGGCCGCGGCGCTCGACCAAATCCGCGACGCCGTCGCATCGACTGCAGCGCACGCCAACGCGAACGCCAACGCGAACGCCAACGCGAACGCCAACGCGAACGCCAACGCGAACGCCAACGCCGCTCCGTGAAACGTGTGCGCGAAGCGTGAAGCGTGTGTGCGTGAAGCGAGTGACGCGAGCGAGCGAGACTGGTCCGAGCCGAGCCGAGTCGAGTCGTTATCCACGTCCAGACCGGCACACCTCAAAACGGGTGGACAAGAGAGAGCGAGCCAGCGCGAGCGCGATGGACGTGTGTGTGTCGGATGTGTACCCGTTGTGGGACGCGGCCAAGGGTCGGACGGAAACGGTCGTGTACGGCCGCGACGTTCTCGGGCGCTCGGCCGCGGTGCGTCTCGCCAACGTCCCGAGCACCGTGCTCATGCAAATCACGTGGCACGCGTCGCACGACGAAGTGAGCGAGTGGCGCTCGATGCTCGACTCGGCGCTGCGCCGCTGGGCGTGCGACGAGCGAGAGTGCGATCGAACAAAGTGCACGTGCGACGCGGCCGTCGCGAGCGAGAAACCAGGCATGGTGTTCCAGGCCGCGCCGTGCCGCCGCGACATGGCGCAGACGTTTGTGAACCGGCGCCGCGAGCTCGTCACGGGCGCGCGCCTCGTCTTGCGCCGACCGTTTAAGGGGTACACGCCGAAACCGCTCCCGTTCGTCGAGTTCTCGCTCGCCGAGGCGTTCCTCGGCGGACCGGCGCGGCGTTTCATCTACAAGAACTTGTTGCCGAAACTCGGTCTCGACGCGACGTGCGAGGTCTTTGAGAGCAAGGACGACTCGCTCGTCAACCTCGTCGACGCGTCGTCAGAGGCGTACTTTGAGCGCCACGGCCGAGCGGGTGGGATCCGCGGCTTTTCGTGGATCAGAGTCCCCGAACAATCCGCCGTTGACGTACAACAACAAAAGACGCGGTGCGCGCTCGAGTTCGCGTGCGAGTTTCGCGAAATCGACTACGTCGACGAAGCGCGCGTCGTGCCCCTCCACGTGTCGTCGATCGACATCGAGACCTTCGTCACGCTCACGCGCATGTCGGCGTGGCTCGAAGACGATTCTGGGACCGGGCGCGAACGCGAGTTCTTTGCGCGGTTCGGGCGCCTCTCGCGTCCTGAGCTGCGCGATCCCGACAACGGCGACGCCATTTTGTCGGTCGCCATTTGCACGATGTGGCACAACGGCCCTGCGAACGTCGACACGCAACAACGACGCGTCGGGTTCATCTGGGGCCCGAACGGCGCGCGCACCGCCCCCGCGCCGCAAGGACCCGAGTACTACGAGACGGTCGAGTGCGCCGACGAGCGCGACATGCTCGTCAAGTTTTTCGCGTTTCTGCGCGACCACGCCGACGCCGACATCTTGCTCGGGTACAACAGCGACACGTTCGACTGGCCGTACTTGTTCGGGCGCGCGTACTTGCACGGCGTCGAGCCCGACTTTTCGCGCGTGCCGGGCGCGCCGTGCTTCTCGTGGGCCGCCGAGCGCAACTCGGCGGCTCGAGGCGACTACGACGTCTATTACTACTCGATCCCCGGAACCGTCGCGGTCGACGCGCTCAACATCGTGCGCAACCTCAAGCGCGACTTGCGGTCGTACACACTCAACTCCGTCGCGAAAAAATTTCTCGGCGACCAAAAGAAGGACATGCCGTACACTCAGATCGTGCCGAAGCACCAAGGAACGCCAGACGATCGGCGAGAGCTCTTGTCGTACAACGTCCACGACACCGTTCTTCCTCCCGCGGCGCTCACGAGCATCAAGGCGTGGGACGCCATCACCGCCGAAGCGTTTGTGTTTTGCTGTCCTCTGCGTCTGTGCCTGACGACGGGGCAGCAAGCGCGCAACTTGCGCATGGCGCGACGCAAGGCCATCGCGCGCGGCATCGTCATCGCCAAGCACCGCACCGTTCAAGTCGAGGTGCGCAAGCGCGCGAAAATCAAGCTCGAAGGCTCGGCCGCGTCGCGCCGGGCCGCCGCGACGTCGCACAAGCTCGAGTCGTTCTGCGCCGGTCCGCCCCCGCTCGTTCAGTCCGATTCGACCCAAGCACTGTCGCCCGACGAGAGCGACAGCGACAGCGACGACGACGAAGAAGAGCGCGGCGCGTGGGACGCGATGCGGTCGACGGTCGAGGTCGACCCCGACGCCGAGAACGACGCCCTCGTCGCAGCCGCGCGCGCTCAGGCCGCGCGCCAAGCGAGCGAGAACGCTCCGACCAAAAAAGGCGTGTTTGTGTCGCGCCCTGTGGTGCCGGTGTTCGTCGCGCGGTTCGGGCCGGTGCCCGAGTTCGTGTACGAGGGCGACGACTCGTTCCAGGGCGCGTACGTTCGCGTTCCGAAACCAGGGCTGTACAGCGACCCCGTCGTGTGCGCGGACTTCTCGTCGTTGTACCCGAGCAAGATGATCGCCGACAACGTGAGCCCCGACATGTGGATCGGAACTGCGGCGGAGGTGGCGAAGTTCGGGCTCGTGCTCGAGCGCGACACCACACCCGCCGAGAGCGGAGGGTACCTCGTGCGCGCGCGCGTGTGCGTCGGCATTTTGACCGAGATGCTCCAAGACTTGTTGAAGGAGCGCAAGAAGGTTCAGGCCGAGATGGAGGCGTGCAAGTACTCCGACCCGGCCAAGTACGCGATGCTCGACCAGCTGCAAAAGAACATCAAGATCGCGGCCAACGCAATGTACGGCGCGCTCGGAGCCGCGACGTCGTGGGCGTGCTTCCGCCCTGGTGCCGAAACCGTCACCGCGGGCGGGCGCCGCGCCATCACCAAGGTCGCCGAGTACGTCGAACAGCACTACCCTCGCTACGAAGTCGTGTACGGCGACACCGACTCGATCATGGTGCGCGTTCCGATTGTTGAGGGCATGCCCGTTCACGTCGCGGCAGGGAGCGTCGAGGAGATGGCGCGCGCGCAGTTCGGCATGGACGCTCTGCGCGAGATGGTCGACCGCGTCAACAAGGCCGATTTGTACCCGTCGCCGATGTCGATCGCCGCCGAGTGCGTGTACATGAAGTACTTGATCGGGCTCAAAAAGAAGATGTACGCGGCGCTCAAGTGGGAGGCCGACAAAAAAGGGCGCGTCGTCGTCAAGTACTCGAAGGCGACGACTGCGAACGTGCGCAAGGCCATCAAGGCCGCGTGCGCGCGCGTGCTCGGCGAGGACGTGAAACCAGTCCAAGACGAGCCACAAGAGCTGTGCGTGACGTACGCGGGCGACACCACAACGCGCGATTTGCTCAACGCGCCGGGCGTGTTGCCGCCCGGATGCGACGCGAGCGTCGTCGACGGCCAAGGCGATGGAGACGGAAAAAAAGTTCGAGTGGGGTACTCGTTGGTGTCGGCGACGTCGCGTCGCGACGAGCTCGGTCTCGAGCGCGTCGCGCCGTACGTGATGGTCAAGGGGCTTCAGAACGTGCGGCGCGAGGTTCCGATCGTGACGCAGAACGCGATGAACGAGATCATCGAGAGCGTCCTTGCGCGCGGCGGCGACGTCGCTGTTGCGATCGCGTGCGCGAAGGAGCACTTGCAGCACTTGCTCGACGGGACGACTCCGTTCGAGCACTTTGAGATGAGCCAGTCGCTCGGGCGCAGGCTCGCAACGTACGCGCGCGGGATGCTCCCTCACGTTGAGGTGGCGTTTCGGTGGATGGCGAAAGACCCGGCCAAGGCGCCGCGTGAGGGCGACCGCGTGCCGTACTACTTCGCGTGGATGCCCCCTCCGCCGATGGGCCGAGGCGGCGTGCGCGTGGCGAACAAACGCAAGATGTGGGAGTACGCTCGCGCGCCCGACGAGATGCTCGAGACGGGAAAGGGCGGTCTCGAGCCGCTCGGGCGCGAGGTGTACGTCGAGCGCAAGTTCGAGAAACCGGTGACGAACTTGTTGAAGATGCTAGGCGCGACGCCAGAGCAAATCGAGGAGGTGTTCGACCTCGACCTGTACGACTACGTGCGGATCACGGGCCGGCGCACGGTCAAACGCAACAACGTCGAGACGGTCGAGTACACGACGAAACGAACGAAGCAGCACAACTTGCTCGAGATGTGGGGGCCGAAGAAAGCGGAGGCGAACGTTGTTGTGTAACAATCACTATGAACGTCTTTATGCGCCGAACAAAAACGCGTGCGGTCATGACCACGACCATCGACAAGTTCGTTTGGAGCAAAGCGGCGGACAGCTCATATTCCCATCTGGCCGTGTCGCCCGACGGACGATGGGTTTTGTACGGCTGTGGCGACGACGTGCACATTGTTGAAGCTCGTACTGGTGTTGAGAGAGCCTCATTCACACTGCGGGACTTGCAAGTAAATTGCATCGCCGTGTCTCCTGACTCTCGAACGTTTGCGGTTGGTTCCGTTCTTGGTACTTTGTATGTTGTTGAGTTTGTCGCGAAGGATGGGACGTTGGACGCGACATGTGCAAACCGCAAGAGGTTTGTTGAGCACGACCGCGAAATCACAGCGTTTACCTTCTCAGCGGATGGACGCTACGTCGTGAGCGCGTCTTTCGATGGGAGCATGCACGCGCGCGATCTTCGCACCGACGTTCGCAAAATCATGCCGCATGGCACATGGGTGAACGCTGTTGTTGCTGTTCCGCGGTCTTCGTTTGTTGTCACGGCTGGCGGCGACGGACGCGCTCGAATGTGGGATCTCAACGCGCCAGGCGAGAACATCGTCAACGACGTTCGCTCGTTTGGAACAGGAATAGAAAATCAAGATGTGATGGTTGGTGCAGCTGTCTCGAGCAACGGGCGATGGCTCGCGACAGTCCAGTACAGCGTCGCCGTCGTCCGCCTGTTTTCTCTCGTGGGCAACGACTCTCGCACGATACACATGCGAAATGGGCGCTATGCGTTTCATGTGTCGTTTTCGGCGAACAGCAAAATGATTGCGGTCGCCACATCAGGCGGATGCGACGTGTGGGCCATTGATGACGGTGTCGTCATGATGTACCATTTGCAAAACGATGCCGATCGGCGATATCGGTACGTCGAGTTCGTCGGGCGATCCAATCATTTGCTCGCGACGACCACAACGAAGAATGCAGCGCAGGTGTGGGACTTGCACAGCAAGTTTCGCGGCGGCGTCCTTGCGGCGCTCGGACACCCAGGATGGGCGCGCTTTCTGCTCGACGAGGACGGCGACCACGCAATTTTGTCGACCGCCGCGAGGTTCGTGTAGATTGGAATCGTGTCGTCCTATGAACGGCACGACGCGCACAGCACAACTTGCTCGAGATGTGGGGGCCGAAAAAAGCGAGTGTGTAAGAACACTATGAACACAGTGCACCGCCACGTAAAAAAAACGATGAGCGAAGCGACGCCAACGATCATGCGCAGACCCGTGTGGGAGGAAAGGAATGATATGACGCCGTCCCCCGCCTACCTCGCAACGTTGTCCCACGCCTGCATCGCGACGTCTCCGGACGGACGATGGCTCTTGAGTACGTCGTTTTCAGCGCGAACCGTCGAAGTTTACGCAATGGTGGCAAACAAGATTGAACGTCTCGCAACGTCGCTTCCGGTTCGTGAAGAAGGAAAAATCAACATTGTCGTGTCACCTGATTCGAGGTCGTTCGCCATTGCTTGCGTTGATTTCAACGCCTACGTGTACGGTTTCATCGACGACGATGGGCGCCTCACGTCGCTCGAACCCAAGACGTTCCGCGGCCACCTTAACTGGGTTGCGGACGTGTGTTTTTATCATGATGGGCTGTTGCTCGCAACGGGTTCGTTTGATTGCACGGCGCGAATTTGGGACGTCGCGACACAAACACAGTTGCATGTTTTGAATGCTGGATTAGGGGTGCGCTCTGTTGCGTTCGTCCCTAATTCGCCGTGCATCGCGGCGGCGGGCGGTATTGTGTATGTGTGGAATGTGCAAAATGGCGAACTTGTTTCCGAGTTTCAATTCCAAGAAACAACGTTTGTACAGGTTGCGTGCTCGGCAAACGGCAAATGGTTGGCTTGTGGCACGTACCGCGGGCGCGTACATTTGATGTCGCTGGAAGACACGACGAAACGCACGGTGCTGTGCGACAAAAATACGTACACACGCGACCTCGTGTTTTCTCCGAACAGCAAGTTGCTTGCCGCAGCAATTGGCAGAAATGTCCTTGTGTGGTCTGTCGAGTCCAAGACGTTGCACTACGTCTTTCATATCAACACGGACTTACGGAATGTAGCGTTCGTTGGTCGTTCGAACCACGTGTTGGCGACGTGCGAGGACGTGGTCGGAGCGCAACTGTGGGACTTGCACACGCCCTTTCGCGACGGCGTTCTCGCAGCGCTCAGACACCCAGGATGGGCGCGCTTTCTGCTCGACCAGGACGGAGACCACGCGATTGCGACGAAAGTTGCACGGTTCATGTAAGAGAGCCAAGCGTATGAATGTCGTTGTGTGCACAAAACAAAACAAAAATGTCTCAACGACAGTCGACGACCATTCGCGACGTCGTTTGGCGCAACGCGTCCAGGTTGAACAACCTCCTCGACACGTCGCCTGATGGGCGTTGGGTGCTGTGCACGACGTACGATGGACGGGTCGTGCGAGTGTGCGACGCGCGCACAGGAGCGACCAGTTTCACCGTGCCGCTCCCCAGCGACGTGCAGATACGATGCGTCGCGGTCTCACCCGATTCGAGTTCGTTTGCCGTTGGCGCTTATAACACGTGCAACGTGTACATGGCGTCGTTGACCGCTCAAAACACGGAATTCAAGGTGTTTCGAGGCCACACAGGTCGACTTCTTGACATGTGTTTCTCGCAAGACGTGCAACGTCTCGTGACGTGTGCGAGCGACAAAACCGTTCGCATCTGGGATGTGTTGACGGAAGAACAAATGCATCTCGTGCAATCTGAAGTGTGGGTCAACGCGGTCGTATTTATCCCAAACTCAACGCTTGTTGCGTATGGAGACGAACGCGGACGTGTGCACTTGTGGGATGTTCAAAGCGGACAACATATTCGCGCGTTGTACGGAGAACAGTTCAGTATCCAACGGTTGGCGTGTTCGAACAACGGCCGTTGGCTCGCATCCGCGAGCGACGAATGTCTGTGTATTTGGTCGCTCGCAGACTTCAAGGTGCACCGCAAACACTACATGGCGTATCCAATCCGCGACGTCACGTTCTCGCCAAACAGCAAATTCGTTGCTCTGGCAACCGGTGCCGTATGCTACGTTTGGACCGTCGAAGACGGTGTTTTGCGCTACATATTGGACGATCCCAGCATGCAATACGTCGTGGAAGATGCGCACATGCGCCACATTTTGCGACATAACCACATGCACTCCACAATCACGACTGTCCGATTCATCGGGGGGTCGAGCTACATGTTGGCCACGTGCAGACTCGAAGACATCGGCGCCGAGGTGTGGGACTTGCGCGCTCCGTTTCAGAACAACGTTCTCGCGGCGCTCGCTCGACAGGATTGGAGGCGCTTCTTTCGCGACCGCGACGGTGACAACACCGCGAGCACGCGCGTTCTCGAGTTTATGTAGTATGAACCGAACGGTCGCGTCGCCACAAAACAAAATGGCCGCCGCACCGGAAGGGACGATTGTAGAGGCACCCGTTTGGAGCATTCCATCCGATATGAGCAGCACCGTCATGGCCGCGTCTCCGGATGGACGCTGGATTTTGTACGGCGGTTTCGAGATCGTGCACGTGCTCGACGCCCTGACTGGTGTTGAGGTGGCGTCGATTTCGCACGGAGAAGCAAACGTGTACTGTCTGTGCGTGTCTCCCGACTCGCGCATGTTTGCTGCTGGTTTGTCGAACGACGACGTCCACGTCGTCGAGTTCGTCGCTCGCGACGGAACGTTGCGCGCGTCGGCGGAAGGCCGAAAGGTCCTCCGCGGCCACACGCGCGACATCAGGGGGTGTACGTTTTCCGCAGACGGCACTCGTCTCGTGACGGGATCGGTGGACGCCACGATTCGCGTGTGGTCTCTCGACGCGGCGGAGGTCGACGTTCACAGTATCCCGCAAGGATCGTGGGTGAACGCCGTCGTCGCTATCCCGCGTTCTTCGCTCGTCGTGGCGGCGTGCGGAGGCGGCCCTGCCCGTGTGTGGGACATCAACACGTTGCGTGAAGTGCGCACGTACGTGGGTCGTTCGATTAGCGCCGCGGTGTCGCAAGACGGACGGTGGCTCGCGACCGCTCACGAATCACAAGATGTGCGCGTGTGGTCGCTCGTGGACGGCCGTCAGCGCGTGATTCCAACTCCGTTCGGATACAGCACATTGAACGTGTCGTTTTCGGCAAACGGTAAATACATCGCTGTTGCGCGACACTTTGACTGCAGCGTGTGGTCTGTGAATGACGGAGTTCTGCTGCACCGTCTTGGGAAAGATATATATTTGAGCGCGAAAGGCTGGCCGGTACAGAGCGAATTTCGGGCCGCGTTTCGACACGTCGCGTTCGTCGGGAAATCGCCGTACCTCTTGGCTGTGACGACGGACAAGAGCGCGGCGCAGCTGTGGCACTTGCGCCCGAACTTTTCGATGCCCCTTCTCGCGGCGCTTGCACACCCAAGCTGGGCACGATTCTTTTTGGACGACGGCGACCACGCGAACGCGACGAGAGTGGAGAGGTTCATGTAGTATGAATGCACACGTCAAAACAACATAAAATGGCCGCGCACGCCTGGCACGCGGCAGCGACGAAGATCCATGACCCTGTGTGGCAGGACAATGAGCGAGGAGAAATGCACCATTGTGTGGCGACGTCGCGCGACGGGCGGTGGATGTTGCGCACGCACTTTGATGCGTCATCCGTCGACGTGTTCCGCGTCGATCTTCCTCAACATGTCGTGTTTGAACGTGGTTTTGAGATTCCTGTACATGCTGCAGTTGAAGCACTCGCTGTGTCTCCAGATTCGCGCTCGTTCGCCATCGGGTGCTCGAATTGGAATGCATACGTGGCGAGGTTCATCGGCGTTGATGGGCGCCTCGTACAAGAAGGGGTCGCACTCCAAACATTCAGAGGACATACCAGCTCTGTCACAAGCGTTTGTTTTTCGCAGGACAGCAAACATCTCGTAACGGGTTCGACGGACTATACCGTCCGTATTTGGGATGTTGCGTCACAAACCGAGCTGCGCGTTTTGCGCAACCCATCTTGGGTGTACAGTGTCGACATCATTCCGAATTCGTCGCGCGTCGCAGCTGGTATGCTCAACGGCACCGTGTACGTTTGGGATGTCAACGGAAATGAGCCTATATACAGATTGCTGGACTTCTGGAGCAGTGTTGATAGTGTCGCGTGCTCAAATGACGGCCGATGGATGGCGTGCAGTTCGAGTACTGGAACTTTGCGCATTTATACGTCCGAGGGCACGCCGAAGCACAACATCGAGTTGGCACAAACTCCAATCCACATGGTCGCGTTTTCTCCCAACAGCGCCTTGCTGGCCGCGGCGTGCAAAAACTACATCTGTGTGTGGTCTGTCGAGGACGGAACGGTTCAGTACGCCATCGAGACCAAAGGATCCGTGAATCGCGGCGTCGCGTTTGTCGGGCGTTCGAACAATTACGTGGTGACGTGCGCGGACCACCGCGGCGTGCAAGTGTGGGATTTGCGCGAAAGTGTGCGCAACGCCATCCTCGCGTCGCTCGCCAACCCTGCGTGGGAACGGTTCTTTTTGTATGACGACGGCGATCACGCGAACGCGACTAGAGTTGTTGGTTTTTCGTGATATGAACCGAACGCGTCGTGTCACACGAAAACAAAACACACCACAAATGGCGTGGATGAGCAGAGAAAATCGTCTGTACGAGGAGTTCAAGCGCGCGTCTCCGACGTCCCGGATCGACACACCGGAATGGTCTGTGACCGGCTTGGCGCCGCGTGCAGTTGCGGCGTCGCCCAATGGAGCGTTCTTGGCGGTGGGCACGTTTTTCGGCACCGTCGCGGTGTTGGATGCTCGCACGGGAAGATGCGTCCGTCGCCACGACCACGCGTACAAATCGATCGAGAGCGTCGACGTCTCGTGCGATTCGCGTTGGGTGGTGAGCACGTCGTGGGAGAAATTCACGTTTGTCGTTGAGATTGGTGGAACAACGACAATCAAGACGTTCGTCGACGAGCACTACTCGTACGACGCGCGGTTCTCGCCCGATGGTCGCCGCATCGCGGTCGTGTCGACGGCGAACACCGTCAACATTTGGTCGCTCGACACGAACGAATGCGTTCGCCGCATTCCGTGTCACGAAGCGGCGTGTTACGTGGAGTGGATCCCGAACACCAACCTCATCGCCACGTGCACGAAATATTTGTCAGGGCAACTCCATGTGTGGGACATCGAATCCGGCGCCTTACGTCGCGCGATCGGGTTTGGCGACGTTGTTCGATCGAGCGTGTCGCCCGATGGACGCCGGATTTTGACCGCCTCGGGCGACGGGCGAACCGTGCACGTGTGGTCGGTCGACTCGCCCGAACAAGATCCCGTGACGTACAAGACGCTCGTGGCAGGGCCGCACGCGACGGAGTTCAGAACGACCGGATCGGGTCTTGGATTCCTCGGTCTCGCCGTGTCGCCGAACTCCAAACGGTTTGCGGTCGCGCTGGACGACCGCGTGCTCGTGTGGTCGTTCTCGTCGCCGTTCCCGCTGTACGTCGTGCCGTTGCGGAAAGATGACAATGTTTGGTCTGTGCATTTTGTCGGGCCGCACGACGACACGATCGCGACGATGACGCGCGAGAAGGCCGTGGAGGTGTGGGACTTGCGTCGCTCGTTTCGCATGGCAATTCTCGCGGCGCTCGGACATCCAGGCTGGACGCGGTTTCTGCTCGACAAAGACGGTGACCACGCGATTGCGTCACGAGTGGTTGGGTTTTCGTAATATCTCGTTAATCCAGTCCTGCATCAGAGTCCGATCCTTCTCTCGCCGCGTGCACGCGTCGTCGCGCCTCGGCCGCGCGCGCAATGTCGACCGACAACGAACGCGGAAGCGCCAGCGCCAGCGTCGGCGTCGAGGACGCCATGAGCGCGAGCCGCGGACGTTTTGGGGTAATCGTGTCGATGGGCTCGTCGTCTTGCTCGTCGTGTTGCTCGTCGCGTTGTTGTTGGTGTTGCGTTCGCGACCCGACGAGGGCGCGGCGGAGACACGCGGCGATCGCGCGTTTCGTCGCGTACGACGTTCCCCACGCCACGAGAAACGGCACCGCGACGCTCGGCGACCACACGAACCTCATGAAACGTTCGACGCGCGACGAGACGGCGTCCTCGACGCTCGCGACCGCGCGCGCGACCGCCGACGTCACGGCCGCCTCCACCAACACGCTCGTGCGCCGCAAAACCGTCGTGCGGAACCCGCCGCGCAGCTCTCTCTTTGCGGCGGCGCACCGATCGCTCGCGGGCGCGACGACGACGCAGTAGTCGGACTCGAGGAACTTGACGTCGTCGTTGGTGCGCTCGTGCGCCTCGAGCGCGAGCGCGAGCACGCCGAGCGCGCCGAGCGCGACGCCGAGCATCACGACGATGCGCGCCACGCGGCGCGCGCGAACTCGACGCATGTTTTTTAAGTTTGATGAGACAATGCGTTGTGTTGTGATTCATAGATGACGCACTCCCGCAAACACGCCGTCCTTCACAGATGCCGTCGCAGACCCTCGGATGGCGAGCTTGTTCAATTCGCGCGTCACGTCGGTCGCAAATTTAAGCGCGTCGCTCACGGACTCGTCTTTGATGTTCATGTCGATCGTGAATACGAGAGTTTGCTTCCGATCCATGTGGTGCATGAGGCGTTGGACGAGTTTAGCGGGCGACTCTTCCGCTCGACGCGCAAGTTTCGTCGATTTGAGCGTCACACGTGGCGCCATTTTTAACTCGAGCGTCGACGTCGTGCTCGACATCGTTGTCCGCGTTGAGTTGAGTTGTGACGAGCGTTCCTCTTTTTTATGCTCGTCCTCGCTCTCTCGCGCTCGCTCCGCCTCACACAACACGTCGCGTCGCGTCACACATCGGTTCGGATGCGTTTCGCATTTGCATCCGCGTGGGTTGGGTAGACGCACGGAAGGCCGGACCTCGCCGCCTTCTTGGCATCCGACATGAGCATCAGACTGTGCATGCGCTGAAAGTACTCGCAGCAGTGCAGCATGTGCGCCGCGAACATGTTGTTCTTGCCGCGGTTGTTGCCGAGGTGCACGACCTGGCCGTTGAGCAATCCGCGAGGGATGATGTACATCAGACACCCCTTGTCGTCGGCGCGGTGGTGCGACTCGTCGCACGTCATGCGCGGGCAGTCGCACGCGAGCTTCACGCCGCGCTTGTTCTCGTCGACGAGCGTCGCGAAGAACGCACCGCCGCCGCGGATGTACTGCCAGAACCGCGTGTTGACGCCGTCGCCCGAGTACTCGTAGTTGTCGGCGTTGTGACCGAATCCGTAGTAACGCGGCGCCATGCGCACGACCTCGCCCGTCTCCATCTCGAGGCGGTAGTGGCGCCGGCTCAGCGCGCTGCCCTCGGCGTTGACGCAGTAGAGCGTGCACGTCGACCAGCGCTCCTCGCCGCGGCGCGTGAGACGGCCGTGGTCGAGCACGGTCGCGTTCCAGTCGGCGTCGCGCGGACCCTCCTCCTCCGCTTGCGAGAGCTCGGGCTCAGCATCGACCGGGACAAGGGCCTCGACCGGGACGGGGGCGTCGGCGAGAGGAGCAGCAGCGGCGGCGGTGTTGGCGTCCATTTCTCTTTGTTGCTCGTCTTGTGTTGTGGTGTGGTTGGAATGTACATCTTGACAATGTATACACGTCGGGGTTGGCGTGACGTGTCGCATCGAGGACAAGAGGCACAACACAACTCCTCGATCAAGACAAATGGATCCCGCCGCGGTCAGCGCCGCCATCCGCGAGCACATTCAGATTTGCGAGGATGTGGAGTTGGCCATGGCGATCAGACAGGTCAAGGTCGACGTCCCGGTCGCGGCCGCGGTCGCGCCCACACCAGCAATCGAGGCTAAAGCGGACGCGGATGCGACGGCTGCGGCCGACGCCCCCGCCACCGCGCCCGCCCGCGACGGCGAGAGCGACAGCGATACCGACAGCGAGTGGTGGGATAGGGTGTCCGATCGGCCGATGACCGCCGAGCGCAAGCGCGCTACGATGCTCTTATTCGACTATCTCGAACGCGGACGCGAGGCGGTGGAGCGCGAGCGCAAGGCGAAGGCAGAGGCCGAGGAAAATGGTGTGAAGAGGGCCAAGAGCGAGTGACGCGCGGATGGAGTAAGTGACGAGCGTTGTGACACAACACAACACATCTCTTCGAGACAAATGAACGCTCTCGCCACCGCTGCAGCTGCCGCGTCCGTCCAGGTCTCGACCCAAAGAGGTTCCGGTGCCAGTCCCGGTGTGTCGGCGTCCGAGGTGTCCGTCCCTCCTCTCGTCTCGCGCGTTGCTGCAGCTGTGCCACACGCCGCGCCCGCGACGTCGACGTCGACTAGGACCAGGAAGCTCGACTGGGACAAACGTCGCGACGTGGAACGACGGTGCTGGACCGACAAGATGCGCCGCCAATCCGATCGCGCCAGCATGTACAACAACCTCAAAACACCATCGGCGTTCAAGCGCGTATTTGCGGAGAAGAATCTCAGCCAAGCGCTTGGGTATATGGACCGCACGATTGACTGGTGCAAGAGCACGGATGGCGACGTTCTCGACACGGTGTTGGAGTCTGCGCGACACACGATTTTGGCTCTGAAGCACATCGTGGTCGTCGCCAACGAAGCCATAAAAAATCCCGAGTTCGTGAGCGAGCTCGTGGACGCAAGCTCCGCGACGAGTTTCTCCGATCTGATTGCGAGGCTTGCGCGCATCGAAATTCTCGGCATCGAAGCTCGTCTTTGCAACAAGCCCTCGCTTTCATCCGCGTTTGGATGCAGTGTGCGAGAACTGACGAAGGCGCTCGAAGTCCAGCTGGCGTTGATCGACAAGCTCATGGACGCGGAATGGGACGAGCGCAAACGAGCAGCGGGTTCGGCAGCGGCGACTCTCGTCGCGTTCGAGGACGCAGACTCCGCGGCGGTGTTGCCCGGTGGTGGTGGTGGCGGAGAGCGCGCGACCAAGATGGCGCGCACGGAAGGGTCGGGATCGGATTAAGAGACGATCAAATCAACTCAAATGCTCGTGGCGGCCCACGCTCCGATCGCGGCTCCAGCGACGGCCTTGGCCACGACGACCACTTTGGTCGCAAACGCCTCTCCCTCGGCGCGCGCGACGTCGGCTGCGCGACGCGCGGCGTCTTCGCGGTTGCGGAACAGCGCCTCGCGCGCCTCTGGCGTTGCCTTTGCGAGCCACGCGGCCTCGTCGCGCTCGCGCTGATGCTCGTGTTCCTCGTTGCGGTGCTTGATCTCTTGTTCGCGCAACGCGTTGAGACGGTCGGTCTCGGCGCGCTCGCGCCGCGCGCGTTCGAGCTGGGCCTCGGTCGTCGCCGCGGCCATCGCCACCACGTCCGCGAAACCGGGAACGGGCGCGTCCACCGCGACGGCGCGCGCAACCGGAACGTTGTTGTTGTTGTTGTCGTTGACGACGATCGTCGTCGGCATGGTTGTGACGTGCGGTGCGATGTTGTGTTGTGTTTGTTGTTCACGCACTCGCCTCATCCTCTCTCACATCCAACGGGCGCTGCACAAAGACGCCGAACATGCGCCCGTCTTCAAAAGACGCAGTTGTGTAATTCTCGCCACGCCGTTGCAGTTCGTCGTGCAGTTGAGCCATGTACAACATGCGGTCCAACTTGCTGTCGATGTCGACCCGGATGTAAAACAGTCGATTGTTCCTCTTTTTCATGTCGGCAATGACGCGCCGCACGAGATTCTTGGCCGACTCGTTCTTTTTACGCTTCACGCGCGTCTTGTGCGACGACACGACTCCTCGACGTTCCTCAAGTTTGAACACCAACGGCGCCATCAACGGACCGGCGCGGTGTTGCGTTGTGATCACTCACCGCTCCTGAACGACGGGCTCGCTCCACACAAACACGGCCGGGAGGTCAACGACGACACCGTGGCGCTCCACGTCGTACGTGATTCTGTCGCGCCACGACGAAAGATCCGTGCGCGACAGTCCGTACTTGTCGACGGCCTCCTCGAGGCTGATTGACGCGCTCGTCGTCTCGCCGACGTGCGCCCCGGCGTACAGCTGAACGCAGCCGATGTACGCGCGCACTCGGCAGATGGACGCGCGTGGCAGTTCGTACCCGTGCGCGACGGGGTCCATGCCCGCGCCCTTCGCTTGCAGCGCCGTCATCTCGCGCGCGTTTCGCGGCGCGGGCGAGCGCGGCGCGACAGGGGCCGCCATTTCGAGGTACACGCTCACGACGTAGTCCGCCGCGAGACGCGTCGCGAGAGCCGGAAAGTGAAGCACCAACATCTGGTTTGCCTTGCGTTGTGGTTTCAACTCGACGCGACCGCGTCGTGTAAAACCGCGGCACAACGCATTGCAACTCGAGACCTCGATCTCAAGAAACCGAGATGGACGTCGCCACATTCGCCGCCCGCACCCCCGCATCAGCCGTCCCGGTCCGAGGCCATGTGGAGGCTGAGGTCCCGGTCCGAGATGAGGACCACATCTTGCACCTCAAGAAGCTCGAGCTCGGCCAGCAGGTGCGCAACGGCAAGGCCAAGCTCACTGTCTTCGTGAGCAAGGAGCGTGTCTCGGACCACCTCGAACTCACCATCGAGGTCGTAGCAGACGAGGCCGTGCGACCCACCGCACCGTGGGGTCTTTTCAGGAATTGGAGCTCGAGCTTTGAGCTCCATCTTACTCGCGCCGAGCATGCATGGTCGCTGCGCCCATTCAAGCGCGCGTGCGAACGTGTCGTCGGCGAACTGCTCGTCCTCGGGCGCGACGCTGTCAAGGTCGAGTGCAAGTACCCTCCGTACGACGGCATCTACAGCCTGGCGCCCGCGTACGTCACGCCCGTCGTGGTGTGCGAAAAAGGTGCGGTGCGCGAGTCGTTCCTCACGTTCGGGCAACACAAGAGCAACACGATCGCGCGTCTCTCGCCCGATCGAACGAACATGTACGCGGGCATCGACCTGACGCCCGACATCTCCGCGTTTGACGCCATGGGATGTGTGGTGCGCGTGTCGCGCAAGCGTGAGCTCGCGCGTGAAGAGGAGAGCGAGGAGGAGAGCGAGGAGTGATGGAGCGGGTTGGCGATCACATCTTAAAGCGCGAAATGTCGACGTCCGAGGTCGAGACTGAGACCGAGGTCGAGGTCGACGAACACGAGCGTGCGTTCGTCGCGTGGTTCAACACCGCCATCGCGTTGCCGAGCCGCGCCGAGCGCTACGCCGCCGTACTCAACTCGTACGGCGACGTGTCGCGTTGCTTCAACGGCGACGCGAGCTCGGTTCTGTGCGCGATGAGCCGGCGCTTCGAGCTTGTTTTTCCTCCTCACGCGAACGCGAACTCGTTGGCGCTCACCGGCTCGGTGCACGCGCTCAACTCGCTCGCGCGCATCGTGGCGTGGGCCGACTCCACAATGGGATGTTCTGTTCACCCACACTTTGTGAGCGACCTCGTCTCGGCCAAGACAACGACGAGTTTGCGCGCCCTTCTCTTTGCGCTCACAAAGGTGGTCGAGAAGAACGCCGAGTCGCACGAACAAGGCAAACCGTCGCTCTCGCGCGCGGTGGTCGTGGCCGTCAGGAGCTCGGCGATTGCGGCTCACGCGCTCGTCTCCATCCTCGACGAGGAGCTCGTTTGATTCTCGTCGTTGAATCGTTCGTCCCACGTCTCGACGAGGTGGCCGCACACTGCGCGCGCCATGTCGACTCCTGCGTCGGTCGTGACCTTTGTGTACGGGCCGACGCAGCACGTCGTGTCGCGCACGACGTCGATCTGCGTGTCGACGGTCACCTCGCCGTTGAAAATACCCGCCGAGAACAAGAGCTCGTCGATGTGCGCGACGACGCGGCGCGCGGTTCGCTCGTCCTCGAACCCGAGCTTCGCGTGTTTGTGCGAACGAAAGTACGAAACAAACCCAGGCGCGACGAACGCGTGCATGGTAACAGCGAGTCTAAATATTTGATCAAAGTCGGCTGGCGAGCGCGGGTAACACTTGATCGTGTAGTACGCCGTGCCGATGAACGCGGGTGCGAGCCAATCGAACATCGTGTTTGCGAGACGTGCCACGGAGTACGTCGCCATCTCTGTTACGCTGTGAGAGCGTTCCATCCTCGGATCAACCCACACACGTACTTGCCTCGGATGGACGCCGCCGCCTGCACCTGCGAGCGGTTCGACAGCTCGCCGTACACGCTTCCGACGTACCCGGGCGTCTCTTCGTCCGTGCACGATTGGAATTTGATGCAGAACAACATGGTGTTCTTCTTGTGCATGTCGCGACGCAGACGCTCGACGAGGTTCTCGGCCGACTCGCCTTTGCGCCTCCGCACACGCGACGTGTGCGTCGACTCTGGTCGCTGCGACGTGACGACTTGGGTGGTGATGACGTCCATTTATTTATTCGCTGTTGCGTTGTGACAATCTTACGAACTCAAAAGATCTTCACAGAGTCGTAAGCCGCTGACGACGCCGGTGTTCAGGTTGCCCGTCACGGCGTGCAACTTCAGTTGCTTCTTGAGCTCGTCGCGCACGCCGACCATGTAGGTTACACGTTCGGCAGCTGCTTGAATCGACACGTTCAAAACAAACAAACGGTTGTTTTTCTTCTTCATGTCGTTCACGACACGTTTGACGAGACTCGCAGGCGACTCGGTCTTCTTGCGCTTCAGACGCGTGACGCGCGTCGATTCGGGACGGCCGTGCGGATCGCATATGATTCCGCTGGCGTACGACGTCATCGTCAAGTGGCGTTGCGTTGTGGCAATCGTCCGACGTGCACGACGACGTTGGCGGGCCGCGGGCCGGCGAGCGGCGAGTCCCACAGCGCAGCGACGCGCTCGTCGCACACGTCGACCGTAAACGGCGCGTTGCACCACGGCTCGCACGACGCGAGCATCCGGCCGAGTTCGAACATTTTTCGGCGCACCGACCCGATTGGTCCGGCGCCGCGTTTCCCGAGCAAGTCGGCCACCGCCTCGCGCGTCTTTCGGCTTTTAGAGGGGTGCTGCCACGCCCACTCGAACACGAGCGCGTCTTGTTTGGTCGCGAACCCCGAGACCACCGCCACGAGCGTCCATTTTAAGTGGAGTCGCCCCGTGCGCACCGCCCCGCCGACGAGCTCGCGGTTGTGCTGGCGCAACCGCCGCGCGGGGTTGACCGTGAACCCGACGTACGTGCGCCGACCGTGCGACGCGTCCGGGACACTCGGCGTCAACAAGTACACGCACGCGCGAGAGGCCATCCCAATCGAGTTGGTGTGTGTGAGGAACATTGTCGTCAACAATGTCAGTCGAGGAAGCACAACGCAACGCGACGCAACAAGGTCGGATGTCGTCGTCGACTGCCGCCGCATCCGCCGCCAAGCCTCGTCCCGGTTCCGGTCGCGCCCCCAAGCGCGTCCCCAAGCGCGAGAGGGAAGAGGAGGAGGTTGGCAACGACGACGACGACCAAAACGGCGAGGACCAAACCGGTGTTCGTTCGGTGGCGATTGTGTTGAGCAAGTCGCGCGCCGAGCACAACGAGTTTGTGGCCGCGGTGCGCGAGCACCTCCCGCTCCCGTACGGGCTGAACGTGGTCAAGCCGTCCGAGCTGAGCGGCGCGTCGGGCGCGATCCTCGTCGACCGGTTTTGCGACGAGTTTCTCATGCTCATGCGTCTGCGCGCTATGATTCCGAGCGGAACGACCGCCGTTCTCTACGTTCTCGGCGACTTGAACCTGCAGCCGCACGAGCGCAAGGTGTGGTCGCTCGTCGTGCAAAAACCGGCGGGCGACGCGATGCGCGCGTTTGTGGACTCGCTGCGCTGACGAGTCGCGCTCGCGCGCGCGCGCGCACTCGACAAGACGCGCGATTCATGAGCGGTGCGAGCGCGACCGACGTGGTGGACAGAGATGGAGATGTGCGCGCGCATAAAAAACGACGACTCGACGTTGACGAATCGAAGCGGTACGTGATTGGGATTGATGTTGGGACGCGAAACTTGGGCGTGTGCGTCGCGCGCGACGACGCGCTGCCTGTGTTCAAGTGCAAGCTCGTGCTCGTCGACATGCTCCTCGCGCGCAAGCCCGACGGCGAGTGGGGCAACGTCGTGATGGAGGAGCGCAACGTATACGACATGGTCGTGGGGTTCGTCGAGACGATCGACCGGTACTTGCAGCGCGCGCGCGTCGTCGGAATCGAAAAACAGATGCGCACGCAGTTCAAGCTGTTTGGACAAATCTTGCACGTCGTCGTGAGCGAGCGGTACCCGTCGTGCACGGTGGTGACGATCGACGCCAAGTTCACGCGCCACCGCATGCAAAAGGCGTTTGGTTTGCAGCTCGTGTCGAAGAAGGTCCCAGGCGAGACCGAGGCGCAGCGCTACGCAAGAAACAAGAGGCTGAGCGTTCAATTTGTTGGCGGTGTCGTGCCGGCGAGCGCGATGGCCGCGTTCCACGCCGAGTTCACGAAGCGCAACCCAAAAAACGGGAAAATAGAGCACAGAGTCGACGCGCTCGAGGCGATGATCATCGCGTGGTGTCTCGTGTGGCACGGCGCTGCGGCGCTGCGCAACCAGACGCGCGCGCCCAAGTTTCGCAAGGACGCGGCGACGAACGACGTGGTGTTTCGCGAGGCCGACGCCATGTTTACGATGCGCGTGTTCCCGACCCTCCCACCTCCAAAGCGTCGGTTGTAATCATGTCGGACACATATCGCGTCTCGTTTCTACTCGGAATCGGAGTCCGATTCGAATTCCAAATCGGAATCGGAGCCCGTGCGCGTAACAGCGAGCATTTTGGTCGCGTTTGTGTTTGCGCTCGCGAGCGCGAGCGCACCTGCCCCAGAACGTGTGCGAACGCGTGCTTCAGCCTTAGCGTACTGCTCTTCGGCGCGTCGGAGTTTTTCGCGCGCAAGCTCGAGCGCGCGAAGTTCCATGTCCATGACGGGCGACGTATCCGCCGTTTCCCTCTCGCCTTCGACAACGGCGGGTCGATTCCTCTCATCCTCCTCGATCGTGTACCCGATTCCTTCTGTGCGCGCCCTGGCCCAGTTCAGCCTGGTCAGCGACTGTTGCGGCCAGCGCCCTTCGGCCGCGTATGGGATGCTGCGCATTTGCATCACGACATCGCCGTGGATGCGCGCCTCGACGGGCATCGCCATTCGGTCAAGTTGGCTCACGAAGGCCAACGAATAATGCATGCGCCACGCCAGCGCCGGTACGATGAGGTCTGGAACGTCATTGAAGTAGACCGCGACGTAGCCTATACCAACATCACCGTTTCGTATCCCGGACGAAGCGTTTTTCCAGCGCGCATCGTACCCCACCGTGACGCCTTTGAGGAAAATGCGTTCACGAACCGCCGCCCGTTCGATGGTCACCCTGGCGACGTCAGAATTCGCGCCGTCGTGCACGCGCAAAAAGTACCGCGGTTCAACCGTGAGTGTTATGCGCGCGAGCGCAGTAAACCACTCGTAGTACTCTCGTCGAACGGCGCGTGCGATGATGAAGTGCTCTGGCGAGAACGCCACCAAAATGTCGTCGCCGGCGGACACCGACGTTGTAACGTCCGATTTCTGCAAGTTCACCCGGTCGAGATCGAGAGCCGGGACGTCGGAGAACGCGTAGCTTCGCACCATGATTTGTCCCACGAGCTCGTGCAGGAATCGCGTCGCGAGACGAGTCTTTATCGGAGCGAGTGTGCGCATGATGGTGTGGACGGGACGCAAACCGACGGCCACCGGGATGTACGCGAGCCAGATGCCCAACGTCAGAGACGTCGCCACAAACGAAACGATCGGCGAACTCTTGCCGCGCATACGGTTCAGGTCAACCACGCCGTCGTGGCCATATTGCGACTCCGTCGCGGTGTACGGAACGAGATGTGCGCTCATCTTTCGATCTTTTCTGTTTTGTTTTGCAAGCGAACATAGTCGCTCAACGAGCAGAGTGTGTTTATTCCGGGTAAATACCGACGCGGTTGTACGCGCGCGCCACGACGTCGTCGAGCCAGATGAACGCCGCGCGGAGTTGGGCGAACTCGTCGGGCAACTCCTTCATGAACTTGATTTGGCTGCGAGCGTCCGAGCCGTCTTCGGCGCGTCGAAACGCAGCGCGCTTGGCGTCGCGCAACACGTCCGACACGTGCTTGGCCGCGCGCTTCAAATCATGCGCGATGACGTACTCGACCGACTCGCGTTTGTACGCGCCCGTTCGACACGCTTGATCTGCGCGCGCGTGGATTTGACGAACGACGTCGGCCGTGCTCTTGCGCGAGAGCCCGCCCGGTTCGAGAAGGCGCGAGTACAAATCGCAGTCGAGACGGTCGACGAATTGGTGAAACGTCGTGCTCTTGCTCGTGCTAGTCGAGCGCGACATCGAGAGTGATCGCACCGTTCTTTACTCTTCGCCGTCGTCGCCTATCACGGTCGAAGCGGGAGACGACGGAGCTGTAGCAGGAGCTTGAGCTGGAGCGAGCGCCGCCTCGAGCGTGAATGGCGGGGGAACGACCGCCGCCCTTTCCCCCTCCACCATGGCCGGTGGAGGAACAGGCGCGGGCGCGGCAGCTGCCGACGACCGCGCACGACGCCCGGTCTCCTTTCTGCGTTCTTTCTTTGCCGCAATCAAAGCGGCGTCCTGTTGCTCCTTCGTCAACGGCGTGCGGTACATGATGGTAAAGTTGAGACGCGTTGTGTCGCCTCGGCTTGTTTGCGCGAGCGCCTTGACGTCGAGCCAGCGCGAGAGCGCGTCGACCAGAATGGTGCCACCTCCGCGCCCTTCGATGTTCTTGAGGTTCGTGCGCGCGACCACAAACACGTTCTCGCGCAGCTTCGTCGCGAGCACGTACTTGAGCTCCTTCGACGCCGACGCGTCGCTCCACCCGCCAAAGAACTGGCCGTTCTTCACCCACACGTTCAATTGCTCGACGCTCACGCGGAGCATCGACGCAAATTCCGCGACGACGTCGGTACCGTCTGGCTTGCGAAAGACAATCTTACCGTCCGGGCCCTCGCGCGCGTTGCCGGAGTGGA
Source organism: uncultured Salinisphaerales bacterium (assembly GCA_964581385.1). Lineage (GTDB taxonomy): Bacteria > Pseudomonadota > Gammaproteobacteria > Nevskiales > Nevskiaceae > CAZOOK01. Next base: position 24,169 of record CAZOOK010000046.1, read on the forward strand.
GGAGGTGATGGGTCTGGTACATCTTCATCGCGCGTTTGGGACGTTCTGGACGCTTCGACGGCGTGTACTCCGTGGGCTGCCCGTGCGCCATGACTTCGTACCCGATGCGCTTCGTCGGCGACAACACCTTCTTGTACCCCGCCGCGACGGTGCGCACGCTCATCGTCGCGTAGAATCCGAGCGCAGAGACGTACGGCCCGACGACGGCGACGTACGGCGCGGACGGGTACGCCGCGCGCAGACCTTCGACGAGCTTTCGCCCGATGCCGCCGTGTTGCTCGAACACGAACAGAAGCGTGATGATCGGAACGACGCTCGATTGCGCAGCAGTCGCAGTCGCGGTCGCGACGACGGTCTCGTCCCACGTGACGAACCCGACGACCTCGTCGGTGTCGCGCCGCGCGGCGATCGCGAGGTGTCCGTCGAGAAACGACTCGAGAAACATGTCCGGCTCGGTGTTCAGGTAGTTGTCGAGGTCGCGCTGCTGCCTCAGACGTCGGAACAGCGCGGCGAGGTACCACGGCCGGTCGGCGAGCTGGAACTCGAAGCCGTCGTTTTCGTCGTCGTCGTCGCCTTCGATTCGGCCGAACCGCGCGAGGTTCGCGCGCGTCGCAAACACGACGTTGGCGCGCACGTCAGGTGTCGCGGCGAGATCGACGACGCGCCGCGTCAGAGCTTCAAGCACGTCGCGGGTCATGCCCGGTCCCGCGCGCGAACTGAAGACTTGCACGGCCGTCAACGCCGTGCCGGTGCGCTTGTCGAGTCCGTGCTTCTTTGCCACGGCCTGAATCGCGTTGTTGAGCTGGTCGAGCGGCGGGTTCGGGTTGTACCCGACCAGAATGGCCACCTCGTTGGCGTATGGCTTCAGCAGAATAGGGAGCTGGTATTGATTGGTGTACTCGGTGTCGTACGCGCCCATCACGGCTGCGGCTGCGGCAGCGGAAGTTGCTGCAGACGACGACGGCTGCGCGAGACCTTTGCTTTCCTTGGTGAGATTGGCGAGCAGCGCGGCTTTGGAAACGGGGGTAGGAGTCGACGCGGTCTGGACGACGACGCGCTGCATCGCCTCAAACGTCTCCTTGTTTGCGTTGAGCTCGGTCGTGTCTTGTGAGCTCGAGATTGCATCGAGCGCGGCCGCGCGCGCACCTGGCGAGACGAGGTACGCCGTCTTCTTCGGCCTGGGCGCTTGCGCCACATACTCAAGCAATGCGGACTCCTCGCCTTGCGAGGGTGACATGTCCACGTCCGCGCCCGCGTCGGACGTCTGCGACGGCTGCGTCAAATCGAGCGCGTCAAAGTTGCGAAACGGAAAGTCGCCGCGCGCGTTCTCGGGGACGCGCGGGGCTGGTGCACCTGGTTCCCACCCCTCGACGCGCGCGCTCGTACCGACGCGCGTTACGGCCTGGAGGAAAAACGCGTCGACCCCGCCTTTGCCTCGTCCTTCGAGCGGGTTCATCACCGCGACCTTGACGGTGAAGTAGTCGTACGGCATCCCCCACGGCGTGAGCGGGTATCGCACGCCCGGCGCGCCAGCTTCGAGAGCGTCGGCGCTCGCGAGCGCAAAGCGGTAGTGGATGCGAATGCGCGTGTTGTAGTAGTGCTTGAACAGCGCTGGCCTTTCGTCGACGTCGCCGCTGTATTCCTCCGTGCTCGCCGGCAAACCGGTGGCGCCGACCTCGACCGCGGCGTAGTACTCGATCCACTCCTTGTCTGCCTCTCCGTCGAACACGACGCGGTCGAGCTCGCCGAACTCTTTGAAACTCGGAGAAAAACGCAAAAACAAATCGTCGACGTACGTGTCGAGGTCCATCGAGCCGACGCTCGCCTTGCGCGGCGGTCGGCGCCCGCTCCTCTCGTACAGCCATTCGAGACACACGCACAGCGCCGCGTCGCGCAGGCCGCCCGTCCGGCCGCGCACGGCGGCGACGCACAACAAGAAGAACGACGGGTCGGTTTTGCTCGGATCGTTCTCTGCTGCGATCGCGTCTTGAAACGCCTCGACGAGCAGCTCAGACACCGAACGATCGGCGACGGTCTTCAAATCGGCGCTCGTCACTCGCGCGAGCGGCGCGTGTGTGGCCATCGTCCTTTTTCGGTGTACGCCCGCGCAGCACAGATACGATCACGCTCGCGCACGGTCGTACGGAGCCCGCGCCACGAATGCCCAAACCAGGCGCAGCACGCCTTCTGCGCCGTACACCGTCGTCTTTGCGAGCGTACTCGCCTCGTCGTGCTGGCGCCGGACGCCCGAGAGCCACGCGACCATCGCCGACCGACGTTGTTTGTGCTCGGCCACGGCCTCGGCGCGCGCCTCGCGCACCGCCTCGACAAACTTGTGCACGTTGGCGTCGTCGGACTGGCGCGGAACACGCGCGACGTGTCCGCCAGCGAATCGAATGATCGCGCCGCCGTCCTCCGCCACGTCTGCGCTCTCCACGGCGTGCGCCGCGATGGTCATGTGCCGAACGCGTATGCGACGAAGCGCGTTGCGCTGCGGGATCCGTACGATAAATGTCAAAAACCATTCGTTGAGAAACCGGTTCTTCAACTCGGTCCACTCCCGAGGCACGTGCACGAGTATCTGCGTTCCACCATCTGGACACTCGATGAAATAATTGAGCGGGTCGCCTGCGAACAAGGCCCAATCACCACCGACGCGTCCGCGCAACAAAAACGTCACCGGCGATTGCGCGTCCATGACGTTGCGGTGTGTTTACACTCACACGTCAACTGCGTGCGATGTCGTCGATTGAGGCGCTGCACCCACGCACGCGTCGCACGATCGAGCGCGTGCGGTGGGGGCTGCTCGACGACGACGACCGCGCCGCGATCGCAGTCGTGCACGTCGATGGGGTGCACGCGACGGTGCACGACGCGCGCATGGGCCCGAGCGTTCCGCGCGCGCGGTGCGCGACGTGCGGGCGCGGGTTCGCGCACTGCGCTGGGCATTTCGGAGTCATCACGCTACCCGTCAACGTCGTGCCCGCGCACTTGTGCAAGCGCGTCGTGGCCGTGCTCGGCGTGGTGTGCGTGTCGACGCCGTTCTGCAAGGGCGTCGTGCGCTCTGCCGCGCACGTGTGCGACACGTGCGGCGAAGTAGCCCCCGTCGTGACCCCCGACGCCGCGCGCTCGGAGTTCCACCTCACATGGACGCGCGCCGACGCCAAAAAGGCAAAGGCCAAGGCAAAGCCAAAAGCAAAGCCAAAACCAACAACACGCTCGGACGTGCTGATGAACGCCGACGACGTTCGTGCGCGGTTCGCGGCGCTCACGGCGCGACAAGTGCGCGCGGCAGGGTTCCACCCCGTCCGCGCTCACCCGCGCGCGCTCGTTTGGTCGCGGTTGCTCGTTCTTCCGCCGATTGCGCGGCGCTACTCCAAGTCGGCAGGGGCGGTCGTGCGCGCGGACGCGCTCACGCGCGCGTACGAAAAGGTCGTCGCTTTGTGCGCCAAGTACAGCGCGAGCGAGGCGCCCGTGCAGCGGTTCGTGCGCGACGAGATTGGGCGGCTCGTGAGCTTGATCTGCGACGCGTCGGCGGCGCGGTCGGCCGAAGGCCAGGGCTCCGGTCAAGTCAAGAAAGGCGGTGCGCCGGGGGTCGTTCGGTTCCGGTCGTCGGCGGCGAACGCTCGCGCGGCCGGGCGAGCCGGGAACGACGACTTCAGCGTGATGAACCGGCTGTGCGGGAAGGAGGGGCGGTTCCGCGGAACGGCGGTGGGCGGGACGACCGAGCACTCTGGGCGCGCGGTCATCACGGGCGACTCGTCGTTGCTGTGTGACGAGGTCGGCGTGCCCGAGTGCATGGCCGCGACGCTGAGCGTCCCAGCGCGAATCACGGCGATCAACGCGGCCGAGGTCGCGCGGTGGTTCACCAAGGGCCACGTGACGCGCGTGACGACGTACGAGGGCGCGTCGTTCGAGGTCAAGCCGGGCACGAAACGACCGTACAAGATCCGCATCGGCGATTTCGTTCACCGAAAGTTGCGCGACTGGGACGTCGTGTACATGAACCGCCAGCCGACGCTTTGGCGCCAATCGATCATGGCCAAGTACGTTCGCGTCGTGCGCGGCAAGAGCTTGCGCGTGGCTCCGTCGGTCGTCGTCGCGTACAACGCCGACTTTGACGGCGACGAGATGAACGTGCACGTGCCTCAGACGTGCGAGGCGCGCGCCGAGGCGATTGAGATCATGGCCGTCGAGAGGTGCGCGCTCTCGTCGCAGAACGCGATGCCGCTCGTCGGGCTCATCATGGACGCCGTCGTCGGCGTGCACTTGATGTGCCGACGCGACGCGCTGCTCGACCGCGCCGAAGCCGCGCAGCTCATGTGCGCGTCGTGCTCGTCGCCGCACGACCACGCGAAGCTCGTCGAGGTCGTCGGCATCGACACCGACGGCGTGTTTTCGTGCTCGTGCGCCGAGCACGCGCGAACGTTTGATTTGCCTCCGCCCGCCGTGTTTGGCAGACGGCCGAGCGGCGAGCGCGTCGAGTTGTGGACGGGCGCGCAGCTCGTGTCGCGCGCGCTTCCTGCCGGTCTTTGGTTCGACTCTGGCCGCCCGAAACAAGACGGCGGTGACGAGCTCGACACCGACGCGTGGCTCGTCGTCCAAGCTGGCGAGTTCATGTGCGGGTCGGACGCGATTGGCGCGCGCACGTTCGGGGCCAAGGCGGGCGGGTTCGTCGACACGGTGTGCAAGACGCTCAACGCGCGCGCGGCGCTCGACATGATCGACCGCACGAACTTTATGGCGCACGCGTTTGTTGCTCGGCGCCAAGTCACGATGCGCGTCGAAGACACGTGCCTCCCTCGCGAGTCGGGCGCGCTCGCGCGCGCGATGCGCGTCGAGGCCGGGCGCGCGGTGATGTACGCCGGGCGCGAGAACTGTTCTCGCGCGACGCTCGCCGACCTCGCCGCGAAGCGAAACCGCATGCAAGCTGTGATTCTCGAGCGGCTCGAGCGCGACGCGTGCGCGAGCGCCCCCGAAAACACGCTCATGCTATTTGCGCGGTGCGGGTCGAAAGGGAGCGCCACCAACGCAACGAGCATGGCGGGGTGTCTCGGGATGCAGACGATCGAGGGCGCGCCGCCTCGGCGCGCGGGGGCGCACGGCCGATCGTCGCTGTTCGCGCGCGTCGACGACCACAGCGCGCGCGCGCACGGATGGGTCGCGTCGAACTTTTACGCGGGCCTCAACGTCGCAGAGCACGTGTCTCACGCGATGTGGACGCGCGCGGCGCTGATCGCGACGGGCTCCAAAACGCGCGAGACGGGTCGCGCGTTTCGCCAGCTCTGGTCGACGTTGTCTGGCGTGGTCGTCGCGTACGACGGAACCGTTCGCGACGCGCACGGGCGCGTCGTGCAGTACGCGTACGGCGGGACAGGGTTCGCCATCGAGGCCGTCACGAAACGTTTCTCCGACCAGACGGTTCCGTACAACACGCACACCGAACTTGCGCGCGCGCGCGCTGCTCCGACGTTCGACGACGAGGTCGACGCCGATTCGGCGGCGACGGAGTTTCTGAGCTTGCTCGAGCAGATCGAAGCGAAAGGGACGGCGTTTGTGGCACAGTGCGCGCGCGAGACCGTCGAGCGCGAGTTGGCGCGCGGAGATTTCGACGGCGCGCGGTGCGTCGCGTTTGCGCGCAACGTGCTCGCGCGAACAGAGGCCGCGCGCGTCGCGCCAGGCGAGCCCGTCGGCGCGCGCGCAGCAGAGTGCACGGCGCAGCCGCTCACGCAAAAAATGCTCAAGACGTACCACCAATCGGGCGAGACGCTGCGCGAGGCGCTCGGGTTCGCACACATCAGCAGCGTTCTGACTGCGTCGGTCGATCGGACGTGTCCGATCGTGACGATTCCGTGCGCGGACGAGACACGCGCGCGCGACATCATGCGCCGTCTCGCGCACATTCGCGTCGCCGACGTGTGCAAGCGCGCGCGCGTCGACGCGTTCGACGACGACGACGAATCGTACGCGCTCGACCGCGCCATCTACGTCGCGGCATACGGTTCGAAACGAAACAGCACCACGAAACGCGCGAAAACACAAGGTGGGATGACCGTGGCGGTTGTTCTGAGCCTCGACGTGGCCAAGCTCGCTGCGCGCGCGTGCACCGTGCACGAGGTGTGCGCGGCCGTTGATGTGATGCTGGAGGGACAGATCGTCGTGCGCGAGCACGCCGACGTCGACGCTCTGGGACGCGCGGCAACGTCGTCGTTGCGCACGATCGACGTGGTGATTGAGGTGGATGATGCGACGCGCGCGGCCGAGGTGATGGCGCGCGCGCGCGCGGCGACGATCCGCGGCGACCCGACATTTTCGTCGGCGTGCGAGTACGACTCGAAGCGCAACGAGGTCGTGCTCGAGGCTGTGGCATCGAACGTGCGCGCGTGCGCACAGGCGTACCGCCGCGCTCTTCGCGAACATCGCGACGCGACGTGCTCGTCAGTTCACGCGACGTTCCGCGTGCTCGGCGCACAGGCCGCGCGCAACCGCATCGCGCACGAACTGAGCGGCGCGCTCGACGAGAACGCGTCGGCGAACGTGCACGTGTTGTTGCTCGCGGACGTGATGATGTGCCGCGGCGCTCCGCTCGGCGTGGGAAGCTCGGGCGCGTCGTCGCTCGGGACGGGCGCGCTCAGCCGCATGGCGTTTGAAAAGGTGCGCATGGTCGCGTTGTCGTGCGCGCGGCGCGGCGAGGACGACGCGTGCGAGGAGACGGCGGCGCGCATCATTTTGGGCGCGCCGATTCGCGTCGGGACGGGCGCGGCGTTTGACGTCGACGTCGACCACGAGATGGAGATGGACAACAACGTTGAGACCGCGAACACCAACACGACGTTTTCGTGGTCGACGTTCGAGCGTCCCGCGACGTACGTCCCGTCGACGCCCGAAGCGACGTACGCGCCGTCGTACATGATCGGGACGCCGATCGACGACGACGACGGACCGAACTACGTTCCGAGCTCGCCAATCGATCATGACACCGACGGACCGAGTTACGTTCCAAACTCGCCCGACTACGCTCCTCCTCATTCCAGCGACGACGCGTCGTCGCGCGCCTTGATGAGGGACTTGCATTCATCACCGAACTCGTAGAGCTTGTTGAGCGTAACGACGGCGCATGCAGGACTGTCGTACATGCTTCGGAATACGCTCTGGCTGGTGTTCCACGGACGATTCGCCGCGGGGAGCAACGGGAGGCACCATTCGTCGCACAACGAGGCAACAACGACGTCTGCCGAGTTTTCGCCGCGCCAGGTGACCTTGCAGCGGCAGCGGTCGGTCGTGTACCACGCGAACCAGAGCTCGACGGTCTCCTTGGCGTAATGCACGACGACCTCGAGATCTTCGCGAGAACGTTGCGAAAAGATGGTCACACGCGCCGCCTGCGAACCAGACACAAACGAGGGCGGAATCCTCACGAACGAGTAAGGAACCTTCATGAGCATCGCGCGAAGCTCGTCGTCGTTGCGCGAGTCGATGAAGACCTCCCACATGTGGTGCGGAACCGGGACGAGAGGGGCGAGAGGGATCGGCATGACATTCGTCATGTTATTGGCGTCGAGACGAGACGAGATGAGTTGTGTTGTGCTTTGCCCGTTCACACATGCACTTCGTGCGAAAGGTGCCACATGAGCGTCGCGACCTCAATGCAAACGTCGCGCAGCATGGTGAAGTTGTCGAGCGCCTCCTGCGTCTCTTCCGGAGTTGGCGTGTTGACCTCGCCCGGCATGCGTGTGGCCGCCGTGAACATTTTCGTAGCAAAGTCGGCATCGCGCGCGCGGCGCAGGAACTGGTCCACGCATGCGTCGCCCGTGTGGTTCTTCATGTTCAGTAGTTTCGAAGGCAGCGGTCCGAAGGCGGCAGCAGCGGCGCGCGCGGCGACGACGCGCGCCGCCACGCGCTGGCACTCGTTCGCGTCCGGCCTCGACCTAGGCCAGGGCGGCAGGATGCGGCCGTGCATGTCGAAATCGGGATAAAAGTCAGAGTGCAGCAGGTCGAGCATGCCTCGGTACACGAATAGACGCGCAGAGCTTCTCTCCCATCCCGCGTAAGGAGGCACAGCGGCAGCGCCTTGCGCAGACGGAGTTGACGCGGACAACGATTTCGACCGCGACAACGCCAGCGCCCCGATCACGGCGCCGAGAGCGCTCGCAGCCATCGCGCGCCGCATTGGGGTGTGAGGAGCTTTTGTCGGTCGATACGAAATGAGTTGTGGCGTAACTCACGCTTCACGCCATCCAGTTCCACACGAACTCACACTTCACGTGTCGCCCGACGACGTCCTCGAGCCTCGTGAGGGTGCGTATGCACTCGTCGTACGCCCTCGTCTTGGCGGCGTCGTGCGCGCTTTGGCGCGCGACCCGCAGCACGCCGTACATGTCGTCGACGCCGCGCAGGTCGGCCGGGTGGCACCACAGGAGCCAGCACGTGTGCAGCGATGCGTTGTGGCCTCACAACACAAATGCAAGACGCAGAGTGTTTGTACTGCCGCGACGCGGGCGACGCGCCGCTCGTGTACCCGTGTCTGTGCAAAACAGGCGTGCACGACGCGTGCCTGCGCGCGTGGCTCGCGTCGCCGTGTTGCAGAGACCAAACCCGCTGCCCGCAATGCGCAGCGACGTACGCATGCGCGTACCGACGTGAACGTTTGTTTTTCGCAGATCCGCCACGCACGAACGGGATCGGGCTCCCAGACGATTCCGTTACCGTTCCGTCGGGGATGATTGTCGCAAACGTGTTCATCATGCTGGACTCTACCATGACGTTTACGAAGATTGCGATGTTCACGCAACCGCCAAGCACGCGGAAGCCGACGACACGTAAGGCGCAACGTGCCGAACGAAAGGAACGCGCGGCGCGGCGCGAGCCCGCGCGCGCACCGCCGCGCCTCACCGCGTCGCAGCGTGCTGGTTTTTCTGGGCGTGGACGGTGATGGTGGCGGTGGCGTGTTATCAGCTCCGCACGACCACCTCGACCTCCGGCCACACAGCGTCGTCGCCCCACGTCCTCGCGATGTCTGCCGCGGACGGACGCGGGCCATCGACCGTCGTGAGCTTCGCCGCGCGACACACGTTCTCGAGCCACGCAGCGTCGATGTGCCACGTTTGACCGTTCAGAAGCTGCACGTAGAGCATGAACGACGGCGTCTTCGTCGGCCATTGCACGAGTTTGATGACGATGTCGTGAAAGTGCCCAGAGCGTCGACAAAACCACTCCACACCGCTCGCGTCCGGACCGTGCGCAATGTACATCTTTGTCGACAGAGCGTCGTCGTTGACGAGACGCAGCGCGGCGTCAATGGCCTTGACAACGCTGGTGTACGTCAGGTTGTCGCCGACGATGTTGACCGACGCAATGACCGGGGCTGGAATCCCGAAACGCGTAAAACTGAACCGGTCGTGGGTCGGAACAAATGGGCGAATGCCGTCCATGCCTGGAAGATCATCACGCACTCGTGGCAGATCATCGCTCAGCGAGCAACCGTAGTACGTGCGAGCAAAACGCTTGTACGCCGATATCATGTTTCTGGTGCTTGTGCTTGCCTCCATCTCCTTGCGGTACCAATTGATGCCCCACGGGTCGGTGTAAGGACACACAACCCGTGTGTGCATTTGTGGTACAGGAAGAAACGAGTCGTCGAACTCGGACTCATCGAACGGGACGTTGACCGGGGCCCACGTCGTGGTCGGTGGTCGGGTCGCGACCTGGACCGGGACGGCTGCCGCGACCGGGACGGGTGCCTGGACCGGGGCGCGGTAGGTGGTGGCCTTGCTTCCCATGGCGAACGCGCGATGAGTTGTGTGGCCTCACACCGCAACAGATCATGAAGCGGGTTGCAGTTGCGAGCGTCGTGTTTTGCGGATACAGCAACGTGCTGTGGAGATGCGTGTTGCAACCTCCACCAACCGGCGACATCAGACGAATGAGGCTTGCGCGGCCGTCGACCATCTACTTTGACATTGCACTCGACAGAACCGGTCTTCTCCCGATTGACTCGGACCAGTACTCGCACCAACTCACTTGGACGGCCGAAACGTGCCTGGTCATGTTTATCCCGTGGCTCATTGGCATGATCCCACTCGGCATCATGCGAGACGTGTTGTACGGACCGCGCCGGTGGCCGAGCGAGTGCAGTTAAACGACGGGGTGTGACACAACACAACGCATCGACGATCGGATGCCTGTGATGGCGACAGCTGGAGACATCCGTGCGGCGCTCACGAACGGCGACGTCGACCGCGCTTTTGCTGCTTTTCTAACGTACTCCGATGACGTGCAAACCGAATCCGACAACGGAACGTTGAGCGACTCCGCGCGAGACGAGTACGAAATTTTGCGCTCTGTGTTCCGACCTCTTTACGCGTTGCATGACGAGTACATCGGCAAGGTCGGTGCAGGGGAAATGGCGCGTGAGGCGTTCAGGATGTTGCAATGGCTCGAGGAGGGCGAGAACCGCGACCTCGCCGCCAAGTGGAAGATCCGCACCGCTGTTTGCGCGCGAGTCGAGACGCTCTTCGCCGACGTCGTGCGTCGACCGATTCCAGACGACGTGCGCGCGTTGATGTAGGTTGGTAAATCACAAGCGAAACATGAACACGCCGCTCGGCGCCGAGCTCGTGCGCGCGCGCACGCTCGTCCCAACATTCCTCGCGCTCGGCGCGACGGGGGTTGTGGGCGGCGTGTTCGCTCACCGCGACGAGATTCCCGCCGCCGCGCCCATCGTCATCGTCGTGAGCGCAGCGACCGCCGCGCTCATCGGGATGCACATGGACTCAAAGGTCGCCGAGGCCGGCCGCGCGGCCGTCGCGGCGTTCGACCGCCGAAACGCGCCGATCCCGATCGTCACTGGCGCAGCGTCGCAGCAGGCGCGCGTGCTCGAGGAGCGCGGCGGACGCGAACGGTGGCGCGCCGGCCCGCCGCACCGAATCGCGCTCGCGCTCATCGTCGTCGTCTTGCTGTGGGGCGTGTGGATCGTCTCGGGTCTGTTGTACTCGCAGTGGGACATCGAGGACGCGCACGGCGCGTCGGTGTTCGTGCTGTGCACGACGAACGCGGCCGTGAGCGTCGCGCTCACGGTCAGCAGCACGGCGCGCCGGTCGCTCGACGCCAACCCGCGCGCGGGCATCGTGTTGTCGCTCATGTCGGTCGCGCTCACGTGCGCCCCGATGTACGCGAGCGTCACGAACTCGGGCGCGAGCCTCGGCGTGCGGTGGGCGCTGTTCTTCTCGCTCTCGTACGCGTCGATTGTGCACTCGCTCGCGTTCCCGCGTGCCGTCTCGACGATGTTCCTCGTCACGATTCAAGCGTCGTGGGTGCTCACGTGCACGCTGTCGATCGCGGTCGCGGGCTCGGCCGTCGTCGTCGCGTACTTTGCCTTTTGGCGCGTCCCCGAATTCGTCGAACGACCGGCCGCGTCGCGCACAAAGACGACGCCGGCAACGGCGGTTGACGCCCAAGCACCAAAGACCAAAACAAAGACCGTGCGCGTCAAGTTCAGCAACAGCGTCGCAGGCGCGACGGCCGGGACAGTCGAGCCCGACGTCGAACGACCCGTCGAGCGGTCGAGTTCAAGCCGCAAGGCTGGTCCGGCGGTCGCGGGCGCAGTCGCAGTCGCCTCGGTCGGAGTGGCGCCGACGCTCGCGCCCGCGCGCGCCGAGCCTCTCGCGCGCGCGCGAGTCGCGACTGCAAAGGCGACGGCGTCGACGACCCGGCCCGCGCAAACCATGACCGAGATCAACGTCGGCGCCCCCGCTCGGCGCGAGCGCGAGCGTTCGAGCACGAGCGATGTCAGACGCGATCGTGGTCGCAAGCGTCCGCCGTCGCCGCTCGCCAACACGGTCGTCGCGACCGACGACAACGAGAGCGACGACGACAATGGCGAGGCAGACGCAGACGAATCGGAACGCGAGCGAGAGCGCGAGCGCGAGTCGGCGTTTATTCCGCTCTAAAGATCGTCGTCGTCGTCGCCCTCCATCGCTTCTGGCGCGGATGCGGATGCGGGCGCTGGAATGCCAATGTCGACGTCCATGGTCGAAGGCGGCGGCGACGGCAGCCCCTTGACTTCGACCCAGACGGTGGCCTTGGAGTCGCGCACGCCCGGGATTGCGCGCGTCACAAAGTGCGACACGGGGAACGGCGTTCCGGGCGGCGGCATGGCGTGCACGAGAACGACGACGCGCGCAAACGGCGGGAACAAAGTCGTGACCTCCGCCGACAAGCCGCGCGCGGCGAGTTCGGCGCGCACGTCTGCGGCGACGGCGTCGAGCAGAGCGCGGCCGTTACGCGAGCACTTGAGCGGGTTGTCGCGGTGCAGCAACAGCGCAAGCGAACAGTTCGGACCGGCGTGCAGCTCGACTTCGCGCGCGGGCACGTCGTACTTGAGCGGCGCGTACTCGGTGTTTGCGCGGATCGCGTCGACGTCAAACTCTAAAGCGCCCGATCCGACCGTTGCGACGACGCGCGAGTACGACGAGAGCGTGAGGTCGGCGCCCGCCGGAAACACGTTCGGTCTGATCTCGGCGACGAGGTCGACCATCGACATTCGGTGCACGCTCCGCACGGGAAGATTGAGCGGGAAGGGCGGCGCGCCTCGCGCCGCGGGATCGACGAGCAACAGACGCAACGTGTTGGACGCGTCGTCCGAGCGATCCATTTCGTGATGAGTCGTGCACGGCGCGCCGACGCCGACCTGTTGGGGATTGGGCTCGGCGACGGCGACAACGCCGGTGGTAATGGCGCCGGTGCAGACGCAGATTGGGCGGAGTTCGACGACGACGTTGGCGGCGGTGTCGCGACGGCAGAGCCGCACTCGGACGTTGAAAACGGTGTGGGGGCGGACGTCGCTCCGCGGCTCGCGACGCGGCCGCCGCCGAGCGCGCGGCGCGACGAGTTTGATTTCTACACCGCGCCGCCGCGGCACGCGTCGTCGGCGTGGATGCGTTTGCGCACTGCGCTCGAAGTCGTGTCCGAGCAGCACGGCGTCGTGCTGCGCATGGATCCGTGGGACCACACGACGGCGTCGCTGCTGACGGCGACGCAACACACGGCGCAGTACGCCGGGACGCGCGTGTTTTTGTGCGACGTGCTCGAAGTGGCGCTCGCGCTCATGGCTCTCGCCGACGACGTGGTGCGCAAGATCGACACGCCGTACGCGCGCACGACCATGAAGGACGCGCTGCAAAAGATGCACCAAGCGCTCACGTGCGAGGTGTCGATGCGGTCGGTGCAAGACGGCGGGTCGTTGCGCGAGCTGTTCATGCGCGCGCAGCGCATCGAGCGCGTGAACGAGCTCGGGTCGGCGCCGTTCGTCGCGCGAGACGAGGCGCCGTCGGTTTTGACGGCGTCTTTGTCGGCGGCCGCGACCGCGGCCACGACCCTCGCACGCTACGCGTCGAGCTTCGTGTCGGACTCGGGGTCGTGGTCGTACGCGCACGTGCAAGCCGCAAAACCTCCAACGAGCCGCGACCGCTGGCGCGAGCACGAGATCTTGGCGCGCAGAACGACGGTCGAGGCGCGCGACGCCGTGCTCACGCTTCTGAAGGCGTGTCGGTTCGTGCGCGCGGCGGTGCACGCGCTGCGCATGCTCGGTTTGAACGACGCGGCGACGATTTCGGTCGCCGACTACGCGCGCGCGGCGGTCGTCGACCCGACGCGCGACACCATCATGGAAAGGCTGCACTTTGACACGGCGGTTCAACGTCTGAAGCGCTTTGCTCTGACGAAACGAACGGTGTGCGTCGACCGCGACTGGCTCGCGCTCGAGTTTGGGGCGAACGCGAGCGACGCGCTCGAGCGCGAGCTGCGCTACGTCGAGGCGATGCTCGCGACGTTGGTGGCGTGCGTGCGTCACGTCGCCGTCGAGTACGTCGACGTGGACGACCACATTTACGAACGCGAACGCGACCGCGATCGCGAACGCACGCGGCATCACGGAGGGGGGTAAGTAGGAACGACGACGCGCACGATTGTCGCCTCTGGCCCGTCGTCTGCGATTGCGACTGTCGTGCGCGTCATGTCCATTCCAAACCGTTTGCAGATCGCGAGGACGCACAAACGCAGATCTTGAGGCGTGCGAACGTCGCCCGTCGACCTGATGGTCAACGCGTTGTCGAAGCGCACGACGACGTGCGTGACGCCCCCGTACATCACAGATGTGTCGGCAGCGCGACGCGCGAGCGCCTCGGCAATGGCGTTGGTCGTGTCGCGCAGCACGGCCTTGATGAACGGTTGGCGCGTGGCGAGCGCGAGTTCAAACGCCATTTGAATCGGCGTGGCCGGCGGAAGCGCGAACAAAAGAGCCTTGACGACGTCGGCGAGAGCGTCGTCCGCAACAGCCGCGTCGGTCATCGTCGCGGCTGCGCCGGTGAGATGAGATGTGGTGTGGTGTGGTCATGCGACAGAGCAGTGGTTTTTTTTTCGCAGCGCCGCCGCGTTCGAATTTAAATTTAAATTTGAAAATTTGGCGCCAAACACATTGCGGGTGAACGCACGCCGACCAAATCTGCTACCACGTGATGCATGGTTTGCGTACGCCCAGACCTGGCGCTGGAGGGTGTCAGTCCGCCCTG
>CAZOOK010000047.1:0-36668 GCA_964581385.1 uncultured Salinisphaerales bacterium
GTGATGCATGGTTTGCGTACGCCCAGACCTGGCGCTGGGCGGTCTCAGTCCACCCCGGTCCGGAAGTCACGCGACACAATTGGTCGCCAGCGCCAGGTCTGGGCGTACGCAAACCATGCATCGCCTGGTCGCACATTTGGTCGGCGTGCGCGCCTACGACTTTGACGTTTCGTTCTTTGAGCGCGGAACCAAACGTGGAGGCCGTAGGCGCGCACACATACCAAACCTGCGACCACGTGATGCATGGTTTGCGTACGCCCAGACCTGGCGCTGGCGAGGGTCAGTGCGCCCCTGTCCGGAAGTCACGCGACACAATTGGTCGCCAGCGCCAGGTCTGGGCGTACGCAAACCATGCATCGCCTGGTCACCCATTTGGTAGGAGTGCTAATTGCTCTAATTGAAATTGTGCCAGGCGGTTACTGCGACGGTTTCACACCGGCTCGACCGCGGCGGTAGCCGGTACGGGCGCGTACTCTGCCTCGGTGCTCGGCGTCGTCGTGTCGTCCCACACGAGGTGGCGCGCGTCGAACAAGTACCGCACGACCCAGACGCAGTACAGCGGGACGAGCAAACCTGTGCGGTTGTCGACCGCGACGAAGCAGCCGTTGGTTCTCATTAAGAGCGGCAGAAAGATGAACGTCGCGCCGCAGAACGTGTTCCACCCGAGCGCCACCTTGTACGCGCGCACGACGCGCGGGGATTGCGCCCACAGCCCGCCATGAAACTCGCCGTACACCGCGACGAGCACGCGGACTTTGACGAGGTAGAGCGAGATGGATGCGACGACGAGAACGCCAGTGATGCGAACGACCGAGTCCGAGCACTCGGCGACGTCGTCCGCAAACGCGCGCACGACGAGCGTGAACGCAAACAGCACGAACGTGTACATGCTCGAGAAGAGTTCCCAACCGACGACGCGCGCCGTGCGCAACACCGACTCGTGCGTGCACGTGTACGCCATTGCGTGCGATGTGTTGAAGTGTGCTAGGTCGCTCGTCGGATGGTTCGGTTAGGACGACGCGGTCTCGCTCGCTCTCGCTCGCTCTCGCTCTCTTCACGCGTTGGCGCGGATCAGGTCCGTGTACCACCCGAAGCCGTCGATGCCGCTGAGGTTGTCGCGCTCGCCGAACATCACGCGCCAGTACTCGACGTTGCTGAGCTGCTCGAGCGTGCGCTTGTACACGAGCGGGGTGGGTGCCACCTTGACGTTGATCTTGGGCGCAACCGTCGGCACGACTTCCGTCGTCACGGGCTCAGGCTGTTGCGGTTGCACCGCACGCACGTCCGCCTGCGTCTGCGTTTGCGCCTGGGGCTCGTCGTCGACGTCGCTCGGCAAGCCAGTGAGGTCGATGATCTCGTCCGCGTTCAGCGTCGCGAAAACTGCGAGACGCGCCTCGCGCGCGGCGATGATCGCGCCCATGCGTTTGCGGCGCGGAACTTGCTCCTGCTTGCGCGTCCTCGACCTGGACGGGGCCGGCATCGGGACGGGGAGAGAGGGAGGGGGAGAGAGAGAGAGAGAGAGATAGAGAGGCGAGGGTCTGCTGCTGCTGCTGCGGTGTGGGGTCCAACATCTCGCAATGTACAAAACAACGGGTGGTTGCGCTCACTCGAGGTCCTTGGCGCACACCGACGCGACCCAATCGGCGAGAATCATTCCGCTCGGGCGGAACGCAATCTCCGACCACGGCGCGCGCTCGGCCGACGACATCAGCGCGCCAGCGCTCACGACGTACAGCACGGTGTGGCAGCGCGGCGAGACGACGTTGGCGCGGACGCGGTCGAGGTCGTCGAGCGTGTGGCACGGCGCGTCGAGCAGAATCGACCCGCTCGCGTCGGCGTACGCGTCGGGCGCGACGACGTGGAACCAAAAGAGGCTCTTCAACGCCGAACGCATCGCGTGGACGAACGCGTCGTGCTCGGCGCGCGTCGAGCTGAACACCACGGCCGTCGTGCGCTTGTACCCCGTCGTCGTTCGGGACGCGGCAAGGTGTGACGTTCCGAGGAGCTCCATTGCAATTGGAGTTCAGCTGTGATGTGATCAAACCTCCCTACGCTGATGCTGCTCGGCGCTCACGCGACGCGCAAGCGCCGCGAGATTCCCCATCAGACGCGCGGTCGCCCTGTCTCCCTCCTCGCGCGACGCGATCTTGCGACGAACCTCCGACCCGTCGCGGAAGCTCACGACCCACACGAGCAAGTTGATCGGAGCCGTGGCGTCGACGCGCTCGGTCGGGCCGAGCTCGTCGTGCTCGACGCGCACGTCGTTCGTGACGGCGCACGTCACGACGTCGTCCGCGCCAAGGAGACGCACGAGACCGGCGCCGAAGCTCCACGCGATCCGATTTGGGCCACAAAGCTTCTCGATCTTGTCCGTGATGAGCTTGAGCGCCCCAATGTAACGTGTGAGACTCATGAATCCACCCGTCTCCGTGTACCGGAACGGGATCGACATCCGGCACGAGCCCATGTACGCGACGCGAACCATGAACACGCCCGGCGCCGACAGCTCGCGCGACAGTAGCACGGCCGTAGTGCTCGCAGGCAGATCGACGTCGAACGGGATGTCGCCGACGCGCACGTTGCGCGGCAACTCGTCCCACTTTTCGGCGGCGGCCGCGCCCGCCGCGCCGCCGACGCGCACGCGCTTCGTGACTGTTTTTTCGACCGACGACCGCGACATTGCGATGCGTTGTGTTTCAACCAACGTTGTCGTCGTCGTTGCCGTTCTCAACATCGACCAACTCCGCTGCGCAGACGTACGACGTAGTCTCTTCGTCGGACTCGTCCGTGATGGAGACCTTGGCGCGCGCAATCGCAAAGTAACTGAGTTGCAGCCACACCTGCGAGTACAGAGACGCCGAGAGCAGCAGAATCGTGTTGCTCTGACCGGTGGCGACGAAACACATTCGACTGGGAGAGTTGTCCGTGAGCGTCTTCAGCGCATCGCGCGCTGCCGACCACGTTGCGTGTTGCCGCCAGTGCGCGTTGTGGTGGTCGCCCGACGCTTCGTCCAACGAGGGTTTGCGAGGCCGCACGAAGCAAGAGAACCTAGCGCTTCCGTCGCTCGCGATCGTCGCACTCCAGTCCTTGTTCTCACCGACGCTTTGAAACAGAAAGAGCCACGTCGCGTAGTAGCCGTGCTCGAATCCAAATTCAGCGTGGATGTTTCTCACGACCGGCCGAGACCCGGTTTCGTGCTTGAAACACAGAACCTCAGAGAGGTTTCCGAGCGGATCGACGTGAGTGACAAACTCGCGAATGGCGCGCTCGATGACGGTCCGGATAGACGGAGCGGGTGCTGGAGCTGGTTCGGACGACATGGTCGCGTCGTTGCGTTGTGTGTCACACTCTCGACTCACTCACTCACTCACGCCGTCCTGCGCTTCTTCGCCCCGGCGGCGGCCTCCGCGTCCGCTTCGATCGCATCAGCCTCGACGCGCGGAGAGTACCGCACGATGTTGTCGCTGAGCGTCGGCCAGTGCACGCTGCGCAGGCGGAACCGCGCGAGCACGTGGCGCTGGAGAGTCTTCCAGAAAAACCGATCCCTGTACTCGTCGTAAAACACGGTGTGCTTGCATGTTCGGACGAGTTCGTCGAACTTGGCGTCCGAGATGCGCACGTGCGGCCACACGTGCTCGAGGTACCTCTCGGTCCAGTCTCCATACATCTTCATCTTGCCGAACTCGACGCGCTGGATCTCGCGGAGCTTCATAGCCTCCTGTTCTCCACCAACGAGATCGTCCATGGTCCACACATTGGGCGTGGGAGGACTGGCGGGGACGAACGCCGGCGGCGCGCAAACAGTCATGCTGCGGATGGGAGACGCCATTCCACCGCACGCGAACGAGACGGCGAACCCCGCGTCGTACAGCGCCCGTGCGACCATTTCGTTGATTCCGTTCTTGAAGGAACAGTCGAACGTCGTGGCGCGTTCGTTCATGTGATACACGATGGCGGCCTTGGTGTCGGGTAGGAGTGCGAACCGCACCATGACCTCCTGCAGAACGACCGACACCGGCGTGTCGGACTCGACGACGAGGTTTTCGTGGCCTTCGAGCGCGAGAGGTCCAACAACGGGCGGGACAGCGGGCGCGGACGCGGACGCGGCGGCGGTGGCGGAGGACATCTGAGCGTAAGAGACAATGTCGAGACCGAGACCTTTTGCGTTGTGCTTCGTCGCAACGCGCGAGGGCATCTCACACGTCACACGCTCTCTTCCTTTGCCCTCTCCATCGCGACGGTCGGCGTCCACCACCACGTCTTGTGCGCATGCGGTTCCCACACATGGTCGAGGTTTCGAAACTCGGCGGCGACGTGGCGCTGCAGCGCGATCCAGAAGAAGCGGTCGTGGTCGACGTCGAACAAGATCGTGTTGCGGTCGCTCGCGACCATCGCGTGGAACGCGCTCTCGACGAGCTTGACGTGCGGCCACACGTGGCGCGTGTAAATCGTCTCGGCGTAGCCGCAATCGCGATGGTCGTTGAACGCATCGGTCCGACGCCGACGAAGATCGCTCGCTGCGTCGTCGCCGCCCACGAGGTCGTTCATCGTCCACACGCGCGCCGGCGCGGCCCACGCGAATTGCGGCGGAAGGGGCGCGTCGATCTTGCAACCGACGAACTCGGGCGGCGCGCGCACGCGCATCGCGCTGATTGGCGTGGCGACGCCTCCGTGTGAGAATCCGACCGCGAACCCCGCGTCGTATACCGCACGCGCCACGCGATCGATGTCGACGTACGTGTAGTCGCTTCGCACGTGAAACCACGTCTCGCGCTCGCGCCCACGCCCGTGCGCGCCGTCGCCGTTCTCCGCCTTCAACGCCGGTGCGAGCGCGAACCGCACGACAATCTCGTTCACGACGACGCTCGGTTCGATCGCGGGTGTGACAACGAGACACGGCGTCCCGGCGAGCGACATGATTGCGATGTGTGCAGACACAACGCATCGCGTGCGACAAATGTCGGTGTCGCAGCTGCAGCCGCAATCGCAACGGCGCGCGTCGTGGGTCAACTTTATCAAATGGTTCGACCGCGTCGCGTACTCGTACCTCGCCGAGATGGTTGATGGCTCACCCGAATTGTGTCTGGCCGGCGTCGAGTACGTCGCGTCCAAACTCGACGCGATGGACGACCAGATCCTCGCGCACGATTTGGTCGCGCGCGCGCTCCTCGTTCAGAGCAACGTGGTTCGTTCGTTGCGTTACGAGAACAACCGCGTGACCGATGTTGGGCTCGCGGTCGAGGAGAAGATGAGGCACGTGCTTTGCGCGAGGGACAACGACAAGAGGCACGCCGAGGAGCTCGTCGATGAGATGACGCCCGACGAGATTCAACGGCACGTCGACTACATCGGTGCGCCGCGAACGCACGTCAACGCCAAGGCGTTTGTCACGATCGAGCTCGGGTGGCTCGGCGCGGAGTCGGCCGATGCGCGCGTGACGAAGATCCGCGACGAGATGAAGAAGGACGCAGATGCCGCCGGTCGCGCCAAGAGCGAGGCGGAACGTCGCAAGAGCGAGGCGGAGCGTCGCAAGACCGAACTCGTCGAGTCGTTGAGCACAAACATCGTGTGCGAGCTCTTGCGCATGTGCGGCGTGTCCGACTCTGACTGGGGCGACAAGCACGACCTTTGGTTCAAGGCGCGCGCGAACGAGGCTGTTGCGACCATGTCGGAGAAGGAAACCGTCGACCTCGTCGCATGGGCCAAGACGCAAATCGACGCGAAGCACGCGGCGTGTTTGCGCTCGAAGACGCACTCGCAGGTCAGGGCCCATGCGACCAAGACGCGCGAGCGCGTCGACGCGATGATGCGTCGCGAGTGGGCGACGACGCTCGACGAGTTTGTGCAACACGCGCGGCGCGCGCAGTCGTCGCCGCCGCTCGCTCAAGAGTCTGAGCCCGAAGAGCCCGAGCCCGAGCCTAAATCAGTGCCCGAGACGGGTCCACCGGTGGACTTTGCGACCGTGACGGGACCAGAGTTCGCGCACCGCGTCGCGAAACGCATGCGCGCGTGTCACGCGGCGAGAAGCGACGATTTTTGGAAAGACTCCGAGTACGAGTACGTCGAGCGCGAGGCGCAGACAACGTACGAACGCAACTTCAAGAAAAAAAACGAGAAACTTCTCGCGCTCGAGACCAAGTACAACGACGTGATCACGGACGCTCTGAAGGAGGCGTACGAAAAGATTCCGAAATCTGGTTCGTGCGTTCTTCACTTTTCGTTTTCTCGCAAAACCAATTATTTCAGTACACACGGCGCCAATCGATTCATGGAGCACGAGAACGTGGCGGTGAGTGACGCGGTGGACGTGTTCCGCTCGGTGTGTCGCGAGCGCCGGTTGATCGTCAATCCGAAGGGCTACGACGAAAACGTGTTCGTCATGATCATTCCCGGAAACGTGTACGCTCCGTGGACAGACGGAGTTTGAATCGACGATTACCACACCAACGAGAGTGTGACGGCGTACGTAATGCCGCCCGTGCGACCTTCGTCCAACTCGGCCGTGAGGTTGACGCTCGGAACCGCGTGTGCCAGGAGGGCGAGCTCGATGACCAGTCGCATGTGCAGACTGGCCATGTTGAACGCGGAGTTCGTGAGAAGATTCGACGTGTTCGTCATTGTGTGGTACCACGTGACGCACTCGTACCGATCTGGTTTCTTCGAGAGCATCCGCGCGACGTCGTTGGCGGCGCGCGACGTGACAACACCTGGCGAGTCGTATTCGCGCGCGTCCTTCGTGTTGCGCACGAAGAACGTGAACTCGACGCGGTCGGCGCTTTTGGAGTCGATCGACGCGTCTTCGGCGCCCGCAAACCTAAGCAAACTGCTCAAAACGCGACAGTACACGTAATTGAGATCGGGTTCAACCTTTAGCTCGCGCTTGATCGTGCGCGCATCGGGGTGGCTCGCTTTGCAAAACACACGAGTGTCGTATGTCAAAAGCGAGGCGCCGCTCTCGAACGCGTCGACCGCGCGGAGAACGGCGTAGCGGTGCGACTCGTCGATCGCAGCCGCCGCGGCGAGCGCGACCGTCGTCATTTTTTTTTTCGGTTGGGTTGCGTTGTGACCGTGTTCGCTCACAACGTAACGAGACGCGACACACGACGAGACAATGTCGACGAGCGACGCGACCAAACTCGACCAACTCATCGACGCGTTGTCGGACTCTGAGCTCAACCTTCTCGTTCGCGGCATGGGCTTTGAAAACGCTGTTGTCATGCATGTGCAAGAGCGACGCGAGCGCGCGCAAGACGCAGTGCGGTCCGCGTTGCATCAAGGTCGGACGTACGACGAGGTCGTGGAGTGGATGGACGAACTCGTCGACGTCGAGCGTCGTCGCGAGTGGGCTGAAACCGAACTCGTCGACGTCGAGCGTCGTCGCGAGTTGGCGGAAGTCGTGCAGTGCACGTTGGCTGCGGAGGAGAGCCGTCCGATGAACGGCGTTGACTTTGCCGCGCGCGCCGCGGACCGCGTGCGCTGGCTCGCTGGCCGCGGGCCCAACTCCGACGAGGCGCGCGAGGACGCCGAAATGGAAAAACGGTTCAAAAAGACGTGCGACGCGGCGCTCGTCGACGAGATGGAGGCGACCGTGCGCGGCGTCACGCTCGACGACCACGACTTATGCATGGCGTTCTCGTTCGTGCGCAAGAACGACACC
This sequence comes from uncultured Salinisphaerales bacterium, assembly GCA_964581385.1. Lineage (GTDB taxonomy): Bacteria > Pseudomonadota > Gammaproteobacteria > Nevskiales > Nevskiaceae > CAZOOK01. The sequence continues at coordinate 7,658 of CAZOOK010000047.1, forward strand.
ACGACGGTGTTGTCGCGTCGCGTCGACGTCGGCCACTATCCGCGCAGCACCGCCATACGTCTGTTCTGCGAGGTGTGCAGCGCGCGCGGTTTCAAGGCGGTCGTCGGACTCGGCGAGCGCCGCAACGTCGTGTACGTCGCGCCAAAGAACGTACGACCGGAGGACCGCGCGGTGCTCGGGTTGTGAAACAAACACAACGCAACTCTCGGTCGATCATGAGCGACAACGAGATCGAGATCGAGCGCGCGGCAAAGAGGGCCAAACATGCTGACATGCTCGACGGAAGAGAGTTTGTGAAGCGTGCGGCCGCGCGCGTGCGCGAGATGGACGCGAATTGGAAGCGAGATGTGAGGGACGCGACAAAGAAGCTCTACAAGAAGTACGAAGACATTCTCCTCGACGCGATCATCGAGAAGTACGAACAGATCTCTCCGGCCGACACCAATCTGATGTTGAGCTTCGCGTTCGTGTCGGACGGGTGCGAAGTCCCGCTCGGCGCGCGACGCATGCCGCTCGACGGGGTTCACCACGCGCACGCCATGAATGTCTTTCGCAACGTGTGTCTCAAGCACGGTTTTGGTCCATTCCCTCAGCCACTGCCGGAACAGTCGCGCGACTACTCGCATCGATTGATCCGTGTGTTTCCGGACATACATCGGTACAACATGAACATTAGCAAAGAGGACCGTGAGACGCTCCAGATGTTGTGAGACGAGAAAAAAAACCACAACGCAACGCGACTCGTGTCATGGCGTCGGTCGACGTCAACGCGTTGCTCGACGAGATGTCGCCAGGGGCGATGCGCGTCTTGTTTCAGGCGCTCAGTTTCGACGACCACACCATGGTGAACGATTCGGAGATGAAGGCGCGCGTCAAGGAACTGCTCGCGAAGGAGGCGCCGGACGTCGCGAACTCCCTCGTTGCCGGAGCAATGGCGAAACGCATGAGGAGCAACGACGCGTTCAACGTCGCGGTCGCCGTTTCCGCCACAACGCAACGAGAGGAAAGACAAGACACTGGGAAAAAAAAATGTCGGCGTTTGCGGTCACGTGGACGTGGGGGTCGTTGATCGCCGTGTTGTTCGGAATGAATTGGTTCGTAGGCAACGGCTCGCAACGCGTCCAATGACTCGACGAACAGCGACACGGCCGTCGCGTTTCTCTTCAGTGTGGCCGTCGTCGCCTTTTTGGTCGGGCTCGCCTTCCTCTCGTTCGTGGCGCTCGAAGACACGCGCAGCACCGGCACGCTCATCGCCGATTGGCTCGGCGTCTGCGTCCAGAAAGGACGAGTGCAGTGCGTCGACGGGCGCACAGGTGTTGCGTGCGACGCCGCCGTCGCTTGAAGGAGACGAAACAAAAACACAACGCAACGAGAGAAAAGACAAGACAAAGATGTCGAGCGACATGCCATCCGTGGTCGACGCGCAAAAGCGCGAGAGCGCTCGGCTCGTCCTCATCGCGGGCTTGCGCGACGCCGAGCGCGCGCGTGCCGACAAACGCTTCTCCGACGCGCTCGCGCTGTGCACGACGATCATCGACATCGCCGCGCAAAACGCCTTTGTCGACGTGCTGCGCCAGGCCGCGACGCTCGCGGGCGAGACGCTCCAGGCCGCCGGACGTCCGGCCGAGGCCGTCGCGTTCGCGCGCCAAGCGCGCGACACCACCGCGCCCGAGTCGCTCGAGCGCGGATGCGCGTGCATGAACCTCGCCGTCGCGCTCCACGAGAGCGACGACCACGACGAGGCGCTCGTCATGACGGGCGAGGCCGTCGCGTGCTTCACGTCGGCCGATGCGCCGCCGAAGCATTTCGTGTTCGCGTACTTTGTGCGCGGCGACGTCCTCGTCGAGCTCGGGTTCCTCGACGAGGCGCGCGGGGCGTACGCCGAGGCGCTTCGCCTCGCCGAGACGTTCACGTCCGACCCCGCGCAACTCGAGCCGTATTGGAGCAAGCTCGGCACCGTTCTTGCGATGATGCGCCAATCAGCGAGCGCGATCGAGTACGTCGACAAGGCATTCGACGCGTTGCGCGGAAGCCCTCTTTCGGCTCGTCTCGAGGCCGCGTACTACAACATGGCCGTCATGAACGCGTACCTCGCGTTTGACAAGAACAAGAAGCCAAACGTCAGGTGTGCCGAACGCGCTGCTCTGTTCTCCGAGTACGTCTCGGCGTGCGCGCTCGACCACGCGCTCAACCCTAGGCCCGAGTCGTCGATCCGGCTCGGAGCAGCGCAGTGCAAGCACGCCGAGATCATGGCGCTCCTCGACAACGAGGACGACGCGCGCCGATCGATGCGTGAGGGCCTCGCCGAGCTCGGGCGCTGGACCGCCGAGCAAATCGAAGAGTCGGGCGCGTGCGGCGACGCCGACGTCGACGAGCTCAAGAGCGCGTACAACCGCGCGCGACGCGCGCGCGGGCTTCACATTGACACCGCCACCAACACGAGACGCGTGCTGCAAGAGCGCACCGCAACGCGACCGAGTGGCCCGACCAAGCAGTTTCTCATTGGCGGCGGAAGCGGTGGCGGAGGCGGGTCGAGTGGAGGAAGCGCGTGAACACACTCCATTGGCGTCGACGATGAGCGTTCGACCGTGGAAGAGCACGGCGTCGTACCAGCGCGAGCGGTACAAGAAGCGTGCCGAAGCACGGCGGCGACTCGCGCAGAGAGTCGACGAATTGCGCGCGCTCGTCGCGGCGTCGTCGCCCGAGGTTGCACAACCGCTCGACGAGCCGCCCGACGTCGTGCGCACGCCCGACATGCACGTCACCCGAGTGCAGTGGCTGAAGCGGCACCGAACGAAGCGGCACACGATTTGGCTCGCGCGCGAACGCGCGCGGCTCGAGTACTGGCTCGCGAAGCGCGTCGACGACGACGACACACATCAACAGCCATACGAGCAAGAGAATGATCGAGAGCGCGACGATGCGTGAAACGGGGCACGTGTGCGAGCGCGTCTTCGTGACCGCGCTCGACCAACTCGTTCGTGTCGTGTGCATGTGCATGACATGCGCCGGGACAACGTGTCTGTTCCTTCTCACGTCTGAACAACTCGGCGCGCCCGAGTCGCGTTGCGCCGTGCGCGACGGTCGCGATATTGAGCCGTTTGTGGCGATGTGGGTCTCGTCGATGTCGTTCATCGTCGCACGCGTGCTTGTCAAGCCCGAACACGGATTTCAGCTCGAAACAGCGAGCATGTTGCTCGACGCCGCGAGCACAGTCGGCGTGTACGTGTTTGCGTGCCTCGTCGCGACGCGGTGCTCGTCGAACAAATCTGACTTTGACACGTTCACCCAGACGTGCGTGTTTGTCACGACGGGCGTCGTGTTTGTGCGTCTCCTATGGTACCTTTACGAGCTCGATCACGCGAGAACGATGAACAGGCAACCATGACTCGTAAAGAGCTAGCGCGCGCCCCAGTCGCACGCACTCTGCGTTGAGCCACGCGTGAAACACTGGAACCGCGTCGTCCAAGTACCAACGTTCGCGTACGGTGTACCCGTTGTGTTCATCTTGAGAGGCGGTGAACGCCACGGCGACGTGCACGGCGAACCGTTTGAATCGCTCGTCGAAACCGTCGAACGTGTGTCTCGCTTTCCGTTTGACGGCCCGGTACAACGCGCGGTGGTGGTTCGCGTGGATGCCCTCGACGCCTTGTTGGTTGTTGACGTGGTCGATGTACGCCGTGAGGTTTGGTCCCAAACGCAACGCACGAAACGGAACAAAAAAGTAAAACCCGAGTTTGAATGGACACTCGCGCATGCCGTCGAGCAACCACGCGCGCACAGGTTCGACGTCGTCGCGCTCGATCGCGTCGACAAACGACGGTTCTTGCGTCTCCTTTGCCCATTTCTCAAATGTTTGCTTGTCGGGCGTAGGACCGTACCCGCCAAGATCGTCCGACAAATCCTCGTCGAAAAGGAGATCGGAGATCGACCCGAACGCCGCGCGCACAAACGCCGCAGCGGTGCTCGACATCTGTCGGTCAATCAAGTGTGAGTTCACACCGCAACGCGAGCCGATGACAGATCATGTGCACAACCCGACTCTGCTTCGATGGCGGGTCTTGCTTTGGATCAAAATCGGACGTTGCGGCGCAGCCGTCGACCGCGCTCTTCGCGTGGTGCTCGAAGTTCGTTCCATTCTGATGCACACCGCGGCGATCGCGTACGAGTTTAACATGATTGCGTCGACAGACACGGCTGCAACGTTCTGGCTCGTGGTGGCACGTGCGTGTTCGCTCGTCGCAGCGTTTGCCGTGACGCTCGATTTTTTCGTACGACCGGCGTACACAGTGTATATTCAAGAGTCGGACGAGTAACACAACGGCGGAAGCGGCGGCTCGTCGTCCATCTCGCGTGCGATGCGCGCCAAGCGGTTCACGAGCCACCGTGCGCCTTCGCACGTGCGCATGAAGTCGGGCTCGACGTAAAGCGCGACGATCCGCCCGTCGTGTTCAAATACCAGCAACTGCAACCCGCTGTCACTGTCTCGGTTCATACCACAACTGTGTTGCAGTGTGAAGCACGGACGATGCTCGCGGATGTCGAGTCCAATGCTCCAACGCCGCCACCTGCGTTTGTCCTGGACCCGCACCACGAGGCGAACCCCAACGCCGCGCGGCGTGCGGCGGCTGTGCGCACGGCCGTGTGCTTTGCGCTCGTGTTTGGTGTTGCGGGTGCGGTGATGCTCGTCGCCGCGCTTTGGTAGGTAATTCACTGCTCTTCTTCCGTCTCTCTCTTGCGTTTGAGAAACAACGCAAACGCCGGGTTGCCGAGCGCGGCCCGCAGACCGGTCTGCGCGCTCGCTTGCGTCCCAGTGAGCATTTGAACCACGCGCGCATCGACGTTGTCGTACGCACGCCCCCTGCGTCCATCGCGCAAGCGAAACGTGCCAGACACGAGCGGCGCGGCGTCAAAGAGCGACGGGCGTCCAAATCGGTGTTCGAAGATGCACATAGACATGTACATGCTGCCGTGGGTCCACGTGCGCGCATCGACGCCGAAACGCACGTACAACCACTCGGCTGTTTCGCCGGACATCTTGTAAAACCGTTCTTTGAGGTCATATTCATATTCGCGACCCCAACCTGTTGTAGCATTATGACCATTACGACAACGAAGACCTGGCTTGCCCATGATTTCATACGCAAACTCGAGATCGGAGATTTGGGCGTCGTACGACATGCTCGACACGACCATCTGGGCTTGAACGTCCTTGTATTCTGGAAAATGTTCTGTAAGCAACGACCACAACATTTGGCCGTACCCATGCGGGTCGCGACACATGAACTCAGCAGCAATGGTCTCGTAGTACATGTGTCGGTACCAAAAGGTGTTGAAATGTGAGAGGTCGTCGTACGACTCCAAGGCATATATTGCGTACAGGCGCCCGGTGAGCATGTTCCACTCCGGGCTGTACCACGACGAGTCGCTCCAACGGAGCTCGAATGCGCCGAACATTAATTTCATAAACGACCAGTTAAATTGGAGAAATATTGGCCCCCAAAATTCGGCTTGAGGGATGTCGCGGAACAGCCTTATGATCGAGGCTTGAACTTTGATATGAGGCGCCGGACCGTAATCCGTCGCATACAGCTGTCGACGAAAACTCTGTGCGACGAATATCGGGTAAAACTCGCGCTCGTCCTCGTGCAAGTCGCGGAAATTCGTCGCGCTCAATGCGTGTGTGTCCTTCAACCGTTCACACAGAGCTTCGTACTCGACGTCATTCATCTCCGAAATCTGAACTGGGCCGTTCAGCACGCTCGAAAAAAACGCCTTCCGCGTTTCGATGTACGCACGCGCGTCGCGCAAAAACTTGTTGCGCTCGTCGACCGACCATTTCTGAATGTCGCGTGCGCGGCGGCGCGCAAAGAGCGCGTATGCCCCGCCTGTATGGACACGGTTCAATTCCTCAAACGAAACGTCGGGGTCGTTGAACGGAAGCAACGCGTGCTGATTTGAATCGAGGTTCATCTTTGTTTTTTTCTCGTCGTTCGTAACCGACAGACATACACACACACACGGGCCCTACACGCTCAAGACGGTGCACCCCGAGTCGCGGTCGAACCCAGACACGCACGCCGTGCACGCTTGCTGGTAGCTCGTGATCGTGATGTCGGTGAGCTTGCTGCCGTCCGGCTCGGAAAACACCCACACCGTCGCGGGTGCCGGGACCGTCGCGAGCTGCCAGTTGCCGGCGGTCGAGTTGCCGAAACACGCGCACACTCGGTCTTGCGGCGACCACGACCCGTGTCCGCCGCACTCGGCCGCCTCACCCGTGAGCGGGTCGAGCACCCACGGCACGAGACACTGAGCTGGCGGACCCCATTGCGGCGCGCACGAGTCGCACGTCGCCGCCGTCTCGCCGGTGAACCCCGCGTTGGGCGATGGCCGAATCGTCCACTGCGCGTTGCACAAACACCGGTGCGTCGCGTCGTCCCACGCTCCGTGACCAGAGCACGACGTCCATTTGCGCGCGTCGGTGAGCGTGAGCCCCGTCGCGTTGACCGCCGCGAGCACGAGCGCCGGGTCGGGGCCGCCGTACTGCGTGCACACGAGCGGCGCGTGCTGCGCGACGACGTCGACGACCGTGCCGGGCAAAGGCCCGATGCCGTCAGAAAAACACGCGTCGCACACGGGCGGTGACGGGTCGCCCATTTTCGTGGTGTTCGGCTCGACGAGGCTGCGGTACATGCCTTTCGTGCGCGAGAAGAAACAGTCGCACGTCGACTGCGTCGAGATCTTGGTCGTCGCGATCGTTTTGCTCGTCTGGACGATCGGCGTGCACGGCGCGGGAAAGTAGTTGGGGTCTTGGTCGCGCCCGTAACACACGCACTGCGACGACGAGTCGAGGTACCCCGAGAACGAGCACTCGAGACAATACACGCCGCGCTGCGACGGGACGCACGCGCACGACGGTTCGTCGCCGCGCACACACGACGTGGAGTTTTGCGATTGACAAAACCCGACGCCGCACTTGCTGCGCAGAACAAACGTGGGCGCGGTCGGCGCGTGCGTGGGGAGAGTCGGCGACGCCGAGGGTTGGCGGAACGTCGGGGCGCGCGACGGAAAATTGGTCGGTTTTCTCGTGGGCTTTTTGGTTGGTTTTTTGCTCGGCGAGCGCGAAGGCGCGTGAGACGGCGAGCGCGACGGTTTCGACGTGGTCGGGCTTTGCGATGGCGATTTGGACGGCGACGCGCTCGTCGGCGACGACGTCGTTGGCGACGACGTGGTTGGGCTCTGCGTTGGAACAGTCGGGCTCGGAGTCGTGGCGGACAAACACGCGCACAAGAAGCTGGTCGCCCCTGCCGTCGAGCACGAATCGGTCGATCTGCTGAACCAAGGAGTCGGGCTCGGTGTTGGGGTCAACACGCCGTACACGCCAGTCGTGAACGGTGCCACTGTTTGAGACCAATCCGAACACGTCGCCCCGGACTGCAAGCACGAGAACGCGCTGACGCCAGTCCACACGTTTCCAGCCATCCCGCCGCCAGTCGGGAAATTGAGACCCCAAAGAGCGGCCCAGCTCCCGAGCGAAACAGACGTGAACCCGGACATGCCTGAATACACCGTCGTCGTCGGAGAGAACGTCACAGACCCAGCACGATTTTGCGCGAGCGAGAGACAGTACCCCGGCGACGTCGATTCGGCGGCAAGTGCCCATGCTGCGCTGCACGTGTACAACGACGAGAACTGCACGGACCAGTACGCCAAACAGTTTGCGTCGACGTTCGACGAGCCGTAAAGCGGAGCTGTGAACAGACGGATAATCGTTGACGCGCCGACCGGTTCAATCGACGCGACCAGCGCGAACAGCGCGACCGTCGCTCGACGCATTTGTTCACACACACACACACACACGCACACACGAGATCTTTTCAGAGTGTCGCACTCTTTGAATCATAGCAGAGCGGCGACTGCGACGACGACGGCGAGAGCGAGCGCGCTGATGCACGGACGCGTTGCCGAACTAGGAGCGTTCGACGTGGAGTTGACGTTGAATGCGCTGCCGCTCGACGCCGACGGAAGCTTGGTCGGCGTCGCCGTTGGGAGCGGGGTGGGTGACGTGGGCGGCGCCGTCACGCGGCATCCGCACACGAACTTGAGCGCGCTGCTGCACGTCGCCGTGTCTCCGTAGGACGAGAACGTCGCGTGGTAGTGCCCGAGGATGGTGAAGTACCCCGTCGCGGATCCGGAGGCCGACGTCCACCACGAACACGTGGAGGAGCTCGTCCCACACCCCGTCGCGGTGATGCCCGTCCACGTGTACAGCTCCTTCATCTCCGATCGCGAGAAGTCGCCGCCCGTGGCCAGGAAGTTCGTCCACGTGGGCGCAACGCGCACGAAGTTGCCGCTGTTCGTGTTGCGCGCGAAGACCGGCGTCGAGGCAGAGAACCCGAACTGTCCGGGCACCGTGGAGATGCAGGGCCGGGCCTGTGTGGCGGCCATCGCCCACGTCGTCTGGCACCCCAGCGACGCGAACCCGAGGTTGTTCGACGTCAGCGCCTGGCAGTAGGCGTCTGGCCCACCCCACGCGGACGCGTACGCGCCCGTGTCTTGCCCGCTGAGAGTCTCGAAAAGGAGCACGCGCACTGGCGACGCAGACACGCGCGTCGACACAGCCGACATGGCGAGAGAGAATACAAAAGCGAGAAACATCATCGACCGGGACGCGGATGGCGAGGGAGCAGTGCGACTCAACTCGCGGTCTCTGCGCTCGTTGACGTGTGAGAACATTCAGATGACGCTCTCGTCCTTTGCGCGGCGCTCACGCAGCGCCTCGATCTCTGCCGACGCGTCCGCTCTCGCACGCCTGCAAAACACGACGATCCACACGAAAAGAACCGCAAACACCACGTACAGAGTACCGAACATGAACACGTGTGCGAATCCTTCCTTAGGGATCAGCGGGATCGGTACGCCGGCAGCGATCAAAATGATGAGCACGAGGAGCGGAACGAACCCGAACAAAAAGGCGCACACCGCCGGTCGAACTGTTCGGCGCTGAATGCGCAGTTCTTCGCGCTGAAACACGCGGTCGCGCTGCCGCTTCCTCGACTCGTCCAAAAGCCTTTGAAAGTACGACGTGTCGTTGCGCGCGAGCGCCTCGAGCGTCTCGTCCGTCAGCCTCGACGTCCATCCGTACAAATCGTTGTTCAACGTCGTGACGATCGACATCGTGTGTACGAGCGCGTTGCGTTGTGAGTCGGTCGTGCTGAGCTCGAGTGAATCGACATTCACTCCGTCCACCCAAACGCAGCACAAAACTTCGCATGGTCGTATTTGTACTCGCGAGCGAGCTTGACCCTCTTGCGACGCTCGTGCTCGTTGCGCTCGTCGCGCGCCCAGCCGCTGGCAACGAACCAAGCCGAGCCGAAGACGAGCGCCGAGAAGAGCAGACTCGTTCCACCAATTCGCGTCGCGTAGCAATTGAGCGGGTCGTTGGCGCGCTTTGGAACGTCGCCGTCGCACGCCACACAGAACACAATGACGAGGGCGCACGCGGTAAGCGCGGACGACACGGTCATCCATATGCACCATGTCTCGATGCGCGACCACCACGTCGTGTCGTTGAACTCTTGATCGAGCATCTGCTCGAGCCCGTTGCGTCGCGCGGTGTGAAAAAGAGCCGCGAGACACTCACGATCGCCTTTCATGAGACACTCGAGAACGTGAGTAGTGAACTGGACGGGAAAGTTGTTTGCATACGGCACCGCAACGAGGCGCGGCGCCTCGTCGCCGGTGTCGGCGTTGCCGTCGGTGTCGCGTTTCACGAGCGTGTCGGTCGACATTGTCTTTGCGCGAGATGAGTTGTGGTGCGTTGCGTTACGCGGTCGGAATGGCCGATGTGAGCGCCGACGCGCGCCACGGCGACAAAAATCTCGCGTAGCGCGCCTGGTGCACGCACATGCGTCCGTGCACGACGGACGCGCTGCACTCCAACTCGACGCCGTCGAGCACCCACCCGCGCTGAACGAGCTCGACCTGCATCTCTTCGTTGCAAGCCACGGCGATGTAGTCCGTTTGTTGGCCGCCCGCCATGTCGCCGAGGTCCGCGAGCGCGCGCTCGAGCCCGCCGTTGTCCGGGCATGGCGCCAAAACGGGCTCGTCGTCGAGCGCGCACGCGTAAAAGTAAAGGACGGTGTACACCACGTCGTGGATGAGCGCAGGCCCCGTGCTGACGGACTCGAACCCGAACGCACGCGCGACCTCGACGAGCTCGAGCGCGACGGCGTTTGATTCGACGTCGATCCTCCACGCGACGCGCGTCGACGTTCCTGAAGCGCGCTCGCGCCTGCGCGCGCGTGCGATCCGCGCGAGCAACCGCACGCAGGCGACTTGTTCCGACGCGTTCATCGCACAACAAACAATCGACTGTGGCGTTCACAACGCAACGCTCTGATCGATTTTGCAACAACAATGGGCAACATCACCGGCGTCAACGCGAGCGCTGATGCTGACGAGGTCGAGTCGAAGATCATGGGTGCGCGTTCGCGGTCCAACCCGCAATTTGCACAAGCGCCGCGCATGAAGAACGCGCCCGAGTACAAGAAGATGGTCGTGCCACTACTGTACAAAGGCGATTTGTGCGCCGTCGACAAAGACTTCAGAAACGCTCTGCGTGCGTACGAGCGCGTGTTGGAGTTGGCGGTCGCTCACAAGAACGAGTGGGACGAGATGGGGATTTGTGGGCGCATCGGGATCATGCACATCGAGTTGCTCGAATTGGACACCGCCGTCCATTATTTCCAGCGCTCGACCGACATCGCCAAGAAGAACAACTGGACGTCGGAGGTCGTGGTCGGTCTGTGCAACATTGGACAAGTGGCCATTCGGCGCTCCGACTTTGCACTTGCGCTCGACCTGACGGTTGAAGCTCTGCAGTTGTGCAGAAATGAAGCTCTCAAGTCGAGCACAACTACGACGGTGTTCAACGCCGAGACGGCGATTGTGTTCAAAGCGCACGGGTGCGCACTGTGGGGTCTCGGTCGACACGACGAGGCCGTCTCGGCGTTCGCGAGCGCGTTTTCGTTCGCCAAGCGCGGCGATCTGCAACCGCCCGACTTGAAAGGTTACGCGCACAAGCTCGAGTCTGCGCTGTGCGACGTCGGGCGCAGAAACGAAGCGGTCGATGTGTCGAACGAGATTGTCGACATCTTGTTGCGCGACGCGCATTCTCGTCTCGGCGGCGATTTGTCGTCGATGTCGGACGAGTTGTACCACAACGCCGTGTTCAACATGGTGTGCGGCGACGAAGAAAAGGCGAAGCAGTACGAGACGTACGTCTCGTTTTGCGAGGGGCGCAAGGACGAGTACCCCGCCGAGTACGCCGACGCGCTGTGCAAATTCGCCGAGTTCTTGTGGTTCTTTGACGACGACAAGTTGCGGTCGCTCGAGACGTTTGCGCGCGGGCGCGACGCGCTCGTCGGTCTCGGGAAATTGGACGACGCGCGCGCGGCCGACGAGAGGTACGCGAAAGCAAAACGCTTCGACGCACAATCCAAATCGCTCGGCGTCAAGAAACAAGAGTGATGTCGATGTCAGCTTCTGTTCCGGTTGACGCGCGGGCGCAAAACAAGTTGGAACTGTACGATATGAAGAGTCGAACAATCGTCAAGTACATGCGTTGCCGCAGCATGAACCCCGCGGACCACGTTTCGCTCGAGATTTCCCGCGATGGGCGCTGGGCGGTGCTCACCCCAGAAGACGGCGGTGTTGAAGTCGTATCTCTGCAACGCTACGCGTCGGAGCGTGTTATCGAGGGTCACGGCGTGCTTTCAGCGATTCACTATGTCGACATTTCGCACGACTCGCAGCTCGTCGCCACCGCATCGTCGGACTGTACCGTACGAATCTGGAATCTGTTGACTGGCGCTATGCTGGCCGTCCTGCAACACGACTCGTCGGTGCGTACAGTCGCGTTCTTTCCAGAAGGTTCACGGCTCGCAACGATTACGTACGATGGTATGGTGCACGTGTGGGAATGGTACGGTCTCGTGCAAGCTCAAACCAATCTTCTCGTCGCCGTACCCGGGCTTCCGCCTTGGTGGAAACTCTTCAACCCACCGTATGGAGGCGACGGCGATCACTTGATCGCCACCAAAGTGATCGAGCTTGCAACAGGCAGACGGCCTGGGGCCGGTAATGGTCGTACGTAACTCGATGCGTCTATCTCCGCGTGTCGCACACGCGCACAAAACCATCACAATGGCGAGCGCTGCTCCTGGCGTTTCGTTGATCCAGCGCCCCGTGTGGTCGAGATGGAAAGGTTCTGGGTCGCACCCTGTCGTGACTATCAACGGCAAAGGAGAACGTCTCGTTGTCGCCGACGATTCTGGTGCAGTCGTCCTCAACACTAAGACAGGAGCGATCTCTGGAGTGTTTGGAAGTCCGAACATGGCGCAGCTTTCCGGATCTTGCGACGTTCCGGTGTACGTCGTGAGCACGGAGCATCGCCGCCTCGAGATCTGGGCGGAAGAACCGTCAGGAGCCATTGTTATGAAGAAGAGCACGATTGAGTCGGTGCGGGCTGGTGGGATCCGAATCGCACCCGACGGCAGCAGCGTCGTGCTTTTTGGACGTCGCGACATCGATTTGTGGAGACCGTTTTACGCTTCTGGCATCGAAACGTTTCGAACTCTTCCGAGCAACGTCATGTGCGCCGAGTACACGCATGATTCAAAGCAAATCATCACAGGCTGTGTAAATGGAGATGTGTACATGCTCAACGTCGACGGGCGCCGTATGAACGAGCGCCTTCTGCGCGGGCACATATCTGGGGTTGAATGCGTCGCGACATCGCGCGACAAAAAGTGGGTCGTGAGCGGCTCGAGCGACAGGACCGCCAGAATCTGGTCTCTGAAGCGCAACGAGACGGTGCACGTTCTCACTGGACATACGGGGACCATTGTCGCTGCAGCGATTTCGTACTACGACGCATATGTGGCTACCGCGTCCACGGATGCGACAGTTCGTATCTGGCGACTCGAGCGCGGCGAGTTGGTGGCCGTCATTCAGCATGACTCGCAATTCGTAGGACTGGCATTTTTGCACAACTCCTATGATTTGGTGACGACGGGCGCAGACGGAAACGTGTGTTTGTGGAACTGGCACACAGAGCCAGGGGCGCGCGGCGGGCTGCTGGCTGCCACCGCAAGCCTTCCATCGTGGAAACAGATTCTGCCGCGTCCTGACGGCGACTAACCGTGTGCGGGTGGGCGGGCGTGCGGCATGGGTGTGTGGCACGGGTGTGGAGGAGGAGGAGGAGCCGTCTTCGTAACTCATCTTGGCTCGTCTCGTCTCGCACCTCTCCCGCGCACACACACACACCGTTCTTCCGCCCTACTCGTCGCCGGCGGCGCAGTCGAGTTTCCCTTGCTTGACCTTCACGCCTGCAGCCTTTGCGGCGTGTAGGCCTTGGAGAGCGCCGTCGTCGTTTTTCCGATGCAATCCGCCAATCCGACGAGACCTTGTGCAGACGCCGTCGTTGCGGCAGCCGACGTTCTGAGCGCCGTGAGCGCCTCGTCGAGTGCGGTCGCCGTGTCCGCCATCGCAGCATCCGAGTCCTTCTCCTTCTCCTTGTCCTTGACCTCGTCCTTGACATCGTCCTTGTCCTTGACATCGTCCTTGACATCGTCCTTGTCCTTTCCCTCGTGCTCTTCCTCCGTCTCGTCGTTGTCGTCGTCGTCGTTGCTGTCAGCGGCGGCGAATGCGGCGGCGGCTCCACAACAGCAGCGGCCGCGCTTGCCGCCGTCGCTCTCGCTCTCGCTCTCGTTCTCGTCGTCCGCGGTCGTGGTCGTGCGCGCAGACGTGCGCGCGTACTTGGCCTTGCGCCTCTCCTCCTCCTCCGCCCACGCGTCTCTGCTGTCAAAGTCGTCTTCGATAAAGTGCAACACGACGCTGCTCGTGGCGTTCCACGCCTTCTTGCGACGCGGTTGCACGTCCACGAGCGGAAGAAAGGTCACGCCGCGGTCGCTGTACTCCTGCACCTTGTCGATCAAGAGGCCGCGCGTGATGTCGTTTTGTTAATTGATTGTCGACAGCACAACTCAACTCGACCAACATGACGCCGGACGATTGGCTGGTGAGCGCGCACAACCGCGTGCGCTTGATCACCGAGATGACCATCATGGTGTCGTGCACGTGCCTGTGCGTGTGCATGTGCCTCGGATTTGGTGCGATGCTGATGGACGTGCGACCGTTTCGTCACCCGCGCAGAGGGTGAAGTAGCGTAACGTGCGCTCGATTCAAGTCACGACGTCGCCGACCACGCACTTGGGAAGCACGGCTGGTTTAGGATGGATCCGAAGAGCGGTACGGTAGGCCGATTGGTTGGCTCGTACCTCGCCGCTTGAGCGCGTGCGGTGTGTGCTTCGTTCTGCCAGTACTTGACGTTGTCACACATCGAATCGAACGATCTTTTGTGCGTCTCGCGCGACTGCTTGAGCGTCTCGTACGCCGTGTCGAGTTCGTCCGTCAGTTCATCGACGCGCTCGGCCAAACCGGCGTTCGTGTCGTAAAGTTCCTCGTTCGCGGCGTAAAGTTCCGCGACGAGGTCGTTGTTCGTGTCGCGCTCGGCGGCGTTGGCCTCGACGTGCGCGACTGGAAACCCGAGAGACTCGAGCATCTTGCGCACGGCCCAGTTCGGACGTAGCGTGAGGTCGGCGAGGTCGCGCTTCGTCAATGGCGACTGTCGGCTCATCGTAAACCACTTCTTGATGAATGCGCGCTCGTACGTGTGCCCATCACACGCCACGACCGGATCCTAAAACACAGAAAGAGTTCCGGGACACGTCAGCGCCGAGAGCAGCGCGTGTGGGAGCACAATCGGGGCCGTGACCGGGACAGGGACCGGGACGGGCGCGTCGCCGCCGACGGACGACATGTATCGTTCTCGACGAGGAGTTTGGTTGTGTGTGTCTGGGCGTGAGCGTGTGTGTGTGGGCGTGAGCGTTTGATGTACTGTACATTCGTTCGGCGATCAGCACAACACAACACAACACAGCGCGCGACGAGACAAGACAAAATGACGACCACGACCAGCCCCAACGCCGGCGTCCCGGTCGCGGACGAGAAGGACGCGGCGGTCAACGCGACCTCGTCGCACGACGAAAGGGTGAAGCGTCGCCGCGTGCTCCTGAACGCCAAGACGCTCAGCGCCAGCGAGCGCGGGCGCGCTGCGTACTACGCTGAAATCGGCCCGCGCCAAGCCGCGCGAGAGGCCGCGAGCTTCTCCGAGCGCCGCTACGACGAGGACGGCGAGTACCCCGAGGGCGAACTCACCTGCGACGTCGGCGACGAGGACGACGAGGACGACGAGGAGGAGGAGGACGAGGACGTGGACGAGGACGTGGACGAGGAGGAGGACGTCGTGGAGGAGGACGAGAACAACGCCGACCCGTTTGCGTTCGCGCGCTCGATGATGGAGATGCGCGCCGAGGCGCTCGCGGTCGCCAAGCTCGCCGTGACCGAAGCGCGCGCGCTCGGGCTGGACACGACCGACCGCGAGTCGGAGATCGGACGCGCGCTCGCGCGCGAGTTCGCCGCGTTTGCGAGCGACACGCTCAAGTCGACGTCGGCCGTGGTGCGTGCGGCGATGCGTTTGTGAGTTGAATCGGCTCACAACGCAAGACGCGCCATGGCCTCTGTCGCAGCCGTTGCCAGAGTCCCAACAACGTGTTCGCAGTGCGGCGCGACGAAACAGAGGAGCGCGTTGTTCTTCGTGGATCACAAGCGCCGCGGCGTGCGCGAGCTGTGGACGTCGTGCCTCTGCACCGCGTGCCTCGACCGAATGCGCTGCGACGCGGCCGTCGAGATTGTCGGGACGATGGAGTCGGTTGCAGAGTGGGCGGCGAGGATGCGCCATCACAACTGATCTCGACCATCACACGTGTGTGTGTGTGTGTGACGCGCATCACACGTCAACACGCATCGCATCACGACGATGGAGCGCACTCATGCGCACACACGCACGCGCGACGACGCACTGAGCGTCGTGCGTGACGTGTTTCTCGAGGCGATCGCCGACACGTTGCGCGAGCGCAACTCGGTGCTGGGTGTGCGCAACGCGGACAATGAAGGTCGAATCGGAACGGCGTGCGGGTTCGACCGTCACGAATATTGTTTTTGTGAGGACGACGTCGTCGTGCTGAGGAGCATGCTCGCGTCGAGCATCGACACAAAGAACGTCGACCTCGAGCTGTTTGAGAAGCCCAACGTCATTCGCATGGGTTTTTACATCACCAAGGCACCCATTGCTGCAAAGAGTGAGGAGTGTGCGGCTGTTGCCGTGGCGGAATGACGGCGTCGTGCCGCGTCGCGTTTTTCTGTGTTTTATGTCGTCGCTCACATCCACACACCCCGCACGCACACACCACTCATCCCCACATCTCGACGGCTCCGACCACGCGCTTCATGTTCTGCACGCACCAGAGCGCGTTCGTCGCCTTTCCGTAAAAGAAGCCCGCCAGAAGCGCGTGCTGCGGGTCGGCGTTGGGCGCGAGCTTCATCCCCATGCCCTGCACCTCGTGCAGCAGGTCCGTCCACGTGTTGACCGTGAGCCCGATCGCGTCCATCTTCTCAGGGTTGGTCGCGAGGAAACAGTCCGCGAGCGCGCGCGTGGCGAGCGCCGCGTTGTGCGTCGCGTCCTGGATCTCCTTCGACTCGTTCAGGCCCGCCTTGCTGTGCGTCGCCATGAGCTCGAGCGCGGTCGCGAGATCCGTGAGCATCTCGTGCGCGTCGTCGGGGAGCGCGAGGTTCTTGAACACGTCGCGGTTGAAGATCGCCGCCACCGCGTGCGTGCTCGTGCGCGCATTGTGGATCGCCGCGCGCAACAAAAGAAGGTTCTCGGCGCGCTTCTCCTCGGCGTTCTGTTCCTGAAGAAGCGCGAACGCCGTCTTGATCGGGACAGTGGTCGGAGTGTCCGCGACCGGGACAGCGGCCTCGGCCACGGCCGCGACCGGGACAGCGGCGTCGACCGCGACCGGGACAGCGGCCTCGGCCTCGTCCTGGACACGCACGCGCTTCGAGGAGGGAGACGCGCTCATGTTGGTCTTGTCTTGTCTTGTCTCTCGGCTCTTGTGTTGTGTTGTGTCTCGACGCCCGACAAAGCCCGGGACAGTTCTGTATACTTAAACATACAGCACTCGACACAGAACAGCACAACACAAGACGAGAAAGACTGGCAAGACCGAGATGAGCGCAACTCTCGCCGCGGAGGTCCCTGCCGATGTCCCGGTCCCGGTCGCGGTCGCGGCCGAGCCCAAGAAGCGCGTGAGGCGCGCGGTGGTTCGTCGCTCGACGGCCGACGTGCCTCCCGTGATCGGGCCTCTGCCTCGTGACATGGAGCTCGTGGCTCGTCTCGAGCGCGACGGTTACGCGATCATTCGTTCGGTTCTCACGGAACATGAGTGCGACGAGGCTCGCAGCCACGCGTGGGACTGGTTCGAGGAGCTCGCGCCCAACGTCAGCCGCGACGATCCGAGCGCGTGGAACTCGAAGAACGTTCCGCAGCTCACGGGCGGGCTCACGAAGGGTCTCGTGCAGTTCTACGGCGTGGGCTGGAACAAGTCCGACGTGTACGTTCGCGACCGGATCAAGGGCGTGTTCGCGAGCATCTACGGGACGGAACGTCTGTGGACGTCGTTTGGCGGTTTCTCGATCTCGAAGCGCCCCAAGGATCGGTTCTGCGCCTACAAGGACCTCGCGGACTGGGAGGCGCACAAGTTCGACGGTGGGAAACTGCACTCGGACCAGACCCGCACGTCGGTGCACCTGTGCTACCAGAGCGGCGTGGCGCTCACGGCGCAGCCCGAGGACGGACACGTTTTTGTGTGCGTGCCCGGATCGCACCTTTGGCACGCCGAGCTTCTGGCGATGGGCGACACGCGCAAGGTGCACTGGATGGAGCTCACCGACGCGCAGATGCAGTTTCTCAAATCGAAAGGACTGGCTCCGGTCCGCGTATCGCTCAACCGCGGCGACATGGTCCTTTGGGACAGCCGCACGGTCCACTCGAACTCGGGGTGGTGTGCGACCGCGCCGCAAGGTGCCGAGCGCCTGCAGTCGCTCATTTGCATGGGTCCCGCGCCCGCGGTTGGAACGAAGAACCACGACGACGAGGTGGCGTTTCGCCGCGAGTGCTACGCCAATAACATCACCGGCAAGCACTCGTACAACCCGACGCGGGCGTTTCCGCGCATCCCGCGCAAGTACGGCCCGACGCAGTACGCGCCCGATCCGCTCCCACCCGCTGAGCTGACGCTCGAGCAGATGTGGCTGCACGGCCTCGAACCGTACCCCCCTCACATGCGCTGATGGTGTGTGTGTGTGTGTGTGTGTGGTGGAGAGAGAGAGAGCGGCTTA
The DNA here is from genome assembly GCA_964581385.1 of uncultured Salinisphaerales bacterium. Lineage (GTDB taxonomy): Bacteria > Pseudomonadota > Gammaproteobacteria > Nevskiales > Nevskiaceae > CAZOOK01. The sequence goes on from CAZOOK010000047.1 coordinate 26,021, forward strand.
AGTGTGTGCGGCGCCGCGTCACCGCCATCGAAACAAAATGGATCACTCGCTCACCTCTCGGAACAACTCGCGCATGCGCGCACACGCGCGTTTGTTCTGCTGCATGAACAAACCTCGTGTTCTGTTCATCGACAGACAACGTCTCCTCTTCCCAACCGCACAACGCACTGCTTACGAAGCGTTTTCGGTCGGCGGGATGAACCGCATCAAATTGCGCACGTGCCACGCGGCGTGCGCGGCCGCCGTCGCGATGACCGTCGTGTGCATCTCGGCGCCGGCGTCCTCAAAGTTCTCGACATCTTGTTTCTCCTCCTCCTCCGTCTTGTACCTGTTCTTGATTCCGAGCCCCTGCAGCTCGTGCAGCAGATCGACGAAAGAGGTCACGCCCTTTGGCACTTCGCGCACGCCGGAGCCACGGATGGTGTCCATCGCGCGTACAATGTCGACGAGGCTCTGCACAGCCGCGTGCGTCTGGTTGATGATCTCCTTGTCGTCGTCGATGTCGTCGTCGATGTCGCCGCCCTTCTTGGTCCGCTGCATGGCGAGCTCGAGACATTTCACCAGATTCGCGAGCGTGTTGGTCACACTCTCCTTGTCGCACAAATGGAAATGGAACGCGGAATCGTGAAAGATCTCGCCCATAGCGTAACGCATCGAGTACTGCTCGAGAATGCTCTCGAAGAAATCCGCGCGCGCATTCTTACGCTGAATGCGCTCGAGCGCGTCCGGGCTCAGCTCGGAGGCAGGCGTGTCCTTGTCGTCGTCCTCATCCGCGACCTGGACATGCGCATGCGCGTCCGCGTCCTGGACACGCGCGCGCTTCGAGGGAGCCGAGCTCATGTCGTCTTGTCTCGCGGCTCTTGTGTTGTGTTTTCACGCTGGGTTGCTCCGATTCCGCAACCTCGGAACACTGAGGAATACGGGTCGTCCCGTTCGCTTACGTCGCCGCCGCACACGCACACGCACACGCACAATCAACGCTTGCGCTTGGCGTTGGCGCGCGCGGCGGCTCGGTTCGCGCGCGCTTGCGTCTCGGAGATTGTGAGACGTCGCGGAGGGAGGTCCGCGACCGACGCGACTTGGTACCCGAGCGCCTCCATGACCTCGCGCATGGCCCAGTTCGGCGTGAGCGTCAGGTCGGTGAGGTTCTTGCCCGTGCGCGGCGACTGCCTGCTGCGCTTGAACCACTCCTCGATTTGGCCGCGCTCGTACGTGTGTCCGTCGCTCGCGACGACAGGATCGTAAAACGGCTCGAGGCTCATGACACACGAGGTCGCCGCCGCAAGACGAGGAGCGAGAACGGGAGGCTCCTTCTCGTTGGTCAGGTCCACAACGACATCGATCTCGTCCGCGACCGGGACAGGGGTGCTCGTCATGTTTTGTTTTTTGTGCTGCCAGACCCAATTCGAGTGTGTCGTGTGTCGTCTCGAGGATGCGCGATATCACAACGCAGAAGACCAAGATGAGCTCGTCGGCCAAACGCGCGCGTCTCGACGATGCGGCCGCCTCGGCCGTCCCGGTCCCGGTCGCGGTCGCGGCCCCAGCCACGATCGAGTTCGCAAGCATGACGCGCGCCGACATGCTCGCGAGCCTGAAGCGCGACGGGTACGTCGTTGTGCGCGGCGTGGCGTCGCGCGAGCAGGCCGCGCACCTGCACGACCTTTTGTGGCGCGACCTCGAACTGCTCGCGCCCGGTCTGCGCCGCGCGGACAAAACGACGTGGACGCCGAAGAACAGGCCTGAGCACGCGGGCGGCCTGATCCAGCACTACGGCGTCGGGTGGTGGGAGAGCTGCGTGCGCGCTCGCGCGCTGATGAGTCCGGTGTTTGCGACGATTTGGGGCGTCGACGTCCGCGACCTGTGGACGTCGTTCGACGGCGTCTCGATCACGCGCAAGCCAGCTCAGGGGCGGTGCGCGTTCAAGGACGTGGAGGACTGGTCCGCGCGCGCGCTTCGCGACAACCGTCTTCACGTCGACCAGACCGTCGCAGGATTCAAGTGCGTGCAAGGCGGTCTGGCGCTGTGCGACCAGCCGATCGAGGGCCACGTGTTTGTGTGCGTGCCCGGCTCGCACCTCGTGCACACCGACCTCATGGCGCGCGGCCCGACGAAAAAGACGCCCGGCTGGGAGACGATGACGCCGGCGCAGCTCGATTTTCTCGAGGCGCGCGGGTTTCAACCCGTGCGCGTCGCGCTCTCGGCCGGTGACGCCGTGTACTGGGACAGCCGCACCGTGCACAACAGCGGACCGTACACGGCGGCCGCAGCTGCGGATTCGGAGCGCGCGCAGATCTTTGCGTGCATGACGCCGTCGCCGCCGTCTGGTCCGCTCCGCGACACGCAAATGGCGAAACGCCGCGCGTACCACGCCGATCGCCGCACGTCGAAACACTCGCCGTGGCCGGTGCGCGTGTTTGGCAAGAAGCCGCGCTCGTACGGCGGAGGCAGCGGCGGACCCGAGATGCATCCCGAGAACGTTCCGCGCTTCGAGCTCGACGCCGACGCGCGCAAGCTGCACGGCCTCGAGTAACGCGGTTGTGTGAGGTGAGCGAGAGCTAGAGCGAGAACACAACGCAAAAAAGACGAGGGAAAAGATGGACTCCGGTCTCCCTTCCGCGCCCTCCGGCGTCCCGGTCCCGGTCCCGGTGTCGGCCCGCGTCCCGGTCTCGTTGGCGACGCGTCGCGCTCTGATGATAGCGGGCTCAAACGGAACGACCCACTTGGCGACCTTTAGACCGAACAGAAAATATCGTTGGGTTGCCAGTTACGACAAGCGCGTTCTGCTGTGCAAGCCTGGCGACGAAACCTCTGGTTTTTTGTTTTTGTTTTCAATGCCGGACATGAAGATGATTTCTTGCTTTGACGTCGCCAGCGTTGTGTACCCATCGCACATACAGCGCGTGCAGAACATATGGCGCCCGATGTGGATTCGGTGTTTGTGTGTTTCTCGTGGAGCGCGACTCGTCGCGTTTTGTCTCCCGGCCGAGGACGTGATTCTTCCAGACCAGCATGGAGACGGCAACAACGTCGTGTTCGTTGTGGACGTCGCGAGCAAAACAACCGTTTTTTCGCAGCGCCGCACGAACGTGGCGGATTTGAACTTCAGCGCCGACGGAGAGTGGCTCTACGAACTCGACGAACCAAACATAAACGACGACGCGAACGAGGAAACGGTGTTTTCTCGGCGCACGAGCGGACCAGACGCGTGGACGAGATGCGATGTCGTTGCGCGTTGGGACGAGGACCCATGTGCGTTGTGCAGACTCCTCGTCGGGCAGGACTCGCTTGGCGTCGTCGTCCGCGGCCCGGTCGGTAAGGACAAAATCGTCATGCTCGACGCGAACCCGCTGCGCGAGATTGTGTTGCACGACGGCCGTGATATGATCACGGAGGCGTTCTTTGCACTCGACGGACGTCGTCTCATCGTCGGCGTTAATCCTGTCATCGCCGTTTACCTGATCGACGGCGCCACGCGCGACGACGTGCGTTTCACACCTGGGTGGTCGAACATCGTTGCAATGGACATCAGCGGGCGCATGATGTACACGATCGACCCGTGGAAGTCGATCCACGCGTACGGGTTCGACGAGACTGGATTCGGTGAAGAGCAAGCGGTCGTGACCGCGCGCGAGAACGAAGTCGTTGTTGGCACGAGCGTGTTCGCAACGTTTGTGCTCTTTGACAAGAGCGCGAACACGTTCCGCGTGCTGAGCCGCTACGCGCCGATCGCGGCGAACGTGCTCGCTGTGCTGTGCGATCGGCGGTGGCGGCGCTTCTTCGTCGACGCGGACGGCGATCACGCAATCGTGTCGCGCATGCTGTCGTTTTGTTGAACACAGCGAGTGTCACACCACAACGCAACACCGATTCGATGTCGTCGCCCGATGTTTTCTCTGAGGCCGAGTCGCGTCGATTGCTCGAGTTGGCGGCCACCTCGGCGTCGACCGTGACGTGCAGCGCCATCAAGACGTGCAAGAACGCCGACGTCGCGCTGTGTGAAGCCAAGAAGAACACGGCGAACGAGTTGACGGCTGTCGGCTTGATTCAAGGCCTGGTGGCGGTCATCGACGAGCTCGAAGCGAAGGTGATCGACGAGACGCGCGCTGTGCTCGCTGCGGACGACGCGAATCGTCCGCGCGCCGTGGGGCGTTTGACATCGGCGCGAGAAGCGTACCTTCGCGCCGCGGACGAGTTCGTGAGCAAGATGGCCTCTGTTGTGACGGGTGCGAAGCGAGCCGCGGCGATCTCGGCGAGCGCATCTGCGCCCGCGGCTGCGCCTGCAGGGTGAACACAACACAACACATCACAACTCGAGTCTCGTCTCTCACCCACACCCACACCCACACTCGGTTCCATGTCCCGATCGAGCACGACGGATGCGGACGCGTCGAGTGCGGACATTGCTGATTTTATGCGCCGAATCAAAGAGTGTCGCGCGTTCGTCACCGCCGAGGCCAAGGAGACGGAGGATGCGGCGAAGCGTGTCGTGCTGAACGGACACCGCGACGCGACGGTCGTCGAGTTCGGAGAGAGTCTCGACGTGAGCGCCGTTCTCACCGGCCAAACGGCCGCCATTGGTGAACTCAAGGCTTTGGCCGACAAGAAGATTCTGGCTCTCTCGACAGCCACGACCGACGAAGACAAGTCGCGACTCATGGGAAGTTTGACCGTGTTCGTCGACGCGTTGAAGCGCGCCGTCTCGGAGTTCGACGACACGCTGAAGACGATTGAACGCGGCGCGATCGAGAGCGGAGCTGTCCGTGCGCCTGCGCAGGCGCCTGCGCCAACGCAAAAGTCCGCGGCGAAGAGGTGTTGAGTGTTGAGTGTGGGCGCGGTTGTGAGTGTGAGCGAGCGTGAAACAACACAACGCAACCGAACATGAACCAGTACCCTCGCACCGACGACGAGCGCGTGAGCGCCGCGAAAGCGCGCGTGCGAGAGGCGCGTCGCGAGTTCAACGAGGCGATCGAGAAGCACGAACGTGTCGTGCGTTTGGTCGCCAAGCGCGAACTCAAGTTGTACGACGCACTGGCGCAGTGCAAACGCGACGACGCCGTCGAGATCAACGAACAACGCATCACGGCGCAAAAGGCTGAAAAGAGAACGCGCGAGGCCGTCGACACGGCGCTCGCCGAGCTTCGTCGCAAACGCGCCGAACTCTCGGCGCTCGAGGACAAGATTCAAGACGAAGCCGACTTTGCCGAACTCGCCGCGATGCGAGCGCACGCGTCGAAACGCGCGCGCAAGGCGTGAGCGAGCGTGAACCACACCACAACTCATTTTCACACTCGACACATGCCGACGGATGCTGAGCTCGACCGAGCGTTCAAGCTGTGCGACGCGAGCGAGGCTCGCACGCTCCTCGAGAGCGCGACGAATGCCGTGAATCTCGCGATCGCGTCGATTCCGCACGACCCAACCGGTGCGCGTGTAATCGCGGCAGTGCGCCCTCGCTTTGAACGGGAGGTCGGGTCGGACGCACTCGTTCCGAACGCCGACGGAACCATCGCGTTTAACCCCGACGACCCACTGTACCTCTTTTACTACGCTCGAGAGCTCCAATGTCGGACGCGACGCGTGCTGAAACTGCGCGCGATCGAAGCGTTTTTGCGCGGCGTCGTCGCCGGCGAGAAGAGCGAGAACCGCCTCGTCGAGATCAACGCCGCTCTCCACGACAAACCCGAGGGGCCGAGGTGCAAATGCGGAGACGTGCACTGGTGTTCGGTGATGGAGAAGAAGTACGAGGACATGGAGAAAGAGCGCGACCGGCTCGTCGCCGGGTTCAAGACCTGGCCGGACGCGTCGACGGCGGATGACGACGACGACGACGACGACAGTTCTTCGTAGTCGGAGCGAGACGAGACACAACGCATTTGAAGTCCGAACGCGAGTCTCGTTCTCTCCGCCATTCTCCCAGCCCGTCCTGGTCGAGGTCATTAAAAAAATGGCGTCTGTTCTGGACACGCTGATGCCTGTGGTCGTGACGAGTGCAGAGGCCTTTCCCGAGCACATCGCGAACCGCATCGCCGAGCAGGTCGCTGATGAGGACGAGGTGTGGATGCGCACGCTTCTGCCGCGCCTTGACGAGAAGTGGGCGCTCGAGAAGTTCAAGTTTCGCTACGTCACGCGGACGGGACACATCGTTCTGCGCCTCAAGCACATCGACGAGCTCAACAAGCGTCGTGTGCTTTGGGGGTCGGGTGACTTCCTCATCGACGTGGCCATTCCGCTGCGCATGTACTTTGGCAACCGCGTCCGCGACGTGAGCTTCGTGGCTCACGACTGGAGCGAGCGCGTCAACAACCCTCCGCGCGAGCTCGTGGCGGAGCTGTGCGAACGCCAAGAGGCCGAGGCGCGAGCGGAGTTCGCTGCTGCCCTGAGTCTGCGCGCAGCGTGAGCCGAGCCGAGCCCGAGTGGTGTGTGAGGCGTTGGGTGGTGCGAGCGTAAAACAAAAAAAGAGGGAGACGACAAACGTCAGCGTCACACCACAACTCCGCGCGCAACAATGCCTCGCATCATTCCGACGAAGCTCATGCTGACGACGGTGAGCTCGGATCCTGGTCTCGCCGGCGAACAGCTCGAGCGTGCGTGCGCGGACGCGGCGGCCGTGCGCGCCAAAATTCCCACCGACCGTCACAGTCCGGAGGCGGCGGCCCTCGTCGACCCGATTCTCGATGTGGGCGACGACGACGACGCGTACGTGTCGAACCCCGACGATCCTTGGTTCGTATTCATGTACGCCGGCGCTCTGCGCGAGCACGCGCGCGAGCTCGCTGTCATCCTCTCCGACATTGATTTTCTCCAGCGCGTCGTCGCCTGCGACAAGGACGCGCTGCGCCTGTGTGCGCTCAACCAAGAGATCAAGGCGACGAACCACGTTTGGAAGAAATCGACCCACACGTGCGAGTGTGGCGCGCTCGTGAACGCAGAGGCACACTCGCACGCTCACAACGTTCACCAACGCGACGCGCGCGACAAGATCAAGGCGCTCGAGGCCGAACGCCTCGAACTCGTGCGTACCATGTTTGGGCGGTGGAATATCCCGACGTGCCTCGAGTGCGGCGAGTAATTCAACGCGTCGTACCAACACTCTTCTCGAGCGCAGCGAGCCGTTCGCGTGCGTTGTCGAGCATCTTCGTCGCGAGCTCGCGCCACGACTCGTCCGACTTGTACGCAAACTCTTGCGTGTTGAACCCGCGCCGCTGAACCTGGCTGAGCCCGACCTTGGGGTCGGACAAGTGTTCGTGCGTCACGAAATACGGCGCGTTCTGGCCCGCGAGCGCGAAGCACGCGAACAGACGCGCCACGACCTCGACCGACGCGCTCACCGTCAAAGCGCTGCACAGAACCTCGTGGCGGTGCGCGTAGCGCTTCGTGTCGAGCGCGAGGTCGGTGCGCAAGACCGCCGCGGAGAGAGCCGCGTTGCTCGGGTTGCGCGTCGCGAGCGCGCGCAAAACGCCCAGTTTCGACACGAGTTTCTCGGCCTTGTCCCTCGGCATCGTGCGCTTGATGAAGCTCGAGCGCAGCTTCTGCGTGATGCATCCGTGCACGTACGCCACGGCCTCGTTGGCGCTCATCGGAAAGGGGCAATTCGAGTGGAGGTTGTTTGCGCCGAACTTGAGGAACACGTCGAGCGAGACGAGGTCGACCGCCGCGCGCACGGCCTCGGCGACGCTCTCGGGCTCGTCGTTGCGCCCAAAAATCTCGTCGACCACCGACTCGGGCCAACACGCCACGTTGTGCTCAGGGCTCGGACTCAAAAAGCGCGCCCAGTCCATCGCGCACCGGTCGCGCTTCTCGAGCACGTCGCGCGTCGACGCCTGGAGACCCGCTTGCGACGGCGGGGGCGACGCGCGCGGCGACCCCGAGTACATCGACGCGACGGTCGACGCGCCCGACACCGTGCGTCGTCCGAGCGCCGGCGGGGCCGACGGAAGCTGGGGAGGCGGCTCGGCGGTCGAGCGCGTCATCGGCGGCGGAGGCGCGACGTCGAGAACCGGGACGGGCTCGTAGAGCGGGGCGTTCGCGCCAGAGTGCGCGTTCGCGTCGACGCGCGCGCGCTTCGTCGGCCGCTGCGCCGCGAGGAGAGCGTCGGCCTCGGCGGCCGTCGGCGGCGGAGGGAACCGGGACGCGCGAGCGTTGCGGCGAGGAGGAGACGAGCGCATCGTTTGTCGCGTTTGAGTGTGTCGTTCACAACGCATTTGAGCAAAACATGGCGTCGCGCTCTCGGTTCGCCGCGCCCGGAACTGGGACGGGGACAGGGGCCGGGCCGTCGGCGACAGAACCAGTGCCGCCAAGGCCTGCTGCCGGCCCGACAACGCCAGCGCCAACGTCGGTGCCGATGATCCCGACGATTGCGCACAAGCCCCTGTCTCGCGCGGAGCGCCTCGCCGCGCCGCCGCTCACCGACGACGAGACCAAGACGCTGCGCGCCGCGGAGCTGTGCGGTTTGCGTTACGCCAAGGCTGTTCTGTTTGTGCGCCAAACGACCGAGGACGAAGACGACGGACGCGGCGACGACGCGTTTCACTCGATCGTCGCTGTCGACGCGTCGGGCGAGCGCACGACGTTGCGCGCCAAGGTCGCGACGGTGTCGCGCGTGTTTCGCGCGCTCGAGCGATCGAAGATGTTCGAGGTCGACAAGGAGTGGGTGAGCATCACGTGCAACGTTTTGTTCGACAAGAACGAGACGACGATGATGTTGTCTCGCGCGGTGCCAATCCACGACAAGGTCGATATGAGCGGACAGGCGTGGGGGTTCATGCAGGCGTTCATTGCCGGGAGGCGAGGACCAGCCGAGGAGCCGCGCATGCTCGACATCAGCATCAAAGCGTACGACACCGAGCGTCACGCGCACGCGGTGTGGGTGACGGTGGCCGATTTCGTGACGTTGTCGCGCGGCGGGCGCGTCGACGACACACTGACGAACCAGCTGTGGAAGGCCGTATGTGTGGAGGGCGCCGACGCCGCGTAAAACGAACGAGTGTGTGCGATGCACGAGCACGTCGGCGAGTCGGGTGCGGCGATCGACGCGCTCGGGTCGTCCGAGTCGGGCATCACCGTCTTTCCAATTTACTACGTGACGGAACGAAAACGGTTCGTGTGCGTGATGGACACGTGCTCGGCGCTGAACAACCAAATTGTGCGCCTAAAAGAAACTGCCATCGACACCGCGGCGTTGCACGCCGTTCTCTCTCCGCCTGAAGGCGTGACGATGGACGCGTTCAAGACCGCGCAGCGCGTAATTGACCTCGACCTCGCGTACACGTTTTGCGCGGTGCTCGACAACACGAGACAGACGGTCAACACGGCACACCACGTCGTGCAGCGCTACCTCCAGTCGCTCGTGCACGCCGTCGAGTGGCACAGGATTGGCAAAGAGCTCATTTACGTCGTGTTCTACGTGTGCGTTCTCGAGACGCCCGAGATGCTCGAACTCGCTCGGTTCTACGTTCCGACGCTCGTCGAGTTTCTCGCAAGAAACGGAATCAGAGCGCACGTCGCCGAGACGGTTTTGCCGATGCGCTACATGAACGACGTGAACGCGCCGTGCCCGCGCGCGATTCACTTGAGCGATCGCGCCGTTCGCGCGCTTCCTGCTCCGTTGCTCGGCAACAAGCAGAACGTTCGATCGTTCGAGCCTGAGTCGGACGACGACGACGGTCTAGACCAACCAAAGATGAGCCGGGTGGGATCGACGCCATCGGCGCTGTACAATCCTCGCGCCCCATCGGCGCCGGTCGGTCCGCGCGCGCCTCGCGCTTCTCGCGCGTCCATGGAAATCTGAGTCATCAAAGAAGCTCGTTGCGGGACTCGAACCCGCAGCCGCCGGATTAAAAGTCCGGCGCTCTAACCATTGAGCTAAACGAGCGAAAAAAAAGATTTCCGATGGCGGGTATTGATCCCGCTTCACAGCGTTGAAAGCGCCGCATGCTGACCAGTGCACCACATCGGAGAGAGACAAAAAAAAGCGCGCGGCGAGGGTCGAACTCGCGACCACCGCATTGCGCGTCGCGTCGCAACGCGACGCAGAAGTACAGCGCTCTGTCCACTGAGCTACGCGCGCGTGTTGGTGACACCGCCGCACCGGACGCAGGCGCGGAGTGGGGCGGCGCCGCCCGTCGCCCACACCTTTCGCCGCACCGTGTCCCGCCCAGAGTTGCGGTGTGATTCACGTCGCGTCACGACTCGACTCATCGGCGCCGAATCCGGGAATGTTCTTTGCGAGCGGAGGCGGCGGCGTCGTCGCGTCACGACTCGGTTCGTCGGTTGCGAGCGGAGGTGGCGGCCCGGCATCGAACCACCGAATGTCGACGCACGTGTACTGCTCGGTCATCGTCGCGCTCACGCTCCACGGCGCAAACGTGACAAAGTCCTCGCACAGTCCGAGCGTCGGCACGAGTCGGTCGAGGCGGATCAGCGCTTTCTCGGCGATCTCGGCGGGCGCGTTCGCGCACGCGATTGTAAACGAACTCATCCCCAGCTGACGCGCGACGTTGCACCCGAGCCACACCGCCGTCTTGAGCTGCGTGTCGCCGTCCGGCACGGCGAGCGTCGCGCGCATCGTCACGTGGTACGACTTGTCCTCACTCGTTGGCGATGGCGGCCAATAAAAGTACCCGTCCATGTCCGCCACGAACGGCATCGC
>CAZOOK010000048.1:0-33756 GCA_964581385.1 uncultured Salinisphaerales bacterium
ACGCCACGCCCCTTCAGCCCGCAATCGTCACATACTCATGACGCATCCGGGCTAATGCGGCATGGGCTCTCCGCCGCAAACAGAAAGCGCAACAAAAATGGGTCGGCTACCCAGAGAGCAGCCGACCCATCGCGAGCACCAGAGCTGTAATTTAATACTTGTACAGCACCTTCACTGACCCATCAACAGCGCCTTCGCTGATATAGCCGACGGCACCCGGTGTGCTGTTCACCTTGGCTTTGACATCGGCATCGCCGCCGGCTTCGACCGGTGCGTTGGCTTTACCGGTGAAGATCAGTTTGGACCAATACGCGGTCAGGTCCGCGCCCGATCTCTGCAGAACTTTTGTTTCAAACTCCTCGCGAGCAGGACCTTCCTTTTGGAACAACAAAACGACGTTTTGGCCGCTTAACTGCGGTGTGCGGCCGAGAAAGAGCTTCTTTGCCGTCTCGGCGTCGAGAGCGGCGATGTCCGATCCCTTGGCCACAACTACGGTTCCGGTTGCGTTGACCGTTGCGTTGACCATCATCGGCGCCAGGAGAGCGAGCAGGAACTTGCTGTAAGTTTTCATGATGAGCTCCCCCTGATCAGAATGAGAACGTAACGGCGGCGAGCAGACGATGAGTATCCTGCGGATTGATCGCCGTAGGCGCTCCTAAGAGAGCAAGCCCGCCGAGCTCAGGATAGTCCGACGTTTTGTAGTGCGATTGGTAAAACGTGTAATCGAGCTTGAGCGCCACGGTGGCGGTCAGGTCATAGCGCAGGCCGAACTCGTAGAAATAGTCCTTGGCTCGAATGCCTGGTTGGGAGGCAATTCCGCCGATAATGGGATCAAGCGTCGCGGCATTAGCGGCCGGAATCGAATCTTTGATTTTGTCGGCACGTATCCATCCATTACGGTGACCGAAAGTGATGAGCGGCAATAGTTTTCCAAAGTGATACCCAAAGCTTACATATTCGGAAGTGAGGTTAGGCGTGATGCCGCTGCTGCCGGCGATGTTTTGTAACCCCTGGTATTCGGTAACCAACATCCAGTTGTTGCGAGTGATCTGTGCGGAAAAAATATAATATAGAGATGGATCGTTACTGGTGGCGAGTGCTTTTGCAGCGTCGCTCATGCCTTGCTGTGAATTAAGGTAGTTGACGAAGTCCTCTATTTGGGTCACAGGGTTGTCTTTAGAGCCATCACCTGTCAGCGTGATGTCTTCAACAAACACAGCGGTACGGAGGCTCAACCAGTCGTTGTAGGAACTGTCGAGCGTCAGGCCGGTTAGATTGTGGTCATGTAAAGTTTGACCCACAACGGCGCCAGTGCCGTTTGGCGCCACAATGGAGACGCTCGCGTCCACACTCCCGTATATCGCCTGCATAAGGAAATACCAGTCGCCGACACTCTTCTCCGCACTTAAGCTTAAGCCGTCATAGTGCGTGACCTGCGAGAAATAAACGCTTTCCGGCAGGATCACCCAAGGATAGGCTTCGCCGACGGACTGATAGTCGGAATATTGATAAAAAGGTGTCTGCAAGCGACCCGCCTTCACCGCGAAAGTATCATTGAGCTGATACTTCAAATAAGCCCATTGGAATTCCGGCTGGAAATCATTGTCTCCCTTCGCCAGAATCTGCGCGGTGGCGCTGATGGAACCACTCAGCGGCGCTGATGCCTGCAGGCCGAAATTGGAGTTGGGCGTAAACGTCGGATCGGCGTGGTAACCGGTGCTCTGGCTCAATGGCGGGAACGAGCGGTTATTGCTGAACACCGTTCCCGCGATAATTTGGCCGTAGCCGTGAAACGTAACGTCGGCATGCGCCTGCGACGCGACTGCCAGAAATGTGAGGCCCAGCAGCGGGACTTTGGACAATTTCCTCATCGCTTGTGCTCCCAGTGATGAACCGAGGTGTAGTGGAGAGATCATTCCGTGCAAACCGAAGTGGCAGGACGCCTGGGTGTGTAGCTTGCAATGGCACTGGCCTGGGAACATCCGCCGGAGTCGACCGCAATCAAGCTGAAAAATCCTTCTTTCCGCACGTTGGTCATACACCGCCCGAGGTTGAGCGTCAGGATTCCTGATTGCGGTTCGCGCGTCATCCGGCAGTCCTGTTCAGACGGAAAAGCGCGGTGCGATATTCACGCTCAAGCCGGTTGATGAAGTCAGCGCAGGATGTGGTTTCGTGGATCACCCCGACACCTTGGCCGCAAGCCCATATGTCCCGCCAAACCTTGGCTTTCGCCTTGCCGCCCGACCGGAAATCCATCTCCTGCGGCTTCAACGGAAGGTTGTCAGGATCGAGCTCCGCCGCAACGATCGAAGAGCGCAGGTAGTTGCCATGAACTCCCGTGAACAGGTTTGTGTAGCAGATGTCGTGCGCTCGTCCCTCGACAACGCCGTTTTTATAGGCATCAGATGCAGCTGCTTCACACGTCGCGATGAAGGCTGAGCCGATGTAGGCAAAATCAGCGCCCACCGCTTGTGCGGCGAGAATTCCCTCGCCGGACGCGATTGCACCAGCCAGCGCGAGAGGACCATCAAACCACTCGCGAATTTCCCGAACGAGGGCGAACGGAGACTGCCGCCCAGCGTGACCGCCAGCGCCGGCTGCCACGGCCACGAGGCCGGTTGCTCCTTTCTCGATCGCCTTTCGGGCGAAACGGTTGTCGATCACGTCATGCAATGTGATTCCGCCATAGGCCTGGACAGCTTTGTTTATATCTTCCCTCGCACCCAGCGAGCTGATGATTAGCGGCGTACAGTGCCGCGCACAGAGGTCAAGGTCTTCCTCCAGCCGGTCGTTGGTGTGATAGATGATCTGGTTGACGCCATAAGGCGCAGCGAGGCGATCGGGGTGGTTGCGGTCCCAGGCGGCGAGTGCTTCTTCGATTTCACATAGCCATTCGTCGAGTTGAGAAAGCGTTCTCGCACCAGCTGCCGGAAATGTGCCGGCAATCCCGGACGTGCATTGCGCGATGACCAGTGCAGGGCTCGACACGATGTACATCGGCGATCCGATAACCGGCAGGCGCAGCTTGCTCGCAAATGCGTCAGCAGGCGTCATGCAATGACCCAAAAAATAAAATCATTTGCTGTTCTCTAACTCAAGTCGCAACGGCACACATGTAGCTCTCACAAAGCCGTGGCATCCCGACGCTGCAACATTGCGGTTACTGCCGGGCGCAGCGAATCAGGCGATTGCGCCGCAAGCTTTCAGCTGCTCAATCCGCTCCCATTCGATGCCGAGTTCCGTAAGGAAAGCCTCGGTGTGTTCGGACGCTTGCGGGCAGCGGGTGGTTTCAACCGGCGCCTTGTTGAACTGCACAGGATTACGGACTAACTTGATCGGCGCGCCGCCATCGACGGCTTCAACCTCGATCAACATGTCGTTCGCCAGGGCCTGCTCATCGCTCGCCAGAGCCAACAGACTTTGCACGGGCGCCCATTGTCCCTTGAAGGTACGCAGCCGCTGGCGCCAGTAGTCGAACGGCTTGGAGCCGATGGCGGTATTGATCAGCTCGCCGGCTGCCTGCCAGTTTTCCAGAAGAGCCTTGCCATCGGCGAAGCGAGGATCATCTGCCGATTCGGGGATGCCGAGATGTTCGAACAAGTCGCGCGCATAAGGCCCCGGCGTGAGCGTGCAGAGATTGATGATCCCGCCATCCGAGGTGGTGTAGTTGCCCAGGAAAGGATTGCCGCGCATGGCGCCAGACATCGGCATGCGGACGCGTGGCACGACACCGGTTTCGATGGCTTGATCGATGCCCGCGCCGGCGGCCCACCAGCTTGTACTCAGCAGAGAGACGTCGAGTTCGACCGCTTCCCCGGTTTTTTCGCGGTGGTAGAGGGCCGCGGCGACGCCCCCGGCAATGTTCATCCCGCCGATCGAATCACCGAAGGCGGGCATCGGCTGCATGAACGCGCCTCCGATCTCGGCGGGCGTGCAGGTGTACGCCAGGCCGCCGCGAGTCCAGAACGCGGTGTTATCGAACCCGCCGGACTCGCGCTCCGGCCCCTTTTCGCCGAAGGCAGAGCCGCGCGCGTAGATGATATTCGGATTGGCCTTGCGGATATGTTCGACGTCGATCCCCAGCTTCTGGCGGGCGGCCGGTAGATAGTTGGTCAGGAACACATCCGCAGTCTTGGCGATCTCGTAAATGAGTTGCTGGCCTTCGCGTGTCGAAACATCGACGCCGACGCTGCGCTTACCGCGATTGGGATGCTCCATCAGCGTATTGCGGTTGGGGTTAACCGCGACACCTGCGACGTTAACGAATCCCCGCTGCGTGTCGCCCCGCACCGGATGTTCGATTTTGATGACATCGGCACCCCAGTCGGCCAGCACCCCGCCGGCGGCCGGCACGAATGTGAATTGAGCCACTTCGAGTACCCGCACGCCTTTCATCACTTTCGCCATGTCCCGATCCGCTCCTGTTATGCCGCCTTGGCGTGAGCCTGGAACATCTTGACGACATCTCCCGAGGTCACTGGACGGACTTGCTCGCCCGCCGCCAACGGTGCGGCGCCGCCGCTCGACTTGTACGAGGTGTCGACGCCCTGCGCCTTCGCTTTGGCGCGCAGCGCGCCCACGGCCAGCTCTTCCTTGCGGTAGTGCTGTAACGGATCGAAGCGGAAATAACGCATCGCGTTGAGATGGGTGATCTTGTCGATCTGCACATCGGTCAGGTGCTTGACCGTCTCCCACAGCCGTTCCGGCGCTTTCGGCCAGAGGGTGTCAGAGTGCGGATAGTCGCACTCGTAGGCCATGTTGTCCTCGCCGATTGCATCGATGTTCTTCAGGCCGAAGGCATCATCGATGAAGCAGTTGAGGAAGTGGCGCTTGAACACGTCGCTGGGTTTCAAATTGTTCAGATAGCCATTCGAATGGGTCCAAGCCTTGTGCTGTTGGTGGCTGAAATCGGCGCGCTCCATAAAATAGGGGACCCAGCCGATGCCGCCTTCCGACAGCGCGATCCGCATCGTCTTGTAGCGATGCAGCGCGGCCAGGTTGACCCAGTCGGATGCGCCCACCGCGATCGACATCGGCATGGTCGTGATCCACGCCTCGATCGGCGTCTTCATCGAAGCATGCGGTGCCGGATTGCCAGCTCCGATGTGCAGGCACATCGTGGTGTCACTCTCGGTCACCGCTTTCCACAACGGTTCCCAGTATTCGTCGTGGATGCTGGGCAGTCCGCGCGCCGTCGGGTTCTCGTTGATCGAGACGGCGTGACAGCCCTTGGCGGCGAGGCGCTTCACTTCCTGCGCCGTCGCATCCATGTCCCACAGCGGCAGTAGCCCGCAGGGAATAAAGCGTCCCGGAAAGGCGCCGCACCATTCGTCGACATGCCAGTCGTTGTACGCACGGATGTGGGTGAGCGCCTGGTTCTTGTCCGGCGCCGTCAGGAACAGACCGCCGTCCAGACCGGGATAGCTCGGAAAGTTGAGCGACGACGCGATCCCGTTGACGTTCATGTCTTCGACGCGGGCGTGAACGTCGTAGCAGCCCTTGCGGAGCTGCTCGAACGAAGTCGGCTCCATGCCGTATTCCTCCGGCGGGCGACCCACCACGGCATTCAGACCCACCGAGGGAATCTTGCGGCCCTGGTATTCCCAATAGTTCGTCCCCTCCGCGGTGGTCCGTAGCGTCGGCGCGGTTTTGAGTGCCTCGCCGGACAAATGTTTGTCATACATGCCGGCCGGTTCGGTGATGTGATCGTCCACGCTTACCAGGACCATGTCATTCATCTTCATATCAGACTCCAATCATTCCTCGACACCGATGCCGATCGCTTTGGTTTCGAGATATTCCTCGAAACCCTGCATTCCCCACTCCCTGCCGACGCCGCTCTGCTTGTAGCCGCCAAAGGGCATGTCGGGCGCAAGCCACAGTCCGCCGTTGACGCCCACTGTGCCGGTGCGGATCCGGCGTGCCACGCGCATCGCGCGCTCCCGGCTGCCGGCGCACACACCGCCGGACAGGCCGTACTCGCTGTCGTTGGCGATGCGTACCGCGTCATCGTCGTCTTCGAAGGGAATCACGACGAGTACCGGACCAAAAATTTCTTCGCGGGCGATGCGCATGTCGTTGCGGACATCGACGAAGCAGGTCGGCTCGATGAAGAAGCCGCCACCCTTGCTGGTCGCGACCTTGCCGCCGGCAAGCAGACGCGCACCTTCGGCCTTTCCGATCTCAATGTAATTCAGCACGCGGTCGCGCTGGCGCGCGGAGATCAGCGGACCCATCACATTGCTCGGCTCATCCGGATCGCCCCACATGCCGGAGTAGACTCCATAGGTGCCCTCCAGTACCGCAATCGCTTCCTCGTAGCGGCTGCGCGGCACCAGCAGGCGCGTCGGAATCGCGCAGCCCTGTCCGGCGTGGAAGCACACGATCGAATAGGCGACCGCCATCGCGAAATCGGGCGTGTCATCGAGGACGATGTTGGCGGATTTCCCACCGAGCTCGAGGAACACGCGCTTCAGCGTCGCCGCGCCCTTTTCCATGATCCGCCGTCCAACCGCGGTGGAGCCGGTGAAGGAGATCAGATCAACCCGCTTGTCGGTGACGAGCATTTCACCAAGGGTTGCGGGTGCGCTCGACGTGATCACGTTGAATACGCCCGCGGGAAAACCAGCCTCATGGGCGAGCTCGCCGAGAAGGGCGTTGATCAGCGGGGTCTCGGGCGCCGCCTTCAGGATTACGGTGCATCCGGCCAGCAGAGCAGGGATCACCTTGCCGACGCCAATGAATAGCGGCATGTTCCAGGGCGTGATGGCGCCGACGACGCCAGCCGGCTCGCGCAGAATCAGGCGCTCGCTGTTGGCGCCCATCGAAACGGCGCGACCCATCGGCGTTTCCCATTCGAAGCCATCGAACATCTTCAACAGGGGTTCAAACGCCTCCAGCGGCAGATCAACGAGCGGTCCTGCCATGGCGGCTTTTGCGCCGCCGCCCTCGTGCTGGACGATTTGTGCGATTCGCTCGCGATTGGCTCTGAGGCGCTCGCCAAGTTTCGCGACCCGCTCGCGGCGCAGGGCGTGATTGGTCGACCAGTCGCTCTTATCGAATGCGCGTCGCGCCGCCGCGATCGCTTCCTCCATGTCCGCGACCGAAGCGTCGGCGGCATAGGCCACGATCTCGCCAGTCCAGGGACCAATGTCTTCGTACTTGGCACCGCGCTCTGCTGCGCGTAGCTTGCCGTCGATGTAAAGCTTGCCTTCGGGTAGCATCACCATGGTCTTATCTATTCAGAGTGTTCGGCCGCAGGCACGAGCCGGTCGTAATGGCATTCAGCCCATAGGGATGAAATCGCATCACTTGCCGTGCTCCTTCAGTCCGCAGGACGCCCGTGGAAGGCGATTGAGTCTATGGACACGTCGGGGGGCGAATCGATGATCAGGCGGAAGATGTCGGTAGTTGCTTCGTAGCGCGACGTACCGCGTGCCATGAGATCGAAGCCACGCTTCATCGCCGCTTCGAAGAATTTTGCCGCGGCTTCCGGTTCCATCGTCATCGCCGCACCGGGACCGAACATCTGGCCGGCACGAACGATCGTTACGCGAATACCTTTTTCTGCGAGTTCCAAATTCAGCGCGGTCGAGAAGCGCTCAAGTCCGGCCTTGGTGGTCTGGTAAAGCACGAGGTGCGGCAGTTCCGCGATCACCGATTCAGAGCTGATATTGATGATGTGGCCGCCGCGATTGAGCAAGGGAATCGCCGAGCGCGCACATAGGATCGCGCCGGTCAGGTTCGATGCGATGGTATCGAGGATCATCTCGTCGCTTGCTTCTTCGATAACTGACGGCTTAAAAATCCCTGCATTGTTGATCAGCGCATCGATCTTGCCGTGCGTCGCGATCCGCGCGAATGCCGCTTTCACGGACTCCGGAGACGAGACCACACATTCGACGGCATGGGCGCGCTCACCGATTTCCTTGGCAACTTCCTGGACTTTGGAGAGCGTACGGCCAAGCAGCACGACCGTATCGCCGTCGCCGGTGAAGCGTTTCGCCAGCGTCTGTCCCAATCCCCCGTTTGCACCTGTAATGACAATCAACTTCGCAGGCATGTATCTGATGTCCTCACATTCAAATGGCTCTCTTCGGCGTAAAGGAACCTATCCACTAATGGGCATTCACCGGACGATCATCCCGCTGCCGACACGACATACCGCACGCGAAAGGGACATTCCTTCAGCATCAATCGAACCCCTGATCGCTGAAAATTTTGTTGAGCTTCTGCCACGCCGCCTTGTTGCCGTGGGTATTGCGCTCGTTCAGGAAATTGAACTCATCCTCGCGCCAGACGAGGTTGGTGAACAGCGGATGGCCGACACTGGCGAAATTCTGGTAAGCCGACATCCCAAGCCCATGGAGAAATTGATGCAGGGCCCGCTTGCCCAGCATCAGGCCGTCCGTGGAGAGGGCGGCAACTGCCCGTGCGTAACGCAGCGCTTCAGCTTCCAACTGTTTGGGCGGAACCACGGAGTTGGCGACGCCCCAATCCTTGAGTTCTTGCGGCGTGACGGTTCGGCCCGTCAGTAGGATTTCCATCCCGCGATTGAGTCCCAGCTTCAGCAGCGCAATCGGCATCTGGCCGTCGAAGCCGGCGAAGCCGATACGGGACTGTCGCCGAGCAAAACGCGCGTCCGTTGACGCCACCAGCATGTCGCAGGCGAGCGCATAGGAAAATCCCAGGCCCATCACATTGCCCTGACACGCCGCAATGACGATTTTGTCGCCCCAGATCAGACCGCGCTGCATCGATTCGTAGGTCTTGCGCATCTGACGCATGCGGATGGACTGAGGCAGGCGCGATCCCTTCTTCAGACCGAATGCTTCGACCGGAACTTTGCGGGTGTCTTCCCCGGCGCAGAAGTCCTTGCCATTCGCCGCAAGGATCACGACTTTGACCCGGTCATCGTCCTGGGCACGCTCCAAATGACTGGCCAGCAGCTCATTCATGTCAGGCGTGGCAATGGCGTTCCGTCGTTCGGGCCGGTTGAGAGTGATCTTGCAGATGTGGTCTTCCATGACCTCGTACAGAATGCTGTTGGACAGATCCTCTGCTGCATCATTTTCCTGGCTCGAAGTGCCCTTTCCGCCACTCACTTGTTGTGTTCCTCGCAAAATTGCCCAGTGCGTTAACCCCTATGACTGCCGAGGGGAGCCGACGCCAGCTTAATCAGTTAGATGTTTGAAAGCAACAATTCCAGTACCCCTGAGCCCATGGTTTCAGCTAAGTTGCCCAGGCAAACGGCGAGATCAGCGGTGGCGTTGTCGAAATAAGCGGCGGGGTGATAGCTAACTAATTAGCTCGGGGTATGAGTGTGACGGCCCGTGGCGTCTGAGCTTGCCTCGATGATCTTCGATTTGGAGCTGCTCTTCGAGCAGCTGGCCGAGCTTGTGACCGGCCTAAAGTGCAGATCCCAGACTCGCTCGTCAGTTAAGCGCTTCCAGCCCAGCGTATTCGTCGAGGGGGACCGTTACTGACGCATTGACCCGCAGCGTCAGCCGTGTGGTCAGGACGCGCTCAAGTCCTGGTCCTGCAGCACGTCGATGGGCATCTGCGCTCGATACGAACTCAGGACGACGCGCGCGGTGCTGTCCAGGTGCAGCCGCCAAAATTTCTCGGCTTCAGCTGCTTGCCCATCCACAATGAGCTCGATTAATTTTTCGCGGCCACGAATGCTGAGCCACTGCAACTTGCGAACGCCTTCTTGCGAATGTGTTCTGACGGTGACGTCCGTCATCTGCCTGCGCACGATGTCATGTAACAGTCTCGCGAACAGAGCTAGCGTCTTGTTGCGAGCATGAGTGGTCAAGATTTCCGAGAAGTGGGTCTGGGTTTCGGCGAACTTGCGAGGATTGCTATCTTCATAAGCCTGCTTAGCCATTGCCACACAGGTTCGCAGTTCCTCGATGACCACGAGCGAACGACTTTCGGCGATCAGACCGGCGGCCGGCGGCTCCAGAAAAGCGCGTGCCTGCAGTACATCGACCAGCGTTGTGCCTTCCATTTGCAAATACATGCCCACTTGGCGCGCGGTGACACTGATATCCAGTTTCTGCACGCGCGCGCCACCGTGCTGGCCCCTTGAGATTTTGATCAAGGATTCCGATTCAAGGAGCCGCATGGCTTCCCGCAGCGTCGGACGTGATACTTCAAACTGCTCTTGCAGAATCCGTTCGGGTACCAGTTTGTCGCCCGCATGCAAGGCGCCTGTGACGATCTCTCGGCGTAGCAGGGTCGCTATGCGCGAGGCGGCCTTCGGGCCTCGTAAGGTCTCGGTCTTGGCTGCGGCTGAAGTGATCACTCGTTCCCGGGGCGCGGTTGCAGCCGGAACTTCGCGTTTGCGCGAGGCGGCCTTCGGACCTCGTTGAGTCAGTTTCTTCGTTGAGGTTGAAGTGATCACCTGCTCCCCGTTTGTAGCCGGAACCCCACGTTCACGCATCCGCGCTTCTCCGCAAAACCTTCAATGTAGTCGATAAAGTATATCTATAATGGCGCTCAGGCAGGCCACAGCATGTTTACTTAGAAGCCTGGGCAGCTTGAAATTTTGGGCGACCCCGGATCGAAAGTATGCCGCAACATCTGGGTGGAATCTGATCAGATTCGAGCAAGAAAAGTGCCTGCGTCGAGCAACACCTAGAATCAATGACGAAAGTGGAGACTGGCCGGTCTTAATTGTATCAATAAACAGGGCATTATCTACACTTCCTCGTACAGGAACTGAACTGCAAATCCATTCTTGTGACACGGGAAAGATTAGCAATGACTTCGGTGATACGGACCAAGCGCCACGATCGGGTAATGCTCATCGAGCTGCATCGTCCGGATGCGCTCAACGCGATCAACCTTGAGGCCCGGCGCGCATTGGCGACGGCGCTGGACACTGTTGCTCGCGACCCGGATGTCGGTGCTGTCGTATTAGCCGGTGCCGGCCGCTCTTTCTGCGCCGGCGCTGATTTGAAAAGCGGCGCAGCTAATCCGGATCCCACCCCGCGTCGCACTGCGCGTGCGCTGGTGCACGATTTCCAGCCGCTGGTGGAGTGCATCACACGAATGGACAAGCCGGTCATCGCCGCGGTCCACGGCGGTGCGGTCGGTTTCGGCATGTCGCTGGCACTGGCCTGCGATCTGATGGTCATGGCAAGCAACGCTTATCTGCTATCCAGTTTCGTCAACGTGGGTCTGGTGCCGGACGGCGGTGTCGCTTGGCTATTGTCGCGCCGCATTGGCTACGGGCGCACGTTCGAGGCGCTTGCCGAGGCGCAGAAGCTCGATGCGCAGCGCTGCCTGGATCTGGGTGTGGCCAATCGTGTGGTCGAGCCAGAGGCGCTGCGCGACACGGCGCTCGAGTGGGCGGCGCAGCTCGCTGCCCGTGCGCCGATCGCGCTGGCGATGACCAAGCGCATCATTCGGTTGTCAGAAACGGCCAACCTGTCCGATGCCATGGCGATGGAGGCCGAGATGCAGACCTTGTGCGCGGCGACCGAGGATTCACGCGAGGCGATCGCGGCCTTCGCCGAGAAGCGTCCACCGAAATTCCAGGGGCGTTGAGCCGAATCGCGCTACTGCCCGGACAGTGGTTCTAAGGGCATCAAATGGAGTTGACGCGTTCGAAAATGGCGGAAAGGCCTTGGCCTCCGCCGATGCACATCGTTTCCAGTCCGTACCGTGCGCCGCGTCGTTCCATCTCCGGTAACAGCGTGGCAAGAATGCGCCCGCCAGTCGCACCGACTGGATGACCAAGCGAAATACCGGAGCCGTTGACATTCATGCGGTCGAAATCCGAACGGCTGAATCGCCATTCGCGAGTGCAGGCGAGTACCTGCGATGCGAATGCTTCGTTGAGCTCAATCAGGTCAAGCTGTGCGAAGTTGAGGCCAGAGCGGGCGAGGGCCTTTGCAGTTGATGGCACGGGACCAATGCCCATTCGATTGGGTTCTACGCCCGCGACTGCCCACGAGACGATACGCGCCATCGGTCGCAGACCCAAATCTCCAGCACGTTCGCGAGTGGTCACGATGCACGCGGATGCACCGTCGTTTTGTCCGCTGGCGTTTCCCGCTGTCACTGTCGCGTGGGGGTCCTGCTTCCCTACCATTGGCTTGAGTTTCGCCAAAGTTTCCATGGTCGTATCCGCCCGCGGATGCTCATCGACGCTGAGAACAGTTACACCTTTGGGCGTTTGCACTTCGATCGGCACAATCACCGAGGAAAACAGGCCCTGAGCTTGTGCCGCCACGGCTCGTTGGTGAGAGTGAAAGGCCAGTTCATCCTGTTCCTCGCGGCTGATCTTGTATTCCCGTCGCAGGTTCTCCGCGGTTTCGATCATGCCGCCTGGCACCGGGAAATTTATTCCTCCCGCTGTCACGCGGCCCCTCGCGAGTGCATCGTTCAACAGCAGACCGTCGCCGCGAATTCCCCAGCGTGCGGTAGTTGAATAGAAGGGCGCGTTGCTCATCGACTCCGCACCGCCAGCCATGACGAGATCAGACGCACCGGTCGCGACCTGCATGCTGGCGTTGATGATTGCTTGCAGTCCCGAGCCGCAGCGCCGATCGAGCTGCAGTCCGCCTATGCCGACCGGAAGACCCGCATCGAGCCCAACAACCCGACCCAGCGCAGGTGCGTCCATCGATGGATAGCACTGCGCGAACAGCACATCGTCCACTGAAGTCACCGGAATGTTCGTGCGCGCAATCAAGCCGCGCACAACGGCCGCGCCCAGCTCGTGTGCAGTCAAACCCTTGTACATGCCGCCATAACGGCCAACAGCAGTACGCACCGGTTCGCAGATTACGGCGTCGCGCATGAGCTCCTAACCTTCTCGCGAATGTATTGTCGACTTCAAAAAGGCTAGCATTCGAGTAATAATTCCGCAATACGAAATAACATTTCGTGCTATTCGAGCCCGGATATACAGCGGTCGCAATTCTTGCTGGAGCCAATATGGATACACAGACCTTTGAGTTACTTCGCGGCAGCGTACGCCGCTTCGTCGAAGAACGGTTGATGCCAAACGAGGATCGCGTCGAGGCGGAGGATGCTGTCCCCGACGAGATCGTCGCGGAGATGCGCGAACTTGGCCTGTTCGGGCTATCCATCCCGGAGCAGTACGGCGGCCTGGGTCTCAACATGCAGGAAGAGGCGGGAGTCATCCATGAACTCGGACGCACTGCGCTCGCTTTCCGATCCGTGATCGGCACGACGGTGGGCATTGGATCGCAAGGTATCGTCATCGACGGCACCGAGGAACAAAAGCGCGAATGGCTGCCACGCCTCGCTCGTGGCGAAGTTATTGCTTCATTCGCTCTGACGGAACCGGATGCGGGGTCCGATGCGGCATCGATCCGCACGACTGCCATCCGCGAAGGCGATCACTACCGGCTGAATGGCACGAAGCGATACATCACCAATGCGACGCGTGCCGGCATGTTCACCGTGATGGCTCGGACCGACCCCGACCAGAAGGGAGCGGCCGGTATCAGCGCCTTCATTGTCCCGGCGAAAACGCGCGGCATCGTGCTTGGCAAGCCGGATAAGAAAATGGGGCAACGCGGCGCCGCAATCTGCGACGTGTCCTTTGACGATTGCATCGTTCCGGCAAACTCCGTCATTGGAGGCGCGCCGGGTAAGGGGTTCAAGACGGCCATGAAGGTGCTCGATCGGGGACGCATTCATATTTCCGCGCTGGCTAGCGGCATGAGTGCGCGACTGATCGAGGAATCCGTTCGCTACGCGGTCGAGCGCCAGCAGTTCGGCCAGGCGATCGGCGAATTCCAGCTGATCCAGGGTATGCTCGCCGACAGTCGCACGGAGGCGTTCGCCACCAATGCAATGGTCGCCGACGTTGCGCGGCGGTACGATCTCGGCGAGAAGGTGAGTGAAGACGTGGCCTGTACGAAGTATTTTTCGACGGAGGCTGTTGGCCGCATAGCGGACCGCGCCGTGCAGATCCATGGCGGCGCCGGCTACATGAATGCGACAAAGGTAGAGCGCTTCTATCGCGACGTGCGCGTGCTGCGCATCTACGAAGGCACCTCGCAGATTCAGCAGATCATTATTGCACGCGGTTTGTTGCGACGGGCTGGCCTGGACGTTTAGGGTTCTCTGACGCTTCAAAGCTTCGGCAACAGTAGCCCCATACAACTTCAGAGGTACGCAATGAAGCCGATGAGCAAGGCGATCGATGCACTGCTTGAGCTGCCCAGTCGGGACGATGAGACAGTGGACGCTCAATTTGTCACCGCTCTCGCACGCGGGCTGGAAGTGCTTCGAGCCTTTGAGCCCAAGGACGGACCACTGGGCAATCAGGAGATCGCTGAGCGCTGCGGGCTGCCGAAACCCACCGTGTCGCGCATCACCTATACGCTGACGAAACTCGGTTATCTCGAATACCTGCCGCGACTCAGCAAATATCGCATCGGACTCGGCGTGCTTGCACTTGGGCATGCTTGTATTGGCAGCGCGGCCTTGCGACGGGCCGCTCGTCCGCATATGCAGGATCTCGCGAGTTATGTAGACGCGTCGGTAGCACTCGGCGGTCGTGATCGCCTGAGCATGGTTTATCTGGATGTTTGCCGAGGCCGTCAGACTGCGACCTTTAGCCTTGACGCCGGTGCGCGCATTCCGATCTATCGCTCGGCAATGGGATTTGCGTACCTGTGGGCGATTCCGGACAAGGCCCGTGACTTCTTGTTGGATGCCATTGGCAAGCGCCTTGGAAACGAGTGGCGCACGGTCAAGAGACAGCTTGACGCGGCGTTTAAATCGCTGGACCGAGACGGTTTCTGCGTGGCGGAAGCGACGTACGAGCGGGCGATCAGCGGCGTCGGAGTCCCGCTGTCGCTGCAAGACGGCGCCGAGATCTATGCGGTCAGCTGCTCAGCGCCGGCGTTTCAGTTTTCAGCCGAAAAACTGCGAGAGGAAATTGGTCCTCGGCTGGTTGCCGTGGCCAATGGCGTAAAGACTGACTTGGAGGGTCACGCGCGTCACAATTGAGTGAGTCCGTGAGTCCACTCGACCCTTGCACTACCGGTCGTGATTCTTCAAAATCATATTTCTCGATACGAAATATCGTACCGAATTTAGATTAATTCGATCCGGCCGCCTGGAGCTTCAGCCATTGCGTCGGTTGCAGGAGAGGGCAATGTCCGAAATTACGCTGGAGCGACCGCTGGAGGGCGTAGCTCTGCTCAGGCTGAATCGCCCGGAGCAGCTGAACGCTTTGAACATGTCCCTGCGCGAGTTACTCGCCCACCACATTAGCGCGCTGTCGGCGGATGCGGCGACGCGTTGCATCGTCATAACCGGCAATGAGAAAGCGTTTGCCGCCGGGGCGGATATCGGCGAACTCGCCAGGCGCACGGTTCTGGACGCAGACTTCGATCGCTCGCGGGCTGCCTGGCATGCAATCGAAATCTGCCCGAAGCCGATCATCGCGGCCGTGAATGGCTTCGCTCTGGGCGGCGGTTTTGAGCTGGCATTGCATTGCGACATTATCGTCGCAGGCGAGGGGGCGGCGATCGGTCAGCCCGAGATCAGACTCGGGCTCATGCCCGGCGCTGGAGGAACGCAACGCTTCGTGCGGGCGGCTGGCAAGTTTGCTTCGATGCGCTGGTTGTTGACGGGCGACAGGATGTCCGCCAACGAGGCATTGCGTTTGGGACTGGTTTCCGAGGTGGTGCCCGACCAAGAGGTCGTCGCGCACGCGCTCAAGCTCGCGGCGAAGATTGCCGAGCTTGCTCCGCTGGCAGTACGCGCCATCAAGGAAGCGGTGTTGCTCGGCCCCGATGCGTCTCTGCAGACAGCGCTGACACTCGAACGCAAGGCATTTCAGCTTTTGTTCGCAAGCGAGGACCGCAGCGAGGGTGCTCAGGCATTTGTCGAGCGTCGCAAACCGCAATTCAAGGGCAAATAGGATGAGCGCGGATCCAGCTGCATTGCACACGATCGGCGTGGTCGGCTCCGGCGCGATGGGCGCCGGCATTGCTCAGACCGCGCTTACGGCTGGCTTGAATGTGATCTTGCACGACGTTAACGCGGCGACATTGACGGGCGCGCGCGAGCAGATTTCGACAAGGATCGAGCGCCTGGCACAGAAGGGCCAGGTGTCGGCGGACGCTGTGAAGCGACTCGACAGTCAACTGGTGCTCGCCGACAAGCTGTCGGCTCTGGCGCCCGCCCAAGTGGTGGTCGAAGCCATCGTCGAAAGGTTGGAGCCGAAGCAGGCGCTGTTCGCCGCACTTGAGAAGATCGTTGATGCGAGCGCCGTACTGGCTACGAACACCTCATCGCTATCCGTGGCTGCGATCGCCCGCAATTGCGAACGTCGCGATCGCATCTGCGGAATGCACTTCTTCAACCCCGTGCCGCTGATGAAACTAGTCGAGGTCATCGGCGCTCCCGACACCTCAGAGCAGACATTCGAGACCGCGCTCGCGCTGTCGGCGCGACTCGACAAGACGGCAGTGCGTGTCAGGGATGTCCCGGGCTTTCTGGTCAATCTGCTAGGGCGCGCCTACACCACGGAAGCCCTTCACATCCAGCACGAGGGCGTTGCATCCGTAGCCGTCATCGACCAAATCATGCGCGAAGCCGCGGGATTCCGCATGGGGCCATTCGAGCTGATGGATCTGACCGGCGTCGACGTCAATTTCCCTGCAACGAGTTTCATCTATCAGGGCTTTCAGCAGGACCCGCGTCTCAAGACGACAATCTTGCATGAGGCCCTGTTCAACGCAGGCCGGTTCGGTCGCAAATCGGGACAAGGTTTCCATTCATACGCAGCTGAAATTGCAGCGCAGGCAAATGCAGATTCTATCCAGGCGTCGGACGATTTGACCGCCTTCGTGGCTGAGCCTCACCCGGGATTTGCGAACCTGGAATCGAGCGGGCTCAGGTTTGCAGTGCGTGAGACGGCACAAGTCATCCTGATCAGTCCGAACGGGGAAGATGCAACCAGCGTTTGCGTGCGGTTGGGTCTGGATGCGGGACGAGTGGTGGCGATCGACTTTCTGGGCCTGGACCGGAAGTTCCTGACGCTGATGGCGCCTGTTGGAGGCGACGGCGTCGTGCACGCTCTGGCGCGTCAGCTGCGAAGGCTCGGATATCACGTAGCGGTTATCAAGGACTCTCCCGGTTTTGTGGCGCCGCGCATCATCTCGATGATCGCCAATCTCGGCTGCGAAGTCGCGCAGATCGGCGTTGCGGAGGTTCCCGAGGATATCGATGTGGCCATGAAGCTGGCGCAAAACTATCCGCGAGGTCCGCTCGAATGGGCCGAATGGATGGGGCCGCGGCGCGTGCTTGAAATCCTGCAGCAGCTTCAGGAAATCACGGGCTCCGATCGCTACCGCCCCAGCTTGTGGCTGCGCCGGCGAGCGATGCTGAATGTTCCGATCCGCACGCGGGCTTAGGTGGCGATGAACGAAGAGATTACTGCGCGCGGCGTGCTTGAGTCTGAACTCGCGACTTGGCGGACATCCGTCGGAAACCAAAAGGTCCAGCACGCCATGGCCGACGCCGAAGTCGTGCGTCGATTTGCGCTGGCAATAGGTGCCGATCCGGACGTAGAACGTCAGGCGCCAGCGCTGAGCCATTGGGCGTTGTTTGTGGATGCCGTGCCGAGCGACAAGATCGGGGCGGACGGACATCCCGTTCGCGGCGATTTTCTTCCCGCAGTGCATCTGCCCCGCAGAATGTTTGCTGGGGCGGCTCTGGAGTTTCATTCGCCACTGCAAGTCGGCGCGGCAGTGAAGTGTGTTTCCACAATCGCCGCGGTCAATCACAAACGGGGACAGACGGGTGACTTGGTCTTCGTCAACGTGCGTCGCGAGATTTCGCAGCAAGACAGGTTGTGCGTAAGTGAAGAGCAGACGTTCGTCTATCGCGCAGATGGGGAGCCACTCAAGCCCATAAGAGAAGCCGATCTGCAATTGTCTGACCACATCACGTGGTCTCCAGGCCCTGTCGATCTGTTCCGTTTCTCCGCGGTTACCTTCAACGCTCATCGGATCCACTATGACCAGCGCTATGCGCAAGAGGTCGAGGGATATCCCGATCTGGTCGTGCATGGCCCATTTACCGCAATCAAGTTGCTCGACTATGCCAACCGGAGCGCGGGCCGTGAAATGCGCACTTTCGCGTTCCGTGGTGCGGCACCCTTGTTTGTGTCGCAACCCATCCGGCTATCGGCAGCCAATGGCCTGGGTTCGTTTGTCGCAACACGTTGCGACGGAATCAAAGCCATGACTGCGCAGGTTGAGTTTGCATGAGCGTGATATCGCCAAATACAGGGCTCGACGGACCAGGCGACGAATTGCTGACTGTTACTGCCGAGTCACTGCGAGCACTGCGCGTCTACGAGTCTGCAGCGATCAGCAGTGTGCGCGAACGTGTCAGCAAGGATGGGAAGGTCGATAGCAAATTGGTCGACCAGCATCAGCGCCTCGTGCATGGACTGGCGTGGATTGCGACTTACGTCATGGCGCTCGAAGCGGCGCAGCGATGGGCCGAGCGTGCCGCTCGTGCGGGTACATTCGGTGAGCGCGAGCGTCTAGTGTTGTTGATCGGTTTTGGTGAGTACCTGGCGCAGCTCCTGGGCGGGATTCCGATGAGCCAGAGCGAGTTTGTCCGGCCGGCCGAGTTGGGATTGGTTCAGGCTCTGTCTCCTCTGACCCAGAACGCGGCTGTCGCGCGCCTGTTGAGCGAGGGCACGACCAGCAGTGCGCGCGCCCGTCTGGTTAAACTCGTGGCCGAGGTCGGTGTTCCCGATGAGTCGCTGGGCGACGACACACTCGACCTCGTCCGCGAGCAATTCCGTACGTTCGCGCGCCGACGGATTTCACCACACGCGCATAAGTGGCATCTGGCAGACGAGCTCATTCCAGACGAAGTGGTGAGTGAGATGGCCGCGCTTGGCGTATTCGCAGTCTGTATCGATCCCAAATACGGCGGGCTAGGGCTCGGCAAGTTGGCGATGTGTGTCGTTTCCGAGGAACTCAGCCGTGCCTGGATTGCGGCAGGATCGTTGGGTACGCGCACCGAGATTGCGGGTGAGCTGATCGCTTTAGCCGGCACTCCCGAACAAAAGGCGTACTGGCTGCCAAAGCTTGCCTCGGGCGCAGTGCTGCCGACGGCTGCGTTCACCGAACCGGACTACGGTTCGGACCTTGCCTCGCTCCGCACCCGCGCACGTCGTATGAAGGGCGGGTGGGAAATCAAAGGAGCCAAGACCTGGATAACACATGCATCACGCAGCGATGTGATGACCTTGTTGGTTCGTACTGACCCGGATCAGCCGGGTTACGAAGGACTGTCCATGTTCCTGGTCGCAAAGACTCGTGGTACGCCCCAACAGCCCTTTTCAGATCCGGGCTTGAGCGGTCAGGAGATCAAGGTCCTGGGATATCGCGGCATGAAGGAATACGCCTTGTCCTTTGACGATATGCATGTCGGCGATGACGCCTTGCTCGGCGGCACCGTCGGCCAGGGCTTCAAGCAGCTGATGCAGACTTTCGAAGGCGCGCGCATCCAGACTGCCGCGCGAGCCATCGGCGTTGCGTGGAGTGCATTCGACAGCGGTTTGCGATACGCCGGGGAGCGAAAGCAGTTCGGTCGCCCGTTGATTGAGTTTCCGCGGGTTTCCGACAAGATCGCCATGATGATTGTTGAGACCGTGCTGGCGCGTGAGCTCACCTACGATGCCGCGCGCACCAAAGATAGCGGCAAGCGATGCGATATCGAGGCGGGAATGGCCAAACTGCTCGCCGCGCGAGTGGCCTGGAGTAACGCGGATGCGGCATTGCAGATTCACGGTGGCAATGGCTATGCACTCGAGTTCGAAATCAGTCGAATTCTGTGCGATGCACGCATTCTGAGTGTCTTCGAGGGCGCAGCCGAGATCCAGGCGCAAGTGATCGGGCGTGGGCTGCTTCGTAGCTGACGACCAGCGAAGTCGATCTAACGCGCTGGAAGTTTTCGTCTCAGAGAGATTTATAGCTAGAGCTTTGCGGCGCCCGAAATCCCCGCACGCCGGATATTCCCGCCCGTTGCCGCTATCTCCCGCGGTGCCGTTTCATTGGGCAATCAGCAATAAGATCAAGCTTATCAAGCGCGTCGCCTAAGGCTTCGGTGACGGCCAGCACTGCCTCCAATTTTTATGCGCCCAGCAAGTTGACGTCCGCGAAAACGAACATCTATTATTTAGACATTAGTTTGCGATCGAGGCTTCCAAGGCGTGGCCAAATGCATTTTGGGGAGGAAGCCTGGCGGCTGGAGAAGGACAGGAATGGCGGGCACGGACATCTACGCGCGCCGTGGAGAGTTCGAGTATCGAAATCCGAGATGCGTGACCTCTGACGACACCCAGCCGGCAACTATTGTTGAAGTCATTCATGTCGCGGCCGCCAGCCGCCAATTGCCTGACTTAAGCGTCGGGAGCGCTGATCCAAATGCGCTGGTGGCCAGTTACCGGGACATCGTTGTCCCGGCGCTTCGATTTCCTGATTGATCGTTAATGCCATCTCGGAGCGCATGCCGTTCAAGACCAAGACATCGACCAAGCGCAAGGAAATAACGCAGCGCGCCAGGCGCCCGCAGGCCGGGCTCAGCTTCATCAAAGATGGGCCAAGCAGTCCGTAACTGGCAAACACTACGAAAAAATGAGGGGAGCTGTGATGAAAAGAATAATCGCGACGACGGTGGTCGCCGCCTTGGGTTTGGGATGTTTGCAGGTCGCCGAGGGACAAGAGGCGCCCGCACAGGGAGACGTTCAGACGCTTCCTTCCGGAAGTGAGCAGGAAGCGGGACAGCCGGTTCCCGAAGCGCCCGCGCCGCCTGCTGAAGCAGTGCCGCAAAACCCCGAACCCGTCGCGCCTAACGAGAGCAATGGGAACACCGTCCCGGTCACTCCACCGGAGCCTGCAGAGCCCACCAAGCCGCCGGTGGCGCAAGACGACTCGAAACAGTCGATTGAAGAAGTCGTCGTCACTGCGCGTCGTACGAAAGAAAGTCAGCAGGACGTGCCGGTGGCCATCACAGCTTTCAGCGCCGATACTCTGAAGCGCGAACAGATCAATAGCGCACAGGATTTGGAGGGCCGAGTCCCCTCTCTGGTGATCAGCTCCAACGGTCAAACACGCAACACCGAAACCCCGACCGTGCGTGGCCAGGGCGCAACCTACGGCTCCAGTCCGGGCGTGGTGATGTACTACGCGGAAGTGCCGCTACCAGCGGATTTTCCTGGGAGCATTCAGGGCGGCCCCGGCAAGTTCTTCGACGTGTCCAACCTGCAAGTGCTCAAGGGCTCGCAAGGAACGCTGTTCGGCCGCAACACAACCGGAGGTGCGCTGCTGATTGAGCCGCATAAGCCTGACAATTTTTACAGCGCCTCGCTCACGGGTGAGTTCAGCAGTTACTCCGGCGAGAACTTCGAGGGCGTTCTCAACTTGCCGATCGTGGACGACACGCTGCTGATGCGTGCCGGTGTGAAGTACTTCGACCGTAACGGTTTCACCAACGACGTGAGCACTGGCGCGAGTCTCGACAACAAGCACTTCTGGACGGCACGCCTCGGACTCACGTGGCGGCCAACAGAAAGGATCGAAAACTATCTGCTCGGCTACTACACGTACAGCGACGACAACGGCACCGGCACGGTCATCGAAGGTTTCAACAAGGACGGCATCAACTACGGCCTTCTTGCTTTGGCACGTCAGGCGTTCGGGCTGACGCCTCCGACGCAGGCCCAGGCCAACCAGGCGAATCTCGGTTGCCTGCTCTTGGACTTCACAACGCCATCGACCAGCTGCGGGCAGGACGTCGTCGCCCAACAGCAGGCGCGTGGCATCCGCAGCATCGCGACGAGCCTCGTGCCCTTTGACAAGATCAAAACCAACGCCGCGATCGACCACTTCAGCTTCAATCTGAACGACGAGCTGACGCTGCGTAACATCGCCAGCTACACAACCTTCGCACATGCGTTCAACTGGGATGCGGACGGCTCGATCGCCAAGATGCAGGACATTGCCACCCCTCCCGGTCAGAATGCGTACGCGATCAACCAGACCACGGAGGAAATGCAGCTTCAGGGCAAAGCTCTGAACGACAGGCTCAAGTTCGCCGTCGGCGGTTACTATCAGCGCGTGCAACCGGATAGCAGCCCGCTGGGACAATCCATTGCCGCGCTCGGTATCCCGCTTCCGGCGGCGTCGTTCACGATAAAGCAGCAGTCCTATGCTCCGTATGCTCAGGGCACCTACGACATGGCCGGCTTGTTCGATGGGCTCCAGGGTCTGAATTTCACCGCCGGCGCGCGTTATACCACGGACAAGACCGACGGCAGCTCCTCGGCAGGCGGCACTGATCATTCCTCTCAGCTGACGAGCCGGGCGGCGACGTACACCGCAGGCCTTGATTACAAGATCGCCACCAGCTTGGTCTACAGCAAGATCAGCCGCGGCTACAAGGCCGGCGGATTCGCCGCCACAGCGGTCGTCGCGGACGACTACACCTACAAGCCGGAATACGTCACCAACTACGAGATCGGCCAGAAGTCGGATTTCAAGATCGGTAGCGCTCCCGCCCGCTTCAATGCCGCGCTGTACTACACCGACTATAGCGACATGCAGCGCGGCGGCGTTGACAGCAAGGGCCTGAATCTGGGCTCCGCCATTTTCACCGCCGGCAGCGCTTCGATTTATGGCCTCGAACTCGACGCACTGGTAGAACCCTTCGATGGGTTTAGAGTGGCGGCCAACTATGCCTATACACGCGGCCGTTACATCGACTTCAATTTGGCGGTCCAAGGTGCCAATCCGCAGCTCGACTGCAGCGGCCAGCTGGTGCCAACGGGACATGTTGCCAATCTTGCCTGCGCCCCGTTCCAGTTCACCCCGCGCAACCAGGCCAGCCTGACCACCAGCTACGCGCTGCCAATCGGCGATGCGCACGGCGTCGTGAATGCATCGGTCACCTATGTTTGGACTGACGCTCAATACTCGTCGTCGTACTCGCTGCCCGAAGCGGAGCCCGGTGCGTGGCTGCAATCCTACGGATTGCTCAATGCCAACCTGTCATGGACCAGCATCATGGGATCGAGCTTCGATCTGACGGTTTTCGGAACCAACCTCACGAATAAGGAATACCGCATCTCCAACAGCAACGTGTGGAATTTGGCCTATTACCGGAGCTCGATTTACGGCGAACCGATCATCGTCGGTACTACGCTCAGCTATCACTGGGGCCGGTGAACCGGGTGATGGTCGAAAGCGAGCGCGGCTAATCGCAGGGGTCGCCAAGTTCCGCTTGCCGATCCGGCGGCTGAAAGCAGGAGTTCGATGCGCACTGCGTAAGAGTGGAGCGCGCGCGTCGAGCTCGGAGGCGAAATAGGTCGGAGGGAGCGTTCGGCCTGGCGTGACGGTTACACTCGATAACGTCAAACCGCGAGTGCGGGCAGGTGTTATATCTGTGCCACCAGCGGCAGACGATCCGCAGCGTCGCCGCTAACGCGGGCAATAATCGCATCCGTCCAATAATCTATAAAACGCAAGCCATTTGAGCGACGCGCTCTAGCCAGGCTGAGTGCCGCTCGGCCATAGCTGTAGGCGGTCCCATCGCCCGCGCAGGTGCTGCCCCGCATTGGCTTTCAGTGCCTGTTGACCTGCCGCGCGGTACTTGGCGGCAGGCTGTTGGCGGCGCCGTCATAAATATCGATCTGCATAACCCCATCCGCCGATGTGCGTGGGCTGGTTGCTGAAAGCATCGCATTCACTGGATTGATCAGGCGCACATCAAATGTTTCGGTGGGCTCGGTGACGTCATCCTGGAGCAGCTTGATCTTGAACGTACGCGCACCTAGCTGATCATTAGCCCAATGAAAGGTTTTTGAGATGGCCAAATAGTCCTGTCCGGCAGTGGCAGTGTTGTCTGTGGTAATGACATCCACCGACACCGCGCCGCAGCCGGCACCGCTGCGCGTGAGAGAAAACCAGATAGAGCCATCAGCCTCGTGGTGGTCGAGGTTCCAAGTGGAAAGCCATAGCTGGTCAGCAACGCGCGCGGTGCAAATACGTTCCGTCGCCGTGGCGCTGCGAGCAAGCACTTGAGAGTCGGTCGCTGGTGGTGTTCCGAGTACATTGGTCCAGGCCGTCACAAAGTCGCCCGTAACAGGGCTATATGCAACTTCAGGGAAGGATCCGTACGGCGATTCAGATTCATTGAGTATGAACTGTTTGCCACTCGGTTTGCCAGACGCCGTATAGCGCTGACCCAATAGGTCACGCTGATTGACGCCCAGTAAAACAAATGATCCATCGTTTGCGAGTGCTGCTGAGGGTGCGGCACCCAAAAACTCCGCAGGTGCTAATTTCGAGCCACTGGGCAAGCCGATCTTTGGGTAAAGGCGGAACTGCGGAAAATAGTCGTTGGAGATCCAATAGACCAAAGCATCGCCCTTGGCGTTCATTGTCACGATGGCGTTGTACTTTACGCTGAAGGTTGCCGCCAGCGTGTTGACTCTACTTGCCAATCCAGTCGGCGTGCCGTCTTTGTTGTAGCGCCGTGCCAACAGGAAGCCGCCGTCGAAACCGCCTCTCGGTCCCCAGCCAAACTCCCAAGCGGACCAGACAACCATGAAATTTCCACTTGCATCCATGGCAATCGAAGGATCACCGCTTTCGGATGACGTGCCGACCCGAATCAGATCACCCTGAATGCTGCCGGTGGCGTCAAACCGTTGAGCCACCACTGTCCGAGAGTCGTCGAGCAACCAGCTGGCGACGAAATCTCCATGCGCGTTACCGGCAACAACTGCGGGGCTGGTTGTATATTGCGTTGCTTCCAACAGAATCGCAGGCCCGGAAGCACTGCCGTCAGCAGCGATGCGTTGTGCAAAGAGACCCTGTTGCGTGTTGTAGGTACATACGAAACTGCCATCGTCAGCCATTGCGATCTGACCGCTGTCTTGGCCGCCGTATTGGCTTGTGCAGGCACCGGTAGCGATCGACGCACCCTGCGGCTTGTTATCGCCGGCGTAATACTGCACATGCAGCAAGGAATCGGAGCCATTCCAAAATACCGCATAATTTCCATCCGACTTCATTTTTAGCGCTACTGCGTTACCGTGTTCACCGACCAAAAACTCCGGACTTAAGGCCAGAGCTGATGTCGAAGCAAACATAAACGCAGCGGCGAGCAGCGATGCAAAACCCGCAGCCCGGCATGAATTGAACGCGACGGTCATGCATTTCATGAAGATCCCCCGGATATTCTGTGATCAGATTGAACTCGATTCTTGAGCGCAACTGTCGGTTATTTTCTAGATTTACTATAGCAGGCGCGCCATTGTGGCAATGGCAATCGGGTATATAAGCATCGAAGTGATGGCGCTTGGATGTGGGCTGGAATCGAAGAAAATCATTTAGGATCATTGCCATATATGCTGACGCCATGACCAACCAGATACGCTTCGATAACGGCGCCGCCTATGAGCGCTACATGGGCAAGTGGAGCCAGCTCGTCGGCACCGCCTTTCTCGACTGGCTCGCCCTGCCTCCGAACCTGCGCTGGCTCGACGTCGGCTGCGGCAATGGCGCTTTCACCGAGATGATCGCCGCACGCTGCGCGCCGTCTGCAATCACCGGCATCGACCCTGCCGAAGCGGTGCTCCACTACGCACGCACGCGCCCGGCGCTGCGCGGCGCGCGCTTGCTCAAGGGCGACGCGATGGCGCTGCCCTTTCCCGACGCGAGCTTTGATGTCGCGGTGATGCCGCTGGTCATCTTCTTCGTGCCCGATCCGGGCAGGGGAGTCGCCGAGATGGCGCGCGTGACCGAGCCGGGCGGCATTGTCACGGCCTATGGGTGGGACATGACCGACGGTTTTCCCTATCGCGCTGTGCGCGATGAGCTTTGCGAGATGGGCTTCGCGACACCGGAGCCGCCGAGCCGCGACGCATCGCGGCCGGAAGTTATGCAGGGCTTGTGGCAGGCTGCGGGTCTCACGGCCATCGAGTCGCGCGTGTTCACCGTCGAACGCACCTTCGCTGACTTCGACGACTACTGGACGACCGTGCTTGGCGGCCCCAGCACGAGCGCGGCTCTACGAGAACTGCAACCCGCAAACATCAAGGAGCTTCAAGCGCGGCTGCGTCAGCGACTACCGCCGGACAACAGCGGCCGTATCACCTACAGCGCTCGTGCCAATGCCATCCACGGTCGCGTGCCGACCTGAGCCGCTGACATGAATCTGCACGCTGCCGAGGCTTTGGGGGCGTTAGGATCTGATCCGAAATAGTTGAAACTCTGCCCCAATACTCGAAACCACCTGCCTCATCTCAATCGGCTTGTTCCTTGATGAAAGCGAGCCGCGCATGCGCGTAGGTTTCGCGCTGCACCATCTCCCGGAGCATTTTTAGAGTATGGAACGGCATGCTGACGGACATCACGTTGATGACCGCGGCGGGTATCGGGCCCGCAGGCTCCGAAAGTGTGCACATTTCTGCCAGGACGGAGCCGTCGGGCCGCGGCGTCAGCGTCCACCGCTGGCGCGAGTTCACCATGCGGACCAGCCCATTCTGCGGTGGCATCACGTCGCGTGTGGCGATGTCGGTGACCGTGACAGTCAGCGTATTCGGGTCCTGCCGGATCTCGCGCTGATTGAGGATGTCCCGGTCGCTGACCGGCCAGGGCATCGCGACCACGGAATAGACCTGATAGTGGGTATCGCTCTCGCGGCTTCGTATTGAGGCCCTGGCGACGACTCCGGTCACCTCGGGCAACGCCGCTACGTCAGTGACGACCGCGACGACGCTGGAAAGGCTGGCCGGAACCGCCGTCACGCCACGAATTTCGCGAATGCTCCAGCCCTCGACGGCGCGCGAGTAGACCTGTACGCCGTTCTTGTCTTTCTCCAGCCGCCATTGCTCCGCGTCCGTGGCAAGCGTTGCCGACGTCGCTGACATGAGAAGTATCGTGATGACGCAAGACAAGATTCGCATACTGACTCGCGAGGGAAGGATCGTCGTTCAAGGCCGCGCCCGTCGCATCATGGCCATCAGATTCGGCTGGCCTGTATGCGCGGTGAGGCCGCCGTCGGCCACCAGGATCGCGCCAGTGACATAGGAAGCTTCATCGGAAGCAAGGAAGGCCGCAACCTTTGCCATTTCCTCTGGAGTGCCGCCGCGTCCCATTGGAATCGCCTGATCCCAGAGCGGGCGAGCTGGAGTCGACTCCAGCCCGGCGGTCAACCGAGTGCCGATGATGAAGCCGGGGCAAAACGCGTTTACACGAATGTTGTCGCGGGCATGATCAATTGCCAGCGAACGCGTGTAGTTGATGACCGCGCCCTTTGATGCGTTGTAGGCCGCAAAGCCGTAATCAGCGTAAAGACCGGAGATCGAGGCAGTGTTCACAATTGCGCCAGCGCCCTGCTTACGCATATGCGGAATGGCGGCCCGACATGCATAGAGTACGGAATTCACGTTGATCGCGAAGACCTTATCCCAGGTTTCGTTTTTCAAATCGGGTGTTTCGGCCAGCGCGCCGGTGCCGGCGTTATTGAAAAGCAGGTCAATCCGCCCGAAGCGCGCGATTACTTCGGCAATCATCTTTTCGACCTGTTCGGTGGAGGTCACGTCGCAGACATAGTTGGTAATGCCTGGTGCGCGATGGGCAAGCGCCTGCTCGTCGATATCGGCGGCAAAAACCTGGGCGCCCTCATCCGCAAGAAGACGGGCAATGGCCGCACCGATGCCAGACGCGGCTCCGGTCACGATGGCTGTCTTCCCCGCAAAACGCCCTGCTGCCATATTTTCTCCTTTGAGAGCACATATACGAAAGGAATCGACAACGTGCCAATTCGTGCTCTGATTCAATTGTATTGATAATTGTACCTTGTACTCGCCAAGCCATAAACTCGCCCCGTCTTTTGCGGGCGCTTCGACAGCAGCCTGGTGCTAACGATTCAACCAATTGAAGGTGAGAAGCAATGATCAGAGTGATCCAGTGGGCAACCGGTACGGTCGGTCGTCACGCGATTGAGGCCGTCAGGTCCCATCCCGACCTTGAACTGGTCGGTGCATACGTCCACAGCCCGAGCAAGGCCGGGCGCGACGTCGGCGAAATCTGCGGACTGGGTCCGATCGGCGTGATCGCGACGAATGACAAATCCGCCATATTCGATCTTCCTGCCGATTGCGTGCTGTACATGGCGCAAGGGGAGGGCGATCCAGAAGCTGCGCTTGACGATATCTGCCGGCTGCTGGCGTCGGGCAAGAACGTCATTTCCACCGCGCTGACTGTACTCATCTATCCCAAGGCCGCCGGCCCCGAGGTCCATGCCAGGCTGGATGCTGCCTGTCGCGAAGGTCGGACCTCATTCCATGGCACTGGGATCGAGCCGGGTTGGGCCTCGGAAGTGTTGCCGCTTGCCATGTCGCCGCTGTTCCGGCAGATCGACTCATTGCTCGTGCAAGAGATCTTCGACTATTCCAGCTACCCGTCGGCGCAGATGCTTTTCGAGGTGATGGGATTCGGCAAGATGGCGCAACCCGTGCCACCGATCGAGCTACCGCCTGGGCAGGGCGGGGCATTCTTGGCTCCACTGATGATGGTCGCAGATGCGCTGGGTGCGTCGATCGATAAAGTGCTCTATACCTGCGATTACGCTTATGCCGGTGCGGCATATGAAGTGACGGCGGGGCGCATCGAAGCCGGGACGGTTGCCGGCAAGCGCTATTCGTTTACGGCCATGATCGACGGGCGCCCCGCGCTCAAAGTGGAGCACATCACCCGCCTCGGGACACACGTAGCGCCGGAGTGGCCTACGGGCCGCGGCTGGCACGTCACGGTAGAAGGAAAACCTTCAATGATCCTGCAGGCACAGATCGGTGTGCATGGTGAAGATCAAAACGACCAGGCTTGCTTGGCAACGGCCATGCACGCGGTCCACTCGATCCTGCCCGTAAGCGCGGCGCCCGCCGGAATCTGCACTTTCCTTGATCTGCCGATGATCGTTGGCCGCCGTATCCGTTAGTGGCCTCCGTTTTGATCAACGAGCGGCTGCACGTAAATCGGCGAACCGTTCGACGAAAGCGTACCGTCGCTTCTCATGACTGATCTGGCGCAATGTGCCAATTGTGAGCGTTTGCAAACGACCGCTTCAGGGGTGCCAATTCATATTAATTCCCGCTGCCTCTCTCGACGCTGGCAACGACAGTACTTATCGATCTCGCCCAAAGAGCATCGCGCATTGGCCGTAAGTGATCCAGGCGAACCCACTAATTGCACCAATCGCCGCGAAGAAAAATCCAATAATCTGAAGTGGCCGGAGTCCAATCGCGTCTCCGCGAAAACTAAGTGCTGCGCCGAACGCAGCTATATGGCTACCGACGGATCACCGCCTTGCTCATCGAGCAAGGCTGGTTTGTCGGCAAGGATCGCGTGCAACGATCTGGCGTCGCGAAGGGCTCAAGGTTCCCAAGAAGCAAAAGCCACGGGGCCGTTTATGGCTCAACGATGGCTCGTGCGTGCGGCTTCGCGCTGAGCGGCCCAACCACGTCTGGAGTAATGACTTTGTCTCGACGAAAACCCACGATGGCCGTAGCGTGCGTCTGCTGACACTCGTCGATGAGTACACGCGTGAAGCACTGGCGATCAAAGTGGCGTGTCGGCTTAACAGCGTGAACGTCATCGAAGCAATGGCTGACGTCATGCTCGTTAAAGGCGTGCCTGAGCACATTCGATCGGACAATGGGCCCGAGATGACCGCAAATATTATCAGGGACTGGCTACCGAAAGTCGGTGCCAACACGCTGTACATCGAGCCAGGCAGCCCGTGGGAGAACGGCTACTGCGAGTCCTTCAACGGAAAACCCCGTGATGAATTTCTGAACGGAGAGATCTTCTACAGCCTCAGGTGTATTCCGGGATCGGCGAGGAAGTCGCGGCGGAACTGCTGCGGGCGTTTTTCAAAGAGCGCCGCTAGGCGGGCTTACACCAGCTCAAAATCCAGCCCGATATCTGCCGCCGGGGCGCTTTGCATCAGCCGCCCGACCGAGACGTAATCCACACCGCTCGCCGCGATCGCGGCGATCGTATCGAGCCGCACTCCACCCGAAGCCTCCGTCGCCGCGCGCCCGGCCACCAACGTCACTGCCTCGGCCAGCATTGCCGGCGACATATTGTCGAGCAGGATTTGGGTGGCGCCGGCCACGATCGCCGGCTCGATCTGGTCGAGTCGGTCGACTTCGCAGATGATCCGCTCCACGCCTGCCGCCTTCGCGCGCGCCACCGCCGGCCCGACGCCGCCCGCCACCGCGACATGGTTGTCCTTGATCATCACCGCATCCCACAGCCCCATGCGGTAATTGGTCGCGCCGCCCATCCGCGTCGCGTATTTTTCAAGCACGCGCAGGCCGGGGATGGTCTTGCGGGTGTCGAGCAGGGTGGCGTGGCCGTTCATGGCATCGACATAGGCGCGCGTCATTGTCGCGATTCCCGAGAGGTGCTGCACGGTGTTGAGCGCGCTGCGCTCGGCGGTGAGCAGAGCACGGGCGTTGCCGGCGATCCGCATCAACGCGGTGCCAGGCGTGACGCTCTGGCCGTCCTGCACGAGCATTTCGATCGTACACGCCGGATCGAGATGACGGAAGAACGCGGCGGCCAGCGGCAGACCGGCGACGGTAATCGCCTCGCGGCTGTCCATCACCCCGGCAAAGCGCGCATCGGCAGGGATGACGCTCTCGGCGGTGACGTCGTGGCCGCCGCTAGGGAGGCCTTCGCCGAGATCTTCAGCGAGCGTAGCGTGGACGAAGGCACTGAGGTTGAAGCCTGGGAGGGTGAGTGCATTCATGCCGTGACATTACAAAAAAATAAAAGATTATGCGAGGGCCTTACAGGCCGCCAGCACCGCAAACCTACAGCCGAATGTCCATCCACCATGACCAACCAACTTTAATGCAGTAAGGCCGCTTCTGAGCCCGGATGTCAGCTTTGAGCCGAAGAATCACCGTAGCTCGATGGTCGCTATGGGCTGAGTAGAGTCGGTCAACAGGGCCTAGGTAGATGTTATTTATTTGCACTACGTAGCGCCGCGGCCCAACTCTCGACCCAGTCTCCCAAGGGATCGAACAGTTCCAATAGTTTTCCGCCGCGTTTAGTAAGTTGGTAACCAGTGTCGCAAGTTTCAACAATCAGAGCTTCGCGCAATTCTGCTAGTCGGCCGTTGAGCACTGACGGCGACATACCGTCGCAGCGCGCCTGTAGTTCGCGGAACACCATTGGGCCCTCGCGCAGTTCCCAGATCACGCGTAGCACCCAGCGGCGGCCGAGCAGGTCGAGCAAAGCCATGATTGGCTTGCCGGTTTTGGAACCACGAACGGGTTTGTCGATGAGTGCCATATTGCGCTACTAAATTAGAAGCATTATGCTTCGTTTATCGTAGCAACTGGAGTCCTACATGTCGACACCCCGTATACAAGCCCTTAATCCGCCCTACGCTGATGGTGTGCAGCAGGATTTCGATCGCATCATGTCGCCCGGCATTCCGCCGCTGAAGTTGTTCCGCACCGTAGGACAAAA
The DNA here is from genome assembly GCA_964581385.1 of uncultured Salinisphaerales bacterium. GTDB lineage: Bacteria > Pseudomonadota > Gammaproteobacteria > Nevskiales > Nevskiaceae > CAZOOK01. Next base: position 31,584 of record CAZOOK010000048.1, read on the forward strand.
TCCGCGTGTACTGTCGCGCATGATCGCAGGCGGCCTACTCGACAAGGGCAGCATTTCAGTACGCGCCAGAGAGATCATGATTCTACGAACCTGCGCGTTGTGTGGGGCCGAGTACGAATGGGGCGTACATGTTGCGGCCTTTAGCACCAAGGCGGGATTCACTCCGACACAGGTTGCTGCCACTGTGCATGAGGATACCCAAGCGTGGCCAGCTCAAGATTCCGTGCTGATCCGGCTTGCGGATGCACTGCATGCGACCAGCAGCGTCGACGACACTCTGTGGGCCGAACTGAAAACGTTTTACACCGACGAGCAGCTTATCGAGCTAGTGATGCTTGCCGGTCTATATCACGCGGTGTCCTACATAGTGAACACGACAAAGCTGGAACTTGAGACCGCCGCGCCTCATTTTGATAGTTATGCCAACAACTAATCGACGGACGCATGTTTATGGTGCGTCGAGCGGCCGCTATCCGGAGCAGATTTCAACCTCTCGACAGTCCGCATCGGGCTGCTTGCGGTTGGCCCGTTCACAACCACTAGCTGCTCGCATCTGTTGCCGCGCGCCAGTAACGGTCACGCAGCGCACGTTTGGCCAGCTTGCCGGCATCGTCGCGAGGCAGGCTTTTCTCGAAGTCGATCGACCGGGGACATTTGAGACTCGCCAGCTTTGACTTGCAGTAGCCGATGAGTTCTGCCTCAAGCTCAGGCCCGGCAAGCTCCCAATCCATCGGCTCGACCACCGCCTTGACCCGCTCGCCCATGTCCGCATCGGGAATACCGAAGACTGCTGCGTCCGCTACCGCGGGATGTGTCGACAGGACGTTTTCCGCCTCTTGCGGATAGATGTTCACGCCGCCGGAAATAATCATGAAGGCCTTACGGTCGGAGAGGAAGAGATAACCGTCCTCGTCGACATGACCGATGTCGCCAAAGCTTGCCCAGCCGGAGTGCTGCGGATGCCGCGCACCCAAGGTCTTGTCCGGATCGTTGAGGTACTGGAACTTGGCCCCCGAATCGAAGTAGATGACTCCGGTCGATCCGATCGGCAGCTCGCTGCCGTTCTCGTCGCAGATGTGGATGCTGCCGCTGGAGGGGCGTCCGACTGAGCCCGGCTTGCGTAGCCATTCCTCGCTGCCGATCATCGTCGATCCGGCGTTCTCGGTGCCTCCATAAATCTCTTCGAGGATCGGGCCCCACCAGTCGATCATCGCGCGCTTCGTATCAACAGGGCAGGGCGCTGCTGAGTGGATCGCCACTTTGAGCGATGTAACGTCGTAACGTTCGCGCACGTCGGCAGGGAGTTTGAGCATGCGGATGAACATCGTCGGCACGAACTGTCCACGCTCCGGTCGATGGCGTTCGATTGTTTGCAGCATGGCCTCGGGATCGAATTTCTCGAAGAGCAGGATGGCCGCGCCGAGGCTTTGCTCCGCCATTGCCATTGCGAACGGGCCGCTGTGATAGAGCGGGGCCGACAATATGAAGGTTGTTGCCGGTCTCGTCTGGTACCGCTTCGCGAAGAGAAGGGCAAGCGCGGGCGGCGCATCGTGGGGTGTCTCCGCCAGCGGATGCTGAACCCCTTTGGGCCGTCCTGTTGTGCCGGAGGAATAGATCATGGCTTGGCCGGCACTGGGATCGGGAATGAGTTTCGCCGGCATCCGCGAGGTCGCTGTTTCCCAACGCTGCAGACCAGGCAGGTCATCGCACAGGGCGAAAGCGTGTTCGAGAGCAGGACAACGCAGCGCCAGATCGCTGTTCAGCGCCGCGGCGTGCTTCAATCCGGCATCGATAATCAGGATGCGGGCCTTGCTGTCGTTGATGATGTACGCCGCTTCCTCGGCATTCAGCTTCGATGCGATGGGGACCATGTAGAGGCCCGCTCGCTTCATCGCCCACGCAATTTCGAGGACGCGTGCATTGTTGCCCGACCAGAGGGCAAAGACATCACCTCTCTTCAGGCCCAGACTGCGTAGGAGTTGCGCACCCCGGTTAGCCGCGCCTTCCAGCGCCGCATAGCTAACGATCTCGCCACTGCCCGCCATGATGACGGCGGGGGCTTCCGGTTGGGTCGACGCCCAGTGACTCGGATGCATGCCAGCTTCTTCGTCGCTAACGCTCATGCCAATACGGCGTCCGGATCATTAATGTCGGCATGGGCATGACCGCCCCT
>CAZOOK010000049.1:0-32854 GCA_964581385.1 uncultured Salinisphaerales bacterium
GGTCGGCGGCGTGGTCGGCGGAGGCGTGGTCGGCGGCGGAGTCGGCGAGGTCGGCGGCGTGGTCGGCGGCGTGGTCGGCGGAGGCGAGGTCGGCGGCGTGGTCGGCGGAGGCGTGGTCGGCGGCGAGGTCGGCGGCGAGGTCGGCGGAACAAGCCAAGCAAACGCAATGGCTGCGCGAGAATACCGAGCCGAGATTTGTGGACGAGCTGGAGACGGCGAAGGGGGAGGAGTGAGTCAGTTAGGCGTAATCCTTAGCATTATCGCTGGCTTATCCTGTTATGCAGTCGGATACTATCACGGGAGGTACTGGAATGAATAACTGCGCGACGTGCAAGTGGTGGAAACCATTGGCGAATAATTATGGAAGATGTCATGCAAACCCTCCCCAGCTTGACAATGTAGAGTGCGATCAATATTGGGGACTTTTCCCTAAGATTCATGGAGATGAATTCTGCGGGCAGTGGAAGGGGGAAGAAAAGATCCGCGAGCCGGGAAGACTGAATCGGATCGACTACCTCTGTGGACGAGGCGGCCCAATGTGGGCGGATGAGGCAAAGAAGGATGAACCATCTGAAGCATTCTTTGCCGCGCTAGGCGAGATCTTCACGCCATCAACCGAAGAGCAGAGGGAGAAGGCGGAACAGGTGCTCAAGGAGCTTCTGAAGGAGTGGAAAGATGGAAAATGAGATTGAAAAGATCAAAGCGGAATTCCTGGAAATTATCGATCCGCATATCGCATTAGTACTATCTGAAGTCACAGATCGTACTAGCTTAGAATTTGATCGATGCTATACACCGAACTTCGTTAGAGAGTTTGGAGAAGCTGAACGAGGCATGATGCAGCAAGTTGTCTCGGATGGACCAATAGATACAGTGCATCTTGCTTTGCCTAAATGGATCGAAGTCGTTTGGAAGCATAAAGGATTCATTCTTTATCTTGATTATTTCCCTGGAAGCCTAGAAAGACATTTATGCGGGAAAATGATCTATCGGAAAGCAAAAACCACCACCCCATCGCAAGATGAAATTGGGCGCGTCATCCATCCGCACCCACTGTCCACGCAGTAGGTTTCGGCAGTTTCGGCAGTTTCGGGCATTATTGCGACGATAATTCGAGCGAAATCAAGTAGAATTATCCAGATAATTATGGTATTTTTACGGCAACGAACAAAATGTCAAGTAGGTATATTTTGCCTATCAGATATTTTTGTGGGAGGATAAATAGTTGTTGCTTTTCCCGGCGGTGGAGGATAAATTAATTGGGAGGCCAAGAGATGGCCGAAACCTCAAACAGGAGAGACATCATGAGCAACGCAACCAAAATCCCCGCCTGGAAAAAGCTCGGAGATCGCCCCAACCCCAAGACTTGGCAGGGATCCGCAGCGAGCTACAGCCGGGCCTACGCTGCATGGCAGGCAACCCAGATATGAGACGGCCCGTCGGACGGCCTAGGATCGCGACAGAGCCTACCGTGGTCGTTCGGCGTCCGATCTGGCCTGTTTCGCTCCTGCTCGCCTCTGAGCAGGCCGCAAAATCTGCCGGAATGAGCTGGCAGGAATGGCTGCGCGGGGTTGTCGTCGCGGCCACGGAGGGCAAAAAATGAACATCCTCACCATCCGCCAACCCTACGCCTCCGCGCTCCTGACGGGCGTCTACGATGCTGAGCGGCGCAAATTCCGCCTGTCTGGTCCGACGCTCATCCATGCGGCTCTGGCTGACGGGATCCCGTTTGGGCAATGCGTGGATTGGCTCCGCTCTCGTGACCCTGTCGCAGCGCAGGCGTTCGAGGCCTGCCAGGACCGCGACGATGCCCCGGGCTACCCGGAGGAGGAGACGGCCCTGGCTCGCGTCATTGGGGAGGCTGGAGACGTGTTCGGCGCATTCTTTCCGATTGGGGTGGTGGTCGGATATGTCGCCGATTGGGAGCCGGTCCGCGAAGGCCTGCAATGGGCCAACAGGCCGGTCGGAGCGATCCATTTCCCAATCTCAACCAAGCTCCCAAACCACAAGGGATCGCTAGGCGCTCTCCCCGCTCCCGCGAAAATCGTAGATTTGGTGCGGGTCTGGATTCCCCAGATCTGAAAAAACCAACAACGGAGGGCATCATGTCGGATCATTCTGGTGGCGGAGGAGTTGGGCGCGGTGGTCGTGGCAAGTATGGCTACGGCTCCAAAGGCAAGGCTCGCGCCAAGGCCGCAGCCAAAGCCAAGGGCAAGTAAGTGCCATCGCTCGCGTTCCCGGCTGAACGGATCCGAGACACCACAGTCGGCAAGATCGTGGTTTTCGTGTCGCGTGGCCGGGACGCGGCGACCATGGCTCATGCTCTTCTGGCGACCATTCCTTGCGAGCGGCTGGTTTTCGTCAACCTCTGGTATTACCCTGATCTTGCCTATCAGCAATCCCAGCTCGCGACCTGGGAAAAGTTCTACGGAATTTCGATCCATCGCCACCCGGCGGAAGAGGTCGAGGCGATCCACGGGGGCAGGCAGGCGCTTTCCTTCGGTGATGTTCGGGAATGGATCCGCGACAAGTACGGCGCGGAATGGGTGGCCTACGGGTATCGGATGGATGAGAGCCTTGCAAGGCGTGCCCTGCTCAAGCCTCATCTGGACGGCATCCACTACGCCCAAAAGACACTCTATCCGCTCCGGCAGTTCAACCAAGCGCTGGTCCTGGCCTACGTCAAGCGGCACCGGATTCCTTTGGCCCCCGAATACGCCCACGGATTCCGGGATATTTCAATCTTCGATGGCGATTCGGCCCGATGGCTGCGCGACACCTTCCCGGATGATTTCGAGCGAGCTTGTTCGTGGGATCCAAATCTTTCCGCAAAGGTGGAGCGATGATTCTCCAGGCACCAACCGAGCGCATCAAGCGTTCGCAGATCGATTTCGCAGCCTACAACCCCAGACGCATTTCCGAGGGCAACAAGAAACGCCTCAAGAAGTCCCTGAAGGAATTCGGGCTCGTCCAGGACCCCATCTGGAACAAGCGAACCGGTCGGCTTGTGGGAGGCCACCAGCGCGTCGAGATCATGGATTCCGAGGCGCGGGGCAAGGATTTCGAGATCGACGTGAAGGTCGTGGACCTGGACGACAAGGCTGAAGCCAAGTTGAACGTGCTCCTGAACAATACCTCCGCCATGGGGGAATTCGACTTCGACGCGATCAAGTCGCTTTCCGAATCATTCGAGATTGATTTGGGCGAAATGGGATTCAGTATCCAAGACCTCGCCGTTGATTTCGGATTTGATTCCGGCATGGATGCAGCCGCCGCGCAGGACATCGGAGAAGCCAAGCAAAAGAAGCTCGACGCCAGAGCGAAAGGCCAGAAGGCCGGACAAGACGGCGAAGTTGGTGCCACGGATGCGAAATACTCGGACTTTGCCTTTCAGATGGTATTCGAGTCCAACGAATCGAAATCAACCTTCCTTGGAAGACTAGGGTTCGCCGGGAATTCCAAGGCAGTGAAAGCGGATCTTCTGATGTCCGCGATCCGCGCCAAGATTGAGCTGGGAACAATCTGATGGCCAGGACGAAGGGCGCGAAGGACAAGAAGCCAAGGAAAAACGCGGTACCTCCAAAGGTCAAGCGACCGGCTGGACGGCCACGAGAGAAGCCTTTCCGAGTCAAGGGACCAGCGCGGAATCCGAAGCCACCAACACCGCCAGCCGTACCGGCAAAGCCGCTGCCTGGGCAGACTGTGGCGTGGGCACGGGTCGTGAAGAATATCTCATCCCAGCAGGCGGGGGAAATCAAGATCCTGCCCACCGACACCGCCAAAGAGGTCGCCGTCAAGTCTGCGATGGTCGCCGCGATGAAGGGGAATCTTCGCGCTCTGGAATGGCTTGCGAACCGAGAGGAGGGGTCGCCTGTCCAAGCGATCCAACATTCTGGCGATGCCTTGACGGTCAATATCGGCAGGTTTGATGCCAAGCCTTGATTACGCCCCATCCGGGCCAATCTCCCAGGCGTTCATGGATTCGGACGCTTTCGTGCGCGGGATCATGGGGCCATTCGGATCAGGGAAGTCTACCACCTGTATTTTCGAGATGTTGAAACGGGCCGCGCTCCAGCCTCCGGGGAAGGATGGCATTCGGCGTTCCAGGTGGGGAGCGATCCGTAACACCTATCCAGAGCTGCGGACCACAACCATCACGACATGGCACCAATGGATCCCGCAGACGCAAGGCCGATGGATTGGGGAAGGTCCACCGCGCCACTTCCTGAGATTCCCGGGGGCGGACGGCACAACCGTCGAATTCGATTTATGGTTCCTTGCCTTGGATCGGCCTGACGATGTCGCCAAGCTCCTTTCCATGGAGCTAACGGGCGCATGGATCAACGAGGCCAGGGAGATCCCCAAGGCCGTCCTGGATGGCTTGACGGGCCGCGTGGGGAGGTTCCCAAGCAAGATGCAGGGCGGGCAAGGCTGGTGCGGGATCATCATGGACACCAACCCACCAGACGAGGACCATTGGTGGTACAAGTTGGCCGAGGAAGACCGGCCACCAGAGTTTTCTTTCTTCCGACAGCCAAGTGGACGCTCGCCGAATGCCGAGAATGTCGAAAACCTTCCTGCGGGATACTATAACCGTATGATTATAGGCAAGGCTCTAGATTGGATCCGCGTCTATGTGGATGCTGAATATGGATTTGTTAAGACGGGTAAGCCAGTATGGTCTGATTACATCGATTCCTCTATGTGTAAGGAATTCGATCTATACAAGGATGCACCAATTTACGCCGGGATTGACTTCGGATTGACTCCAGCGACTGCATTCATTCAGGTAACCCCACGGGGTCAAGTTCGGGTGTTCGATGAATTGGTCGCCACAGACATGGGAATCAAAGCATTCTCGCAACCTTTAAAATCAAAGCTCGCTGGAGAGTGGTCATCTTACAGAATCGGTGGGATCAAGGGTGACCCGGCAGGGATGGGGCGCGCCCAGACTGACGAAACAACGCCGTTCCAGATCCTCAAGATCGAAGGAGTGGAAGCGGAGCCAGCTTCAACAAACGATCCAACGCTCCGGATTGAATCGGTCGCTGAATCCATGCGACGGATGATCGATGGAGAACCGGGATTCCTGATTCATCCCCGATGCAAGGTTCTCCGGAAAGCGCTGGCCGGAAAGTACTGCTACAAGCGATTGAATATTGCTGGCGAAGAAAGATTTCGGGACGTGCCAGACAAGAACGAGTACTCGCATGTCTCAGACGCGCTCCAGTACGCCTTCGACGCCATCGGTGCGACTTCCAAGTTGGTCAAGGCGGAGAAAAAGAAGCCGATCCCGCTTCCCGTAAACTATTCAGCGATGTCGAGCCTCTATTGAGGTTTTAACGGTGTAGCATCTTGCGAAACATTCGATTCGTTCGTATCTTCCGCTCTCCGAATCATCGGAACCCACCAGAAAGAGGAATCGAATGTCTCACCTGCACGACCTGTCCACCGAAGAGATTGCCGCCGAACTCCAGAGGCGCAAGGGCGACACCATCGGCGCCCTCAAGGCCGACGCGGCCAAGCATCGCGCCGAGATCGCCAGGATCGACGCCGAGATCGCAGCTTTGACCGGCGAGAAGCCCGCCAAGGCCACGCGGACCCGTGCGGTGAAGGTTGACCCCGTGGAGGCGGACGCGAAGATTCTGGCCGCGTTCAAGAGCGTCGGACTTCCCATCAATACCTCCATCCTCGGACATGCCACGGGATTCGACAAGGCGACCCTCAAGTCCGCCCTTGCCCGCCTCGAAGCCGCCGGCAAGATCCAGCGCACCGGCAAGGCGCGCGCGACCGTGTACGGGGTGGCGTGATGGGTCCGCTTGAGCTGGGAGAGGCGAAGCGACCTGTCGCCATCGACGGGACCCCCAAGCGCACTCCCAAGCCTCGCAAAGGCCAAATCCTCGCCATGCGGTCATCTGTGGAGGTCACCGACCCGCACAACTACAAGCGGGACGCGACCGGAGCAATTCGCAGTCTGAAGCGGATGCGTGCGAAGGCGGAGATTGAGGCTTGCAAGCGTGAAAATCAAGCTCACACCGAAGTGCGTCGATGAAGTGGTACGCGGCGAAGGTGGGGTAGAGGTGCCGTACAATTTCAAAATGCAGCCGGTGGTGCTGGCTGAGGATGGATGCGTGCGATTCGCGGAGAACCGGATCGTGAGGAAGTTGCTCACGGTCGCTCAGGAAACTGGATTCGGACTCAACGAGATCGCGCTCGCACAGGCAAAGGGAATGTTTTCCCAGGAGGAGGTCGAGCAACTCACACAGTTGATCGGCTATTCCGTGAGTGGATTTTGCGATCTTTCGACATCCCGAACAGCATCCAAGCGGCGGGCATCCAAAAGTGCCGCATTGCTGACTTGATTGGCGCGAGGACAGCGCTTGCTTTTCTCTGGTTCTGGCAGTACATTCACTCCGTGCCGACGATGGGAACCGTCAGCCGAAGATCTATCCAAAGCCGTCCGGTCGCGCCTCCATCCCGAAAGGGTGACGAGTGGTTCCCACCAGAGCGACCGGGCGGCGGTTGGTTTGAAGAAGGGGAAGAACATGGAAACGACAATCGAGCGACGACGAAGCGAAGAAGTCACATACGACCATTTCCTGGGCGATCTGCAGACCCATTTCACGGCAATGCTCGCGAGTGGTGAAGCCCTTCTGACGGTTCCGACGGAAGGCCTCTGGGAGATTTACCTTGGAGCTATCCCGGGCGAGCATCGCCAGTACCACACTTGCCACGCTTGCAAGCAGTTCTTCGAGCGGTTCGCAGGCTTGGTTGTGGTGGGAGGTGGTGGCGAGATTGTTCCCGCCATCTGGCAGAACGTCGAGAGCATCCCGGAAGAGCTTTGCGCTGCTGTGGAAGCGGTGCGCAAGGAAGTGCTTCGCCGATCTGTGGATGGAGTCTTCGCTTCCTCCAAGACCATCCTGGGAACGGCGGAATGCGGCGGGTTCTCCCACCTGCACGTCACGATCCCGGCTCGACTGGTCCACAAGTCGAGCATCGAGTCCGCGGGCCAGCGTCGAGCGGTGTTCGCCGAAGACCACAAGAACCTGTCGCGCGCGTTGGGAGAATTCAAGGAAGAAACGCTCCGGGAGGTTGTGCGCATCCTGAAGGCGGGAATCGTGTCGCGCGCGGAGAAATTCCTTGTGCACGCCGAATGGTTGCTGGAGTTGAAGACCCTGAAACCCAAGGGCCAACGCCGATCCGCCCTCATCTGGCGGGCTGTGGCGACCGCCCCCACCGGATGGACCTCGCCGCGCGCGCAGGTGATCGGGTCCTTGATTGATGATCTCGCCGCGGGCCTGTCCACGGATATTGTGGTCCGCAACTTCAACATGAAACTGGCGCCACTCCAGTACCAGCGCCCGCAGGCCGCGCCCACCGAAGGCAACATCAAGCGGGCGGAGGAGATCTTCGCAAAGATGGATCTTGGTTTGGCGCTGGAGCGCCGGTTCGCATCCGTGGACGAGGTGGAAGCCATCTGGCGTCCCGCCCAAGCATCGCCCATGAAGACGGAAGGCTTGTTCGGGAACATCGCACCGAAGGGAAAGCCTGTTGCCGCACCTCGCGAGCTTGCGGCCGGCCGCATGACCGTCTCGAAGTTTTTGGTGACTGTGTTGCCCACGGCTGCCCGGGTGGAGGTCATGGTCCCTAGCGCTGGCGACTTTGTGGCGATCACCACTGCGGTCAACCCGGACGCTCCGCCGCTGCTTCGTTGGGACAAGGATGAAGCGCGGAATCCATTCGCCTACTACCGCTACGTTCGCGGGTCCAGTGCGTCGAGCTTCGGGCTTGTCGGAGGATTGTTCGCCAACGTGCCAACCATCTGTAAAGCGCCTTCGTTCTGGCGCGGCCACCAGGACCACGGGATGAAGGAGGAGATTTTCTTCCTGTTGGATGGTGCTCACGACTCCACCAAGTCGGGAAGCGCCCTATTTCCCGAGACGCTGCGATCGGAGCTTCACGAGGTCCGGAGCGTGATCGAAGCGCATTCCAAGCAAGGCATCATCGGCATGGCTCCCGGGCCTGACGCGGCGGGAATCGCTTCACCGCGCGAACGCTCAATCCTGCGTATCCGGTGTCTTGTGGACGGCGGATGGGTCGCCTACGATCTGGATCGGTGGGACTGATTCGGTAGGTTTTGGCTCTTCGTCCAATGGCAGGACAACGGGTTTTGATCCCGTGAACGGTGGTTCGACTCCACCAGAGCCAATCGAAAGAGTATCTTCCCTCTACGCGACGGATCACAGGCTGGACACCTGCCCGACGCATGACCAAGTGGCCCTGTCGGGCTCTTTCACCTCGGGGCGTCTTGGCGCTCGTGTCCACACGGAGGGGGAAGAGTTCGACAGGGCTTTTTCGTTTGGAGAACCGATGCAATTCGAACTGATCCCAGAAGACCCGAATCCGATTCCGACCCTTTCTTTGGATACCTTGACTTCAGCGCAGGGTATGGACTCCAGGGACATCGCGGAGCGGACCGGCAAGAGTCACGCCCACGTTTGCCGGGACATCCTGGAAATGCTCCAGCAGCTGGGGGAACCCGAATCCAGATTTGGATCGGGGTACATGGACGCCCAAGGCCAGCGCCGGCGGTGCTTCCTCCTGCCCAAGCGGGAATCCCTCATCCTGGCCAGCGGCTACAGCATCCCGCTCCGGGCCAAGATCATCGACCGGTGGGCGGAGCTCGAAGCGAGGGCCTTGCAGCCCTTCCAGATCCCGACCACGCTGGCCGACGCTCTCCAGCTCGCCGCCGACCAGGCCCGACAGATCGACACGCAAGCCGCGGCCCTCGCCATCGCTGCCCCCAAAGTCGCAGCTCAAGACCTCCTCTCCGGCGCCGGTGGCCTGTTTGGGATCCGGGAAGCTGGGAAGCAATGCGGCATGGGTCAGAAGGCCTTCACCGCCTTCCTGGTGGACCGCAAGATCATGTACCGCCTCGGTGGCGATCTCACACCCCACCAGGAGCACATCGACGCGGGCAGGTTCGCAGTGTCCACGGGAACGGCGATCCATGGGGAAGACGCCCACGCATGGCGACAGGCCAAGTTCACCGCGCGCGGGATTGCCTGGATCGCCGAGAGGGTCGCGGGGAAATAGAAACAGCGCTCGCCAAGTCCTGCGAAGCGCCGTCCGTCCCTGGGCTCTCCAGGTGGGGCTAGTTGGCAAAGGCTATTACAGATAGACTCCGGGTGTTCCAGTGTAGATGCCCATCCGTGCGCAGGAAACAGTGCCGCGAGGTTCAAAGCAGGATAGATCACCCGTCAGGCGAAGAGGGATGGATTCCGGATTGTATACCACGACCCCGAAGAACCTTTCCAGTTTGATTGATTCCCCAGAGCCAGGACTTGGAGGTGTCGCCAGAGGTTCAGGGCGCGTGGGCCAGCGGGGCCATGCAGGAGCTTCACCGTTCACGGCGTCACATCCAATGCTTTCTCCAGGGATTCCCATGCGGGAATTGCCTTTTCGAGGAAGGCGTCCCCATTGTTCCAGCAGCCGATGAGGCGGCGACCCGCAGCTTCGATGGCCCGCAGGCGTTCCAGTTCCGCGATCGGCACTGCGCAATGGGCTGGCTTCGACCGGTCAACGACGAAGGCCGGGAAATCGGCGATCATATTCTTGGCTTTGTTGACAGCAAGCGCATAGCATTCCTTTGCGATGGAATCACCTGTTCGACCTTCGGTGAAATAGGTTTCCCAGATCTTATCAAATTCGTCTTCCGGAATTTCATCAGAAAGATCAAGTACGATATGGCTCATACCTTAACCTCTTTCCTCTTCAAGATGTATTGGTACTGCAATCGTCTTGTAATAATACCCTTTATCATCTACCCTGGTTATCTCAACGTAATTGTTTTCCCACAGAAAGAATCCGTGCAAAAGAACGCGCTCTCCTATTTTTGGCTTTAGATCATCGCATGGGTAAAATTGTTCTGGAGACGGCTGCTCAAGCAATCTTAAAGTGATAGGGGTCAATTCTTCACTCTCCCGAGCTGTCAAATACCTCAAGTCCGGGAATTGGCGTATTCGTATACGCTTCTGCCTTCCCGTTTAAACAGAGTAGATAGCTATCCCATCCTATTCTCTCGTCTCTTCCTTGATCGATGAGTGTGAATACACCTGTTTCACGCTTCTTCTTTAGGCTTGGGAATCCAGTATAGAAGGTATTGAGTGCCAGATGCATTCCCTCCGCTGTGGCAGGGACTTCGATGCATTCCGCCATGGCATCCGCAAGCAGGCCTCTGATTGGGCGCATCTTCACTTCCCTTCCCTCCCTGCAAGCCACGCCACCACGTCCGCCTCTCGCCACCCCTTCGCCCATGCGCCCATCTTGACGGGCTTCGGGAATGCGCCGAGGCGTACCCACTTCTCCAGCGTCGATCGGCTGACATGGATGCGTTCCAGGACTTCCTTGGAGCGGATGAGCTGGGGGAGGGTCATGGCGTCGGCTCCTTGCAATTCAGGACGGCAGAACTGGTGTGGTCGTGGTCCTCCCCGCACTCGGGACAAATGATGGCGTCATGTGATCCGCATTCCCGGCAAGGGGATGATCCTTCTGTCCATTCGCTGATTGGCGAATAAGTCATACATTTGTAACACTCGACTAGCGAAGAGTCTGTAATCTTTTGTGAGAATGACCAAGCTCCGCAATCTTCAGCTTTCATCTCATCCCCTGAATAGGCTTGCCCTGAATCCATCGCTTGAGCTGGTACCACTTCCGAATATTTTCTATGCACCGAATCAACGCACACCGCCACGGAGACGGTGCTGGCACAATGGTCATGAGCATACGTTTCCCGCCTCGGTAGACTTCAAACCAAGCTCCATTGAAAAGCTGGAATTCGCCGTCAATCGGAACAATCATTGGCTTGTATTCAGCTTTTGCTAGCATCTCTTCGATGTCGGGATCGATCATTGCTCTGGCCTAATCATGAAACACATCAACATCATCACTTTAGCCTCCTCCGGATAAATCTTTTCTGGGATCGTTGGCCCAAATGTGCGGACGCATGAGATATAGGCTCCCGGTACTTCGATATCTATTCCGTTACTGGGGGAAGGAATGTAGCTGGTATTGACTCGTTTATATTGAAAATTCGATCCGTTTTTTAGAATCTCTTCCCTCAACGACTGAAACATCTTAGGAAGATTTGACTTATCCCACGGATAGGAGCGAACTTCGAACTTATAATCACCAACTTTAGCAGGCGCGGCATCACTTGGTGCGATTCCGTTCTTCGGTAGGTGCTGGATAGCGAGACGAGTCAGAAGGTCTTTCAGATCTTGATACTCTTGGCAATCAACATTAAAGGGGCCATCTATAGCTTGGGCGGCAGCGTATGGAGCGTATGGAGCGTATGGAGCAAGCCCAGTCTTCAGTGGTTCTTTCATAGCCTGAATCTACACCAAAACACCGCACCGCGCCACAAAAAGCACCGAATATGCAAAATCCGCATAGCTAAACCGCTTTAGCTTGCGTGTCCCATGCATGTGCCGACCAGTTTTCGGCTCTGAAGTCAGTCCCGAGAACGCACCAAAAAGGTGTATATTTAGACTAAAGCGGTTTAGATAAAGCGGTTAAGCGCAGGAGAACCCATGGCGATCATGACCGACGAGAAGCGAAAACTCCACAGCAAACTGCTGGCTTACAAGAGTTCCAGCGAGAAGTTCCTGTCGGAGATCCACTCGAATTATCGGTCCTGGCTCCGATTCTCCTTGGGTGAAGAGCAGTGGTCCAGCGACAACGCAGCCAAGCGGCAAGGGCGCGTCACCGACACGTTCAACATCACTCAGGGATACGTCTATAAGGCCCTCAACCCAGGCCTTGAGGCACCCGCGGGCATCAACGTCTATTCGTCCGACCCAGCGCAGGATGAACTTGCCCAAAAGCTCCAGGGCGTGTTCCGGCGCATCCAGTACGAGAGCGATTTCGATAGCGTCACGGCGAAGGTGCGCGAGCTGACCATGCGCGGCGGCCTTGGGGCGTGGCAAGTCCGCGTCTACGAGAAGGACGAGCCAGACGGGCAGGAAACGCTCGTGCCCAGCTATGAGATCGTCCTGGAGTTGATCCAGGACCCCACCCAAGTTCTGATCGACCCCCTCTGCCGGAAGGCTGACCGCTCCGACGCTCGGTTCCAGATCCGCAAAGCGAAGATGCCGTCCATCGAGTTCGCGCGATCCTGGCCCCATGCCCAGATTTCCCAGGAAATCCTCGGAAAGATCGGGGAGCTTGGAGACGACGAAAGCTCGATGGACGGTGAGGACGAAGACCGGCGCGAATTGCACAGCGATGATCGCGGATCCGATGGCGTGCTGGACACGGAAGAAGTGACCTATTACGAAGGGTGGATCAAGGACGGAGAATCTGTCTTTTGCATCTACTTCACCGATGATGAAATCCTTTCCGAAGATCACGAATACAAAGGATCCTTCCTTCCTCTGATTCTGGAAATGGGGCCTTCTTTCGTCAGTGACGATGGGAAGCTGAAGATTTCGTGCATCACCGAATTGGTCAAGCCCCCCCAACAGGCGTACAATTGGCTTCTGTCTGAAGGTCTTTCGCAGATCGCAACGCGGCCCCGAATTGGTACCATCGCCGAAGATGAATCAATCGAAGGCTACGAAACTGAATGGACTGACGCAGCCTACAAGCCGGTCCCGGTGGCTCGATACCGGAAAGGTGGGCAGGTTCCGCAGATTCCTGACCAAGCCCCGCCTCCAACCGGGTACATGCAGCTTGCCGACATGATGATTACGACCGCCAATCTGATCACCCAGCAGTTCCCGTCTGATCTACAGCAAGCGCAAAGCAAGATCGACACCCCAAGCGGGGAGGCCATCAAGCAGCAGCGGGCCGCGTCGTCGATCTCCACCTACCACTACGAGGTAGAGCACAAGTCCAAGCTCAAGCTATGTGGAAACATCATGCTTGACCTACACACCAAGTATTTCAACGACGATTCCGTCCAAGTCTCGCTTGATTCTGACAACAAGCCGACCCTCGTTTCATTCGGCCCAGGCGAAACCGAGGGCGCATGGAACGCGGATCTGGCGGGTGCCAAGCTGGGCATCATCATCTCCAGCGGTCCGAGCATAGCAAGCCAGCGCGACGATCTCCTGGACAGCATGTCTCAGCTTACCACGAACCCCCAAGCGGCAGCAATTTTGATTCCCTGGATTGTCCGGCTCAAGAATATTGCCGGATCCGAAGAGATCGCCGATCAATTGCAGGAAGTCATGTGGCCCCCTCAGGTAATGCAAGCGTGGCTCAAGAAGCATTCTGGCGATCCGAAGTCCGGGGAATTGCAGCAGGCCATGAAACAGCAGGCGATGCAGCAGACAATCGATGGATTGAAAGGTGCTCTCAAGCAAACGATTGCCCATATCCAGGAATTGCAGCAGGCAGAGCAGGCCAAGCAAGCGGAGATTCAAGGAAAGCTCCAGGTCGAACAAGCCAAAGGCCAGGTCGGACTCCAACAGAGTCGCGAGCGGAATGCTGCTGATCTCCAGCGCGAACAGATCCGGAGCGAAACCGAGATTCAGCGCGAGACAATCCAGACGCAAGGCGCCCTCGATGAGGCTGGAATCAGAATCGAAGGCGACAAGGAAATCGAGGCGATGCGGTCCACCAATGAGCTGATCGCGCTTGCCCACAGAATTACCCCAGAGACCCCCCCAGAGAACCCCACCATCTTCCAATAGGACGAACCATGGCTGATCAGATCGACATCCCAGAAAGCTTCACAGCGGATTTTCCCGACGAATCATTCACAGGAGGAGCCCCCGAGACAACCGCGCCGGTCAACGCAGAGCTTCCCCACGACATTGGAGACGCGGCCACCGAAGAGGAGCGCGCCGCCGCCGCTGCAGCCGCGGACCCGAACGCTGGGAAGGACGGCTTCGAGGATCTGGAAGACGACATCGATCCCAATGCACTCCCAGAGGAAAAGGACGACGAAGACGAAGGGAACAGGAATCCCGAGAACCTGAAAAAGGCGCTCCACAAGGAACGCGGCGAGAAGAAGACGTTCCGCGACCGTGCCACCGCTGCCGAGGCCCGTACCAAGGAGTTGGAGACTCTCCTAGAGAAGGCGAAGACCGCTCCACCTGCCGCCGCCGCTCCCGAATCAGTGGCCCGCGTCCAGGAGGATCCCAAGCTCAAGGAATGGGGCCAGCAGATCGCCTTCCTCGAAAAGCAGCGGGGAGAATCCGACGAGCAGTTCGGAGCCCGTCTCAAGGGCGCCGGAATCGAAAGCCAAGAGCAGTACGCCAATATTTCGGCTCGGCTTCATGGCGCCTACGAGGCCCGTACTCAGACATTGGCCGCAACCCTCGAGTCTGAGGAGCGGATACGTGCGAATACCGCCGCTGCCGACCTCGAACGGTCCAAGCGCGAGATCGATGACAACTTCTCGCGCAACATCAAGGATTCGAAGATTCCCGGGATCGACAAGCTCTCGCAGCGATTCGCCAATCACCAGGGAACACACTTCCATCCGGAAATCTCCCTGGGCGTGAAGTTGGCTCGCGACCCCGCTTCTCTGGTGGCCGCGATCTCATCCGACCGCAAGGTTTTTGACGAGGTGGCCGCAATGGGCAAGGGAAAGGCCGGCCCGACCTACTCCGACCTGGTTCGACTCGGTGAAATCGCCGCCGAATTCCGCTTCAAGCATGCCGACAAGCTCCCGGCGCCATCCAAAGCCGCTGATCCTGCACCGAACCGCACCCCGTCCGCCACACGGCCTCCCAGGGCTTCCCAGGGCGCTCCGACGGATTGGGATATGGACGCGGAGGAGTGGGTCGAAAAGGCCCAAAAAGGAAAGGTCGCTGATACGTTCGGTATTTTGCGCCGCCGGTAGTATATTTCCCAAAAGGAGGTCGGGAGATCCGGCCTCCCATCGCGGAACCTCCAATCCGCGTCACCAAATCGGAGGGCCTAGCCGTGCTACCGGCGGGCGCCACAAGCGCCATCGGGTGATCTCCCAGTCAGTAGATCGAAACGCAATCAAACGCAATCGAAAACTGACACGCCCATTGAACGGGCAAGGAGATCAACATGGCTTCTGGCGACGTGAACGTCTATCAGAGACAGCAGCTCATCAACCGCGAAGTGGTCACGAAGTGGAAGTCGCTTCCCGGCCTCGTGGACAAGCTCCACTGGGACAAGGACAAGGCCGCCGAGATCGGGGCACAGAACAACACCGGTAAGGCGATGCAGTACCGCAGGCCTTCCTACGTTGGCGTGGGGATCACCGAGACGACCGACTTCTCGACCCGCGACACCTCGACGGACCTCTCATCCTCGAACCTCATCCCCAACTACGTGCAGACCATCGACGCGGTGGGAAACATGTACATCCAATACAAGGTCGAGACGAACCTCCAGTTCTCTCTCCAAGATCTGATGTACTGGATCACCGACAAGGACAAGGATCTCCGGTTCCTGGACACCGCCATCGCGCAGCTCAAGGACCAGGTTTCCTTGGCTTCCGGCAACACGCTGGCCCGGTGGGTGGGACAGACCGTCGAGCTGGACACCGCCTACAGCACCGCCGGACAGAACGTGATCTCCTCGCTCGGAAGGGCGAAAAAGGTCATGCTCTCCCGTCGTGGCACCCAGGAGGCCAAGCGCAAGATTGCCCTGTTCAACATGGATGTCATTCGGGCGATCGCGCCCAGTGCCGCGTCCCTGTTCAACTACGGCAGGACCGATAGCATCCAGGGCCTCCAGGAGGCGGGATTCCGGCCTGGTGAACTAGACCTCTACGGGTTCAGCGCCTCGGAATCGGCTCTCCTGCCGGACGTGGTCATTCCTTCGACCACCGCTTGGCCCACCACCGTGAATCTCTCGGCCGCATGGGGTGCTTCGGGCGCATGGGTCGATACCCAGACGATCGCAGTCACTGGCCTCCAGGCCTCGACCACGTTCGCGCCGGGATTCTCGATCTATGTGGCAGGCGACTACTGGACCGTGCCGGGCGTCGGAACCTGGGACTTCACCAACAAGACGTGGAGTTCCCGCAAGTCCACCAAGGTGCTGGCGACCTACACCGTGGCCGCCGCGTTCACCTCGGACTCTTCGGGCAATGCCACCATCTCGGTGCGTGAAGCTCGCATCTACGACGGGCCCTTCGCCAACGTGACGGGAACCGCGCAGATCGCGTCCACCACGGTCGTCGGTGTGGTCGGGCAGACCGCTTCCGCCCAGACCATCACTCCCGGATTCCTCTTCGATCCGGACTGCGTGCTGGCCGTCTCTCCCAAGGTCAAGGTGCCGACCATCGGCACCAAATCGATCACTGGATCGGTCGGCGGGTTCAACTACGCCATCGTCCAACAGGTCTGGCCCGGACAGTTACAGGAGATCACCAAGCTCATCGGGTTCTTCGGCCTCGTGGTGCCGGTGCCCGAAGGCTGCGTGAAGTTCTACTCCGACATCGCCGGAACCTTGGTGTAGCACTTGGGGGCCTAGGACAGAACTAGGCCCCTTTCTTCCTCCCCAAACCACCGAATCGAAAGGCAGAACATGGCAGCGATCAAAGAAAAGACCTCCAGCGACGTGGATCTCGTCAAGGAATCCGGTGCGCCGGATCTCGAAGACCTCTCTCGCTTCACCGAGGGGCAACAGCACTGGATCAAGCAGCACGTCTACATCTTCTCGGAACAGCATGCCTACGATGCGGGCTACCCGACGATGATCCCTGGCGTGGGATCGATCCCCGACCGCAAGACGTTCCTCGAAAAGCTCCCGGAGCTTCGCGAAAAGTTTCTCTACTCGAGGATCAAGGAGTTCGAAGGTCAGAACGAGTCCCGCAAGGGATAAGGGGCGAGGCACCGCATGGCCCTGCTGGTCCAAACCGTAGTCGAAGACGCGCTGGCTCTGATCGGAGCGTTTGAGGATGGTGGTGGGGGACCGGCTCCGGAATGGCAAACTCGCGCTGTGCGGTGCCTCAACATGCTTCTGGGCGAATGGTCCCGCAAGAGCTACATCAATCCGAGACAGACGACATGGATCGTGTCGTCGCTCAAGGACTACCACAAGATCGTCCTTTCCCCCACGGCCGGCGCAGACGTTGATTTGGTGGCCGATGTCCTTCTGATCTCTTCTTTGGTGTCGGAGCTGGGAACAGCCACCTACCAAATGCGCGAAATGCGCCTCGAAGATTACAGTGGGCTTTCGGTCAAGGATCTCCAGGCAATCCCGCAATCCTGGGCCTGGGACCGCAATTTCCCCTCCTCCACCATCTGGATCTATCCAGGATTCTCGGCAAGCAAGATCAGAATCACCGGAATGCCGAAAATCACATCCGCAGTCAGTCAAGGGGCGATTGATGTTCCAGACGACTACTACAAGGCCGTGGTCTTCAATCTGGCAGCCGAACTCCATCCGTTCATGCCTCTTGGAGAGGGGATCGACACCGGCATCCTGGCTCACGCGAAGGCCGCTCTGAAGCCCATCAAGATGGCCGCACAGAATAGGCTCCTGAAGGTTCCGCAGGCTGGGCAGTATACCAGCAATGACCCAGGATCGGACTACTGGCTTTCGCCCCTCAACGACGTGGTGCTTCGATGAAGGCTGATCTCGGATTCTCCTCCAAGCCGTATTCCCAGGCCTATGCCTCGGTTGGCTTGGAAATCCTGGACAACTTCTACGTGGAGGCGGCTACATCTTCGACGGCAAAGAAGGGGTACTACTACGTCGGGATTCAAGGCCTTCATCTCCTCCTCGCATCGTCTGGGACGAATTCTTGCCGAGGCCTTTTCACCACTTCTGGATACCGCACATTCGGCGTCTGGGGAAATGCTTTGGTCGAGCTAACGGCGGCTGGAACGGTTCGCGTGAATCGTGGAACGCTCAATAGCTCAGCGGGGATTGTGCGATTTGCCGAGAATGGCAAGCAGATGATTCTTGTGGATGGAGAGCGAGGATACATCCTCGATCTCACATCTAGCACATTTGGGCAGATCACAGACGAGTACTTCCCTGGCGTGGACTCTGGAGATTACACCAAAGGCCCATCGCACGTTGTATGCCTGGATACCTATTTTCTAGTCAATTCGCGTGGAACCAATAAGTACTACTGGTCTGCTCCCGGTTACGTCCCGTATGCATTCGATTCGACCCAGCCATCGGTGCAAAATCTATGGTGGGGAACGGCATACGCACAAAAGATCGGCGACACCGACAATATCGTTGGGATTATTGCGCTTCCGACGATTCTTGGAGTATTCGGGAACAACTCGATGGAGTTCCATTACGATTCCGGGAACACGGCTGGACAAGTCTTTCGACGCCAAGAAAGCAGCGTCGTGAATTTTGGATGTCTTTCCGCCGATTCAATCTGTCGGTATGGAAACGGGTTCTATTGGCTTGGCCAAGATCGATCCGGAACCATCGGGATCTTCACGGTTGGAATGGACTTCATGCCGCGCCGGATTTCGACCCGTGGAATCGAAACAAGAATCCAAGCCTATGAAAAGATCAACGATTGCTGGTCGTATTCCTACGCCGTTGACGGGCACGCATTCGTTCTGTTCAATTTCCCAAGCGGTACATCGGAAGACGGCGGCGGCGTAACGGGCGCTACATGGGCCTACGATGTCACCACAGACACGTGGACCCGCCGATCCCGCTGGCAGGCATCCGAAGGTCGCGCCTACCGCTATGCCGGGCAGTTCTCGGCCTACAATGAGGCGTGGGGAATGGAGATCCTGGGCGACTGGCGGTCAGACGCTCTCTATTATCTCGACAATGAACAGTATTTCAACCACACGCAGACCGGCGAAACCGAATACATCCAAGCTCGATTCACTACTCCAATCGGGTACGAATCAAACAAGATGATTATTTACGATTGCCTCCAATTGAATCACCAGCCTGGATTCTCGCCGCGCACCGGCCAAGGATCAGATCCGGTCTGGATGATGTCTTCGAGCAACGATACCGGACTGACGTTTGGCTACGAGCGCTCGGCTTCCGCTGGCAAGACCGGCGAATACCGGCGCCGTACACGCTGGCTCAAGCTTGGGATGTCGCGCAACAAGGTTTTTCGGTTCCGCGCTTCTGATCCATTCAAGCGCGTAATCACCGGGTACACGATTGATTTTAGGGAGTGCAGCCGATGATTGATCCATTTCCCATCTCTACCGCTCCAGTGGGCAAGAACGGCTCCTGGAATGATCCTGTTTCCAAGTGGCTCATGAAGGCAGGCAACCACCTTAATGAGGCCTCCCAGGTACGCCAATCGACCAGCGGGAGCGAAATTCTCTATTGGTCCCGCAACGGCGCGACCATCGTCTACGAATATACCGGCATAGGCGGAATTTCTTTCGATTGCGATGGAACAACCATCGCGATTCCGAAGACCACCGAAAGCCAGGAAACGACCGGTACCAGACTGGTGAAGGGGTAAGTCATGGCTGATGTATCCGGAATATTGAATGGAGGCGTGAACGGGGTCACGTCCGGATCTTCTGCCGGGCCATGGGGCTCTTTGATTGGCGGCCTTGCAGGGGCTGGCATTGGGCTCCTGAATTCCAACGCTTCCGAGGAGGCTGCACGGAAACAACAGGAAGCGGAAGCCCGAGCTGCGGCGCTTGCTGAACAGCGGTACAGCGAGACGAAAAGCAGCCTTTCGCCGTACATCTCCACGGGTCAAGGTGCGCTCGGGCGGGCCAACGAACAAGCAGCCAATTTCCACGATCCGGGCTTCGACTACAAGCAGAAAGCGTTCGACTACAACGAGTGGACGGACCCTGAAGCGCAGACCCTGATGAACCAGGCGAGCCAGGCGACAAACGCGGCGTCCATCGCTTCCGGAGCCGTTGGAGGGGGTGCTGCATCGGCTTTGCAGAAGGAGCGGATGAACCTCGCCAACCAGGCCTACGCCCCCGCCTTCCAGCGCTGGTCCGACTCGTCGAAAATGCTCAACGACCAGGCACAGCAGAAGTGGACACGGGGCATGGACTTCCAGACCCAGCAGATCGGGGCGAACCAGAACATCGCCAATTCCGGGCTCCAGGCGGCCGGCACGCTCGCAGGGTTCAGCAATCCGAACACCCAGATGGGCATGGGCGCGATCTCTGGGCAAGGAGAGGCCGGGGCCCTGGGGACCATCGGGAGCGCCAATGCGGCGAGTCAGGGGATTGGCGGTCTCGCCAAGGGCATAGGGACGTTGGCTGACTGGTATTCCCAGCAGAAGTCTCCAGGCGCAATTGGAGGGGCCAACTGATGCCGTTCCAATGGGCAAGCGCACTCCCAAGCGCATACGATCCAAGTAAGTTGCCGGATGAAATCTCCTCCATGCAACAGCAACGGGCGAACACCGACGTAGCGAACCAACAGGCGCAGGCGACGGCCATCGCGAACCGGCAGAAGCAATACGACCTCGGCCTCCAGAAAACCACGGAAGCTCTCATGGCGGCGTCCATCGATCCTCAAAGCAAGCAGGTCGACCCGGGGAAGTTCTACGCGCTGGCCGCTCAGACCCCGTACGGTATCTCGGCCATCAAAGCGTACGCCGACACAGTCTTTCCGCAAGGGCAGAAGCAAGCGGTGGAGCATGGTGGAGCAGTCCAGACCGGCGCCCAGTACGATCAAACAATCGCCGACAATCCGGATTTTGCGACATCTACCCGGGCCGGCGCACAAGCCGCGCTGACGGGACCGACGAGCCCGCAGGCGATGGAGCTTGGATCACTCCAGCGCCGGAACCTGATTTCGTCCTACAAGCCCACGTCTTCGCTTCCTTCGGCACTTCCGTCTGCGTTGCGGCCGCCTGCGAATCAGGCGCCCTTGCAGGTCCAGGATATGCCCACGATGAAGCCTCCGAACATCGCAGCGGCCTACGGGAGTAATGCCACCGATACGCCTCCCGCGCCCCAGGAGGTCACCACTCCCGCCGAAGTCGAGGAGCCGCGCACACCAGGCCCCGGAGAGATCGCCATGTCGATGGAGCCCCACCTTGGGGACCAGACTGCGGCACCAATCAAGGTTCCAGCCTTCGACATCTCGAAGCTGTCGTCTCAGTCGCGCGCGCAACTTGCCCAGGCCCTCGCTGCCAAGGGGATCACCACATCCGATCTTTCCGCAGGAGCGACCCAGGCAGTCCAGAACGACATCAATGCCAAGTGGGGAGCAGCCAGCGCAAGGGTGTTCGACAAGGACGGAAACCCCGATCCCCTCGCACAACAGCGGAACAAGGATGTTTTCCAGACCACGGTTCCGTCGCTCATCCAGGGCGGGCTTGACGGCCTTCTCGGATCGGGACGGGAGCAGACCGGGGCGAATCTGGGGCAGAAGGGCGCCACGAACAGCTTGGAAGCAACTAGGACAGCAGAGGCGAACCGTCAGAAGTACGCGACCACCCTTGGAGCGGATCCCGACGCACTCGGGCAGTATGGAAGTCCGGACGCAGGGAAGGTTGGCAAGGCTATGGACGAGCGTGGCGGGGCCTACGTCGCCCTTCGCCAGCAGACCCAAGAGCTTGCCCAGAATCTCCCCTCGCTACTCCTTCCCCAGAACGCCATCGCGCTCGGGCAGGAGGAGGGGTCCTTGACTCGCCTCGTTAACAACGTCGCTGGGGCAAACGGAACCGAAGGAGCAATGCGGACATCTCTTTCCGAGGCAGGCGTTCCGAGTACGCTTCTCGATTCATATTCTCCGATGGACGCACTCCGGACGTTTATCAAGCAAGCGGATCCAACAATCGCCCAGAATGCGATTAGGAAACTTCCAGACATCCTCTATCGGAATGTCATATTGCCAGACGCGCAGGCGCTTCGGATGGACCCGGATGCATGGAAAGTTAAGCTGGACAAGCAGACGTATCGGAGTAATCAGAATCCAGGCAAAGGCACATCTGGCAATTCGCAGGATAATCCAATCACGATCACCAGCAAGAATGCTCCAACGATTTCCGGGAATTGGTACCGATATAATGGCGTCACCAGGAGAGCACCGTAATGGCTGGGCTATTCGATGACGTTCCTGATTCGCCTCCTTTGGTGAATGTTCCAGGGTATTCGGATACGACAACGGTGGTCCATGGGAAAAAGGGCTTGTTTGATGATGTTCCGGAAGCAGCAAATGAATATGGAGTTTCTGGAGAAATCGCAAACTCTATTGCATCTCAAAGATTAGGAAATAGAGACGCATCTGCGCTATTTGCAAAATCACAAAGTGATTCCGGGTTGCCAATTTCTGCAACTCAGGCGGTTCTCCCGTCCTTGTTCAATGCCTCTACGAATGGGGAAGGCACTGGAAGCCGTCTATCTTCATTGGCTGGAGATATTGCAGGACTTCCATTTCGGACAGTTGGATCAATGATTCTCGGAGCTGGATCCGGCATCGCAGGCGCGGTAAGCCATGCTCGCGATAATGTGTCCCAGCATATAGACCCTATGGTTGGGATGATTCCTGCCGCTCTTGGGCCGGCCGCTGCACGATTCCAGAGCGAAATGGCGCAGCCCACAGGGATAACAGGTTCCCCATCATCTCTACTGATGCTTGCCCCTTATATGGACGCGCCAGCGATCCTTGGGAAGGGCGCTGCGCTCTTGGCGAAATATCCAGCCATCGCAGACATCTTGTCGGGGGGACAGAAGGCCGCGCAAGGATTCAAGGGAGCCCATCCAGTCTTGAACGCGATGGGGACTGGTGCCGCGTATGGCGGCGCTCTTGATGTCGCGGCAAATGGATTGAATTCTCTGGGGGGAACCTCTGCCCCCAGTATCGCGATTCCGAAAGCGGTTTCCGACGTAGCCATGGCGGTTCCGCAGACGAGAAACGCGATACTGCAATCCTTGTACGCAGGAAATGGAGGTGGTACCCCAACGCGAAGCCTTGGCGAAGCCCTGGCGTCCCCAGTCGCAGCGGCTGGCGTGTCCGCGCTCGGCTCCGGCCTCGCAGAAATGGGCCTGAATGCCATCCCTGGCGTCGGAGCCATGGTTGACCAAAGTGTGAAATACGCACTCAAGGGGAAGCGTGCCGCAGGCGGGGAGATGGCTGGCCGGCTCGGAGAATTGGTTGATGCTGCCAACGGACCAAGCGGGCTTGGTGCGCTCCATGGAATCGGATCTATCGAGAGCATCGCAGATAGGGCGCGAGCATCCGCTGGACGTGGATACGATGCGGTCGGGACCGCTATCGCCCCAAATACCGCCGCGATGGCTCCACGGCAAATCGTGACCGACATCACGTCGCCACTGTACGGGCATCCGCTTCCAGACCCCTCGATCTTCGGGGAGCGCCTTGGCTGGGTTTCCCCTCCTGGGAAAGAGGCGGACCTAGGGAACGCGCTCTCTTTGATCCGGAATGGGCAATCAGAATACCCCGGCGCGATTCCGGAAGGGTCTTGGCTTGACGTTGGAAACGGAATTCCCGCAAGCCTGAATGACCTCTACCAGGAGGCCCGCTCCAACATGTTCCGAAAGATGGCAAGCGGAGATCCGGCGTATGCATCGGTCACCAGGGCACAGGCAGAGAGTGCATTGGATCAGAAGTTCCGATCCGCTCACGGCCTCCAGATGGAGCCAAAACTCTACCAAGGGCCGGTTCCGAGTGGAGACGCGCTGCCTACCATGTACTGGCCTGACCTTTCGGCGCTTCGTGTTCCTGCGAATGTTCGGCAAGGCTCATCGCTCCGCGCAAATGGAGCGGCATTTCAGAATTCGATTAGGAATGAGCTGGGCGACGTGGTGACCAAGTACATGTACGGGAACAACGCAGCGGTTGACCGCTCCGGAATGCGCAGCGTATTGAATGCAGCCGGGAAGGATTACAAGTTCGCGAAACTCGGAGAACAACTAGCCATTCAGGATGCAACGAAGCGGGTCGGACAAGAAAACCCATTGATTACGGCACTTAGGCCATTCCCGGAGCGAATTCGTTATTCTGTTCCGATGCTTGCGCGGTATTTGGGGACGAGAATGCAGACTCAGTCCGCTCCGATTATCTCAGGATCCACCAATGGAGGCCTAAACGTGCCTCTGCTTTCCGGCTCGCAACCCTAATGGATGCAAGAATGGAATCGAATCCTCTTCCGAGCGCCTCCAGCATCGCTACCAGAAACACTGCAGCGATGAAGAGAAGCGCAATGACTCCAGCCAATTCGATCATCCCCAGAACCTACATCCACGGAGACGCGGATGACGCCTGACCAGATCGACGCGCTCTTGACTGGACTCTTCCCGAGAACAGTCGCCGCGACCCAGCAGGGAGGCGGATTCCCTCGCCGTGTGCTGGCCGGGACCCTGGACGCAGCGTCGATGCCTGGGCGCGCATGGATGGCTCTGGCGGATGCGCAGAACGACACGCGAGCCCCGACGGTTGCTCAGATCCTGGCCGATCACAGCCTCAAGCAGAAGCCCACCTATCTCCAGTCGATGGCCCAAACTCAGATGGACCCTTCCCTCCCTCTGGCCGAGCGAATCGGCGGGAACATGTTCCGCGATCCGACCTCGATCCTTGCCCCTGGAGTAGGTGAAGCGGTGGCCTCTGGAGGTGCCAGATTGGTCGGAAGCCTCGGACGTGGCGTCCTTGGGCGCGTCCTCGCCGGTGGAGCGGATGCGGCGGCTCAGACGGGCTTGCAGGCCGCGAACCAGCTCGGGACGAGCGGAAGCGTTGATCCTCGCTCGCTCGCCCTGACGGCGGGGCTCATGGGCGCGGGTAGCGGGATCGGGGCTGGAGTGTCGAGCGTGGCCCCGAGGGCGCGCGCCGCGATCCTGGATAACCCGAACTTCCAGAAGTGGTTCGGGAGATCGAAGGTGGTGGACGAGGCGGGGAATCCGCTGGTAGTGTATCATGGGACGGGCGGAGACTTCGAGCAATTCAATACCGCTGGAGGGACCGGGAAAACATTTGGATCCGGGTCTTTCTTTAGCTCTTCTCCCGATGTAGCCAATACATATGCGACAGGCTCCGCACAAAACGTAATGCCGTCGTATCTAGCTATGGATAACCCAGCAGTCTTTGATGCTAATGGGGCCAGATGGAATAGAATGGGAAAATCCGTTAAAGCTAGTTTGCCAAAAACAACAGTAAGCGGCCAAGAAGATGAAAACCTTTATGCAGCATTAGCAGGTATCGAGCCAAAGCAGGGTGTAACAAAAACAATATCTGCCAAAAACACGACGCTGGGAAAATTGTTTCCTGGTGAATTCCAATGGGGGGATGAAACATTTAGCACAGATGATCTTGCCAGATGGGCAAAGCAACAGGGGCACGGAGGCGTAATCATAAAAAATGTTATTGATCATGGCCCATCTGGACAATTTGCTTCAGATGTAGCACGGACGCCAACTGATATTTACGTCCCATTCAACGCCACCCAAATCAAATCCGCCACCGGCAACCGTGGCACATTCGACCCGACGGACCCGAATATCACCCACCTAGTCGGAGGCGGTACGCAGATTCCGGTCGCCCAGCCTCCGTACCCACTGAACGCGCTGGCCGGTAAGTATCTTAGGGGCTACTTCAACGCTTCGCCTGACAAGGAAAACCAGCCATGAGCGCACAGCAGCTTTCCGCGTTTCTCCCGTTCAGGCAATTCGACAACGCTTCCAAAGAGCTTGCGGCGGGGTTCGTCTACTTCTGGGACTCCGGGACTTCCATACTTTCCGCCGGCATTTATGCCGACTCGACGGGCACTGAGACGGTAAACCCGGTCCAGCTTGACGGGGCAGGGCTTGCGACCATCTACGGGGTACCCCAAGCCTACAAGATGACGATCACCGACGTGGACGGGAATCAGATCTGGGAACAGAATCCCGTCTTTCCATTCGGGGCCGATTCTGGATCATCGCTTTCAAGCTCATTTACTGTCGTCGAGAATTATTCCGAGCTTCGGAATCTTACCCAGGATTATTTGGCTATTGTCGTCTGCGGGCGATCCACATTAGCAGATGGTGGAGAGGGAATCTTCTACCAAACCACCGAAACATTGGCGGACAACGACGGGACGATTCTCAAGCGTGCATCGAGCACCAGCTATGTGCGCGGCTACGAAGGCCTAATCGATCCCCGCTGGTTCGGCGTTTCGTACGGCGTGACATCTGACCAGCTCGACGCACTCAATGCGGCAACAGCCGTCGGCCCGGTCCAGATCGCAGGAAAGATCTGTCAGGTCACGGATCGCAGGATCTCAGGCGTCTATTCATTTCTTCCAGGTGGCGGATTCAATTCGTCCGGAACGCCGAAGCTGACTTTCTCGCAGGGATCAAAGATCTTGCAAGGAGCCGTCGGGATCTTTGGGTCAGGCATCTCCGTCGTATTCGAGCAAAACATTTGCGATACGATCTACTCTTCCTGGTTCTCATCGTTCGAGCAATCGCTTTGCACGACGCACTCCTACAAATACGTTTTTGATGCCACTATCTCCCCGGTTGGGGATGTTTCGATTCCGGCAAATTACGCGGTGGATTCCCAAGGTGGAGCGCTTCTCAAATTCACAGGACACGGGAACCTCTCAATCAAGAATCTCGTCTATCAAGGAATTGAGCAAATCTTTTCCTACGACAACAAAATCGCCTATGTCGGAACCGTTGATCTCGCTGGAGTTCCGGCGCTTCTCGAATGGTTCGGAGGAGTTCCGGGCTACGCGTTCGGGACCGATAACTCCATCCCAGGCAAGGCCGCTCTGTTCTCTGGGTCCGTGCGCCTCCTGGAGGGGAAGTCCTACGTCATCCCGGCCGACGGGGCTACCTGGACCACCAGCAAGGATCTGACCATCGCGGGCGTTACCGGGGCCGAGGTCCTGCAGGTCAACCAGAACGTCACCTATCAAGCCTTGAAGCAAACCGACTGCATCCTGACTGGTGCGGGAACGCTCACCGGGACGGGCATCGCGAATCTGAGGGACTGCGGGATCCTGGGCGTCCAGTCGCGCGTGTCGGCCAGCACCCAGGATGCAACCGCGGCGATCTACGTTCCCGCGTCCCTCCTGGCCATGGGAAACGGCGGCGCGGCGGAATCGTCCTCAGACGGGATCACCTGGGCCAGCATCTCCGGGATCACCGAATCGATCTCAGGCCCCATCGCCGCGGGGCCAATTCGAATCGCGGCCGGTCAGTCAAAAATCTGGAAGTCCACCGACGGCGGCCAGACCTGGAATTCCCAGGCCATTGGGCTCTCGACAGTCTTCGGCGCGTGGTACATCAAGGTTGGTTCGACCTACTACTACGTCGTGACCGGTGCGGGCGGGATCGCCTACTCCACTGACGGGACGGTTTGGAATCTCCAGACGATCACCGGAGCCGGGAACATCATCGGCCTTGCGTACCACGCCTCCACGTCGCGGGTCGTCCTGGTTGGGGGACTCTCCACAGGCTTTGCGGGAATCTGGGACTCTCCCAATCTGGCGGACTGGACGAACCGACCCCTTCCGACGCTTCCCACTGGCCAACTGCGGACCGTGGTTTCCGGGCCTGGGGGCGTACTGGTGGCCGGCGGAACGTTCGTGGGTACCATCCTGACCTCTTCGACCGCGATGAGTTGGGCACCCCTTGGATTGTCCGGCTCCGACACGATCTACGCGTCGGCTGCGTCGGACAAAACCTTCCTGCTTGCGGGATCCACCGGGGCGATCTACACCAGCACGACCAACGGAAACACCTGGGCGCGTCTGGGAGTGGGATCCGTGGCAATCCTGGCTGCCACCTGGAATTCAGGGACGTTCTTCCTAGGTGGCCAGTCCGGCAACATCTGGACCTCCACCACGGACGCGGTGTCGTGGACTTCGGGCTACGTCGGAACCACAAACAACGTGGGTGCCGTCCTGCTCACCGCTCCGGTCTACGCGATCGGCGGGAAAGCTGGAAGCCTGCAAGTCTCCACAGACACGGGCGCGGTCAACTGGTCCAGCGTGACTGTTCCTGGCCTTTCCACCAGCGACATCACCAACATGCGGGCCATCGGAGGGGTGGTCTACATCCTCGCGAAAGGTGGAAAGCTCTACTCGACAGTGGACTTCCAAACGTTTCGCTCGATCACCACAAGCACAACTGCGGACCTCTACGACATCGTCTACAACTCGACCGCGGCATCCTGGACGGTCACGGGAGCCGCGGGCTACATCTCGACCAGCGCAAATCTGACGAGCGCAGCTCCGACCTGGACAGGGCACTCCGTAGCATCCTCAGAAGCGCTCATCCGGGCCGTCTGGGATGGGACGCGGTACACGTTCGCAAGTGTGAATCAGATCTGGCAAACCACAGATATGAGCATCGCAGCAACGCAAACCAATTTGGCGCTTTTGCGTGGAATGATTATCAATGGAACCACTCGCGTCATGTATGGTGATTCTGGGAAGATAATCTATAGCACGGATTCCGGAGTAACGTGGACTGCCATCACAGTATTTACTTCCAATAATTTCACTGCGGGATATTTCGGAAATAGCGTTTACCTGCTAGGGACCAGCGCGGGAACGATCTACCGCTCTACTGATGGAATCACCTGGACATTAGCGACGGCATCTGGCCTTTCGGGTTCGGTAACGGCATTCCACTGGAATTCCACAGAAAGCGCATTCGGGGTAGTAACCGGTTCTCATAACATGTACAAGTCGCCGACCGGTGCTACATGGTCAAATGGGATTGGGACCGTCAAGGATTATAATGGTGATACAGTTACACTCACATTCAATTTCTACGATATTTGGGACATAAGTGGTGAATGGCAGGTTTGCGGATCGTCTGGATTCTGGATGTATTGCGCCTCTGGATCCAACGCTTGGCATCGCGCAACGAATGCATCACATCAATACATATCAGCAGATCTAAGAGCAGGATTTGGAACAAATGCTATAGGATCCACGTCAGCGGCTGTATGGATCACTGGACACACATTAGTATATGACTCAATCGAGGGCACAAATAATGCCAATATGATCGATTATGAATCGATGTCTACAACGCAAGGAGTGGCATTAGATGATACCGGAAAAGTGTGGCTTATTTCAATAACAAGTAATTCTGCTATCGGATCTACAACGTCTTTATCATCCTCTACGGCGACCAATCTAGCTTACGATGGGACCGCCATCCTTTACGCTACTGGCGCATCATCTGTATGGACGACCACAAAGGCATTAGGATTCGAGCGCTGGTCTAAGAAATATGTTTCTCCAACTGGAATAATGGATATGGATCATTCCGGGTCCAACCTGCGCATATCAGGAGCATCGGGACTTTATGTGTCTTCCCCAAATGGGTTGATTTGGACATTTATTGGGGATGAATTTTGGACAGGACCTATTCCGTCTATTGCTTACTGGAATTATGGTCAAAAATCTATTGATTACTCAGTTACCACATTTGCGCAAGGTGCGGAAGTTGTTTTAGCTGGGGCATCTGGGACTATCTATTCTGGAACTTCCGCATTCACTCCTGTGATAACTGCGTTGAAATTCAATATCGAAGCATCGACAGCAAATGTTGATTTGGTTTCTTCCGAAGGTGGAACCATATCCGGGCCATCAGCGCTTCGTTCGATCTCATATGCTGGATTGGTTATGGATACTTCATTCTCGCGCATGCACGGAACTTTTGATAGCAATGTCGCTAGATGCGAAATTGTGGCGGATGGAACATTGTCATGTGGAGACATAGTCATAGAAACAGGATCGATTACAAAAACAGATAATCTAGACTCTAATCAATCACCAACTTTTGCGCTTTCCGGTTCGCGCCTCATTTTGCAGACGGTAAAGCTGAATACAAATGGTCCATTGAACGCTTCGCCTGCTGGAGCAAATAAAGAGATTTTCCTTAATTCATGCAATGGGGATTTTTCTATCTCGACAAATGGAATTGCAAAACTCTATTTGAATAATAGTGATATACCTAAGGACTCAAGCGTTTATAGTCGAGATGGGTATATTGTTTCGGCTTCAGATAGCGGATCTGGAGAAATCGTTTCTCCTGTGACGGACGGACTCTTGCCGCTTGACGCCGCAGATGGGAATATCGTTCCTGGATATGTTATTCCTCAAGCAGATTTGAGCTGGAATAATCTCCCCACTGGATCTACATATGTGGATAGAATATTGACTTTGGGCGGAGATAAATATCTCGGAGCATGGGATGGAGTAAATTCTATCGTAATTACAGAGGGTCAGCCGGGATTAGATTCCATTTATAAATTTGGAGGGAGAATTACTTTTGAGGTAACGATTCCATCTGATATAGATAACAAAATGAGTCTATCTTGTATCTTTGTTGCCAGAGATGATACAGGAGTATTGGGAGCAACAGCCAAAAACAGAACATGGCTCTGCGTTGATTCTGAAGTAAAATTCGCTACCGGAATTAGAAAAGCATTCGTCCATGCGAATGTTTGGTCTGGCGCTAATGGTGATCCAACTACAGAATGTAGGACGATACTGTATAGCAAAACAGGCGGCATTCTTCCAGTAGGAACAACTATCAGAGCGGTAGCGTGGGCAATGCTGCCAAAGAATCGAGAAACATACGACCGCTTCTGGCCTGCAAATTCTGAACAAACCTGGTGGGAATACAATCCAATGTATGCATTCACTAGGATCGATGAAAACTTCGGTCTAGAATATTCGATCCAACAGAACCCAGCTAATGCACTTAGAACAACGCGATTGCTTGGCGGCCCTTCTCCAGCATATAGTGGGAGCTAAAAAATGTCTACCTCACCATTCTTTTATCAAGTCTTCTTCGATCCGGCTCCCGTCAATGGCGTACGGGTTCCCGCCGCGAATGGATACCTCTCGATCTTCGCTGCCGGAAGCGATGTTTTCGCGCCCGTATTTGGCGATGCAGAGCTGACCACTCCGATCTCCAATCCTCTCGTCTTTGATGGATCTGGCGTGCCTCCGCAGTACTTCGTCGAGGGTGGCGTAGCGCTGGACTACAAGGCGTACACCAGCGACGACAGGACGATCGTCACGGCGCTCACCGTGACTGCTGGAGGAGGCTCTGGAAGCGGCGCAGAGGACCACAAGGTCGCGGCTGACGTGACCGACACGGCCCCGGACTACCTGATCGGGAAGCTCGGGACGGACGGGAGCATTACCTGGTCCCTGGCAAGTCCTGGAGGCGTCCACGAGGTCCAAGGAGCCGTTTCGCAATCGTGGCTAGCTTCGTGGCTCGCAGAGCAGGGCTACACCATGGGCGCGTCCTCGGATCACAAAGTCCTTGGCGACGGCCTCACCGGCGACGTGGCGGGCTACCTCATCGCCAAGCTGGTGGACGCTGACGGGAACCCGCTCTCGGCCAACGAGGCGCACCAGATTGTCCTTCCATTCGCCCGGCTGGACGGCGCGGCGTTCACGGGCTCCGTGTCGGTGGCTGGGCAATTCTCCTCCCAGGGCGACATAGCTCTCGCCACGGGCGAAGGAGCGACGGTTCACCTCGTCGGCCCAGCGACGATCGAAGACGCCATCGCGAACATCCTGAAGCTCCCCGGCGTCACGGCTGGGCAATGGCTCATGGTCAACGGGTCCGGGCAGGTCGTGGGGGCCGACGCGCCCTCCTCGGATCACAAGGTCGCCTATGATGCCTCGGATGTGATTCCGGGATTCCTGGGGGTGAAGTTTGTAGCTGGTTCTGGAATTGTTTTCAATATCACAAGTGACGGCACAAATGGTAAAGTAATCCATGTCAATGTGCAAGCCGGATATTTCCAGAAGACCGTCCAGAAAACCGCAATCACTACGTCTATCGCACTTTCCACAGCTCCGGCTACCGATATAACTGGAGACGTTTATTCGGGCGGATACCTTGGAAATGGAAGCTCTCATGTAAATCCATTGGCCGCAAATACGCTTTCTGTTGGTTCGGCATTTCGGTATAAAATAGCGTGCGGACAGGTTTCAAGTTCCGGGGGAACAGAGATCGAAATGCGTCTGAACTCGTCACAGATCCCAGGATCGGTCGCGAACTTTGCGAGTACTGCTGTGAGATTCGAGCAGGAAGTAAAAATGCTCGTGACTGCAATTGGTCCGACTGGATCAATGATTACCGAGCAAACATCGCGAGGAATCGATGCTTCCGGAAATACAGTATCGTCCTCCGTAACACAATCAGTCGATACAATCGATACGACCCAGGCATCCTATTTCAGCTACTACGCCAATGGGACATCTGGAACAAGTACGATAGGGAAAATCATCACCACACTGGAGATTTTGTAATGCCATCAAAATCAGCATCTCAGCATCGCTTCATGGAAGCCGCTGCGCATTCCAAAGACTTCGCCAAGAAGGCCGGGGTCCCCCAAAAGGTCGCCAAAGAATTCGTCTCCGCCGACAAGCGGAAGAAAGATGGAAAAAAGTGAAACTCCTTCTCCTCCTCGCTTCCCTGACCTGCGCATCCGGAATGCGCATCAACCCGGACCCAATCCAGTCGATCAACCAATCCATGACGGACGTGGGCGGCGATTGGCTCTGGTCCTCCGATCCCGTGTACGACAACACCTACTCCCAGGTCCTGACCCAGCCGATCAGCATGGACGTGCTGACCCTCGCGGACATCCGCTGGTTCACAGCCTCTCCGACCCTGACGATCCGTCAGACCTCGGACTCCAACTCCCGCGTGGACTGGTCTGGGATCGCCTACCTCCTGCCGGATCCCTCGAGCGGCGGATCTTCCGGCGTCTCCTCCTTCGGGGGCCGCACGGGCGCCGTGACGCCACAGGCTGGGGACTACTCCGGATACTACGCGAGCTGGTCGGCTCTCCGGGACTCCATCGCGGCGGTGCGGGCCTCGATCGCTTCCGGTGGCCTCGACTCCTCGCACGTCTCCGCCCTCATCCACGACAGCCTCGTCGCGTTCGTGCCGGACAGTGTCCGCGCCTCCCACATCGCGGACAGCGCGAAGGTGGCGGG
>CAZOOK010000050.1:0-30568 GCA_964581385.1 uncultured Salinisphaerales bacterium
CGTACGCAAACCATGCATCGCCTGGTAGCAGGTTTGGTCGGTGTGCGCTGTATCTCGCTAATTGTATCTATTCACTTATGCACGTATATGCACAATTAGCACGCCTACCAAATGGGTGACCAGGTGATGCATGGTTTGCGTACGCCCAGACCTGGCGCTGGCGACCAATTGTGTCGCGTGACTTCCGGACCAGGGTGGACTGAGACCGCCCAGCCACAGGTCTGGGCGTACGCAAACCATGCATCGCCTGGTACCACATTTGGTAGGCGTGCTGTTGCACTGTTTGGCGTCGATACAAACATAATAATAAAGATAAATTTCAATATTAATATATAAATATAAAATATACAAAATTAATATTTAAAATTTCCTAGAAAAAAAAATCAAAAAAAAATATTTTCCACAAGGGTCCAGTCATATTTGAATTTAAATATTTTCCCGCCAAATGTCACATGTCTCCACACCCTCTCACAGACGAGACCGGACCTGTCGAAGCCAACAATTCAAACGGGCACACGCTCTGCGACGACGGCGACCGCGCGAGCTACACGCCACCACCGCACCGCGTGCACCGCCGCGACGAGAACACAAACCGAGACTGTGACCATGATAGCCAACGCCGCGTTCGACGCGATTTCAGCTTCGACGTCGCCGATGGTCTTCTGGTTCGCGTACAGCAGACACACGCCGGCGACGACGAGCCCCAGAACAGAGAGACACACGTACATCATCGCCGCGACAAACTCCTTCTCCTTGAGCTTCCGACCGAGCAGACGCACGCGCTCACCGAGCGTGTACAGCGCTTGGAAAGCCTCGGTGTTGGCGAGCACGACGTCGACGCCTGGCTTCGAGCACGCCTTTTCAGCGGCGAGATTCTTGTCAACGACGCTCGCTTCGTTGACCCACTCTCCGTACGCGACGAAGAACGACACGTCGCGTCGACGTTCGACGACGTCCTCTTCGTCGTCGTCGTCAGCGTCGTCGACACACGCACGCATTTCGCAATGTCGGTTCGCGCGGCCGTCGCGGCGCTCGCGAGTCCGGACGAGGCGCAGACCGAGCACGGCGAGCGCCTCGCGGTCGTGGCGATCCGCGCGGCCGCGGCCGTGCAAAACACGACGCTCGCGACTCCCGACTCGGAGTTCGTGGCGAGCCTCGAGAACGCGCACCTCGCGCGCGCGTTTTCTGTGTTCGTGCTCCCGGGAACACCGGCGGGGACGTACCGATTCGACGTGCGCAACGAGCAGTGCGCGATTCGCGACGCGGTGTTTGCGGTGTGGTGCACCGTCGTGGCGCACGCGCGCGACGAAGAGACGTACGCGCGATGGACGCGCTCGCCCGTGAGCGTCGTCGACTTTGACGACTTTTGCAACGTCGAGCTGTCGTGCGAGGTCGAGATCAGACAGTCCGAGCGCATCGCGCAGATGATGCCGGGGTCGTCCGAGCGCAAGAGCGCGCACGAAGAAGCGCGAGACCGAAACGCGCGCGTCGAGAACATCCGCGAACAGTTCAGAAGCGTCGTCGCGACGATGACGAGCGCGCAGCTCCTCGCGTCCGTCGAGCTTTGGACGTGGCGGCTCACCGACACGCGCAACAAAAAGTGCGGCACTGCGCCGTGGCGAGCATCAGCAAAGGAAATGTTCCTCGCGTTGCGCGCGCGCGCCGTGACGATGGTCGCGTACAAGCTCCCCGTCGACACGGTGGCCGAGCACCACACGCTCGAGAGCGTGACGGGCGCGAACTTGAGCTCGAAGAACCGCGTCGTCCGCCACATTGAGACGCTCGTCGACCCCGACCCCGAACTCGCCGTGTACCGCCAACTCGCCGCCCAACCACCTCGTCCTCCTCCACCTCCGCCCCCGCCACCACCGCCGCCACAACCACGCAAAGACGATTCGCCCGCGTCGAGCGACGTCGAGTCGAGCTCGGACGACGAATCTCTGCCTCCTCCACCATCCGCGCCTGCGCCGGCGCCAGCGCCTGAGCTCGTGACGGACAAGACGGCGGGGATGTTTGATTCGAGCGACGACGACAGCGAGGACGTCAACAGCGCCGACGAGCGCGAGCGCGAACGCGAACGATCGCGTGCGAGACCGAAGCGGCAAAGGACGAGCGACGAAAGTGAGAGCGAGAGCGACGACAGCGACGATGAGGATGGAGGCGCGGGCGAGACGCACGCGCAGCACGTCGCGCGGTTGCGCCACGAGCGCGACGCGGGGGTGCGCAAGCCCGACGGAATCTCGCGCGTGACGGTGCGCACGTCGGTCGGGTTCGCGGCCGAGCTCGCGGTGTACCTCGACTGGATCGAGCGCGAGATCGTCAGCAG
Organism: uncultured Salinisphaerales bacterium; assembly: GCA_964581385.1. Lineage (GTDB taxonomy): Bacteria > Pseudomonadota > Gammaproteobacteria > Nevskiales > Nevskiaceae > CAZOOK01. The sequence continues at coordinate 2,327 of CAZOOK010000050.1, forward strand.
CGAGTTGTTGGTTCCGCGGCTGTTCAACCCGTACCCAGTCGAGGCCGGCGCGTTCGACGCGACGGTCGTGCGCGCCGTGGACCGGATGCGCCAAGCCGTCATCGACGACGCGGGAAAGATTGACGAGTACACTCTTCGGCGCGAGTACGACAGGTACGTCCACGCGATGAGGTTTTTGGAGTGCGACATGGAGATTTACAAGATGCGGTTCCCGTACGCTCCTAAACCGAGCAAAATCTTGGCGCTCGCCGAGAAGAGCGAGACCGAAATCGAGCCCGTCAACCGCTCACTCTTTACCGCGAGATGGTTGTACGAGCAAAACATCGAAGAGTTCACCGACTTTGCTCTGAACTACGCGTTCCACGACGCGATCAACCCGCTCAACGGTGCGGCGAACAACATGTACCTCATGGACGCGCTCGAGCTGAAGGGGTGGCATGCGCGCCCAAGAGGTGCGGCCGTCGACTGCGCGATCTTCCGGTTTCATTGGGCCAAGTGCTGGTGCGCGGTCGTGCGCGACGACTGGACAAAAGTGTACGCGTTCAAGACGCTCATGCACGCGTTTGTGTTTTTGCGCGTCAAGAAATACTTGCCCGACTCGTTCTCGCCGCGAGACGAACACGGCGTCGCGTGCGGCCAACGATGCTCGGGTGCAGTGTTTGACGACGTGTTGTTCGCTCGCGCCGCGCGTTGACTCACTCGTTCCCTTCCCTTCCTCTCACGCACACGCACGTCCGGCCGCAGCCGCAGCCGCGGCTGCGGCCTTGGCCTCGTCCGACTCGCGCGGCACCATGGCAAACACGACGGCGTCGGGCTTGTCAAAGAACGACGGTCGAGCGCTCACCGGCACGTGTGTATACTCTTGTTGCTTGGCTTCGAACGCGGCCCACCACGCGGCGGGGTCGTTCTCGTCCGTGTCGTCGTTCGGGTGCAGCGTGTACTTGCGCACAGCGCGAAACCTCGACGCGACGTAGAGCACGCGGCCTCCAGGCGTGACGGCGAGGCTGCTCACGCCGTCCACACTGTCTCCTTGTTCCTCAAACGGCTCGAAATTGAGCGCGCGCTCGCCCGTCACGAGATCGTGAGCGAAAAGGGACGGGCTGTTGTGGTGATCGGTGAACACGACCCAGCGATCGCTGAACGCGGGGTTGCGGATGTCGCCGCTCGAGGTCTTGAGCATGTTCATGCGCGCGCTCGCGGCGTTGGTGGGACTGATCGGACCGTCAAAGTGCCACAGACGCGCGCCGTCGCCTTTGTTCCCCATCCGGCCGTCCGAGCGCGATCCCGTGAACACCATGCGCCCGCAGCGCGACACGGCCACGTGATCCATCGGACGATGCTCACCGCTCACAAAGTACTTGTACGCGCGCTTCTTGGCGACCAAATCAAACATGATGAGCTCGCCGCCCCCGGTCGTGACGACGAGCATCGCTCCGTTGGGTGTGACGCACATCGCCCACGGGTCGTACAGCTCGAACGTGTGCACCGGTTTCATGCACCGCTGCGCGTCGCACGCCACGTCCCACACGTGGATGCCGCCCGCGTTGTGTCCGGCGGTGATGAGGTACTTTCCATCCGGCGTGAACGCGATGGACGAAACTTGATCGGTGTGTGCTTGAAACGTCTTGACGAGCTCGAGGCCGCGGATGCGAAAAAGGAGAACGTCGTTGTTCTTGCCCCCGACGGCGACGAACTCGGAATTCGGCGACGCGGCGATGGCGTTGTTGAGCAGACGCTTGTCGCGCCACAGCAAGTGGCCGTCGTTCGTGATGACAAAAATGTCTCCAGTCTGGCGTTGCTCATGTTTGTCCTTGTAGTAGTCTTGCGGGTGCGTGTGGTAGCGCGTCGTGCACACGAGGTGTCTGCCGTCGGGCGTCACGACGATGTTGGGGTACGCGGCGCCGTCGACGGGCGTTTCCCACTCCATCTCGTAGCGCAGCATCGCGGTTTTGGGTGGTACACGGGCCTCGGCCTCCTCTTGAGCCGGGGTCGGTGCGGGAGCCTCGGCTTGAGCAGGGGCCTGGGCTTGAGCCGGGGTCGGTACGAGAGCCGTGATGAGGACAGCGACCAGGACCGTAACCGGGACAGAGACAGGAAGGAGTCCGATGAACAAAGCGGTGCTGCGACGGAATGGGGCGGGAAACATCGACTTGCGTTGTGTTGTGGTTCGAACCCCGGCCCAGCGAGTGGCGCTGCGACGGAGAGACGCTGCAAACATCGACTTGTGTTGTGATTCACGCCCACCCCGACCCGTACGCCCCGCCCTGCGTACGCCCCGATTGTTGCAGCGCGAGTTGTTGAGCGCGATATTCCATGCTAGGTCTCGGGTCGACACGTGAGGCGTGTGTCCCACGATGCATTCCTTCTTCTTCATGAGGTTGCGGTGCGTGAGCGTGTGCGTGAGCATGGCCAGGAGGGAGCCGTGCGTACGACTTGTCCTCTCCGTCGAAATCGGCGCGGCACCACGAGCAAAAAGGAAACTCGTCGGTGTCGTGCTCGACGGTCGCCGACCCCGGCGCAGCGCCGTGCGCGACGCGAAGGACGACGGCGTGCTTCGCGCAGCACACGAAGCGCGCGCAGTTCACGAGCCCGACGCACCGCGCGCTCTCGCACTTGTCCCAGTACGCCTCGCTCGTGACCATCTCGACGAGCGACGGCAAACGCCAGTAACACGCCGTGTCCGCGCTCATCTCTCTCTCTTTTTTCGACGCTCGTCCGACGCGCGAATAGTTGAGTTGTGTCACAACTCATCGTCGCGTCGATGGGCGGAAAGGTCACCGCACTTCCGTATGAAGCGAAACGCGAGCAAGAAGAGAAACGTGCGCTGGCGTTTGATCGCAAGATCCAGCGCGAGATTGACCTCGAGAGTCGAGCGTGCGCGGTCGCGCGCGATGCCGCCATGACTGCACTCGATTCGGGCGACGTGCGCGCGGACGAGCTCGCGCGACGCGCCGACCGTCTCGACGACCGTCTCGCGATGCTCCAAGCGGCGTTGAGCGAGCACGGCAACGCCGTCGCTCGACGCAAGGCAGAAATGTACCTTCGCGAGAAGAAGGAGTTCCTCGCCGAGAAGAAAAAAATACAAGGTCAAATCACGGGTCTTCCGATAACCGCGCGCTACTTCGACGACCTTGCAGCACGGAGCATCGGTGTTGACGAAACGTTGCGGTTCAAAGCGGACAGGTTGGCGAAAATGAAGCGCATAAAGCCGTGCATCTTCGAGATGCGGCTCGTGCGTCTCAAGGCTCATTTCGACGTGGCGTGGGGGTTGCCGTGACTGCGTGTCGATTCAACTCAACTCTGGACGATCGACGGTTCTACTCCGTTCGAGATGCGAAACGCGCGCGGGCCGAGGCGCAGCGCCGCGTCGGCGAGCGACACAAACGCCACCACGAGCGCGAGCGCGTCGAACACGATCACAGCCGCAAACGCGCTCGAGCTCGGTCCGTTCGGTCCAACCGAGCTCGGCGGAAACGCAAATTGCGGCCCGCTCCACGTCTGCATCGCGACGGCCACGCTCCACCACGCCGCCTCGCACGTGAGCTTCGCGTCCCACCAGAACCGCGTCACGTACATGGCGCGCGACGTCCACGACGTGAGCGGGCGCACGCGGTCGGCGCTCACCGTGCGCGCGCACGCGACGAACGGAAGCACGACCGCCTCGCCGACGTACACGGCCGCGAGCCCGGGCTCGTACAGCGTAAACGCAAACGCGATGTTCGCCAGAACGACAGACACGAGCACGCCCGTCGAGAACAAGAACATCACCGCCGAGCCTTGCGCGAACGCGTCTTGTGCACCGGCGTTCGGACCAACTCCGGCGCCAACGCTCCACGTCGCGACGCGCGTGACGAGGTGCGTGCTCGCGTCAAAGTTCAGCGCCGCGTCCGTCGTGAGCGTCATGCCCGCGAGGACGAGCGCCGCGGCCACGACGTCGGCGGCCGCGCGTCCGGGCGACGTCGTCGGCGCGGCGTTCGCCGACCCGAACAGAACGACGACGATCCACGCGAACAAAGACACGTACGTGATGGTCGTCGGAACGAGCCGCGGGCCGAGACGCTCGAGCGCCGTGTCGGCCGTGGGCGCCGCCACCTCGATCGCCGTGATGGGGTACACGAGACCGAAACACCCCGACACCGCGCGCCGAACCTCGACGAGCGCTGACGACGACGAGACTTGCGGCGTGCGTGTCAACAAATCGCCGCTCGCCTCGATCGGAATCTCGTTGTCGTTGCCCACATCGCCGCCGCGCATCAGAGCAACCGGGTCGTACGCTCTCTCTTTTTCGCGCGCGCGTTGTTGTGGCAAGAGCGGCACGACGGCGCGTTTGCGCGTCGGTCTCGTCTCGTACGTGGCCGCGACCCCAAACGCCGCGCTGTACGCGCGCGCGCGCAGGACGAGCAGCGCGCCGTTTGCAAAGACGCACACGGTGAGCGCCGCGAACGCCGTCCACGCCGGCGCGTTGGCGCTCGGCCCGCCCGTGGCCCCCGGCGCCGCGAGCGCGGCGATCCACGCCACGGGCTGGAACGCGTACAGCGCGAACGCGGGGAGCCACGGGAACCACGCCGGCGCGTTCTCGCCGCCGCACGGCGGAATCGGAACGACCGCGAACGTCGCGACCGCGTACGCAAACGACACCGCCACGACGTACGGCGACACCGTCGACATGTTTGTGTTAAGCCCAATAGAAGAACAGAAGGAGGATGAGGCCGATGACGACGAAGATCGAGCTCACGACAATGGCCGTGGCGTTGACGGCGGTTTGCGACGCCGAGACCGCGAGCGCGACGAGGCCGATGCACAGCGCCACCACGCCCACAATCAGCACGAGAGCCGACGAGTTCTTTTGCAACACGACGAACCCAGCCAGTAATATGACGTACACGAGCGCGCCGCACAAGACGACCACGCCCACGTCGACGCTCAAGCTCAGCGCGACGATGACGAGGATCGGTACGCCGTGAAGAACCACAAACGCCTGCAGAGCCACGAAGAAACGCTCTTGCGTCGGCGTCAACCCGAACCAGTTCACGCGCACGCGAACTGCGCTCGCGCTCGCGCTCTCCGTCTTTGCCGGCGTCGGCGTCGAAGCAGGCGTCGGCGTCGGCGTTGCACCATCGGGGGTCGCGGCGAGCAGGCGTTGTTTCGCGGCTGGGCGTGCTGGTGTCTGCGACGTCTGCGATGCGAGCGCGAGGCGTTCGGCGGTGCGTCGCGCGTGTTCTTGCGCGCGCACGTACAAGTCGTCGAGCACGACCGTGCTCGCGACGACGGCGAACCACGCGACGCACACGAACCATGCCAGGCCAGCAAAAAACACGTACGCGTTTCCGGCGGCCACGATCACAAAGATGAGCGTGAGCTCGGCCGTCACAAACACCGCGACGAACATCGCCCAGAACCACCACCACGACGTCGCGCTTCGTGGAATGCGACGGCGGAACTGGTCGCCGCACGCCAAACTCAGCAGAACCATGATCGCGATCATCACGCCCGCCACAATCGTCAGAGCAGGGAACGACGCCGACGCGTCGAACACCTCGAGCGGCGGCGGAAGCAAAATAGGTTCCGACCGAGCCGACGCGTCGCTCAAATCGGCTTGCCACGCGTACGTCGGCGACCGCGTCGCCGCGCGCTCAGACGACGTGCACTCTTGTCCGCTCGCGCAGTCAACAATCGTCACGTCGTCCGCGCACACGTAGAGCGGCTGCGCGCACGCGCATGCCGCGCCGGTCCACACGTGCCCCTCTGGACACGTCGCGGTCGCCGGAACAAACGCGAGCGCGTCGCCGCTCGCGACGCACGCCGCCGGCCCGCTCGACGCAAACACGTGGCCGGTGTTCGAGTCGCACGACGACGCGGCGCAGTGCGCCCCCGACGCGTCGCGCGCCACGAGCCCTGTGCCACCCCCTCCAACCAACAAACACGGCGGGGCGCGCGGCGCGACCCACGTCGCGTTGCGCGTGAGGCCTTGTGCGACGCACGCGCCGAGCGCGACGAGCGACGCCCCGCCCGATCCGGCGCGCACGGCCACGACGAGCGAGAACGCCTGCGGCGCGCTGACGAACTCGGCGCTCACGCTCGCCGAAAACAGACCTCCGCCTGTCGTCGAAAACCGAACGCGTTTGTGGTTGTTGACGTCGTCGGCGACGACGTAGTCTGTTGATGGTGTCAACGTCGACACGAGCAGGCCGAGCGCGTTGACGAGCGAGACGTTCGCGGACGGCGACGCGGCGGGGTCGGTCCATGCGAGCCCGATCGACACGTCGACTGCGTCTGCTGGAACCGAAAAGCAGAACGACTCGGCCTGCGCGTCGTCGAGCACGCCCTCGACGACGACGAGCGCGCCGAGCGCGGCAGTGGCGTTGAGCGCGCCAAACGCTGCGCGGTGGTGCGCGCCCGTGGCGTCGAGCGCGCTCGACGACGAGCCGTACGGCGCAACGGCGTCAATGGGCGCGGCGGTCGCGACGATCGCGGCGCGAACGGCGGCCGAGCTCGTGACGTTGTGCGCGGCCAGCGCGAGACGCACGAGCTCGGCGACGCTCGCGAGGAACGGTGCGGCCGGGGACGTCCCGCTCACCGTTTGTTCGCCAGCGTGAGGCGTGGCGGGGTCGTTCGGGGCCGCGTCGGCCACGCGCACGTTGACGCCCGGCGCCGCGACGAGCGGGACCATGCGCCCGTCCGACGCGTACCCGATGCTCGAGAACGACGCGACGCGCGCCGAATCAAAGAGAGCAGCGACGCTCAAGACGTTCTTTGCAATGGCGGGCGACGCGACGCCTTTGAGCCCGGCGTTCTCGCCGCAGTTGCCCGCACTCACAACGACCACGAAATCGGGGTTCGACACGAGCCAGTCGTCGATTTGAGCGGCCGCGTCGTCGTACGTCGAGTCGCACCCCGCGCCCCACGAAAGAGACATCACCCTCGCTCCGAGCGCCTTGGCCGTGCTGAACATGTCAGAGAGGTGGACGGGGAGGTCGAGCGTCGCGCCGTCGGGCGCGGCCGACAAATCGAAAAACGCCACGCGCGAGCTCGGCAACAACCCCCTGTCGCCCGACCCGACGCAAGGACGCATCGCGACGACCGAGGCCATTCCTGTTCCGTGGCCGTCCTTCACGTCGGCGTACCCGGTTTGAACAGAGCACGTTGCGTCCGTGCACACCGAGACGTACGCTCGAATCGAGGCGTGCGCGGTGTCGGGGACCGAACTCGACGCTAATGCGATCGTGCGCAACAACGCTGTCGGAACAGCGTGCGCGCCGTCGTAAAACGCACAGTGTCGCGTGTCGATGCCCGTGTCGGCGAGCGCGACGATTGACGGTGACGACGACGAGAGCGACGCGGCGACGACGGCCTCTTCTGCCTCGCCGCCAACAAACGCGAGCGCCATTTGCTCGACGACGTGTTTCTTGAACACCGGCGCCGCGGCGACGTACTCGACGTTGCTCTCAAACGCGCGCGCGAGCCGCGCGGCGACGGCCGTGGCGTTCGCGCCGCGCCGAAGCCGAATCGACAGGCGGCGCGGACCCGCGCGCGCGACCGAGACCGCGTCGTGGTCGCGCCGGATGTCGAAGCGCGACGCGTGCACGGCCTCGGCCGCCGAGCGCGTCCACGCCTTGACGACGAGCACGGGCGCGTCCGACGACACGATCGGGTGCCGCGCCGCGCCGAACGCGTTTTCGATTTCGATTTCGTTCAGACTCGTCTGTGTCTGTGCTTGGTCGTAGACGACGGCGACGCCGCGGCCGATGAAACGCACGTTGGCCCCCGACGAACGCAACGCGTGCGCGTGCGCGCGCGACCCGAGCGTGACGACGCGTGCCGCGTTTGTTGGCTGAGCCCACAACGTAAACGTAAGCGCAACGACACACACGACGAGCACGACGTTCATTTTGTTTTGTTGTCGTGAAACAAAACGGTACATAGATGAGCGCTCGGCTCGCTGATTTTGCGCGCGCGCGTTCGTCGAACGACCGTGCCACGTCGGCGGGCGTCTCGCGCGGAGAAATGGCCGTGCAAGCGGCCGCGAAGAAGAAGAAGGTCGAGACCGAGGTTGAGCCTGCGCCTGTTCAAAAACGTGCGCGCACGACGCGCACGGCGGTGTTGAGCGTCGACACGATCGACCGCGCCGCCAACTCGGTTCGGCTCGTCGACACGGATTTGCGGTCGTTCAGCATTTCGATGCGCCTCGACGTGCTCGTGCGCGACCTCGAACGCACGTCCGCGCGCGACGCCGACTGGCCCGACGTGCGTCTCGTGTACTCGTGCGCGGCGGGCGAGATGCCCAAGACGCCAGAAGACTTTTCGGTCTTTGCGGTCTGCACCACCGCTCAATCTGAATCGTCTGACGCGTCGGTCGAACGCGAGGCGCGTGCGGTCGTCGCGTTCGTCGAACGCAACGCCGCAAACAGCTGGGCGTGTCCGATGAGCGCGCTCGCGACGTACACGAGCGCGGCCAATACCGAGACGGTCGCCGCCGCCGTCGCGCACCTCCGCGACACGGGCGAGCTCGTTCAAGTCGACGACGTGGTGGCGACGCGAGCGGCGCACGACCTCAAGAAGATCGTCGACGAGCTTTTCGGTGTCGCCGGCCCGCTCGCGCCCGACCACCTCCACGCCGCCGTGCTCAGCGCGTATTTGCCCGAGGGCGCAGGCCACCCGAGCCGGTTCGTTGTGGTCGACGGGACGGTGCGCGACGCAGAGGACTTGCTCGACGTGGTTCATGCCGGAGGAACCGTCGGCGGCGAGGTGTTTGTTGTTCCGAACGTGCACGTGTGGACGGCGAGCGAGAGCGCGCACGAGCTGCGCAAGATGATCAAGGCCGCGACGCGCGCGAGGACACAAAAACGAGGCGAGGGAATCACGTTCGTGCTCGTCGGCGACGCAAAAGCGTGCGCGAATTCCAACTTCAACGTCATGCGGTGCGTCGACGTGCTGACGTGTCGGCGCGCGACGCCGGCGCCCGTCCTTCCAGTCGTCGCAAGCGCGCAGGCGTTCTTTGCGCGCATCGCAGCCGACACGCTCGCCGAGTCGCTTTCTGTGCCCGATGCGACGACAAAACAAAAGAGGGCGGTGGTTGTGGGTCTGTGCACGGCGCAAGACGCGGCGGTGGGGCTGGCCAAGGCGCGCCACTTGACGAGCATCGTCGTGGCCGAGTCGCTCGTGGGGCTGCGCGAACGCGGCGCGCTCGTGCGCGCGATGTTTGGGACAGGAACAACAACAGCGACAGCAACAGCGTTTTGGTGCTTGCGCCCGAGCGCCAAAGTTCGTCGCGCCAAGACCGCGAGCGCGGTCGATCGGGGGTGGCGCGTCGTCACGTCGCACGGCGACCACGTCTCGGCCAAGATGGACGACGAGGACGTCGACGCGTTCCGCGTCGCGAGCGGGACGCTTCTCGAGACACGAACCGAAGCCGTCGCGCTCGGCGCGCGCGCCGACGTGGTGGTCGTGCTCGCGACGCCCGACACGAAACCGAGTCACATGGCTCAACTGCGCGGCCGCGCGCGACTGGGGTTCTTGGTGGCGACGCTCGACGAAAAAGAGTGCGGGTCGTCGCACCCCGACCCGCGCTCGCTCGCTGAAGCGCTCGCCGGGAGGCCAGTGACGGTGTGAGCGAACACAATTTAACGTGCGCTCAAACAATATCACACCTCATCGCACGATGGCGACGACGATCAACGCGCTGATGTGGACGTGCACGAACGAACAACGAGCTGCTGTGCGTGCGGTTGCGTGGTCACCGAACAACAAGTACATCATCACCGGAACGGAGAACCGAGATGTTCGCGTGCACGACGCGAAAACAGGTACGGTGCTCTTCACGACGCCACTGGAGAGCAACGGCGACTTGGAAACGTGCGCATCGGACATCGTCGTGTCGCCGGATTCGTCCTTCGTCGTTGTTCGAGTGCAGCCTGGAGATCGGTTTGTGCGCATTTCTTTGACGTGTCATGAACAACAAGAATCCGTGAAATGCATCGGATATTTCCAGGGGGTCGACATGTCTCGAAATGGCGAGTACATATTTGGAGCGCGCGCAGGTGGCGCGCTTGAAGTGTACTCGAGCTCGACGTTGACGCTTGTCAAGCGCGTGAGGTTTCCTGCCGCCCTCACCGTCGTTGCAGCTACTCCGAACGCAGATGTGGTTGTGCTCGGGTTCCTTCGCGCTGTGGACGCGTTTCATTCCACCACAGTTGTGCGCCTCGTGAACTGGAAGACAGAAGACATCGTTTTGGAAATGCCCATACAACTGATTCACGTGGTGAGCGCTTGTGTCTCCAAATGCGGGCGTTGGGTTCTCTTTGGGGCACCCGCAGGCCAAGTGCGTTTGTTGGATACCTGCGCATACGCGAGCGCGAACGTCTTCGATATAGCGACGCAAACCTACTCAACAATTACAGGCGTCGCGTTTTCTCCGAATTCGAGGTTTTACGCAATCGCGGAACCTAAATTCGTGCACGTCTGGGCTTTGGCAACTCGCGAACTCGTTCGAATATTCACGTGCGCCGACGAACCGATCGAGTGGTGCAAAGTTGCATTTTCTGCAGACAACACGCGGATCGTCGCTGTGGACGGACGGTGTGGTCACACAACGGTGTGGGACCTCTACCACAACGCTCGGCTGAAGATCTTGGCGACGCTCGGCCACCTGTCGTGGTCGCGTTTCCTCCTTGACAAGGACGGCGATCATGCGATTGCGAGCCGTGTATTTGAGTTCTTGATCGATGCGTGAGAGTTGCGAACACACCTTAAATCTCACGAGGTTGCAACACCGCAAATGGACCGCGAGCGTGTCTTGCAGGCGGTGTGGTATTTCTCGCAGAACTACACGTATGAATTCTTCTTCTGTATATGGTGGGGACTCATCGCGTTGGGAGTCTGTATAGGAGAGTGTTTCAATGTTCTCCGTCGGCATGTGAAGCGCACAGTGTAATATAGCGCGGACGGCTCGTGATGTTGTGAACACAACTCAACGCAACACGCGCTCAAACAATGTCGCTCGCAACATCCGCCTCGCCCCCTCCCACACACACTCACCTTGGCATGTACATTGGCCAACCAGTGTGGTCTCGCGCCGTTGAACGAAACGCAGGTGTGCATGCAGTCTCGTGGTCTCCAGACAACAAATACGTGATTGTTGGAACGTCCCACAAGGACATTCGCGGCTACGATGCCAAGACTGGCGACGACGCGTTCACCATTACGTGTGCAGAATTCACAGGAGAATGCATAACGAGTATTGTCGTGTCTCCAGATTCAAGCTTCTTCATCGCATTCGTTCTGTATCGTCGTCTGTTCTGTCGCGCATCTCTTACAGACCCAGCCCAAGAAAAGGTCATCGTAAACACAGACGACGTCATCCGGCGCGTCGACATCTCACGTGACAACAAGAACGTCTTTGTCTCGATTTTGGAAGGAGTGAACGTGTACTCGAGCTCAACGATGGAGCTCATCAACCACGTACATCTCACAGGGTCGTGGCGTATTCTAGCATGCATGTCGGACTCTCGTTTCGCATTGACTGTCGAGGATCGTGGCATCCAAATCACGCGTGGTTCGCGTGTTCGGATCGAGAATTGGACGACGGGTGAAAATGTTCTTCAGTTGCAAGGCCAGGTTCATGGATATGTTAGTTGCTCAGCCGTGTCGCAGTGCGGTCAGTGGGCGCTGACTTGTTCTTCAGACGGCATTGTGCAGGTGTGGTCGCCTCGAGCGGACTCGCCAGGTCCAGAGGTGTTCGCCAAGATTGGCGGGACGCTTACGTCTGTGGCCATCTCGCCGAATTCGCGCTTTTGCGCAATGGCGGATATGCGCCGAGTCCTCGTGTGGTCTCTCGCCACGAGAGAACTCGAGCGAGTCCTCGACATTTACGACAGGCAACACGACGTTGATTTGCGGTTCTGCAATGTGGCGTTCTCGCCGGACAGCACGCGCATCGTGGCCGGTTCAAACTTTCGCGGCCACACGAGCGTGTGGGACCTGTACCACAACGCGCGCAAGGTGATTCTCGCGGCACTCAGCCACGAGTCATGGTCGCGCTTCTTTCTCGACCGAGACGGCGACCACGCGATTGTGAGTCGAGTCGTCGGGTTCATGTGAGTTGAGTAAACACATCTCATTTCACGCGAGACAATGCCAGCCCCTCGTGCAAAGCGCGCGAAACGCGACGCGCGCACGTTTCGCACGACGGATGTGCCGGTCCCGGTCGCGATCGCAAAGAAGGACGGCGTGCACACGTGCGACTGCGACGAGTGGAACATCTGCACCGAGTGCAAGCCGTGCGCGTGCGGCGAATTCGAGTACTGTCTCGAGTGCTACACATGCGGAAACGGAGGAATGTGCGACGACGAGCACTGTGCCGCGTGCAAACGTTGTGCCATGTGCAGCCTGTTCGGTCGCGTCGCTGGCGTGCCCCTCGGCAAGCTCACGCCGCTCGAGGTCGTTTCGGCCATGCGCGCCGAACTTCGCAGCGCCACTGGTGCCGTTGCGAACGACCGACGCGTGGTGCGTCTCGTCGCGGCGTTCGACGCTCTCGAGGCCGATTTGCAAGAGAAGATCACAAACTACCCAGGATTCTTCGCGGGCTTTGAGTGGCGGTTGAACGACGACGACATGTCGTGCGCGCTCGCGCACATCTCTGACGTTAGCGTGCATGCGCTCGACGCGCAAGACGCGTGGGTTGAGTTTGCAGATCATCATTGAATGCACACCGAAACATTTGCGACGCGATGTCGCCGCGACCGTCGTCGTCAACGTCGTCGTCGTCGTCGACGTCGCGCCGCGCGAACCAGCTCGGACGCGTCGCGCGCGAAGTGCGCACCGTCTTGCGCCAGCTGTGCGTGTGTCCTCTTCCTGCGTCGTCGTCAACAACGTCAACGCCCATCACGAAAGACGAGCACATCGAGGCGTACGCGCGCGAGCTCGAGCGGCTCAACGGCGCGTACGCGCCGCACGTCACGAGCGGTGGCGCCAAGCGGCTCGCGCTCGCGCACGTACGGTTCATGATGCAAGGCGTGCGCGTGCGCGGCGCCGTCGTCGCCGCGCGCGACACTTTGCTGCAGACGCTCGTCCCTCGCGACACGTCGATCGAGCGCGAGACGAGCGGACAAATCAAGCTCTCTGATTTCGCAACCGGGTACAAGGCCGCCATGCGCGCGGTCGAGGCCGCGGCGCAACAAAACGGCGGCGTCGTTCCGCCCGAAATGTGCGTGCGCGACCACGACGCCGTCCTCGCCGCGCGCACAGACGACTCGCTCGCTCTGCGCGCCGTTCAGACGCCCCGTTCTGTTTCTGTACCCGTCTCTGCCTCGTCCAAGAGACCAGCACAAGTGCCAGCACAAGCACCAGTGCGCCCGGCGCTCTCGCTCTCGCTCGCGCTCGGCGTCGTTCCGGACGGCGCGACATCGCCGCGCGTCGATTTTAGACTCCCCTTGCGGCTTCTCTGATTTGATTTTCGTACTCGTGCTCGCACTCACACGCTGCTGACGCTCTCGGTCGTGGTCGAGACGCGCTCTCGCTCTCGCTCTCGACCGCGGTTCGACGACGAAAACGCTTGCGCGCGACGCCACGCGTGCGCGAGCGCCGACACGTCGCCGTCACCGCTTGAGGCGCTCGCCGACGTTGTTGTTGGCATCGACACGAGTTCTGTTCCGCTCGCGCTCGACGCGACGCTCGCGCTCGACGAGACGATCCAAACGCCCGCGGCCGCGAGGCCGAGCGACGCAAAGAACTCGGTCGTCGTCGCCGTCGACGAACTTGAAAACGCCCCAAACTCGCCGAACATCAACCCGCTCACCGCGAGCGTCGACAACAGAATCGACAGCCAGTACACCGGCAACACGCGAATCGGGTCGCTCGTCGCGAGCGCCGACAGGTACAAGTACTGCTGAACGCACGCGTACGCCGTGGCGAGAATCGCCGTCAGCACGCACGGCGCGACGGCCGACGCGCACCCCATCGCGGCGCGACGCCCGTAGTGCTGCGTCGCCTTGAACACCGACTGCGTGAACCCCGCCACCACCCCCGCCGCGAGCGCGCGAGCCGGCGCGTTCATGCGCTCCGACTCGGTCATGAACGTGTACACCGGGATCATCCCAGTGAGCCCGAACGTCACGACGCGCTCGGTGCTCGAGAACTCCGGTACGACGCTCGGCGCATACGTCGCTGCACCCGCGCACCCGAGCGCCATCACCGCCACGCCGCGCCACGGAACCGTGCGCCATCCCCGACGCGCGCCGTGAATCAGAGCCGAAAACACAACCACCGTCGACCCGTACGGCGACAGAAGCATGATCGGCGCGTAGTTCAGCGCGACGCCCTCGCACGTCACCGAGAACACCACCTGCATCGCGATACCGAGGGCCATGAGCTTCTTGCTTCGTGGGACGCGCGTCATCCCGATGTGAAAAATCTCTGCCCCGAGCGCGCCGCCAAACAACGTCCCAATGAGCTCAAACATCACGCCGATCCAAAACGTCCCGTGCGTCAACACCGCGCTCGCCTCGGCGCGCGCGCTGCACGCCGCGCGCTCGTCCATTCTCCTCACGCGCTCGCTTTGCGGTTTGCTTTCTCTCTCTCTTTGCTCGCGTCGTCGTCGTCGTCGTCCGACTCGCCGTCGTCGTTGGCCTCGACGCCGAGGTGTTGCAGCCGTCGCCGCGCGAACCGTTCTTGCGCGGCGCGCACGCCGCTCGACACCTTGTCGTGTTGGGCAGAGCCAACACCGACGACGTCGGCCGCTGCTTCGAGAACGGCGTCGGCGTCGCCGGCGACGTACGTCTTGGTGACGATGTTCGCCGTGTGCTGCGCGGCTTGCGTCTTGCTCGTGTTGAACTTGACGCGCGCGATGGTCTGGCTCACGACGGCGATGTCGTTCTCTGTTCTTTGAATCGTGCGCCGGACGTCGCGCAAGTTCCGCTCGAGCTCGGCGATGGTGAGGTCGCACTCGACGGCCGAGGCCGAGTCGTCCTCGACCACGAACCGCTCGTAGTTTCGGCGCTCGGCCGCCACGCGCTGTTCGAGACGGTTGCGTTCGACGATGAACCCCTGCATCGCGGCGATCATCTGCATCATGTTGTCGGTTGCCTTTCTCTCCTCGCGCTCGACCGAGTACGGAAGCCACGACGACATTGGGCTTATCTTTCGCGGTCGCACCGAGCACCAAAACAAATGGAACCAGTGTGGAGCGGCACTGGCGATCGTCCTCGCCCATTGTTCGACGTGACCGAGTACGTCGTCGACGCGCCCGTCGAGAACGTCAACTCGCTCGCGACGGACGTCGCCGTCGTTGACAACCTCGTCGACGTCGCGTGCGTCAAGATTCACATTGCGTGCGCTGGCCTCGAGCTCGTGCGCCTCACGCCGAAGAGCGACGCGTGGCGCAAAGCCGCAAAAGAGAGATACGAGGCAATCCTCGACGTCGCGCTGCGCGACGGAGTCTTTGTGTACCGCTACTGCGCGTCGACGCGCCCCGTGCGCGCGCGCCTCCACTCGGCGTTCAAGCACGCGACCGTCGTCATCGAGACGTACCTCTTGTACGACACGGATGGGTTCGTGCTCAAAGAGCCGACGCTCGACGTCGTCCACCACATGCTCGCCGAGTACGAAGACATCCTCGCGAACGACGAGGCGTTTCCGTTCGTGCACGCGTTCGACGCCGAGACTGTGCGCGCGTACGTCGCCGAGCGGGAGAGCGGCTTGGCCGTCGCCATCTTGAAGTCGAACGACAACATGTTCGCGCTGATTAACGACTGGTCCGCCCTCGAGGGCATCATGCGCGAGCAACAAGGCCGGTACGGCGGCGTGTTTGAGCACGTCAACCCCATCGCGATGTGGAACCGTCACGACAGCAACGCGACGACGCGCGCGTCGCGCGAGACGCGCAACTACTACTGGGGCATTTTTCCAATTCACGCGTACTGGCCGGGCGAGCACGATTACTGGGACACGCTCAATCTCGCGCTGAGAAACACGCACGGGTCGAAAGAACGGCGCAACGTGTTTGACGCGTTTCGCGCCGCGTGGCGCCGCGACGAAGCGTTGCTTCTGCGCCTCGCGGCCATCGTGCGCGCGACGCACCGCGCGGCGCCGCTCGCACAAGCGCGCGCGTGGCTCAACTGGTTCGGTGGCGACGTCTCGCGTCCGCTCTCTTAACACCGCCACACGCTCGCTCGTTCCTCGTCGTCTCTCTCTCTCTCCTTCTCCACCCACCCACCCACCCCCACACACTCAAAAGAACGCGAGGTCCGTGCCGTTTCCGTTGCTGGCACCGTTGCCCTCGCCCTCGACGTCGGGAAGCGGGTCGTCGTCGCTCGACGACGCCTCGGCTTCGGCCTCCGCCTTGGCCTCGGCCTTTTTGCTCTTGCGCTTGCTCTTCTTGCTCTTCTTCTTGGCCTCGTGGAGCCCTGTCTCCGAGTCGGTGTCGACGTCGCGCGCGCGCTTCGTGGGGCGCGCCTTTTTGCTCTTGCTCGCGGTCTTCTTCGACGCCTTCTTCGCCTTGGGCTCGGTCGCGTCCTTGGTCGACGCGGGCTTGTAGAGCGACTCGATCGCGCGGCTGTTGGCGTCGCAGTACTCCTCGAGCTTGAACATGGTCGCGACGATGAACTCGCGAAGCACCGACGCGATTTTGTTGCGCCGGTCGACGATGCACGCCTCGCCGAACGCGTCGTCGTGGACGGTGTCGAGCCCGTCGTGCGCCGCGGCATCGTTCACAGCGCTCACGTGAGTCTCGAGACCGTGCTGCGAGCTCGTGTGGATCGAGTCATTGTTCGCCACGAGCCACGCTTGGTCTTGCGGAAGAGCGTCGCCACCGTCCTTGTCCTTGCACGCCTCGACGACGCCGACGCGCGCGACGGCGTAGTTGCCGATGCTCGCGAGCGCGGCCGTGCGAGCGTGCGCGTGAGCGTGAGAAGCGTGAGTGGTGCTTGATTTCTTGTTGTCGACGACGATGGGAAAGACGCGCAGCTGGTGCGCCTCGGGCTCGACGAGGTGCGCGAGCGAGTGCGGGAGCGCGCGCGACTCCTTCGACACGAGCGCGTCGTACGTCACGAGCGCGAACAGCATCGTCGCAGACATGCGCTGGTTGCGCGCTCCTTGAGCGAGGTACATGCGCGCGGTGATGTCGTTGTGCACGTCGGGCATCTCGCTCTTGATCGTGTCGGTGTGCGTCTTGAGGTACGTCGCCACGAACGCGAGCGCGTCGAGCGTCGACTTGGGCTCCTCGAACGCGTTCTTCATGGCCTGCTGCGCGGCCACAGGACGCAAAGAGCCGTTCGCGCGCGCGCCGTGCGACGCGCGAACGACGCGCGCTTTGGGCGCCTCGTCCTGCTCGTCGCTCTCACCCGACTCGGCCACCGTGACCGCAGCAGCAGCCGCCGACTTTGGGCGCACCTCCGAGCACAAGCTCTCGAGGAGAGCGAGCGCGACGCACCCCTCTGCGAGGAGCGTGCGCGAGCGCGTCTCGCCTGGCGCCGCGAACCCCGTGATCAGGACGTGCTGCACGCCGAGCACGTGCGACGGCGCGACCGTGAGCATGCGCAGGAACGGGCGGCACGCGAGCGCGTCCGACCCAAAGAGCGACTTGATGGGCGTGCACCGCGCGACGACGACAGCCGACGCGAGGCGGCGGAACAGACCGTTGAGCTTCTCGAGGACGTCCTCGGCCGCGGCGGTGTTCGACTCGTCGGCGCTCGCGCTCAGACGGTGCTTGATGGTCACGTGCCACAGACGCTCGGAGTTGCGCAGACCGTACGTCTCGAGCGCGCGCGTGAGCATCGTCGTCATGCGCGCAGCGTTGGGCGCCTCGTTCACGTTCATCTCGTTGAGGTCGGACAGCTTGTTCTGGCCCTTGCCGTCGGCGAGCACGCCCGAGCGGTAAGCGACCAGAACGGCCGCGAGCGCGTTGTAGACGCGGATGTACGTGGTGTTGGCCGTCGTCGGAAACGAAAGCTCGCGCATGATGTCCTCGAGCACGCCGTGCCACTCGACGTTCTCGAACTTGTTCTCGAGCCCGATGCACCTGAGCGAGCGCGACGCCGCCTTGTCGACTTGGACCTTGATGTCGTCCTCGTTGCTCATCGCGTAGCGCGTCGCGTTGATGTCCGAGTACAGCTGCGCGAGCACCTCGTTCGAGAGGTGGCCCGTGTGCATCGTGACGGTGCACTGCAGCGAGTTGCGCAGCACGTCGACGGCCGAGTAGAGGTGCTTGTAGACGTTCTCTCCGTCGGCGGTCTCGACGTCGAAAAACGCCTTGTACGCGTCGAGCTCGAACAGCTCGCCAATCTCGGCGAGCGCGCGCAGAACAGGACGCATCGGCCCGCTCGTGCGGTCAAAGTACGCCGGCACGGCGAGACGAGCGCGCGCCGGTTCGACGTCCATGGCCTCGCCGTGCTCGCCCCCGCCCTCGCCGACGTCGGCGTCGTCGTCGTCGCCGGTCCCGGTCCCGCCGACGTGCGCAAAGTCGCGCAGGTCGTCGGCGAGGCGCACGAGGCGCTGCGCGCCGTCGGTGACAACGCCGCCCTCGGCGAGCTGCACGAAGAACCCAGAGAGCAGCGGCGCGAGAACTTCGATCTGCACGCGCAGCGAGCTGACGTCGAGCGTCGTGTCGATGGGGGTGTCGTCGGTGGGGGCCGACCCGGTCGAGATGAGCGCGACGAGGTCGTTGAACATCTTTCCGACGGTGATCTTCGTGGCGCCGATGCTGATGGTCTGGCGCGCCTCGGCGTCAATCGTGCGGTTCTTGCGGCGCGCGCGCTCGGCCACGACGCTCGCCATCTTCGACGCGAGCATTCCAGCGAGGAGGTAGTGCGTCACGACGCGGTGCTGCCCGTCGACGATGAGCACGCACTGCGGGTTGCGCTCGTCGCGCGCGAGCTCGATCGACCCGAGCGGCTTCGTCTGGCACACCGTGCGCGACTGGTCCCATCGCGCCTCGTTGCGCAGCTTGATGTTGTTGAGCGCGATCTGCAGAGCGTTGCACACGAACGTGCGCACGTTCGACGTCGCCCAGTGGTACCAGCGCTGGAAGTCGGGCGTCGTGAGGTGAGCGCCTTGCGCGCTCGCGGGCTTGACGGCGTCGGCGACGAGCGACGCAAAGTTCGTCTTGAACGTCGTGACGGCGAGGTTGGTGCTTGCCTCGCCGCCGCTCGCGACGCTCACCTCGACGCACGCGTTCTCGACCGCGCGCGCACGAGCGGCGTGAACCGCATCGAGCGAACGGACCGTCTTGCGCTCGGTCGCCGTCGCCTTTTGCTTGGGCGCCTTTTTGTTGTCGGACGCACCAGCACTAGCCGCCGCCTTTTTGCTCACGCGCTTCGTGCGCGGAGCGCGAGCAGGCGCGGACGCAGACGCCGCCTCCTGCGCAGGAGGCGGCGTCTGAACACGGCGATGGCCGTCGTCGACGACCTCCTCGTGCACAATGTCCTCCTCGTCTTGCTCGTCCTCGTCCTCGTCTTGCTCATCGTCTTGCTCGTCCTCGTCGTCGTCTTTCTTCTCGAGGTGGCGACGGAGCGACGCGGCCTTGGACGCGGCCGCGCTGCCGTACGCCGCCGACGTCGTCGTGGCCGGGACGACCTTGGTCGGCGACTTGGGCGCGGCGGCAGCAGCGGCAGCGGTCTTGGCCGCGAGCGCGGCCGCGAACTTGGCGGCCGCCGGAGGTGCGGCTGGGGCTGGGGCTGCGGCCGGGACGGGAGCGGGCGCGCTCTTGGCGGAACTCTTGGCCGCGAGAGCGGCCGCAAACGCGGCCGAGGCCGAGGTCGGGGCAGAGGCCGAGACCGGGACACGTGCGGGCTTGGTGGGGGTTGGCATAATTGCTCTAATTGAGCCTTTTTGCGTTTGGGACGGGCGGCGCGACGCGGCGCGGGGCGCGCGCGATGAGTTGTGTCGAGTCGCGACTCTCGGCGCGTTTTCGCGAGTGAGACGCGCGCGTCGCGGCGCGAAAAAAATGTGACGCGGAGATACAGCCGACACACATGCGGCTCACAACTCCATCTCGTCGTGCGACCATGAGTGCGAATGCGACTGCAAAGAAAGACGATGTCTCTGCTCCGACGTTGCCCGAGACTGCGCGCGTGACGACTGGGTTGCGCTGGGTGCAGAACGACGGAGAGACGCACAGCAGGTTCAGCGTCGCAAAGCGAGAGCTCGAGTCGAAGCTCAAGGCACAGTTTGCGCGCCTTCACCGCGAGAGTTACGCCGTGCAAGAGAAGGCGTACGTGCATCAGCAGCTCGCGGCGATTCACTCGGAGGACCCGAAGCAGCGCGCGACGCGCTACGCCGCCATGTGCAGCGACGTCATGGAGAGCGGTCTTTTGTCGCCCGACATCAAGTTGGACTACCTCACCTCGCGGCCCGAAAAGAGGTTCAAGGTGCATCAGCAGATGGCGGACGCTGTCAAGAAGTCGGAGATTGAGTTTCTCGGCGCGATGACGGACCTCCAAGATCTCGCGGCTCATCTCGGCCAGGCGTGGACGCAAATGTCGGTCGACGTTGCAAACGTTCGATTCACGGCCGACGCGCTCGATTACCAAGGTCGTCCCGAGGACTACGACGACAGCCGCGTCCCGACGCGTGCGTTTGCAAAGGAGATTGACGAGTACGCCGACGCGCGCAAAGAGGAAGAGGACGTCGCGTTTGCGCAAGAGAAGGAGGAGACGGAACGCCTCGCCGCTGCGGCTGCGCCTCCTGCTGCCGCTGCCGCGGTCGATTCTGTTCCTCCTGCTGCCGCTACCGCAGTCGATGCTGTGCCTCCTGCTACTGCCCCCGCGGTCGCCGAGACTGCGCCTCCCGCCGCCGCTCCTGCTGCCGAGTCTGCTCCAGCCCCAGCTCCTGCGGCCGACGTCAACGCGACGGTCGCGGCTGTTGTCGACGGCGTGCTCGCGGCGGCTGCGGCGGCTGCCAAGACCGAGCCCCAGACCGACACCACGCCCGTGCAAGCGACTGCGACAGTGTAGTCACGAACGAGAGGGGGAGCGACGTGTGTGAGAGCGAGAGCGAGAGCGAGACCCGCAAGACGTATGTCTGCAACCGAGCTCACAACACAAAACATGTCGGACGGACCGACTTTCACGTCGAGGCGGTACGCGCCCCAAGGCGACGATGGCGAGGTTCGTGGCGAGATCGTCGGCGTCACAGACACCGTCTGTCGCAACGTGAAGATTGTCGTGGCCGTTCTTGCGTCCAGCCCTGAAGAGGCGAAGGAGTTGGCCGCGCGCAAGCTCGCCGCCTCGTTGAGCGGCGCGTGCGTCAACGTCGCGGCGGCGATCGCCAAGGAGAGTGGCGGAGATTTGCGCGCCGTTCCTGTTCAGTCGCACTCGCGCGCGAGTGCGACCTAAGTGTACGGTGCGGGTGTGCGCGTGTGTGCGAGCGGCGGCCGGTCTTCGTAACAGCGCACACGTCAATTCGTCTCCTCATCGATGCCGCGCTCTCGAAAACCGCTCGTGCCGTGGGTCGAGCGCGCGATCAGGTGCCTCCAGCACACGTCGACGCGTTTGCCGACCTTTGTGATCATGCGCGCTCTGCGCGCGCGCGTGAGCATCGCGCAAATCGTGCGCTTGCGCAACGACGAGTGGGTCAGTCCTGTCGTCGACGCGAGCGCCGCAAAGGACGAAATCGCCGCAGTGCTCACTGCGTTCGTGACGTGCATGGACAACAAGTACGCCGACGACGTCGCCGTTCTGCTCGGTCACGCGGTTCCGACCGCGCACGAGCCCGTGTTTGTCGACGTCGGTGTCGCTGACGGGTCCGAACCAACCGATTCGGATTCGGACTCGGACACCGACGCTGACAAAGAGTGGGCGGCGTACATGGAGCGCGAACGTCGCGAGGCCGCGCGTCGTCGCGAGACGCGCGCCGCCGTCGCTCTCGCGAGCGGACACGCTTTTCCGCCGCCTGCGTCTTCATCTCAGCCTCCGATCGGCGCGCTCGGGTGCTGGCGCCGCTCTCCGACGGCGTTTGTTCTGTCGTTCCGTGCGTGGATGCGCGTCGCGCGCCGCCGCGGGACGTACCCGATGCATCTGAGCGTCGAGAACATCGTCGCTGCGATGGCGCGCGCGAGCGAGGTCGGGCCGAACGACGCCGTGCGCCAGAGCGACTCGGTGTCGTCGTGGATCAGCGTCGCGCCGCTCGTGCGCGTCGACGACCCGTGCTCGCCGCGCTTTTATCTCGTCCCGTCGCCGTCGCGCGCCGCAGAGCAGTTCGGGCTCGGCAAGGACGTGACGACGATGTTCTTGCTCGACCACGTCGCCACGAGCAACCTCGCCGACGTGCTCGGAATGTGCGACGCCGTGTCGAACGTGTGGGCGCGCAAATACGGATGGTGGAGCGACGGAGAATAATCAGACCCGATTCGATGCAGCGCGCGCGCACCGCGAGGCGCGCCGAGGCGCGCCGCGCCGCAAAGGAGCGCGTCGCCGTACAAAACCAAGTCTCGATTGCCGAGAAGTCCATCGCCGATTGGCTCGCCGTTCTCGGCACGCGCACGCAAACAGCGGCGGCGGCGAGCTCGATCGCCAACTCGATCGAACCCATCGCGTTCTACGTGTTTCCTGATTTCGGCATGCTCAGCACCGGGCACAAGAACAACATTGCAGGCATCGCCGCGTGTTGTCCGTACGCCGGTCGCACGGGCACGAAGATCAGATGGACGCACAACGTGAAGGACGCGCTCGAGGAGCTCAAGATTTTGGCGGGTGTTCTCGCGCACGTGTACGGCCGCAACGTCTACGATGCGGGGACCGCGCTTTTTGTGCTTCCGCTCGCACCGCCGAGCCACGTCGAGGTCATTCCAGCGCAACACATGATCCACTTTGTGTTCGGACACAAGTTCTGCGAGATGAGCTTGTTCCACGAGAAGCTCGAGAAAGCGACGACGTCGGAGCTCGTCGCGCTCGCCGACCACCTCCGCTCGACGTGGGGAGACAAGAACGCGATGCACTCGAAGCTCGAGCATCGTCGCGTTGCTCCCGCTCATGCTCCCGCCACCACCGAAGATCGCGTCTACAGCACGTCGGCGTCGTCGTCATCGTCGTCGCAAGCGCAAGCGCACGTACCGGCGCACGCCGACGCCTCGCCCGAGCCTCCCGAGCGCCCAGTGGCGCCGCCCCCGACGTCGACGATGTCGACCGAGGCCGGTCCCGACGCGGACGAGCTTCCGTTCGACTTTGAGATGCTCGACGACCCGCCAATGTAGAGCGTGTGGTGGCGCGCATGGTTGCGAGTGCGATTGCGATTGCGGTCGCGTCCAAACGCAGCGGCGATGGTGTCGAGGTCGGCCTCGCGCGCCTTTCGATCGTCGCACAGACCGAGCGCGTGCATCACGCTGAGCATCGCGGCCTCTTCGACGCGCTGGACGTACGGGCGGAACGTCGTCTCGTCGCGCGCGAGCGCGCGCGCGCTGCTCGGGCTCACGCGTCGCAGCACGAGCTCGACGTCGATGCCGCGACGCACAAACGCCGGCCACGCGTGCGCGATCGCGTCTTGCTCCCACATGTACACGTCCGTTCGCAGCGCGTGCTCGATGGTGTCGTTCGAGGCCGAGCGCACAATCGCCGCCGCGTGCGTCTTGGTGATGGGGTTTCCAAAGACGTACATGCGCACGAGCGCGTCGACGGCGGCGTGCGCGCGCGGGCTCGGCGGCGTGCGCGCCGCGGCGAGACGCTCCTCCTCGTCGCGCATGCGCTCGACGAGCAGCGCGGCCGTGTTTGCGGCGACGACCGTGCGCGGCGCGACGTAAATCATCGTCGTCGGGTGCACGCCCGCGCCTGAACGCCCGGCGCTCCACTCACGGCGCATGTAGTTGAGCGCGAACACGTGGCCGTCGCACGCCTCGAACACCGCAAAGACGTCGAGGTGTCCGACGGCGTCGATGCGCTCGAACCACTCGCACATGTCGCGCTCGGACGCCTCGAGGTTGCGGTCGCCCGCGTACCCGAACCGCTTCTTGAGCTCGCCGAGCAAACGGTCGATGCGCTGCTGCAGCGACCCCTCGCGCTTGTACGTCTCGCTCGCGGCCTCGTCCATCGCGCGCTTGTCGCTCTCCTCGAGCGCGGTGAGCTGATCAGACAGAGCGTTCCAACTCGACAAAAGACCCGTCATCGTTGTTGATGTTGTTTCGGGTGTGAACCGTCGCGCCGCGACGCGCCACACCGTATTGTTGCGCGACCCGTCGTCCGACCGTTTCGGGTCGGACCGATCCAGTACCGACCCGTCGTTCGACCGTTTCTTTTTTTTGATTATGTCTCCGACGGTCGAGGTGTCCCTCGCGAGCGCGTTCGCGCGGTCGGTGAGCATCGACAGCGCCGCGCACGACGCGTTTCACGCTTTGCGCCGAGGCGAGGTCGATCGCGCGGCTCGTCTGGCCGGCGCGGACACAAACGCTACTTGGCCGTTTGTTCGTTTTCGGCTGTTTGTTCCGCTCGACGACGACTATTTCGACCCCGAGTTTGAGCGCGAGCCGCGCGACTTCGCGGGCATGTCGCTTGAAAAAACAAACGACGGGCGAGGCGAACAAGGCGCGTGGGTGTTCGAGCGCGACCGTTTCACAATGTGGGGTCTCGCACGCGCGTGCGCGCACTTTTGCAATGCGCTCACGCCGTCGTGCCGCTACGACGTCAGGTTTCAGCGCGCGCACACGGGCGAGTTTGTGTCGGTCGTCGCGCGCCGCATTCTGTGATTGATGGACCAATCAAATCACGCGCGGCGCACGCTCGCGGCCGTCGGCGTCGGCGTGGGTGCAGCCGTCGTCGTCGTCGTGTGGTTGTGAACCGGCGCGCCCGTCGCGATCGCCGCAGCCGCCGTCGGAGAAGCAGAGACGGGTGTGCGGTGGTAGACGGCGCTGTCGACGATGCACGCCGACGCGAGGCACAGAAGGACTGTGCCTGAGACGACAAACACGCGCCACAGCTTGAGCGTTGGGCGCGAGCGCGAGAGTTGGACTCCGATGATGATGAGCACGGCCGCGCCGAGCAGAGACGCCGTTCCGTGCGTGTCGCACACGCCCATCGCGCCGTACACGAGCGACGCGATGAACGCAAAGAACCCAAACATGATGTACTCGCGTCGGAGCAAAAATGCGAGCGCGGGATCCTCCGTGACGGGCGTCGCGTACGACGACGAGAGCGACATCGGCGTCGACATGATCGTGGCGCGTTGACGTGTGAGGAGATGTTCACAACGCATTCTCATTGTTTCATGCCGCGCACGGAAGGTCGCTTCACCGAGGCGCCGCTCGTGTCGAGCCGCGGAGCGCGTTCGCACATTGTGCAACGTTTCGTCGCGCAGCAAGAGAAGTTCGACAAGGAGTTTCCATCCAGAGTGCACAAGCTCGTGAGGTTCGCGCTGGACGATGCTGACGGATCCCAAATTCCGACATCGTTTTACATTACACCAAAGCACTTTGACCTCGCCGAGCTTAGCTACAATTACGTCGAAGCATTCGACGATCCGCGTGTGTTGGATAGGCTCAAGAAGTGTCTCGGCAACGAGGGCATTTCGTCGATCGTGATTTCGTGGGATGCAGATGGGAACATCAAGTCGATCAAGGCGTCCATCTGGCCCGACTCCGAAACGCGCAAGCGCGAGATCGAGGAGGAGAAGAGCGCGCGTTCGAAATACATGGCGAACGACCGTGATGAGAGCGCGCGTGCGAGTGTCTTCGACGAAGACGATCATCCGTGAACCAACCGGCGCGACACACACTCGTCTCATACGCGTTCGCGCGCTCCGCCACGTCGGTGCAGACGCGATGCGGTTGACACTGACGCACCCGTCCGAAACAGAGCAACCGCGGCATCGGCGCCAACGTCATCTTCTGCGATGAGTTCGCGTTTGTCAAGCGCGTCATGTTCTTGCGCGTCATCACGCCGCTCTTGCTCGTCAAGAACACCTCGTGTATATGCATGACGACGTTCAACGGCAAGACGCAGTCGGACTACGACCGCATGTTCGAGGAGGACGAGGGCGATCGACAAGCGGGCGAGACGAACGCGGGGTCGCGAAACGCGGGGCGGTTCAAGCGCTTCAACTTCTCGTTTGTGTGTCCCCGGTGCTTGTTGCGCGGCATCACCACGCAGTGCGACCACACCAAGACGCGCATCCCAGAATGGCAGAGCGAGGAGCGCATCGCGCTCGTGCAGTGGATGATGCGGCACGACGAGGACGACATGAAGCGCGAGGCGCTCGGCATCTCGACCGGCAACGGCAACCAGTGCTTGCGCTCTGAGCTCGTCGACCGGTTCATAAGCTTGCCGCGTCTCCCGCCGCCCGACTTTGACGTTCCGTACTTGTTCGTGGCCATCGACCCGTGCAACGGGAAACACTCGGTCGGACAGCGCGCGACGTCCGAGTTCACGTTCCTCACGACGTACGTCAACCCGGCCACGCACCAGACGGTGCTCGTCGGCCTCGACGCGCACGAGATTGTCGAGCCAGAAGACTGGATTCCAACGATGCACAACCACGCCGCTCTTTTGCTGCGCCGCCCCGAGTTCAAGAGCTCGACGCTCGTGCTGATGATCGAGAACATGAGCGGCAGCGACGCGGGGTTCATCCGCATGCACATGGAAAAGAAGTTCAGGAACATCATCGTGATGCACGAAAAGGGCACTGAGAAGACGGGCATCCCGACGGACGCGGCCGTGAAACGCAACATGGTCGTGATGATGCGCCAGCGCATGCAACAGAGCCTCATGCGCATTTCGGCGCACGTGACGTCGGCGAGGAACAACGCCAACGAAAACCTCGCGCGTCTCGCGACGCAGCTCAAGACGTACGTCCGCGTCAAGAAAGCAGGCGCCGAGCCGCACATGCCCGTGCGCGAGTCGTACACGGGAAAGGTCGGCGGCGCGCCTGACGACATGGCAACGATGCTCATGTGGAACAACCTACAAAAGGACGTGTTTCTGACGGCGCCCGAGTACGAGCACTTGCGCCACATCCAAATCGCGCATTGAGTGGAATGAACGTGCTGTTTGAACGCCGCGATGGCGAGTCGGCCAATGACCTCGCGTCCCGGGTGTTTGACGCGTTTCACTCGTTTTGGCTTTCGCCGCCAGCCATGGCCGACGTCTTCGTTCCAGACGGCCACAACTTCGCGATCGGTGATCCTGAGCGTTATTACCAGGCAACATTGTGGCGAGCGTTGAATGACAAGGGCTTCGTTGTCGTGAGCGGTGATCAACGTCGCGTGACGGTGCGCTGGCCGCGCCCGGCAACGCTCCACTGATTTCGCGCCCCTCACTCACATCACAATCGCGCATCGAGTCGTTGATGTGGAACGATCAACGTTTGCACCACCGAATCCGTCTCTACCTCTTTGGCGCGCTCGTCGCGTTTCTCTTTTTGGCGTGAAAAACCAACCATGTCGAAGCGCCAGAAATTCGCTTCTGCTCCAGCGCGTCGTGATCGTTACGCAATTCCAGCGTGGCAACACGCCGATCGCGTTGCTCTCATGGAGTGGATTCTCCAGAACGAGATGGAGGTTCACGAGCGCGAGGTCGCCGCGCGTGCCCGCGAGAGCGCCGAACGGCGCCGGGTTCACAACACTTCGGCGACTCCGACCTCATTTGGACCAACACCCATGTCGAGCGACGCCGTCCACATTGAGCGGCGCGAGAACGAGACGTTCAAACAGCTCGCGCGACGCGTGCACAACGAGCTGCGTTTTCAGTCGAAGCTCGTCGACGTGACGCTCCCTGGCGACCGTGAGCTCGTGCAGCCTTTTCACGACGCGTTGTGGACCGAACTCGAACGTCTGGGTGCGGTTGTGACGTCGGCGAGCCCGGGAGGAATGACGACCCGTCTCGCGCGCGACGGCGAGCTCGACCGCTCGCTCGTGACGCGCGTCGGCGACGCCGTCGCGCGCGTGTTGTCGTGACGTAACACACGCACGCCTACGATTCTGCACGTTTTACAATTATGCACAATTAGAGCAATTAGCACACATACCAAATGTGCGACCAGGCGATGCATGGTTTGCGTACGCCCAGACCTGTGGCTGGAGGGTGTCAGTCCGCCCCGGTCCGGAAGTCACGCGACACAATTTGTCGCCAGCGCCAGGTCTGGGCGTACGCAAACCATGCATCGCCTGGTCACCCATTTGGTCGGTGTGCGTTTTACTAATTGGCGTAATTGTGCTTAATTGTAAATGCAAACATAATAATTAGAGCAATTAGTGCGCAGGTACGCCTACCAATTGTGCTACCACGTGATGCATGGTTTGCGTACGCCCAGACCTGGCGCTGGCGACCAATTGTG
>CAZOOK010000051.1:0-29920 GCA_964581385.1 uncultured Salinisphaerales bacterium
ACGCCGACATCGGCCTGCGCGAGCGCCGGCGCGTCGTTGGTGCCGTCGCCGCACATCGCCACGAGCTTTCCCTTGGCCTGTTCCTCGCGGATCAGCTTGAGCTTATCTTCGGGTGTAGCCTGCGCCAGAAAATCGTCGACGCCGGCTTCCGCCGCGATGGCCGACGCGGTGAGCGGATTGTCGCCGGTGATCATGATGGTGCGAATACCCATCTTGCGCAGCTCGGCGAAGCGCTCGCGAATACCGCCCTTAACGATGTCCTTGAGATGGATGACACCGAGCACCTCACCGTCGCGGGACACGGCCAGCGGGGTGCCGCCGGATTTGGCGATGCGGTCGGAGATTTCCTTCAATTCTTTCGGGATCGCGCGGCTGCCGGCGGTGCGAGTGACATGATCGACGATGGCGTCGACGGCACCCTTGCGGATCTGAGAATCGCCAAGGTTCACGCCGGACATGCGCGTCTGCGCGCTGAACGCAATGAAGTGCGCACCCTGCGACGCGAGCTCGCGTCCGCGCAGACCGTGCTTTTCCTTCGCGAGCACGACGATCGAACGGCCTTCTGGCGTCTCGTCGGACAGGCTCGATAGCTGCGCGGCGTCCGCCAGATCCTGCGCGGAAACGCCCGGCACCGGAAGGAATTCGCTGGCCTGACGGTTGCCGAGCGTGATGGTGCCGGTCTTGTCGAGCAGCAACGTATCGACGTCGCCGGCGGCTTCGACCGCACGGCCGGACATCGCCAGCACGTTGAAGCGGACTAGGCGATTCATGCCGGCGATGCCGATCGCCGACAGCAGTGCGCCGATCGTCGTCGGGATCAGACACACAAACAACGCCACCAGCACGATCACGCCGACCTTGCCGCCGGCATAGATTGCAAAGCTCGGAATCGTCGCCGTCGCGAAGATGAAGATTAGCGACATGCCGACCAGCAGGATGTTCAGCGCGATTTCGTTCGGTGTCTTCTGGCGCGAGGCGCCTTCGACTAGCGCGATCATGCGATCGAGGAAGCTCGACCCCGGTGCCGCAGTGATTTTTACGCGGATCTGATCCGACAGCACGCGAGTGCCGCCGGTCACTGCGGAACGATCGCCGCCGGATTCACGGATCACCGGCGCGGATTCTCCGGTGATCGCGGATTCGTCAATGGTGGCGACGCCCTCGATGACTTCGCCATCGCTTGGAACAACGTCACCTGCTTCGACCAGCACCAGATCGCCCATTTTCAATGCTGTCGCGGGGACCTGCTCGTACTGAGTGCCACCGGCGGCGCGCAGGCGTTTGGCGATGGTTTCAGTTTTGGTTTTGCGCAGGCTTGCCGCCTGTGCTTTGCCGCGGCCTTCGGCGATCGCTTCGGCGAAGTTCGCGAACAACACTGTGAACCACAGCCAGACGATGACCTGGCCGCTGAACAGCAGGCCGCCACGGCCTGCAAACATATCCCGCAGAAAGATTATGGTCGCCAGTAGCGACACCAGCGCGGTGATGAAGATCACCGGATTAAGGGCCAGTGTGCGCGGGTTGAGTTTGACGAATGACTCGCGCAGTGCCGGGCCGAGCAGGGCTCGGTCGAAAGTCGGGGTCGACGTTTGTTTTTGGCTCATGAATAGGCTCCGTCGGGTCTAGTACTGGGTGCCGGCAAGCATCGAGAAATGCTCGACGATCGGCCCCAGCGCCAGCGCCGGGAAATAGGTCAAACCGGTGACAATCAGAATCACGCCGACCACCAAGCTGACGAACAGCGGACTCTTGGTCGGAAACGTGCCGGCGGACGGTGGCACGATGCGCTTGGTGACGAGGCTGCCGGCTACGGCCATCATCGGTACGATGAAAGCGAAGCGGCCGATCAGCATGGTGATGCCGAGCGTGATATCCCAGAACGGCGCGTTGGCGGTGAGTCCGGCGAAGGCGCTGCCGTTATTGCCCATCGCCGAATCATAGGCGTAGAGCATTTCCGAGAAGCCGTGCGGGCCGCTGTTTTCCAGGCCCGCTAGACCGGCAGGCGCAACACAGGCAACGGCCAGGAACGGCAGCGACGCCAACGGCAAGCACAGGAACGCCAGCATCGTCATCTTCATTTCCTTGGCTTCGATCTTCTTGCCAAGGTATTCGGGCGTTCGGCCGACCATCAGGCCGGCGATGAATACCGCCAGCACCGCATACAGCAGCATGCCGTAGAGACCCGAGCCGACACCGCCGAAGATCACTTCGCCGAGCATGATATTCAGCATCGGGATCATGCCGCCGAGCGGCGTAAAACTGTCGTGCATCGCGTTGACCGATCCGTTACTGGCGTCCGTTGTCGCTGTTGCCCATAGCGTCGAGTCGGCGATGCCGAAGCGCACGTCCTTGCCTTCCATATTGCCGCCCGACTGCAGTGCACTCGGAGCTTGATCGATATGCAGCGCGGTGAAAGTCGGGTTGCCCTGAGCTTCGGCCCAATAACAGAATCCAGCGCCGGCGAGAAATAGCACGGCCATCGCTGAATACAGCACCCAGCCTTGCATCTCATCCTTCACCATGCGGCCGAAGGTGTTGGTCAGTGCTGCTGAGATAACGAGGATCGATAACATCTCCAGCAGATTGCTCAGCGCCGTCGGGTTCTCGAACGGATGCGCGGAGTTGACGTTGAAGAAACCGCCACCATTGGTGCCGAGCATCTTGATTGCTTCCTGCGAGGCGACCGGGCCCACCGCGATTGACTGCTTGGCGCCTTCGAGCGTGCTGGCATCGATGTTGGGCAACATGGTTTGCGGTACACCCTGCCAAACCAGCACCACGGCAAAGACCAGGGCCAGCGGCAGCAACACGTACAGCGTGGAACGGGTCAAGTCGACCCAGAAGTTACCGACGGTCTTCGCCGACTTGCGCGCGAAACCGCGCACCAGCGCGATCGCCAGCGCGATGCCAGTGGCGGCCGACACGAAGTTCTGCACGGTCAGCGCAGCCATCTGCGAGAAATAACTCATCGTCGTCTCGCCGCCGTAGCTCTGCCAGTTGGTATTGGTGACGAAGCTGACGGCAGTGTTGAACGCCAGATGCGCCGACAGGCCCGACATCTTCGTCGGATTCAGCGGCAGATGATCCTGGAACATCAGAATCCCGAACACCGCGAGAAAGCCGAACAGATTGAACACCAGCATGCCGACCGTATACGAAGTCCAATGCTGCTCGCTCTTGGCGTCGACGCCGGCCAAGCGATAGAAGAAACGCTCGATCGGACCGAGCAAGCGGCCGATCAACGTGGCTTCACCTTCGAACACGCGATACATGAAGCCGCCGAGCGGACGCGTCAGCAGCGTCAGCAATGCGAAGAACAGCAGGATTTGAGCCCAGCCGTTGAGGGTCATCAGAATTTCTCCGGACGCACCAAGGCGTAGGTGAGATAGACGAGCAGCACGATCACGGCCAAGCCGCCGAGCAAGTAGTCGAAAGTCATGGTGTAAACCTCAGAGGCGTTCGCAGAGCGTGATGTAGCCGACCATCGCGACAAAGCCGGCGACACCCAATAGCAACAGAACAATGGTCATGGATGATTCTCAACAAGACCCAGATTAGTGGGCACGCAAATTAGACACGGACACCGCATAGAAAATCGAGACGGAAGACTGGCCAAAAACATTAAAAACGCATTAAAAAAACGCGCTGCTGAATGCGGAGACACAACGTTTGGTGCAGAAAGCTTCTGTGAAACAAGCCGTTTGTGAGCGTGCGCTCATCCATGCTCTCCCGATCCTTGTGACAGATGAAATGAGACGTCTTAATTCTGTTATTCAGATCAACTCTAGGAGCAATTACTGTCAGCTGTATTGACCCAGATCAAGTTGCGCAAAAAGCGCGCTCCCTGCTTATTGAATACCGATGGTAGCTAGCTGAGACAAGCCGACATTAAGGAATGTATGGTTATTTCTAATGGTCCTTTAATGCCGATGCGGCGAATTCATAAGCATTCACTAACTTTTTTGTACCAGCATCCCTCTCGATTTTAAATGCGGTGTAGGCATTTAATAACTGTCACCGGCATATCGCCGATTGACAGAGAAGCAGTCATGTCGAACACCTACGATGCATGGCCACATGAGCAGCAAACGAGCGTCGACGCGCGCGGCGCTGAGCGGAAAAGTCATCTACGTCCATTGGTAGTGAATCTTTGGCGTGTCGCTGCCGTGCTTGTTGCCTTTCTAGCACCGTTTGTTCTACTAGCATTCAAAGTGACTGATGAAATCAGCCGCCACGATCCGCTTGCGGAGCCTCGCTTGCTCACTGCTCGCATCGTGGTGGTCGGCATCTTCGCCTTCATGCTGGCCTGCAATGTCGTGCACTGGATGCGGCAATTAGATCTCAAGCGCTCGCATCCGAATCACTGAAACGGGAATCCGCTTTGTAGCCGGACAAAGGCGCCTGACGCGCTGGTCAGAAAGCTATTCATGCGCGCCAACCGAAGGCCGGTGGAAGTCACTGAAGATCCCATCGACAGCCTGGACCTACTCCGAGGAGGGTCTGGAATGAGTTCTTTTTGCATAAGTAGTGCGGCGTACCGGGGTCGGTCCGCATCAATGGCAACTGCGGCTCACGATCCGCCATCTCGATGCCGCCGCAAGCCGCTGCCGGAGAACATTCGAAAATGCTTTGCCATGAGTGTGCGGGCCACGCTGGCAGTTTACGGCTTGGCGTCGTGCGGCCAAGCTTCTGCAGAAGCGATCCCATCTATCTATCAAACACAGACGGCGGCTTACGTCGAAACAGCGGACGCCGGCACTGGTGACTGGACTGCAGACAAATCCCGAGGCGTAATCGAACAAGGCGTGCTGACGGAGATCGAACTCAGCGCCATGATCTCCTCGGGCGCAAGCTGCGTGCCGTCCATCTATCGGACGGCATGGCCCATTGCTCACGCATTCAAAGTGAACCCTACTATTGTCGCAGCGATTATTGAGACGGAATCGTCCTGCAACCGCAACGCCGTTTCCAGCGAAGGCGCGAGAGGATTAATGCAGCTGATGCCCCGCTCCGGCGCACGTGCCGCTTATCGAATCATTTACGGGAAAGATGGCACTCCCACGATTGCCGATCTGCACAACCCGAACGCCAATATCAGGCTGGGGGTCGCCTATCTCAGTGCCTTGATGGATCACTTCAGGTACGTCGCTTCGTCCCAAGCCCGTCTGCGCCTCGTCATCGCTGCGTATAACTGCGGCCCGGATTTCATTGATCGCCGCTTGCCGCCGGCGGCGGCGGGTTGGGATGCAGCGGACGCCGAACACTGGATTTCCAAACATGCACCGCGCCAGACGCGACACTACGTCGCAACCGTGTTGCGCAAATCCATCCGTTACGCACTGGCGGTAGCGGCTGTCCACACGGACATCGCATTAGTTGACGAGGCAAGCCAATGAGTCTGAATACCGTTTCACAGTCGCTGCAGCGCCTCTATCGAGGGTATCGGGCACATGCATTCCGTCGCGCTGTTTCGACTCAGCCGCAAGAAGGAATGCCGTCCATGCGTGTATGTGCCGACGTGGATTGCGACCGGGGTCCTTCTAGACAGAGTATCGAGAGATTGCCGGTCTGCTATCGCACCGCCTGGGCAGCGGCAGGGGTAACGCGCTTGAGTGCTCTGTTCGGTCGTCTAGGGTCCCGGTATGCAGCAGAGTCGGATGTGCTTGGGATCTGTGTGGACGTGATCTGGGATTGCGCACTGCATTCCGACTTCAATCGTTCGTGGCTCGATAGTCTGCAGATCGCTTGCATGGATCTCCTGGTAATTCATTCGGATAATCTAGAGGGAGGCGGCACGAGCGATGTAGAGCACGCAATTTCAGCAATAGCCTGCTGTCTGGAAGCGGCGAAGAGTGGCGACCACGAAGAAGCGCTGCGCGCATGCAGTCACGTCCGCAACGCACTGGACGAGGAATCCGAGCTGAGTATGTACGGCGATGAATTGCGTATCGGCGAACGACATCAGGTGGAAGGGGCCTATCCGCTGGTTGAACTGGAGCGCAAACGGCAATTGCGGGATCTGCTTGAACTTCGACTTACTGCTGATAGGCCGTCACCCAATGTGATACGTCGACTGCGCGACCGGGCCTTCGCCGAAGCCGCTGTAGCTCCAGAGATCAACGGTGTGCCGATCTTGATTCGACGTTCTTGAATCCGTGGTGGTGGATTGGTGTATCACCGTTTTAATTTTCTAACGAGCACAAGTAAGGAGGCTTAACGTCTTGGACGCTTTGCACTACAGATTTGCCACACCGGCGGACAGCAAACTTCTGGCACAGCTCAACCGCCAGCTGGTTGAGGATGGAGTGGATTTTGGCACGAAGGATTTGTCAGAACTTGAGAAGCGCATGCGGGCCTGGTTGAGCACTCGGCGTTATCGAGCAGTCCTGTTTCTGAACGAATCAGCAGAGGTCGTCGCCTATGCGCTGTTTCGCGAACACAGCAAGGAAATCTATCTGCGCCAGTTTCTGGTGTTGCCACAGGCGCGTCGGCACGGAGTCGGGCGTCGAGCAATCGCGCTATTGCAGGATCGGATTTGGGAGCGCGGCAAGCGGCTGACCGTTGAGGTTCTCGTCGGAAACCGCGCCGGCTACGACTTCTGGCATTCCGTTAGTTATCAAGATTGCGCGGTGACGCTCGAGATTCCGGCGCAGCCACCGGCCTGCAGTCCTGGGGCCGGCGTACAGAAAACTCAGTTCGCTCGTTGCGGTGTTACCCATTAATAAGCGTTGCCCGTCGTTGCGCGGCGAGAATTAATTATTTCCAGCGTCTTCTGCTCACGCTTGTCTGCCTGATCGCTATCATCTCAACAGGCTGTCGAAGCCGCAGTCGTTGACGTGGCTGCGGATATGATCAGCGCCGCAGTGAACACGCTGATCAACTCAAGTCGAGCGCCCACACTTGTGACGCTCTCAGTGGATGCCAATCAACCGGAACACTACGAACAGGCTTGCCGCGAACAGCGAGGCACCGAGAAACACGCAGACCGGTAACGTCAGCACCCATGCCAGGAGAATGTTGCGGAGCGTGTCCTTCTGGATACCCGAGCCGTTGGCGACCATGGTGCCGGCGATGCCGGACGACAATACGTGCGTTGTGCTCACGGGAAGGCCGAGCATGTCCGCAGCTTCGATGGTACCGAAAGCGACCAGTTCCGCTGAGGCACCCTGGGCATAGGTCAGATGGGCCTTGCCAATTTTCTCGCCGACCGTGACCACGATGCGCTTCCAGCCGATCATTGTGCCGAAGCCCAACGCCAGTGCGACTGCAACCTTGACCCACACCGGTATGTACGTCGTCGTGCTTTTCAGCTGCTTCTGATAGGCAGTGAGTGCGTTGACGTCGAATCCT
This sequence comes from uncultured Salinisphaerales bacterium, assembly GCA_964581385.1. Classification (GTDB taxonomy): domain Bacteria; phylum Pseudomonadota; class Gammaproteobacteria; order Nevskiales; family Nevskiaceae; genus CAZOOK01. The sequence continues at coordinate 7,351 of CAZOOK010000051.1, forward strand.
GCCGGTAATTGATGCGTCTTCATCAGCTTGGCCAGCGATTCAGAGAGCAGATAGATGTTCATGCGCAGGGCGCGGCGTTGTTCTCCGGGGATTTGCGCCAGATCGTCGACGCCTGCAAGACCGTGCAGAACCTCGCCGTTGGCGACGGCTAGCGCCGGCAACGTCTCTGCGTCAATTTTGCTCTTGCGCAGCAGACGCGTCAGTGCCAATTGCGCGGGACTGATGTCACCGGCGAGCGGCGTGACCTGTTGCTGCTGCAGGGTCTGCTCGAAACTCGTCGCAGCGGCAGTGATCTTCTGCAGATCGGCGGTGCTGGTATGCAGGTTCAATGCGAACGTCGCCGGCACAATCCCGACCAGGATCAGCAGGATCAGGCCCATGCCCTTTTGTCCGTCGTTGGAGCCATGCGCAAAACTGACGCCGGTGCAGGTCAGTACCAGCAGGCCGCGGATCCACGGCGGCGGCGGATGATTGCCTTCCGGCGCGGTGTACAGCGCTGGATTGCGCAGCGCCTTCTTGGCGACGAGTAGCAGCAATGCGGCGAATGTGAAGCCGATCAGCGGCGACAGTACCAATGCCTTGACCGTATCGGCGACCTTTGCCCAGTTGACGCCATCGCCAAAGGCACTATCGGGACTTAGCAGCGAATTCATGAGGCCGACACCGACGATGGAGCCGATCAGCGTATGCGAGCTAGAGGCGGGCAGTCCCAGATACCAAGTGCCGAGGTTCCAGATGATGGCCGACAACAGCAGCGAAAAGACCATCGCGAAGCCGGGACCGGAGCCAACATTGATCACCAGTTCTACCGGCAACAGCGCAACGATGCCGAACGCGACGGCACCCGAAGAAGTCAGCACACCGATCAGATTCCACGTGCCCGACCAGACCACGGCCTGCGTCGGCTTCAGGGAGTGCGTATAGATGACCGTCGCCACCGCATTGGCGGTATCGTGGAAGCCGTTGACGAATTCGAAGCTCAGCGCCATCAACAAAGCCAGCACGAGCAGCAGGAATGTCGGCAGGTCGATGCCCAGTTCGGTCAACACGGTCGCAATGTATTGTTCAAGTCGTAGACTTCAACAATAGGGACACTCGATGACGCTTTAATGTCAGCCCGGCGGACCCAAATCGAACAGTGAACGCCAGCGCAGAGGCGAATCGCCAGCAATTCCCAGTAACCAGAAGACGGTGCCGGAGAACCCGCCGGCGAGTAGCAGGTAAAGAGCGTTCGCTGCGTCAAGAGATTCGAATTGCGGCGGCCGAAAAGGGCTGGCGTCGAGTCCGATCGCCGGTAGTGCACATAAGGTGCCTGCCACCGCGAAATATCCGCCCTTCAACCAGCCGCGTCGCCACAGCACAAATAGGAGTGGCGTACCGATCAAGGCCGCGCTCGGATAGGCGATCAACAACCCAAAGGAAAGCGCCCAGGGCTGAGCAAGCCATACGGCGCAATAGAACGCGGTCAGCAGAGGGGTCAACGCGAAGGCTAGCAGGACGCGCCGGAGATCCAGCTGTGATTTCGCAATCGGTTCCATCGCTGTTCCCCCTCGCATCGTCGCGTAGCGGATGGTGGGCAGCTTCAAATGCCACGATACGCCGGAGTCCGATGACGTGCAGCGCATGAGCCCGGGCCAGTGTCTGCGACACAACCGAGTTTAATTCCTTCTAAGTGAAGATCTAGCCGGAAATGAAAGGGCTGCCGATCGGCATTATTTCTTCTTCTTTCTCTTGGGTTGTTCCGTGCGCCACGCGCCGGTTGCATCGTTGCCGAGTGTGGGGGAGACGACGAAGTGATCGTAGATCTCCGCCACTTGCTCGACAGGCAGCGGCTTTTTCTGGCGTAGCCACCAAGCCAGCAGTTCAATGGTTCCGCTACTGGCGAAGATGACGGCAATATCGGTCGGAAACCGCTGACCGGGACGTGTGAGCCCGGCGGCGAGCTGAGAGGTGTAGCGAACAAATTGTTCGCGCACCGCACCTGCGGCACCCCCAGTCAACAGAGTGGACCATAGCTTGCGGTGCTGGTCGACGTACGAGAAAAGCGCAATCGCTGCATCCCGGATCGTGCCTCCGCGCAGCACGGAAAAAGCCAGACCTATCAGTTGTTCGATCTGTTCCGCCGTGACCTCGTCGAGCAATGCTTCCTTGCTCTGGCAGTGCCGGAAAAACGATGCATAGCCGATGTTTGCGCCGGCGGTGATGTCGCGGACAGTGATCTGATCCAGCGGTTTGTTTTCAAGCAGTTCAAGCAATGCCTGACGCAGGGCTTTGCGCGTGCGGACTGCGCGGGCGTCCTGTGCGGTGGATAGGTGGGGGCTGTACATTTTATGATTCATAGTGTTAGATATATATCACTGTGTTCGTTATGTATTACGGAATTCGATATGTGCTGCGGTGTTTCATTTGCATGGGTTGAGCATCGCGGGCAGCGGGCACCAGGCCGACCCGCACCGCGCTGAATGCGTCGTATGTAGTGGCGGTGAAGAACACTGGATCTGCGCTGCATCACAAAGATTCGAGAGGCGACAACCACAAGACAGCCATTAAGTGACCGAACATAAATCTATAGCGCTGGCCATCCGGACATCGGCACCGGATGCGTGGGGAGGAGAGAGGAAAGCATGAGGTACGGTAACATTGCGGTGACGATAACGACTACAGCGGCTGTGGTCTTCGGATATTCGCCGGTCGTCAAGGCGCAGTCGCAAAATCCAGCTCATCCGAGCGAGAATTCTTCAGCTCCTTCCGTGTCCGAATCTTTGCCTGCGCCGAGTCAACCCCAAGCGGCGCGGTCCACCGTACCTGCCGCAGCGGATGGGGCGACCGGTTCTCAACCGCAGGGGGAGGGCGAGACAGCAAGCACTGCTGCGACGTCACCACCGCCACCCGTTCCGGCAGCCTCTTCAGCTGGAGATCAGGCGGTTGCCAACGACGCCGGCACCGGAATCGCAACGGTGGTGGTAACGGCTCGGCGCACCGCTGAAAATCTGCAAAAAGTGCCGGTCGCGGTCACTGCGTTCAGTGCCAAAGATCTCGAGCGTCAGCAGATCAAATCGGCTCAGGATCTCAACGGCGTAGTGCCTTCTCTCGTGGTTAGCACCGGCAGCACGCTGCGCAACTCTGAAACGCCGACTATTCGCGGCCAGGGTGCCACCTTCGGTGCCAGTCCGGGCGTCGTCATCTACTATGCTGAAGTTCCGCTGCCTTCGGACTTCTTCAACAACCAGCAGGGTGGTCCTGGCAAGTTCTTCGATCTGGCCGATCTACAGGTTCTGAAAGGGGCGCAAGGCACTTTGTTTGGACGCAACACCACGGGTGGTGCGCTGGTGTTGGAGCCGCATAAGCCGGATCCGGCATTCGAAGCTTCGCTCAAAAGCGAACTGGGCAACTTTGAAGCAAGGGGGGCGGAAGGAATACTCAACGTGCCCGTGATTGAAGACCAGCTATTTCTCCGCCTGGGCGCCAAATATTACGAACGAGGCGGGTTTACCGAGAACATCGCGACTGGGGCGGAATTGGACAGCCGAGGTTTTCGCACGTTTCGTCTCGGTTTGATGTGGAAACCTACCGACGGCATTCAGAACTATTTGCTGGGCTATTACACACACAGTGCCGACAACGGCACTTCACAGGTGCTCGAACAGATCAACCGGACGGTGACGCTGGGGCCGATCAATGTCGGATGTGCTGCTGTGGCAGCGAGCGCGGCGAGCGTAGAAGGACATTTCGCAACCAATTACACCAACTGCGGCAGCGATATCGTCGCTGCCCAACAGGCCCGCGGCGTGCGCGCTGTCGATCTGAGCACATCGCCTGACGACATCCTCGATACCGGTGGCGCGATCGACAATTTCAATTACGAGATCAGCGACGCTCTTACGCTGCGCAATATCGCCAGCTACCAGACGTACAAGCATCACTACCGCTGGGACGAAGATGGCTCCAACCTTCCGCTCAACGACTTCAATAATCCGGACGACAGCAATTCGTCCGACTTTGAAACCTATACCGAAGAGTTGCAAGTGCAGGGTCGCGCATGGGGTGGCGGACTCAAATACGTGGGCGGCGTCTACTATCAATACCTGCAGCCGACGGGGGTACAGCAAAACCTGGGGCTCCAGCTGGGTCTGATCGACACACGCGCTTCATTCGACATCAAAACGAGATCGTACGGCCCGTACGCTCAAGCAACCTATGACATGGGGACACTGGTTGACGCGTTGGATGGACTTAATGTCACTGCCGGCGCTCGCTACACCTCGGATGATTCGAGCGGCACGGCGACTTCAGGTTCCTATTTCACTGGCGCACCCAACCCGTTGTTCAGAGTCGGCGGCGTTCCCATTTCAAGCAGCGTAAAGAACTCGGCGCCGACCTATACTTTCGGCGTGGATTACAAAGTGCCCACGACCATGCTGTACGCCAAAGTCAGCAGAGGCTACAAGAGCGGTGGCATTTCGCCGCAAGCAGTGACCCCGTCGCGCTACACGTACATGCCAGAGTTCGTCCTCAATTATGAAATTGGCAGTAAATCCGACTTCAGAATCGGCGACGTACCGGCACGGATCAACTCGGCGCTCTACTACACGGACTACACGGATATTCAGAAGACCGCAACGGACAACAACGGACCTCAGTTTGGAGCGGCAACGATCAATGCCGCAAAGGCTTCCATCAGTGGCTTCGAAACCGACATCACGATGCAGCCGCTAGAAGGCCTGACGGTGGTGGCAAATTATTCTTTTACCTACGCCAAATACGGCGATTTCACCCTGCCTCTGGCCGCCTTGACGCCGCAGGAAGATTGCACGGGTCAGAAGATTACCAACGGTGGAACGATGCAGTTGCAATGCGTACCCTTCAACTACGTGCCACGGCACCAGGGCAGCTTGACCGCCCGTTATCAGCTGCCAATCGCGGAATCGCTCGGGACGATCGAGGGATCGGCCACCTATTCATTTATCGACCGCCAGTATACTTCGCCCATTACGGTGCCAGATGCGGAACCGGGCGCGTGGCTGGGTGCTTATGGGCTGCTCAACGCCAGTCTGAACTGGTCGTCGATCTACCGATCGGCGTTCGACTTGCAGATGTTTGGCGCAAACCTGACCGATCGGACCTATCGCATCTCCAACAGTGATGTCTGGAACTTCCTGTACTTCCAGAGCTCGATCTACGGCGAGCCGCGCACCTTCGGGCTCTCGCTGTCATATCGCTGGGGCGAATAAATTTTAGTGAACGCACGCAGATGCCAAGACCACAGCACTGTCACGGGCGCCACAGCCATGCCACATTATGAGAACCTCACTTGAACGCCACGCACCGGTGTGTACTAATCATTCTGCAGAACAGATCTGCAATCGCAAAGACAATAGCTTCAGCAGAAGGGGAGAGCTGAGTACCCATGCGTACCAAAGATCAGACCATAAGCCTATGGCTGGCGCCCGTTACGGCCGCAGTATTGCTACTAGCATTTTGCCTGTTCAGGGGATTCCTGCCACCGCTGTCGCCGGCAATGAGTGCGGAAGCCGTCGCTTCCTTCTACAAGGAAAATGCCGGCTGGATCCGGCTAAGCATGGTCATCATGAATCTGTGGGGCATCATGCTGATCCCCTTCTATATGGTGATCGTGATCCAGATGAAGCGTATGGCCACACCCAGCCACGTCTTCGCCTATGCCTATCTTGGCGCGGCGTCGGGAGGAGGCGCCTTACTCGCCTTGGCCAATCTGTTCTGGCTGATGGCGGCCTTCCGACCCGATCGTGGCGCCGAGCTGATCCAGCTACTGAATGATCTGGGGTGGATGACCTTCACTGCTCCCATCGGCATGATCGTGGCGCAGAACGTCACGCTCGCCTTGGCCATTCTGATGGATGCGCGTCCCCAGCCGGTGTTCCCACGCTGGGTCGCGCACTACAGCATCGTCACCGGGATCCTGATTGCGCCTGGTGCATTGGCCATGGTGTATCAGTCCGGTCCCTTCGCCTGGGATGGGCTGTTCGCTTTCTGGATACGTAACAGCGCATTCGCCCTCTATATCGCTGTGATGTTCTTTGTGGTTCGCGCTGCGATCAGACAGCAGGCGGTTGAAGAAGGAGTACCAGCATGAGTGCAACCATGATGGATGTCTCTGCGCGTCTCGCCTCGGCCATGCCGACGCCGGCTCCTAAGGCTCACATTCAATACCGGCGTAACAGCAAGCTGGATCAATGGATCTGCTTTTGGTCGATTCCGGTCTTTTACGTCTTCTTCGGGCTGGTATTTGTTTGCCTCACCAGAACCATGCCACCGCCTTCGGCCAACGTCAGCCAAGCGGGGGCGATCAGCTTCTTTCAATCGGTTGCGGGAGTCACCAACACGCATATCGGGTTTGCGTTGCTGGTATTCAGCCTCGGCTTCTATGCGATGAACAACGCGCTGGTTGTGGTTCAAATGAAACGCATGGAAGGTGTTAGCCAGGCGATGGCGTATGCTTATATCGTGGTACTGTCGCTCGGTGCGCTGCCCGGGTGCATGTTCATTGCCATCGTGTATTCCGTCGCTGCGATGCGCCCCGATCGCGATCCGCAGCTGGTCTCGATGCTGTACGACATGGGAATGCTCTCGTATGTCGGCTCGCTCGGATGCTTCGTCGCGCAGTACGTGGTTTTCGTCATCGCCGTGCTGCTGGACAAGCGCCGCATATTCCCGAAGTGGATCGCTTACTTCAGTATCTGGGTGATATTCACCGAAATCCTCGCGGGTCCGATCTTCGCATTCAAGACCGGACCGTTCGCGTGGGACGGCGCGATCAGCTTCTGGCTGGGCACGGTAGTGTGGGTATTCTGGCAGTTCAGCTTTACCATCTGCCTATATAAAGCGATCAAGCGGCAGCCGCTCGATGAAGTGGTGCCGGCCTGACCTCGATTTTCGCGACCAGCTCCCAATAAGACAATCAGCCATGACCAGTACCGTACACACGGCGCCGCCGGCAGGCGCTGCAACTGCAGTTGTTTCGGAACGCGCCGAACCAAAATCCGCACGCCATCTGCCGGGCGAAGCCAGCATGTGGGCATTCGTGATTGGCGACCTGGTGATCTTCTCGGTTTATTTCACCATCTACATGCTCTATCGCATCTGGAACCACCAGATGTTTCTGGAATCGCAGCAGCAGCTTAGCCAGACCCTGGGCCTTCTCAACACATTGCTGTTGTTGACAAGCTCCTGGTTTGTCGCCTTGAGCGTGCAGCTGGCGCGGGCAGGGGAGATCGCGCGGGCAGCGCGACTGATCGTTGGTGGAAGCGCTTGTGGGTTGGCATTTGTCGTCGTCAAGGCGTTCGAATGGTCGGATAAGGTCGGTCAGGACTTCGTGTTCACGACCAACGATTTCTTCATGTTCTACTACATGCTGACCGGTGTTCACCTTCTGCACGTCTTTCTCGGCCTCGGCATCCTGCTGTTTATGTGGCGTGAACTCGGTACAGCGGCGCAGCCCAGAGTCGCAATGCTCGAAACCGGAGCGACCTATTGGCACATGGTCGACCTGCTCTGGCTCATCATCTACGCACTCGTGTATCTGATGAGATAGCCATGATCTCTATCCGTCGAAACAAGCTGACCTTGATCTGGCTTCTTCTGTGTGCCCTCACGGTCGCGTCGTATTTGGCCGCGACTAAGCTGGAAGGAGCTACGTACTTCGTGAGCGCGCCCATCACTACTGGAGTGTTGATCGCGGCGCTGATCAAATCCAGGTTTGTGATGCACCATTTCATGGAGCTGCGGGCCGCGCCGTCCTGGTTGGGCGGGATTTGCGATGGCTGGCTCGTTGTTCTTTTTGGCGTGATCTTTGTCGTTTATTGGTCCGCTATTTAGCGGAAACCGGTTTTGCCGCCGCGGCAACGGGTGGCGGGCGATTAAACGGACGTGTGCTTGCATCCGGCAGCGACTGGGTGACGCGTAGCGCTGCAGGCTCGCAACTCGACGTGCGTCTGCTCCTGCAAGCGGACGACGGTGTGACGATCCTGTTCCGCTACGGCGGCAGAGCCAGTGAGCGCGATGGATTGCCCCGCATCGAAGTGGCGGGCTGCTTCGACGCGCCGCCGGGTCCTTACGACTGGCTCAACTCGGTACAGGCTTTTGGCCTCGGCGCGCCTACGCCGGAAGGCATCGACTACCGTTTCTTTCGATTCAAGTAGGAGAAAAATATGGAACTCCGTCAAGTGGGCCGCAGCGGTCTGCGCGTCACCAAGATGGGTCTGGGGTGCAACAACTTCGGCTGGAAGATTGACCAGGACGCGTCCAATCGCGTGGTCGCCAAGGCGCTCGAGCTGGGCATCAATCTCTTCGACACGGCTGACCGCTACGGGACCACCGGCGGCGACTCCGAGATCGCCTTGGGCAAGGCCTTGGGTGCCCGGCGCAAGGATATCGTGCTGCTGACGAAGTTCGGCGTCGACATCAATGATTACCGGGTACGCAACAGTTCACGCCGCTACATCCTCAGCGCTGTGGAAGGCAGCCTGCAGCGGCTCGGCACGGACTGGATCGACGTGTACATGATTCACTGGCCTGACTACGCAACGCCGATGGAAGAGACGCTGCGTACGCTCGACGATCTGGTTCGCAGCGGCAAGGTTCGATACATCGCCGTATCCAACCTGGAGCCTTGGCGACTGGCCGATGCCGCGTGGATCTCGCGCAGTGGCGGCGTGGAAACCTTTGTCGCCGCGCAAAACGAGTACAACTTGCTCAAGCGCGATGCCGAGAAGGAGCTCATTCCGGCTATCGAGCACTACGGCCTGGGCTTCATCCCTTATTACCCGCTGGCCAGCGGCCTGCTGACCGGAAAGTATTCCGATGGTAGCAAGGCACAGGGACGGCTCAGCGAGAACTTCCTGCGCACCGGCGACGTATTCATGACCGAGCGCAATCTCGCGATCGTGCGCGACCTGCAGGCGTTCTGCTGCCAGCGCAACCGCAGTCTGCTGGAACTGGCGATCAGCTGGCTGGCTTCGCGGCGCAGCGTCTCCAGTGTCATCTGCGGCGCCACGCTGCCCGAGCAGGTCGAGCAAAACATCAGGGCCTGCGACTGGGTCATTAGCGCTGATGATCTGGCCGAAGTCGATCGGGTGACGCAGGGCCACTAAGCAGGAGAAAGCCATGATCCGCGGCGTTCGTCACATTTCTCTGTCCACGCTCGACCTTGATCGTTGCATCCACTTTTACCGCGATCAGTTGGGAATGACACTCGACCGGGTTTCGCCGCTGTCACCGGGATTCACTTCCTTCGAGACGATCGTGGGTCTGCAGAACGTCACAGGGCAGGTTGCACAGTTCAACCTCGGCAATCTGAACATGGAAGTGTTCTGTTACCGCGATCCGGAACCACGTCCCGGCGAGCGTCGGCCCGCTTGCGATGCCGGCATTCGACATATCGCATTCGATGTGAAGGATATCCAACGGGAGTATGAGCGGCTGAAGGCTGCCGGCATCGACTTCATCTCGCCGCCGCAGCACATCGCGGTTGGAGGGTGCACCTCCTGCTACTGCTACGACCCGGACGGGAACATTGTCGAGCTGCAGGAACTGCACGAGGGAAGCCCCATCAGGCCGGCATTCGGCATCGACGAAGAATAGCGGGGATTCCTATGTCACAGGTGTGACAAAAAGCCTGTGGCTCTGGACCAAAAGAATGCTCCCGTTTTCCGTACGCATACCAGCCGCCGTGGTTTTAATGACCTAGTCGCGCCAATCAGGGTGCGATCGATATTAGACTTTAGTTGTACGAAGTAGCGGTAATGGTCGGCGGCGCAGCCGCTGAGCGCAATCGGATAGCGGCTTCCAAATGGGCCAGGAAGGGAATCACCGCTAGCGAACTTAACGGCGTATTGACCATGACCACTTCAAAGACGTTGCTCTCGCCACACCTGATCGGGAGTCTGACTCTACCCAACCGGATCGTGATGGCGCCGGTGACGCGCTTCAGAGCCCCCCAGCTGTCTATCGCGCCGATATCCAGGACATCGGAGTACTACGCACAACTGGCTTCAGCAGGTCTCATCATTTCTGAAGGGATCGCTGTGTCCGCGCAGGCGCGTGGTTACTACGACACGCCGGGACTCTACACAGATGAGCAGGAGCACGCGTGGAGACAAGTGACTGACGCTGTGCACCGTCACGGCGGGCGCATCTTCGCTCAACTGTGGCACTGCGGCCGGATTTCGCACAGCGGCCTCCACGTCAATGGCACGCCGCCAATCGGGCCCGACAATATCCACGCGAACAGCAAGGTTCGGGTATTCGCTTCCCAAGCCGGCAAGACGACACTCGCGCCCAGCTTGCCCCCGCGCGCTCTGAGCTTCGATGAAGCCCGTGCAGTCAAAAGTGAATTTGTCAGTGCCGCACGCAGGGCTATTGCGGCGGGTTTCGACGGCGTTGAAATCAATGCAGAAGCCGGCTACCTATTCGATCAGTTCCGATGCCCCTATTTGAACCATCGCAGCGATGAATACGGCGGCAGTCTGGAAAATCGCTGTCGGTTGCTGCTGGAGACCGCCGCCGCCGTAGCGGCGGCGGTTGGAAAAAATCGCACGGGCGTCCGCCTGTCGCCGCTGGGTATTGCCAACGATATGCGTTTCGATCCAGAACCCGAAATAACCTATGGCTATCTGGCGCGTGAACTGAGCAGTCTCCAAATCATCTACCTGCACCTTAATGAACAGGACGGCGAATGGATGCATAACCCGTTGGATCCATTGCTGCCCTGCCTACGCGGCGCGTTTACGCAGACGTTGATTCTTAGCGGAGAATTCGACGAAGCGCTCGCCGAGGCCACGCTGCAGTTTGGAGTTGGCGATCTAATTGCATTTGGCAGCCCCTTCATTTCAATTCCGCATCTCGTTAAACGCCTGAGGCAGGGCACCGAACTGGCACTCAACGATCAGAAGGTGTTCTATTCTGACGGCACCGCCGGATATGCGGACTATCCAACGTCTCTCAAGTCGGGAGGATCGTCCTTTCGGGTTGGTTCGAGGATTGGCGCGCCTGCATAAGGGTAAAAACGTACCCGCCGTGTAAAATCTAGACTTTCCACTCAAGCGCTCCTGGAGCGGCGACAATGCCGCTGATGCGCGACGCATCAACGCATTACATGAATCGAAGACGTGATCCGCGAATGTCCGGAGCAGTATTTCTGGGTAGACAGCGTCAAGGACACGTGGGCAATTCGCCATCGCCGCGATGCTGAACAGCGCTGTCGGCGACTGCCCGATACGATGTGAGGCCCATATCAAATGCATTCTCAAGGTTCAGGACCAGATTTATTATGACAACGCAGACGATCGAATATACGAGTGGGAGTAAGAAGTTTGTTGGACATCTTGCTTGGGACGATTCCCAACCTGGCCGGCGTCCCGGTATCGTCGTCTTTCCCGAGGCGTTTGGACTTAATGACCATGCGCGACAGCGCGCCGAACGCCTGGCGCAACTGGGATTCGTAGCACTCGCGGCAGATGTGCATGGCGAAGGCGCAGTGTTTAACGACAGGGCCAGCTTGGCGCCCGCTATTCAGGCCCTTTACGCCAATCGGCTGGAGTGGCGTTCGCGAGCGTGGGCAGCGCTCGACGCACTCATCGCGCAACCACAGGTCGATGGGAACCATACCGCCGCAATCGGCTTCTGCTTCGGTGGTGCAACTTGTTTCGAACTTGCTCGCACGGGCGCTCAGCTCGATGCAATAGCAACCTTTCACGCCGGAATCGTTCCCGAACTGCCTGAGGATGCCGGACGCATTCACGCAAAAGTGCTGATTTGCCACGGCGCCGAAGACCCCGTGGTTAAAAAAGAAGGCTTGGATGCTGTCATGGCCGAACTCAGGCGCGACAAGCTCGACTGGCAACTCCTGCAATACGGCAACGCCGGGCATAGTTTCACTGATCACGAAGCCGAGCAGCGCGGTATGCCAGGCTTTTCATATAACCGAGCGGCCGATGAACGCTCGTGGGCAGCGATGCGCCGCTTGTTCGACGAGGCGTTCAAATAGATTTTTTTAATCGCTAGCCCGTATCGCTACAACGGAGAAGGTACATGCCGATGATCCTTTCCGGCACTGCATCCGATCAATTGCCGGAAGTGCTTGCCACTGGCGCCACCGATATCCGCACAATCTTCGTGTCGATGTCGGCGCGAGAGCCAGTCGGAAAGGACGCGGAATATCTTGAATGGCATTCGCTCGACCATCGTCCTGAGCAGCACCGGCTTGCCGGACTGCGATTATCTCTTCGATTGGTGTCGACACCCGCATGCCGGGCCGCGCGCGCTGTCAGCGATCCCCGCTACGATGCGGTCGATCACGTCATGACGTACTTCTTCGCCGACGGCGCCGCATTCGATCAGTTCCGCGTATTGAGTACCGCGCTTGGTGGCGATCGCCGGCCGTTCAGGCTGCCTTCCGTTGATTCCGGTTACTTCAGATTGGCAGGGAAGGTCGCCGCACGCCGGGCGATTGCAGGTGCCGACGTTATTCCGTGGCGGCCATCGCGGGGCGTTTACATCATCGTTGAGCAGGGCGCGGTGGCGTCGCCGGCGGCTCTCACCGACATCGCCGGTGTAGCGGGAATCTGGTGGCACGAGGGCAGAGCACCTCCCGTTTCCGGATTTCGAGACAACACCGGCCTGCAGCTGACTTACTGTTTCCTGGATGATGACCCGGTGGAAACGGCAGGGCGGTTGCGTCGGCCGCTGGAGCAGCGATGGGCGTCGGGAAAGGTCGTTCCACTTCTCGCCGCTCCATTCCAGACACTTGTTCCATTTGAGTGGGGGCGTCATCTACCTTGACGCGGGCACCAAAAATCGTTGAGTGAGTTACTTCGCGGCGCCCTTGCCGGATCGCAGAAGCTCCGGATGGCGAGCCTCGATCATGCGGCGGAAGCCGTCTCGCCAATGGATCTTGGTACGTCCCAATACCTCATGCATGTAGGTAACGTCGGGCCACAGCGGTGTATGGGCTTCGGGGGTGTATTCGAAGATCGGTTCGATGCCGATCAACTTGCCCATGTAGGCGCAATAATCTTCCGCGCTGACGGTTTCGCTCCCAGCCCAGTTGACGGTGATCGGCGGCAAAGCGGCGACTTCCATTGCGCGGATGCCGAGATCGACATAGTCGTCCTCGTAGATGGGGTTGTAGTTGTTGGGCTTGTCGGAGTGGAGCCGAATAGGCTTGCCTTGCAAAATCATCTCAAGCCGATCGGTTGGTGTGCCGCCCTCAGGACCATAGGTCGAGCAGATGCGGATAATGGTGAGCGGAATCTTGAAGTGCTCAGCGATCCAGGTGCAGACCGCTTCGCCAGCGATCTTCGAAAAGCTGTAGTTCGCTCGCAGTGGCGCGCCTGGCGCGTCGGCCTCGGTCAGCGGCTTTCCCTGGTAACGGTAGACTGAGCCTGTCGAGCAGTAGACGAAGCCCTTCGCCTTGCGGCAGTGAAGGAGCAGGCTTCCAGAATGTTGCGCGTTGGTCTTTACGCAGCGGCGCCAGTCATCGGCTCCTGGATCCACCGCAGCATGGAATACGTAAGTGAAGTCATCGGGAAGTCCGGAAAAATCTCCGCTCGCCATGTCGATCTGCACAGGCCGAATTCCGACCGATGTCAGCTTGTCTCGATCTCCAGGCTTTCTGAAACGCGCTGCGCCCCAAACTTCGTTGCACTTTGCCAGCGCCCTGGCGATGGGAAAGGCAATCTTCCCCGTGACACCCGTGATCAGAATTTTCTCGTTGTGTAGCACGCGTCCTCCGTAAGCCTCTCCCGCACCATGCTGCCTTGACGAGCAGGTCTCGGATTGGCACGCTCGATTAGATGCTACGGTCGCAATCTAGGAATGTAAACAGTAGTTTGTGAGGAGCAGACGCTGCTTTTCCCAAGCGTGCACCCGAGCACTTAATTCGCGACCTGAGTAATAGCTCGCACGGTTTCATAACAGTCAAAACCACGGAGGAGACGATGAGTAGCGCCAAGCCAAATACTGAAAATAACGGAGCCGATGGTCCGCTTTGCCGCATCGTGCTGGAATACATCGCGAGGGTAAAACAGCTGGTCGATTTGGCCAAACAGCCCGGCTTCAAGGCAGCCGAGTGGGCTCCGCTGTCCAACTTGGTGGCAGTGGACGAATTCGAACGAGTAGGCAATTTCAAGGAAGTAATGGGCTGGCCCAAATACATCGAATTCCTGGGTCGGTGGGCTGCGTCGGCGGAGTGGGAATCCTCTTTCAAGAGAATCCACCAGTGGTCGAACATGGTGTTCCTCGAACTCGAAGAGCGAAGCGCTGCAGGTGACAAGCGCACAGTGATCAATTCACTTACGGTCTACGAATTCAATGAGGCCAACAAGCTCCGCCATCTCGACATTTATCTTCAGGGAGTGTTCTGACCGGGACGGGAAAAATCATCGTCGTCTGATCTGCAACACAATACGTCTCACTGACCCGGAACAAATTCCGTCATGACAAGCCCAATATCCGTCGAAGAACTTCTGGCGCGCGAAAGCATTCGCGACACGATGGCGCGCTATACCCTGGCAGGTGACCGCTTGCGTGCGGACGATTTCGTCGCAACCTTCACCGAGGACGGCGTACTCGAATCGGACGGCGTTCCCACGCGGGATGCGTTTTGCTACCGCGGCAGGCAGGCGATCCGCGAGTGGATCGAGCGTTGGACCGACGTTCCTAGCGGTGGGCACTCCGCGCCTCGGGCCACCTTTGTTCGCCATCACCTGTCCACTAGCCTGATTGAGATCGGCAGCCCTGACATGGCGAGCGCTCGCACCTACTGGGTGGCCTACACCGACATTGGTCAGGATCACTGCGGCTACTACATCGACAGCTTTCGAAAGATCGGAGCTCTCTGGTTCATCGCGCACCGCAAGGTTCGTCTCGACTGGCGCGCTACCAATAGCCTCTTCGCGTCTGCTATTTCGAGGTCGCGCGGATGAGTCGTCACGGTCGGCAGCAGCATGCCGGCTGATCCAGCCGGGAGTATTAGCAATACTCGCAGCACCAGTTCGTCGTTCAGCGTGGATCCGTGATGAGATTCCATTCCGGACGGATTCGAAAATAAAGCACTGCAAAAAGCCGGCGCGGATCTGAGCGCGCAGTATTGCTCCGAACTGATCTTCGTGAGCTTCACTGCATCAGTATTTGGCCGTAAGGTCAGAGCGAGTGTGAATAATATAAAGTATGATTGCTCGGCACCTTTGGATAACTAACACCACGCAATTCGTCAAATAGACGGGAGGGCGCCGCAAAATTCAGCAAAAATGCAAGGAGGCCGACGAGCAACGAAATCTGGTCGTGCTTGCTTTTGCGCGAAACAAAACAGGGTCGTAAAGAGGTAAAATCAACAAAGCGTTTGCATGGGCTCCGCTCAAAGAACGTTCACATAAAAGCGACCGCGGTACGGATTTCAGAAGACGTATCAGCGGCGAAAGTGCGGTGGGGGAGATAACTATGACTTCGAAGCTCGAGTCTGGCGCGCGCTGGATTGGTGAATATCAACTGCGCCCGCGACGTTCAAACTTTGGGATTGTCGCAATAATCTGCATCTGTGCAGGTCTGGTCTTGGCACCTGCGCGCAGTGCCGTGGCTGACGTTGACCTCTATGGAGTCCAGAGCACCCTGGACTCCTACCTCGGCATTCTGTTCGGAGATGTGAGCGGATACAGCTTGGCGTTTTCTGAAAATGCGCGCGGCTCGCTGGCAACCGTGGCAAACGGTAACCTGGCCATAGACAGCGTGGTGGCGCTGGCTTCGGCAACCAAGATCCCTGCGGCCATCGCGATACTGACACTCGTTGATGCCCACAAGCTCGATCTCGACACCCCAGTCGGTCAGTATCTAAACAAATTGGATCCCAGCTTCAATTGGCCCAGCGACAAGAGCGCCATTACGATGCGGATGCTACTCAGCCACACGGCCGGCTTTCCGTCACCGCCGGATCCGGAAAGTGGCTATTGTCTGAATGTGCAGTTCACCACTCTAAGGAGCTGCGCTCAGTACGTCGCCAACGCTTCCCTGAATTTCAAGCCGGGTACCACGTTTTCCTACACGGGCGTGGACTACCAGATCGCCGGCTACATCGCCATGCTGATCTCCGGGAAATCCTGGAATGATTTTTTCAACGACGCAGTGGCCACTCCGTTGCGATTGACCACGTTTTCCTATGGATCGGATCCGAATCCGCGCATCGCCGGCGGAGGTCAGTGCAACGTTTCCGACTATTCGAAGATTCTGCGCATGCTGCTGCGCAACGGCGTCTCCGACAAGGGTCGGCGCGTGCTTTCACAGCAACTAGTCCAGGAAATGGAAACGGATCAGACCCAGGGTCTCACCATAGAACCGCTGCCATCCTTGTTCTTCAACGGCGGCGGCAATCTGCAGAACGAGTTCTCCGGATACACCTTCGGATTTTTCATCCTCAGCGATTCCGTGGTTGCAACAAGTGGCTCGCCGGGCCCGGTTTTCGCTGATCCTGGCGCCTATGGCGCGACGTCGTGGCTAGATACAGGTCTTCACTATGGCGGTATTCTCCTCATCAACGCCAATACAACCGTCGGCCTGAATATGGTGTCAACGGTTACCCCACACATCGTTTCAGACCTGGGAAGGCCGTAGTCGGTATTGCTAAATGTCCGGCAGCTACCGCTGCGATCCATGCAATATCGCCCAGCGGGTGCGAAGGTATTCGACTTCGACGAAGAGATGTGACCATGCGGGCCGTAATGAGCCAGGGCTAGAACGGGTGACGACTAGCCCCAACCATAACGCAACCCAACGGCTGATGAGTTGATCACCGCAGTCTCGGATCGCGGGCAGAGCTATCTGTGCCCGACACTGAAGGCCTGACGATCGCCATGAACATGCCATTGAGCAATCCCGCGACCGAGCTTCGCCGCCATGAATTGGGGGAGCCGCGTCGGATCGTTGTTCGCACTCGCGGTCGCCAGCATGGTCCGGTGATGAGGCTCGTGAGCCCGTCCGACATCGGCGAACTGATCAAGCCGTTTATATTCCTCGATCACGCCGAAGTTGCGCCGCGCCCTGAGCCGGTGTTCGGAATCCATCCACACTCGGGCATCGCGACGCTCACGACTGTCCGTCGTGGCGGATTGAATTACGAGGACACCACCACAGCGAACGGAAAAATCGGCTCAGCAATCAAGCATCCCCATCCACTGGTTCTCGGCTATTACTCGGTCCACACAAGCGAAGCGGGCCTCGAAAAGGGCGAAGCCGAAATACGTCGCATCGGCAGCCGACTCCGCACGCGGGGCCGGCGCTGACTCATTCCGTTTACAAGAGGAGCATTTCCCATGCGTTCGATATTGTGACTGGCGACGTCGAGCGCCTTGGCGGCCGGCCGGCCAAGCCTCTCCGCGATGTGCTTGCCGGGGCGCTGTAATCTCCTTCGGCCTGAAGACTTGTATCTGAACCGATCTGACCTAACTTTCAACCAGGAGTTTTCTATGCGTTTTACCGTCCCCGTTGCCGCCGTCCTGTCGCTAGTGCTCGCTTCTGCTAACGCCGCCAAAGGCGCCGACATCAAAGCCCCCAATGGCACTTACAAGAACGATCCTTACCACTCCAGCCTGACCTTCAAGATTCTGCACATGGGGCTGTCGAACTACACCGCGCGCTTCACCAAGTTCGACGCCACGCTCAATCTCGACGCGGCCAAGCTCGACTCGTCCTCGGTCACGGTCAACATTGACCCGACCTCAGTGCGCACCGACTACTCGGGCGATTTCAAGGCCGGCAACAAGGACTCGCCGTACAAGACCTTCGATGAAGAGATCGCGCGCGACGACAAGTTCCTCAACGCCGACAAGTTCAGCACAATCACCTTCAAGAGTACCAAGGTCGTGCAGACGGGCAAGACGCTGAAAGTGACCGGCGATCTCACCTTCCTCGGCGTAACCAAGCCGGTGACGCTGCTCGTCAGCGTGGTCGGCTCGGTTGAAAAGCACCCGTTCTTGGGCAAGGGCGTGGTCGGCTTCTCGGCCACCGGCACGGTCAAGCGCTCCGACTGGGGCATGACCGGCACGCAGGCCTTCCTCGGCGACGACGTGACGATCATCTTCGAAGGCGAGTTCGACCAGCAGTAGGCCGGACATGAACCCGAACGAGCAGCGCTACACCGCGGTCGCGATCATCCTGCACTGGGCGATCGCGGCCGCGATCCTGTCCAACCTGTTCGTCGGTTGGTGGATGAAGGACGCGATTGACGAAGCCGCCACCCAGGCTCGCGCGATCGCCGCCTTCCAGCTGCACAAGTCCATCGGCCTCACGGTGCTGCTGCTGACCGCGTTGCGCCTGCTCTGGCGGTTTACGCACAAGCCGCCGCCGCTGCCGGCCGGTATGGCGGGCTGGGAGCGCTTCGCGGCCAAGACCACGCACTGGGCCTTCTACATCCTGATGGTCGTGGTGCCGCTCTCGGGCTGGACCTATGTTTCCTCGCAATGGGCCGATGGCAAGCCGCTGAACGTGCCGACACTGTGGTTCGGCCTGTTCCATGTGCCGCACCTGTTCGATGCGCACGCCATGACGGATGCGGCGCGCGCAGCAGTGTCCGCGCGCAACGCCGCTGCGCACTACTATCTGGCCTGGTCGCTGGCCGGGTTGTTCGTGCTGCATGTGGCGGCGGCGCTTAAGCATCACTTCTTCAATGGCGACCGCGTACTCACCCTGATGTTGCCGGCGTTGCGACCGCCCGACGGCTCGCCGCCGCCGCCGGATGAGCCGGCTCGCCGCGCGATCCTGCGCACCGGCGCGGGCCTGATCTTCGCGGCGCTGGCCGCGCTGGGCTATGTGTTGTGGCGCGGACCGGTCACGTCGGCCGCGGGCGCGATTGCAGGCGGCACGCTGAGCAGCGTTGCCGGCTCATGGATCGTCGGTCCTTCGAGCAATATCGGTTTTTCAGGCAACCACGCCGGCAACGATTTCCATGGCAAGTTCACGCGCTGGAGCGCAGACATCCGCTACAACCCGACGGCGCCGGAAAGCTCCAGCATCACGGCCAGCATCGAGACCGGCTCGGCTGCCGACGGCGTGCCGTTGCACGAAGAAACACTACCGCAGGCCGAATGGTTCAACGTGGCCAAGTACCCCACGGCCGAGTTTAAGGCCACTAGGGTTTCGGCCGACGGCGCGATCGAAGGCACGCTGACGATCAAGGACCGGCCGCTGCCCGTGACGGGCCTCAAGGCCACCGTCGACAAGGGCGTGCTGCACATCACCGGCAAGTTCGACATCGTTCGCAAGGACGCCAACCTCGGCCAGGAATCCGACGCCGGCGGCGATTACGTCTCGTTGAAGATCGGCGTGGACATCAACGTCACAGCGACGGCGCCGCAATAAAGGCGTCGTCGGTCACCGTCTTCAGGAACGCCAGCGGGTCTTCCCGGTCGGCGTCGCTGAACGGTGGCGCGCTGCCCGGCGCGCGCGAGTCCAGCGGCATCTGCATATCGACGTTGCCGCGATGGCGCGCGTAGTAGCACTTCCAATACCCGCTATAGCGCGTCTCGATCTCAATGACACGCTCCCGCAGCTGACCCTCGGGCAGGGAATAGGATCTGGCGACTTGGCGGAGATCGCCCAGCAAGGTGCAAAACAATTTCCTCCAGGGATTCTCGCTGCTCACGCCGTCACCGGCTTTGTGAGGTAGAGCGAGGAGACCAAGTGGCGGGCAGCCGAAGGTGCAGAAGTCCCGAGAGTCGCCGCCGCAATTGATCACGCAACCGCCGCTGCCGAACCTCGTCTATCGTTTCCACGCGTGCTGAATCTAGAAGGGCGGCAGTAGCGAAGCGTGACGCTCTCCCGCATCGGACGATCCGGCAGCGAGGAATATCCGCGGAAGGAACGCTGCATTCACGCCGGCATTTGAGCGGTCGTCCCCAGATTCACTTGTTTGGCGTCTGCAGTTCGTCCGCAGCCTGCCGCTATATTGCAAGCTGCAAAGGAGAAGTGCCGTGCTGATTTTGACCCGCCGAATTGGCGAAGCGATCGTCGTTGGCGACGATGTCCTCGTGACTGTGTTAAGTATTAAGGGCAACCAAGTCAGGATCGGCATTCAGGCGCCGCCGAGCGTGTCTGTGGATCGCGAAGAGATCCACGAGCTGAAAGTTGCGGAGCGCGAAGGCCGGAAGTCTCCTCATCAGGTCGAGTCTCCTGCAGCAGTCACTCCGCCGAAGTAGTCGAAGTGGCTGCGGTGCCATGTTGGCGTTTTGCCGGATGCAATGTGCGAACGTCCGCCGCTCAAATGATTCGTGCTTCGACACGATGCTCTCGTCATAGATGTACTCAAGAACATCTCAGAATCCAGTAGCGTCTACAACTATCGGCTCGGCGTGAAGCGATTCAGGCATTGATGGCCGCACCAGACGGCAGATTCTGCCCGTATCTCTTGAGCCAGGTTTCGTACCAGCCCAGTAGCTCGGTCGCAGGCATCGGCTTGGCAATGAAATAACCTTGTGCGATGTCGCAACCCAGCCGGGCGGCTACTTCCCAATCCTCACTCGATTCCACGCCTTCAGCCACTGTCTTGAGCCCGAGGCGTCGCCCGATATTCACGCTGCTTTCAAGCAAAGCGGATAGCACCGGCTCACGCGCCGACCCCGTAACGAAAATCTGATCGATCTTTAATTCGTTAAACGGGATACGCGTCAGCTGTCGCATCGAGGAAAATCCCGTTCCATAATCGTCGATCGACAGGCCAAAACCTATCATGCGCAGGCGCGCCAGCGTTTCCAAGGAATGGCCGAGATCGGTCATCGCCGTGGACTCAGTAATTTCGATCGTGATCAGACCCGGATCGAGATCCGCGGCAGCGACCCTGGAACTGAATTGATCGGGCAGCGTGGTATCCGACAATGATTCCACCGAGACGTTAATCGCCACCGGAATAAGATGGCCCCGGTCAAACCATTGACGGCAGGCAAGCAAGGCCAATTCGAGCATGTCATACGTGCTCTGTGTGATTAGATCGTTCTCTTCCATGACCGGAATGAATGCCGCCGGCGCGATGATGCCGCGCTTCGGGTGACGCCAACGCATCAGGGCTTCCACTCCAGCGAGTGTGCACGTGCGCATGTCAACCTTGGGTTGGAAGAAGGGCGCAAATTGGTGCTGTTCCAGTCCCTTCTTGATTTCCGCCAGAGACATCGGCTGAACCTGCGGACGCGAGGGCGTCATATGCTGCCCGAAATGACGCAGCAGCAGGGGAAAGAGATTGTTTTGCAGAATCGGCTTTGCGATCGCTCCCAGCAGCCGGACTCCATAGGTGCGGCCCATAATTTCGGCGCTTCTGATGATGGATGCGTCGAGGCCGCTGGCGAGGATGACGGAGCTGGTGCAGCGGCGTTCGCCCAGGTGGCGAAGAAGCTCCAAGCCGTCCATATCCGGCATTTTCAGGTCGCACACCAGAATATCGAAGGGTTCACCGGCAGCTTCGATTGCCGCTATTGCAGCGGTACCGTTGGCCGCTTCGAATACTACCGTCGCCCCGCACAGTTTCAGGACTTGCACCGCGATGTGCCGGTGCAAGTCGTGGTCCTCAACGACCAGGGCACGGAACTGCGGTATGTGCGACATCTCAGCCATATTCGTCCTTGTATTCCGTACAGATTCCAGTCACCAAGAAGCGGCACGCGTCAATGTATCGGCAGCAACAGGTTATTCCTTGATCACTGCAATCGGACGCGATTACATTACCTGAGGTACGGGAGGCGGCTTCGGCCGATGAGCTGTCGCATGGCGGTGACCAAAGCAGAATTGGCGCAGGTGCCAGGGTCCTTTTGATGCACACCCGCGCCAGGTCAACGACGTCCGCAGCTGGGCCGGTCGCAAACGGCTGAAGGCGCACTATGCGAGATTGGGGTTTAAGGTGGTTCGAGGTACCAAGCTGATGATTCTCGATCTTTACGCCGCCGCCGACCCGTCTAGAGGCGATGTGCTGCAGTTAGTCTTCGACGAAGATGAGTGACCCTGTGGGCCGTAATAAGCTGGACCGAAAAAGGCGACGACTAGTCCCGACCATAACGGCAACCCAACGGCAACCAAGGCTCGGATGCTGGTCGAGAGAAAAGGCAATTAATCTGTAACTTGTTGTTTTTATTGGTGGGCCGTCAGGGACTCGAACCCCGAACCTACTGATTAAGAGTCAGCTGCTCTACCATTGAGCTAACGGCCCGATGCGAAAGGCAAAAAAGAGGCAAACAAATGGGGTGACCGACGGGGCTCGAACCCGCGACAACCGGAATCACAATCCGGGACTCTACCAACTGAGCTACGGCCACCACCGAGTTGACTAGTATATCCAAGCGGGCAGTTGGCCGAAAAGGGCTTGCGTCACCGGGGCGCGATTATATCCGGATCGACAGGATATGCCAGAGCCTTGCCACGTCCCGAAATTTTCATCCGTGACGCCGCCGGATCGAGACTCGGCGGGCCGTCTCCCATAAAATGCGCGCTATGCGCCGATAGCTCAGTCGGATAGAGCATCAACCTTCTAAGTTGAGGGTCGCAGGTTCGATTCCTGCTCGGCGCGCCA
>CAZOOK010000052.1:0-29651 GCA_964581385.1 uncultured Salinisphaerales bacterium
CCTCCGGCGGAGGTTTCCAGCCGATCTCGTCGCCGCCGATTGCACAAGGTTCAAATGGCTATGGCAACGATCTCGAATTGGGCGCGTTCAAGTACTACACGATGGATATCAAGGTTACGGATAATCACTACCTTACGAATCCGTTGAACGTTGCTATTGCCACCCGCCTGCCGCCTGGCGACGTGTTTCCGTTTCAGAGCGCGAACGTGTGGTCGTACGGCACACCGGTCATCGGTCAGTGGGTGAGATTCAAGATTCCCCTTTCCGATCTTCACATTGGCAATGGAACGTTCGTCGGTTCAATTTCAGGGACGACGCTGACCGTTGCGTCGATCAGCTCGGGTGTGGCGCTTGATGCGGGCGGCTTCATCACGGGCACTGGGATCCCGGCAGGAACCTACATCGTTGGCTATAACCAGCAGAGCAGCGTTGGTACTTTCACCATTGCCGGGCCCGGAATCAGCGGCAGCACTAGCGTTTCCAGCGAGACGATAAACTACCGTCGCACGGGATTCTATAAATCCTACTTCCAATGGGGAACTGACAACAGCACCTCGTTCTATGTCGACAATCTAGGATTTACAGTGAACTGACGCTCGATCAGGACGTCGAGCAGTTTCCGACGGCACAGAGGAATTTTCATTTGGTTTTTCAGCGCCGTCCGGCGCTGCCCGCGGCGATCGCTGGCGATACGACGATGCGATCGTGGATTTCAGCAATTCGCTTGATCGACAGCGGATCGGATTGTCGCAGCCACCAAGCGAGCAATTCGATGGTGCCGCTGACAATAAGGATGACGCCAACTTCTGCGGGCAACCAACCAGCTCGCCCCGTTTCCAATGCCGCAACCTCCCGAGCCTGGCGAAGAAACTCGTCTCGTATCGTCCCAGCCGCGCCGCCGGTCAGCAACGTAGACCACAGCGGGCGATGTTTGTCGACGTACGTGAAAAGTGCCACCGAGGCTGTGCGCAGATCGTGCGCCGCCAACACTGGCAGCGACAAGTTGAACAGACAACTGATTTGTTCTGCTGCAACGTCATCGAGCAGTGCTTCCTTGCTCGGATGATGGCGGAAGAACGTTGTGTAGCCCACGCCCGCTTTCTTGGCGATGTCGCGTATCGTGATCTGATCTAGCGGTTTGGCTTCAAGTAATCGCAGCAGCGCGCGGCGTAGAGCTTGCCGCGATCGAACCGCGCGGGGATCCGTGAGGGTTGATAAATGAGTTTGCATTGTTGCGGACATAGACCCCTGTTTCACCCTGCACCAGTCAGCGCGCTTCAATGCGCATGGGAAAACCGTTGGTGGTACCGAGCGTACTGTTCATTACCCACTGCGGGGTATATCCCGGCATAAGCCGGGGCGCAAAGCGCCGCGCTATGAGCGCCAGCAAGAGCTGCGATTCGAGCAGAGAAAAACTGTACCCGATGCACATGCGCTGCCCAGTGGCGAAGGGATGATACGCGTACGGGTGTTGTGCCGCTTCGCGTTCGGGTGTCCAACGATCCGGATCGAATTGCAGGGGATTCTCCCAGAAATCGGAATGGCGATGTGTGTAGTATGGCGACATCATCACTCCGCTCCCGGCGGGGACGGCATATCCATCATAGGTATCGGCGGCCACCGCTTCGCGGATGTAAAACGGCGCTGGCGGGTACAGACGCATCGCTTCCTTGATCACTTGCAAGGTGTAGGGTAAGCGTTGCAAATCTTCCACTGTCGGGTCGCGGTCACCGAGTACCGCATCCAATTCCTCATGCAATCGTGCTTCGACTGCGGGGTTGCTGGCCAAGGCATACCACGCAGCGGTCATCGCACGCGCCGTGGTCTCATGCCCGGCAACGAACATCGTGATGCATTCGTCTCGCAACAAACTCGCCGCCATGTTCTCGCCTGTTTCTTCATCCCGCGCTTGCATGAGGCGCGTGAGGAAGTCATCAGGCCATTGGGTTTCGGATAAGGCGCGGCGCTGGGCAATGAGTCCGTTGACGTAGGCATGTACTTTGTCGCGGGCCGTTCGGTACTTGCGGTTCATGGGGGTGGGCACCCACACCGGGGGACGAATGCCTGCCAGGTGGGCTTGCGCGAAGGCCAGCATGGTCTCCACGGCCTCTTTCATGTCCACAATAGCTTCGTTGGTTTCAGTGCTGAACATCGCTTTGAGAATGATGGATGCGGTGACACGCATCATTTCCTCGTCGACTTGCACGGCTTCCCCGCTGCGGGCAATCCCTTCCCAGCGCTCGATCAACTGCACCCCATCACGGAGCATGATTGCGGCGTAGGTTTGCACGCCGCGCGGCTTGAAAAACGGCGTCATGAGCTTGCGTTGACGCCGCCATAATTCGCCCGTGCTGGCGACGAGCCCGTCGCCGACGAGATAACGGCGTAAGACGTCGTGCGTGCTGAGTTTGTCGTAGTTTTGGCGATTGGTAACGTTGATGTGGCGAACGGCTTCTGGGTGTATGGCAAAAATCAACGTCCGGGAACCTAATTGCAGTTGGAACGAATCACCATAGGCCTGCCACAGCTGGCCGACATAGGCCAGAAATCCGTGTTGGCTTAAACCCCGTATGGCTGCGAAGGAGCCACGTCCCGGCAAAGGTTTAAGAGCAACCGTATTCATGTTCAATCATTCCACTAAGCGTGCGCGATGCGGTGAACGCCGCTCAATAATCAGATTCACGAGTGGCGCAACCATTTTCAGAAGCCAGCGTCTGTAGCCAACCTTGGCCTCAAGGTCAGACACGATGTCGTCGATGTTGTGCCGCTGGAAGGCCAGCAGCCTCTGGCTTTCAGTCGTATCCACCCAGTCTCCGAAAAAATACGGTGGTCCCGGGCGAAGTACTTCGGCCTTGATCGGCCGCAAGCCCATGCTGGAAAACACACGGTTGTAGAACTGGAGCACGTTGCTGCGGCAGCCTTCACCACCGCCGATGAAAAGGATCTTTCCAATCGCCTCATCGCAACTCACAGCATTGGCGAACGCCAATGCGGCATCGTCATTGTGGACCACCTCGATGCGGCCGCTTGCGCTGGTGTCGAATATGACCTCGAAACTTGCCGCATCATTGAGGGAAAGGTCAGTTGGAGGGCAGACCGCAATACGCAAAATGCTCCAGCGCAGCGAGCTGGCCCGGATATGCCGCTCGCACTCAGCCTTCGTCTTTCCATAGAGGTCGGTGGGTTGCGGCTCTTCGTCCACCGTGAGTGGCGGTGTTCGCCGGTACTGCTCATGCCCGGCCACGACCATGCTCGACGCAAAGATCAGTCGCTTGGCGGTTGGCGACACTTCCATTTGTTTCAGCAACTCGATGGTCGCCGTTTGATTGACGGCGATCGTGATCTGTGGATTCCGATCGCTGGCCGGCGGAAGAATTGCAGCCATGTGGATAACCGTATCGATACCGGACAGCTCGCGCGCCCACAGACCGGGATCGCAAATATTGCCCCAAACTACTTTCACCGCGCTGCCGAAGCCGGCGGCCAGAGCTTCCGTCTTGGGGGTTTTCAGATCAACCGCCACCACGCGGTGTCCTGCCGCCAGCAGGTGTCTGACAATGCGGCTTCCCACATTTCCAAGAGCGCCGGTGACCAATACGGAGTGAGGCATACGTCGTTAATCTCTAGCGAGCGAGCTGGGCAGTGGCTCGCTCATGGGTGGTCTACGGTTTGTTCCGTTTCCGGTTTGAGGTCGGCCTTGGGCAGGGCCTGAGCCGCGGCTTGGCGGGCGAGCCGTTCCTGTTTGCGCCTTACGAACTCGCGATATTCGACCTTCTTGTACAGCGGTTTGGGTTGAACACCCCATACGTCCTGTGCGGTCTTTTGTCCCGCCCCTTCGGCTGGACCAAACAGCGGATAGGGGTAAATACATGTGCGCGTATCGTCCGAAAATCGGGTCCTTTCCAATTCGGTGCAAATTTCCTGCAGGGACAATGTCGGCCAGCCGTACCACACTGCCAAAAGCGGGAAAGTGAATGCCCCTTCGAGGACCAACGCGGTCAGGCATACAAACAGCCCGCGCTGCAGCCACTTGTGCATCCCCGCATAAGCCGGCGTTGTGCCCAAAGGTAGAGTTTCGGTTGAAGACTTGCTCATCTGGTTTCTCCTTTGACTGTCGGTGGACGGTCAATTTCTCAGTTCAGTCGGTGAAGATTTCCCGATTTACGCTATGCAGATACGGGATCGCGAGGAACGGCGTGATGTAGAAGAGGTCGTACAACCACCAGCCGATCACCGGGAACACAACGCCCGTATAACGGACATCGGCAAAGATCGTCATGTTGGCCACATAACCAACCCAGATCACGATTCCGAACCAGCAGGTGACGACCAGCCACTGATGGCCCCAGCGTTTCATTTGCAGAAACCCGATCCCCGCTGCCATGCGCATGCAGAACACAACCGGAAGTAGTGCGATCTCCCACGCCTTTTCGCCCGGCGCCGTGGCACCGCCGATCCAGAGTTCGTTGTAGTGCCAGAAATAGCCGGCATCGAACAAGTTGCCCCAGGCCATGAGAAATACGCGGGCTAGCAAGGTGTGATTGGCGATCATGTCGAGCGCCCAGCCGAAGCTGTTCAGCGCTGCGTCGATGATGACCAGGTAGCCAATCAGTGTAACGATGATTGGACGCACGGACAGCCCGCTCTTCTGAGCCTTGATTTGCAGCATCAGTCCGCGCGCAAACAGCGGCAGGCCAATCAGACCGAGGATCGCGGTGCCCATAAAGAATGAGCCGGACATCAGCCATTTGTCCGCCTGCCATTGGGCCTGGCGGCTCCGTTCCTGATGATCGTCGTAGGCGGCGGTGCGCCCCGGCAGAGTATTCGTAGACATACATGATTCCTCCTACCAGTGCCGGACTGACTTCATATACATTTGGAGTAAAAACATCCCCAGCAGATAGCCGTAACAGACGATCTGGAGGACGTAGAGTGCCCGTCGACGCCGACGGTCCTGTTCGCTGATGGGGGGTTCGTTCATATGTGGTTCCTCTCAGAGCTTGGATGATTGATGGTGTAGTCTCTAAGCCGCGAGCAGGCTGGCAGCCGCCAGCTCGTGCAAGCCTTCGGTGATCGCGCCATCACTGCTCAGCGGCGCGAGGATACAGACCTCGGCGGCCTCCATTTCGCCTGCCCCGGCGGCAATGAGCTGCGCTGCTGTGACCAGAACGCGCGTGGAAGGCGGTTCGAAATGAAAAACGTCGTCGGCATTGCGGATGCTGGACGCGAGCTTGACGAGTCGTGCGGCAACCGATGCATCGATGCCCGCTTCGGCGATCAGTACTTTGGCCTCGCGATCAGGCGGCAGATAATTCATCGCCACGGTGACGAAGCGCTGACGGAAGGACGGTTTAAGCTCCTTCAGCGAGCTGCGATAGGCCGGGTTATAGGAGCACACGAGCATGAACGAGTCCGGTGCCTTGACCACCTCGCCGGCGCGGTCGAGATAGAGGGCGCGTCGATGGTCAGTGAGCGAATGCAGGATGGCCAGGGAGTCGTGACGAGCCTCCACCACCTCGTCCAGGTAGCAGATGGCGCCGTCTTTGATCGCTCGGGTGAGCGGCCCGTCATTCCACACGACGTCGCCGCCGGACACCATGAACCGCCCCACCAGATCAGAACTTGTCAGATCGTCATGGCAGCTGATGGTTGCGACGGGACGTCCCAGCTGTCCGCCCATGTGCTCGACAAAGCGCGTCTTACCGCAGCCTGTCGGCCCGGTGAGCATAACGGGCAGACGCTGCTCAAACGCTCGCTTGAACAACCGCTCCTCATTGCCACTGACATGGTAGAAATCTGTATTCACCTAGCCTCCCGGATATGGGCTGGATATGGATGGATCACGCGGCGACCAGCTCGCGATGCACATGTGCCAGGACACGCGGAAGCTCCTCCACCCGTCTGATTCGCTTCGAGCGCCTGGGTCCAAATACATCTGGAAGCGGGTCCACTCGGGCTGGGCCGACACCAATGTAGTAAATGGAAACTCCAGCTTCATCGGCTTCATCGAGCGCATGGGCCACGTCGGCCCATGCGTACTTGCCCTCGTAGCCCTCGTCGGACATCAGACCATCTCCGATCACGATGAGCAGCCGCCGTTCTGATGGCTGTTCTAGCAGCCGGCCGGTCAGGTGTCGCAGCGGAGCGCCGAGCCTCGTGTAACCGCCTGCGGCGAGCCCCAGATCACTAGGGACAACGAAATAAGAATCCTCGAAATCCTTCAGGCAACTCACTTCCACCCGATGCCGGGTGTTGCCGCTGAACACGAACAGACCGTGACGTTCCCGCGCTCGCGCCATGGCGCGGGATAGCGCGTCGGCGCAGGCGAGTTCCAACTGGAAGAGCCGGCCCTGACTGGCTCCCAGCGAGGCACTGCCGTCGAGTAACAGCGCGGTGGTCACGTCGCGGGCGGCGGGTTGCAGATCCCTAAATACTCGCGCTTCGGTCGCTTTACCTGTGACAGTGTCGACGTAGTGATCGATGTAGCGGTCAATGTCCAGATCGGACCCGTCCTCCAAACGATTCCTCATCGCGCGATGTGTGTGTTCCTCGAACCATCGACGCAAGTCCGCGGAAGCAGGCTGGGATGGCCGCGAACGCGACGGATGCTTGCGCTCGAGGACCGCCACGTGATCCCTGAGAAAACTTTCCGTCCAGGCGTTCCATTCTGGATACGGGATGCCGGCACGTTGATCGGCGCGAATCTGAATGTCTTCGTCCTCGGGCCGGCTCGGCGGAGGCAGATTTGGGTTTTGGACACCGCCCTGGCCGCCGGCAGGGATGGTGTGGGGACTCAGGGACAGTGTGCGTTTGGAGGACCACGGCATTTGGCCATACATCCTGCGGACGGCCGCCAACAGTCCGCCCTGTGCCGAAGCGCCGTGCGGCAGTTGCCCGAGCAGTGGATGATAGTGCAGCTCATCACCGGATCGAGCGAGTGCCTGCGCGCGGTCGAGCATGGCGGGAGCGTCGAGCTCTTCGCTGGTCATCTCAAGCTTTGGCAGAAGGCGGCGAAACTCGGAGAGGAGACCGGGCCAGCGCGAGCCAACCCACCCGAGCGCAACTTCGCCTTCCACCACCGTGAGCGCCCTGAGTTCCCGAGGAGACAGCTCCTGCAGTGGGTAGCCTGCGATGCGGTCCTTCGATGGCGAGCACTGCAGCGCGACACCGCACGTCAAGGTTCTCAGTGTCCAATCCGGCGCCACAGCAGGGTACGGAATGTTCACGACGGTTCGACTTGGATTCATACCAAAGCTTCGACGCTCGCCCGATATGAGGCGGACGCCCTGACGGCGTCTTTCCGAAAATGCAGACGCCACCAAAGCGCAACTGCGCTCGATCCGGAGGGCGTGGCCGGCGCCGGAATCAGCCATTACCGGGTCTGCACGAAGCAGCAATCAATAGTGAAGGCTTCGGCGCCACGGGAAGCCACGATCAAAAAGTACCAATGGAATCCATGAGCCAATACCAGAAGGCCACGATTAGGGCGACGCCGCCGAACGCAACAGCCAAGCGCAAAATGTCTAAAAGCATGACGAGAACTCCACATCGTTGGATTCAGGGCGAGTCGGCCTCGAATCACTGGATAGCTGCGACAGCCCGTCGCGATTTGAACAACTCACCAAGGCGCCAATCCCTGTCTCCGCTTGCTACGGATTTCTCTGGAATACCGACACGACCCGTGTCCTCTTCCCAGAGAGGAAACCGGTTCGGGCCGCACGTCCATTACTCTGATCTCTAGCGCTCATAGGCTCTGTCCTCCTTCGTAATATTTTGGTGTGCAGCGTCGTGCAGTTCAGGAAACGCGCATCAACTATGGTACACAGTGTTTCATAGAAATCAAGAGAAATAGTATTGAGTGATCCACTTGGCCACGGCAGAAGCCATAGGGTTGCGGGGGCGCGAATGGCAGCGGTCGATGCAGTTGGCCAAAGCATCGAGGCCACAGTGCTGCTGGAGGCCGGGGAATTCCGAGAGTTGGCGTGCGCCAATGCGGCGGCAGAGCGGCCCGCAACCGTACTGACCTCGACTTCAAATCTGCTGTACATCTGATTACTGTGGACGGCAAACGCAGCGACATTGAACTACTACTTCACATTGTCGAAAACGTCTGTCGCATCGAAACTTTACAGCTGAGCGTGGTCGCGTTTGACTTGACAGTCAGCAGGAACCCCACAAGTGTCAGTATCACTCCGATGGGTAGTGCGGGCGTTAGATCATTGGCCGCCCTGCCGCAAACATCTTATCTGTGCCATCTTTCAACAGCGTTCAGCCTACTGGCCAAGCGTTATCGCGGCAGAACGGACGAGAACAAACATCATTTGGTCGTTTTACGGCGTGGTTTGGTGAGCGGCTTTTTTCGCGCGCTACGCGCAGAACGAGGTCGCCCCTTGGCTTTGGCGCGAGCGACCCGCCAGGCGCCGGCTTCATCGCTGTTGATAGTCGGTGAGACAACGAGGCGGTCATGAATTTCGGCAATCCGCTCGATCGGCAAGGGCTTTTTTTGACCAAGCCACCACGACAGAATTTCGATCGTGCCGCTGATCACGAGACGGACTCCAACTTCGGCAGGGACCCAGTGATCGGGCAGCGGTTGCGAAGCTGCAACTTGCCTGGAAAGGCAAACAAATTGTTCTTTTAGTGTTCCAGCTGCACCACCCGTCAATAACGTTGACCATAGCGCGCGGTGCTGGTCCACATAGGTGCATAACGCCATGGAGGCGGCCCGCGTATCACCGGCTTCCGCCGCCGGAAGCGCCAGATTGATGAGGCTCCTGATCTGCTCCGCCGCGATGTCGTTGAGCAGCGCTTCTTTGGTCGGATGGTGGCGGAAAAACGTGGTGTATCCAACTTCCGCCGCCGCGGCAATGTCACGGATCGTGATGTGATCGAGCGGTTTGAACTCGAGCAATTTCAAGAGCGCATGACGCAATGCTTCCCGGGTTCTCACTACGCGTGCGTCTCGCACGGTTGACAGACGGGGCTGATATATTTTACGAATCATAGTAGTTCATATATCATTTTTTTGAGCACCAATAACTGAGGCGCTCTCGGTGATGAAGTCGAAGCTGATGTATCGCGGGTTCTTGGCGTCGGTAAAGGCGACTAACACCGTATGTACCTGCGTTTTCATGAGCAATTTTGATCAATTTTATTTCTACGCGGATTAGTCTCTTATCGACGATCTCTATCCCTATTTCGAATATCTGCACAGTCAGGGACAAGTCTGTCGCCTGCCGCGTCGGAACTTCGTGGCCATTACGGGCTGCGTTACGGGCTGCGAAAGAACGGTTGCAGTTTACAGCGGGACCAGGATCTTCTTTATCAGCCAAAACAGTGAGACGGTGCCGGTCGCAGATAATTGGGCGCCCAGACCAGTTACTCGCGTTGGCGGACAACGAAGATACTGCCGCGGGGATCGGTCGCCGCGAACAGGAATCAAGCTTAGCGCATCAAAAGCGTACCGCCGACGCAATGGGTGGTCTGAATGTAGCCATCGCACAAAAGGATTAATCTGTCGGTCAGGGGTTGTCGTATTCATCTCGAGTTTAACTACTAAGTTCACAAACAGGAGAAGTACACGATGTCAGTAGCAGATGGAGTTTGGAAAGTTACAGTCAAAGGTCCCACCGGGCCACAGGTCACCGTGCTCACACTTGCGACCGTGGACGGTGTGTTGACAGGTACTCAATCCGGTCAAGGTCAGACGTCGGCAATCACTGACGCCAAGCTAGACGGCAACAACGTTTATTGGGTCAATCACATTACCTCACCCATGAAGATGAAAGTGGAGTTTTCGGGAGTTATCGACGAAAAAGGGATGCAGGGCAAGGTCAAGGCCGGCTTCGCGGGAACGTACCCATTCTCCGGGGTAAGGAACCCGGCAGCGTAAATCACACTCGCCTATTGCTGAGCGGTGCTTTATGACCGTTCAAGGCGAGCATCTACTCATTGGTCCGGCATCTACGGCATGGCTCTATCCGAGCAGAAGCCTGTGGTAGGTGCCGGGCCTCGCAATCTCCTTTACCACGGGAGCTGCGCATCAACAGCTTCCAGTTCGCATGCTGCGGGCGAGGCTAACTTGTATTGTCTATGAAAATTGTAACGAACCGTCAGCAATGCATTTCACTCACCAGCACACGATGGAATTTCGTGGCGCAGCTGTACAAATGCCTCTTGATCTCTATCTGCGCTCTTGCGCCGTGGACAACTTCCGCGCACGCGCAACAACAGGATCTACAAGGCGTGTATACGATAGACGCTGCCGCAAGCGACAACATTGAAACCGCAATCAATAACGGCACGGCGGACATGAACTTCGCCATCCGCTCTCTTGCGCGCCGCCTCACTGCGCAAACGAACCCTCGCTATGAGCGCATTCAGATTTCACGCAATGACACCACGATAAGCGTGCAGTTCGACGCTCGCAAACCCATCGAAATGCCTGCTGACGGGCAATCCGTCCCCTGGGTCCGCGAAGACGGTGGGAAGGATGATCTCAGCGCTCAGTGGACTGCGACGCAACTGGTCATGCATTTCAAATCCGGTGACGGAGAGCGGGTCTACACCATCGTGTTGCAACCGGACAGAGTGACGCTCAAACTCAATGTAAAACTCGTCAGCTCACATTTTTCGGCGCCTATAAATTACGTACTCGCCTACCGGCGGCCGGTAAGCTGACGGAATGCACAACAAGAGTTTCCTATGTTTGCGAGCTTGCCCCGGCATCTCTGCAGACCCAAGTCGACACACGATAGCGTTTTCGCCGTGCCCCAACGGAATCGGACAAGAGGCGAAACATTAGGCGAGCATTGATGGCACAGCGGGTGGAAACGTAAGCACATCGTTCATTCCAATGTCCGTGCATCCGCCACACTGGCTCAGAGTTCGAACGTCTGCCCGAGCTGTGGCCTTTCGATCCGCGTGTTTTGCAGCAGTGATGCGAAATGCTGCATCACCTCATCGTCACCGTGCACGAGAAACGTCATCGATGGCGCAATGCGACGATGCCAGGCTAGCAATTCGTCGCGATCGGCGTGAGCGGAAAAGCCATTAATGGTGTGGACACTCGCGCGCACACGGATGTCTTCGTCGAAGATGCGTACGCTGGTGGCGCCGTCGATGATCGAACGCGCCAGCGTGCCGCGAGCGGCATAGCCAACAAAGACCACGCTACACTGCTTGCGCCAGAGGTTGTGTTTCAAGTGATGACGGATGCGCCCCCCAGTGCACATGCCGGCGCCGGCGAGAATGACGGCACCGCCGGAAAAGCGGTTGATCACCAAACTCTCCGCCGCGTCACGGGTGAAATGCAGACCTGGTAGCTGGAAGGGATCGCGCCCTTCGCGGAATAGAGCGGCTACGCCTGCTTCATAACATTCCGGATGACGCTGAAAAATCTCCGTCGCCGAAATCGCCATCGGCGAATCGAGGAAAACTTGCATCAGACGCGGCAGACGGCCGCTTTCGACCCCTTTCCGCAGCGTATAAAGGATTTCTTGTGCGCGCTCGAGAGCGAAAGTCGGGATGACGACGTTGCCACCGCGACGGAATGTCTCTTCCAGCACTTGGTAAAATTCTTCGACCGAAGGTCCCAGCGGCTTGTGCAGCCGGTCGCCATAAGTCGTTTCCATGACTACCGCATCACTGCTCGGCGGCACTACCGGCGGACGCAGCAGCGGACGCCCTGCGTTGCCTAAATCGCCTGAGAACACCACGCTGCGGCGCTGACCGCCCTCCTCCGATTCGATGCGAATACTGGCGGAGCCGAGGATGTGGCCGGCATCATAGAAAGTGGCACGCAGCCCCGGAGCCAGCTCCAACCGCTGACCATAAGCCGCTTTGCGGCCGAAAAATTCGAAGCTGTTAAGCGCGTCGAGCACGGTGTACAAAGGGTGACCATCTTCTGCGCCATGCCGCCGCTGGTGCCGGCGCGCATGAGAGCGCGCTTCGTCTTCTTGCAGATGAGCGGAATCCAGCATCACCACGCGGGCCAGTTCGCACGTCGCCGCTGTGGCGATGATCTCGCCGCGGAAACCGCGTTTGGCCAGCAGTGGAATGCGGCCGCAGTGATCCAGATGCGCGTGCGTGAGCAGCAGGAAGTCGATCGACCCGACATCGAAGCCAAAAGAATCACTGTTTTCCTCAGAGAGCTCGCGGCCGCCCTGATAGAGGCCACAGTCGACGAGGATGCGCTTGCCTCCGCATTCGACCAAATGACAAGAGCCGGTGACACCGCGATCCGCGCCGTGAAAGGAGAGTTTCATTTTTCTTTACCTTTGTGCAGAACACCGCCGCGCCGCACTATCGTCGGGATACAACGGCGAACCGTTGACGTCGTGCCAATGCAAAATGCCTTGCCAAACGTCCTGCGCAGTTTCCGCGTACCAGAACAGCTCCCGGTCCTCCACGTCGATCACGCCTTCATCCACCAGATAATCGATGTCGAGCGCGCGCCGCCAATAACTCTCGCCAACCAAAATCACCGGCACCGGAAGGATCTTGCGGGTCTGGATCAGCGTAAGCGTTTCAAACAGTTCATCGAAAGTACCGTAACCGCCAGGAAAAGCGACCAGCGCGCAAGCGCGCTTGAGAAAATGCAGCTTGCGCAGCGCGAAATAGTGGAAACGTAGACACAGCTCGGGAGCGACATAGGGGTTCGGATATTGTTCATGCGGCAGCGTGATGTTGAGTCCGATCGACTTGGCGCCGACGTCAAAAGCACCGCGATTGGCCGCCTCCATCACACCGGGGCCGCCACCGGTCATCAGCATTATCCGATTGCCGCCGTGACCGTCACCGTTCTGACCGATCAGCCGGCCGAGCTCACGCGCGATGTCGTAATAATGGCTCTTGGCCTCAATGCGCTCCGCGACCGTGACGCGTCGTTGCAGCGTCTCGTCGTGCGGCGTTTGCGCCAGTGTTCCGCGCAGCATTTCAAGCTGGCGCCGGGCCGCGGCCGGCTCCGGGATCCGAGTGCTACCGAACACCACCACGGTGTGCTCCACACCATGTGCCTGCAACAGCAGTTCGGCCTTGGTGTAATCGAGCTGCAGCCGTACACCGCGGGTTTCGTCATGATCGAGGAAATCGACATCTTTGTCGGCCTGCCGGTAGCTCGGACTGCCCATGATCGCCTGCACGCGATCGATTGCATGCGGATCGTCCTCCGTGTTCTTGGGCCGATGCCAAGGCAGAAGCTCGTGGCGATGATGCGGATGCGCGGGATGCTGAATAGTGCTTTTCTGCGAATCCTTGCCAGCATCAGAATGGCGATCGTTCATCGTTCAGGCCCTCTGTCTTATTACAAGAATAACTCGCTGCAGCAGCGCCGACATTGACTTGAATCAGGTCCCACCGTTGCTCGGCTGTGGGATGACGTGATAGCACCGATGGCACTGCACGCTGTCGAACACCTGCACTGCTTGAAAATTCGGGCGCTACGATAACTGCATCAATCTCGGCTAAGCTGCCTTTTTGTCTACCGAGAATCGATTGATCCGGCTTTGTTCCGAAAAAATTGAGCCCGGAAGAGCAAGCCGATCCTTCGATAAAATCACTGCGGCACTTATCGGACTTTAAATCGAATGGAAATGAGAATCGGGACCTTCGCTGCATTGCTATTAGTGGCGGCAGTCGTCGCCATGGTGGCGCGCAGGCTTAAGGTTCCGTATACCGTCGGGCTCGTCATTGCTGGCGTTGCGTTGGCGCTATTCTCCATCGTCCCACAGATCCGCCTTACGAAAGAGCTAATTTTTACACTGTTTCTTCCGCCACTCGTGTTTGAAGCAGCGCTGTATATTGGCTGGCAGGAACTGAAGCGAGACCTTCCCGTCATAGTGACGCTGGCAAGCCTGGGCATGATGCTATCGGCCCTTGTCACTGCAGCAGGGATGCACTATGTCATCGGCTGGCAATGGTCGGGAGCCCTGGTTTTCGGCACCTTGATCGCGGCAACCGATCCGGTCTCGGTGATTGCCAACTTCAAAGAAGCGGGTGTTCATGGCCGTCTGCGACTCTTGGTGGAAGCTGAGAGTCTATTCAACGACAGCACTGCAGCGATTGCATTCGTGGTAACGCTGGCAATTGCCGGTGGCCACTCAATCGGATTCACAGAAACCCTCGGTTCGCTGGCGCTGAATATCAGCGGCGGTATATTCGTCGGACTTGTGGTTGCGGGTTTCCTCCTTCTACTGGCTGGACGCACAACAGACCGTCTCGTCGAACTGACGCTCACCACGGTTGCGGCCTACAGCTCGTTCCTTCTCGCTGAACACTTCAATTGCTCCGGCATACTTTCCTCGATGACGGCGGGTCTCCTGATCGGCAATGTCGGCGTGAACGGAGTAATTTCAGAGAGCAGCAAGGAAGCGGTCATATCGTTCTGGGATTTCGCCGCTTTTGTCGCTAATTCACTTATTTTTCTGTTGATCGGCATACGTGAAGCCCAGCAGAGTCTGGCCGGCATGTGGGGCGCGGTGACGGTCGGCATTGCTTTCGTGCTGCTGGGGCGTGCAGTGGCGATCTATCCGTTATGCACACTATTTTCCCGCTCGAATCAGCGCGTGGATATGAAGCATCAGCACATCATGGTTTGGGGCGGTCTGCGCGGTGCACTGGCGCTCGCGCTCGCTCTGGGACTCCCGCCCGATATTCCGCACAGTGCTGAAATTGTGACGGTCGCCTTCGCCGTGGTCGCGTTTTCGGTCATTGTGCAGGGATTGACGATGACGCCACTGCTTCGCGCGTTCGGTGAAATCCGCTAGCGAATGCCATGGCTGTTTGGAGAGGAGGACCACTAGTCAGCAGCTTCGGAAATGACGGCATCCCATTGTCGGACCCAACGATCCGCTCAGGCACTATCACAATTTGGCCGATAAACTAGCCATTGCAACCGCATTGAGCGCATGAACATCCACTTACTTACTGGAGCCGTCGTTGCTCTTGTCGCCTTTCTTCTGGTGGCGGGTCTCGCATTCATGGCTGACCGGCGGCGCCAGAAATACCGGCAGAAGCGTGTCGGCGACGAACCCGTCAATACTCAGAAAACCTCAGCAGCGGCATCCAATGTACCGAAGCTCGATCGTGTCGCGTCCACCGGCGGCGACATCCCCTTCGCCGATGCGACAACGGCCGATATCAGCCAAAAACTTTACGAACTGGCGTTTGGACCATCGTCCAGCGCGCAGGGCACGAACGCCGAGGAGACCACGATTCTGAAGCAGGTGCGCCACTCGCTACGCGAGTCGGGCAGCGACCGTCAGTATTTCCCGCGAAAGCCAATGGTGATTCCGCAGTTGTTCAAAGCGATGAAGAGCAACGATGGCGCAGTGAAGGAACTGGTCAGAATCATCATGCAGGATCCGGTTCTTACCGGAGACGTGCTCAAGATCGCCAACAGTCCCTACTACCGCACATCCAGCGATGCATATGACACCCTTGACCGCGCGATCATGCAGCTGGGAACCGACGGCCTGCGCGCACTGATATCGTCATCGGTGCTGCAGCCGGTGTTCAAAGTACCGAAGGGCTGCTTCGACAAATTCTCGGAAGTAATCTGGGACCAGACGCTTAAATCCGCTCTGGCGGCACAGGTTTACGCTCGCCGTACGATCGGCTGCGATAATTTTCTGGCCCATCTCACTGCATTGCTCAGCTCGATAGGGTGGATCGTTCTGTTCCGGGTTACGGTGGACAAATACACGCAATCGCCCACCATCCAACCCCAGGCTTCAGTGTTCATCACCCTGCTGGAAGAAAGTGCCGACAAAACCTCTAAAGCGATCGCCCAGAACTGGGAATTGGCACAGCCGGTCCAGCACGCCATCCAGGAACAAATCGACAAGCGGCCGATCAATCGTCTGAGTCCGATAGGCAGAGCACTCTACTACGGCAGGCTGTGCGCCACCTGCGCACTATTGGTCCAGCACGAGAAGCTCAACCCATCTGACGCCCGCGCGATTGCGCTAAGCAAGGGTCTCCGCGAGAAGGATTTCGACATGATCTGGCAGGCCATCTTGCCTGATCCCAAGGGAAGTGGATAAAGCTGCGTCAATATTTCCACATCGCTCAGGTTGAGGGAGACGATATCTTCTGAACTGCCGTCACTGCCCGGACGGACCTGTCGGAGAAGCAGCTTGTCTTTGTACAGTGGCCATTTCCGGTAGTGGCGACAAGCGATCGCACCATCATTGCCGATCCGGTAAGGTCTCTTGGCTTTTCACTTTCAGGAGTAATGAAATGAGGTACTTTCTATTAGGTTGCGTGTTGTCGGGTGCAATTGCGCTGCCCGCGATAGCCGCTTTGACGCAGGGCGACAGCGCACCCGATTTCACGGCGCCGGCCTCGCTTGCCGGCAAGACTTTCACCTTCTCTCTCAAACAAGCGTTGCAGAAAGGCCCCGTGGTGGTCTACTTCTATCCATCGGCATTTACCGGCGGGTGCAATCTCCAGGCACACACCTTCGCGGTGAACTACGACAAGTTCATCGCTGCCGGCGCCACCATCATCGGCGTGTCTCTCGACAGCATTGCCAGACTCAATGACTTCTCCGCAGATCCGCATTATTGCGCGGGAAAGATTCCTGTCGCCTCCGATGCAGGCGGCAACATCGCCAAGTCCTTCGATCTCACGATAAAGGATGCGGTGGCGGGTAAGAAAGATACGCGCGGCGTCGAAATCGATCACGGCTTTGCCGAACGCACGACCTTCATCGTTACCTCCGATGGCAAAATAGCGGCGAGCCTAGGTGGCCTTGCTCCCACTGACAATGTTGATCGATCTCTGCAAGCGGTGCAGCAACTGGCGGCCGCTCGGCGGTCACCAAAGACGCCGTGAAGGCGCAACGACTCCGACCGCATCGCACAAATCTGATTACGTGTGCTTCAGTGTTCGCTGTTCAAGGGATTTGGCGAAGCTTCCGGCCCCGTCTCCTATCTCTGTACGCACATCAAACTGTCATTTTTTAGCGCTACCTTGAACTCAGCTGCCGGCGGCTGACTCCGCACCAACCGCGGGTAGGGTTAACGGTGTCGTTGAGTTGGCTCCCGGCAGCACCACTGGGGAATGTGTTCGCACCATGGCCGTGTTGCGGAGTGGTTATAACGCCGCCGCCGAGCCTGAGGGTCACGTGCCCTTGACCTGAATCAATGCATATGTTGTTCAGGTATGTTAGAAATTGATGTCCCGTAAGCCCGCTCCGGGCGAGGCGATCGCGTGCACGCTCAAGTCGAGTTGGAAGCACCTTTCAATTGGCCGGCACCGCCATTTTTTCATGCTGCCCCAGGCGACTTAACCCCGAACCGGGAGTGCCAGGTCGAGTTTGTCACCGGTCGCAAGATGGCGGCTAAGCTGTTGAGATTCGAACCAGAGTTGAATTTCGTCGCCGTACAGGTTCCCGGCCAGCCCGGCCCGGAAGGACTCGACCTGCAGAATGTCCGTCTCATCAAGCTCGTCGCGAAGAACGCTTTCGTGCACCACGTATCAGCGATCCTAGGGGTTGGCGCGAGTGAAGCCGAAGTGCCGATCGAAAAAGATTTCGTGGTCAGTTTTCGCGACAAGCAAAAAAAGCTGAGAGGCAAGACGCGGGGGTTCATCAGAAACGAAGCGGGCGTGTTCCTGTTTTTGCTCGCCGACGATCCCAGTCTGACGACCAGTTGCTTCATTCCGGCGCAACAAGTGGCGGACGTTCAGATCGGGCCGATGCTGGGCGAAGTGCTGACCGGAAAAAAACTGGTCAGCGACGAGGCGCTTTCGGCGGCACTCAGCAAACAGGCGGCGCTGCGCCAGGAGCAGCTTGGCAAGCAACTCATTGATCGCGCGATCGTATCGGCGGAGGAACTCAAGCAGGCGCTGCAAAAACAGCGGCAACTCCCACGAAAGATGCGACTGGGCGAGATTCTGATCGAAGAAGGAGTGATCACCCCCGAGCAACTCGCGGAAGCACTGAGCATCCAGGCGGAACGCCGCGGGCGCAGGCTGGGCGACATACTCATCGATATGGGCATCGTCACGCCGCGGTTGGTCCAGATGGTGCTGTCGGACAAGCTCGGAATTCCCTACGTTAATGTGCGTGAGTTCAAGATTGATCCGACCGTTCTCGATCTGCTGAGCGCGCACTTGGCGATCAAAGATCAGGTACTGCCGTTGCTGCTCATAGGCACATCCCTGGTGGTGGCGGTCGAAAGTCCCCTGAGTCTGGGTTTTTCGCAGGACGTGAGGTTCGCCACCGGCTTGGCCATAACGCCGGTAATGGCTAATCCTGAGGATCTCAAACTGAGAATCCTCAAAGAGTATTCAAGCTACGACAGACCGCACCCCGAGTTCGAACCGAGTTCAGCGCGTCCCGCGTCGGCTCAAGCGGGCGACGGGACTCCCGGTGATCTTTCGCAGGTTCGGGTCGAAGAACTGACGATGGAACTCGCCAAGGGCGACGCCCTCTCCTACCACCCCGCCAAGGACAAGGAAGAAGACCTGAATGTGACCGATAACGCCCTGGTCAGGCTGGTCAACAAAATCATCATCGA
Organism: uncultured Salinisphaerales bacterium; assembly: GCA_964581385.1. Classification (GTDB taxonomy): domain Bacteria; phylum Pseudomonadota; class Gammaproteobacteria; order Nevskiales; family Nevskiaceae; genus CAZOOK01. The sequence continues at coordinate 18,525 of CAZOOK010000052.1, forward strand.
AGCGCATGCACAAGGTGCATCTGATATCCACATCGAGGCCAATCCGGGCACAAGCGCAACTCGCATACGCTTCCGCAAGGACGGCGAACTCGAGGACTACCTGGAGCTTCGGTCGTCCTATCGAAACGCCCTGGTTTCGCGCCTCAAGATCATGGCCGGTCTGGACATTGCGGAGCATCGGCACGGTCAGGATGGCAAGATCAATTTCGCCAGGTTCGGTCCGCTGCCGATCGAACTGCGCGTCGCGGTGGTGCCGACCTCGAATGGGCTCGAGGATATCGTCATGCGCATACTTGGCGGGGTCGAACCGCTGCCCATCGACAAGCTCGGCCTGTGTGAGCGCGACCTCGAGGAACTCAAGCGGATGGTCACGCGCAGCTATGGTCTGATCCTAGTGTGTGGACCGACGGGTTCCGGCAAAACCACCACGCTACATTCCGTACTGCACCACATCAACCGGCCCGACATCAAGATCTGGACCGCTGAGGACCCGGTGGAAATCACCCAGCCCGGACTACGCCAGGTGCAGATCAACAGCCGCATCGATTGGACTTTTGCGAACGCCATGCGCGCTTTCCTCCGAGCTGACCCGGATGTGATTATGGTCGGCGAAATGCGCGATCCGGAGACGACCAAGATCGGCATCGAGGCATCGCTGACCGGCCATCTGGTGTTTTCCACCCTGCATACCAATAGCGCCGCTGAGAGCGTGGTGCGCCTGCTCGAATTCGGCATGGACCCATTCAATTTCGCAGACGCATTGATTGGCATCCTGTCGCAACGGCTGGCGCGCAAGCTGTGTCCGAAATGCAAACGGTCGCACCCCGCCAGCGAAAACGAGATTTCCGACTTGCTTGCAGAATACTGTGCGGGGTCGAAGCTCGAACCAGCGACCGTGCTCGCCCAATGGCGCACAACATTCGGGAACAGTGGCCAGATCCTGTTGTATGAAGCGGTAGGCTGCAAGGAATGCAAGAACGGTTACCGCGGCCGCACTGGCATCTACGAGCTGTTGAGCAGCAATTCCGAAGTCAAACATCTGATCCGTATCCGCGGTACGGTGCCGCAGATTGTCGACGCGGCGCAGGCGGGTGGCCTGCGACTGCTGCGGCAGGACGCTATCGAAAAAGTGCTGGGTGGCTTACTCGACCTGATCTGCGCAAGGTCCGTCGCGAACTGAAAAAAGCCGCTGACGCGCGAGGAATCCGTCTTAATCCGCATTATTCATGAAGCGGATCGAGCGATGGCCGTCGCCGAGGCATGTGGAGTGCCGGGCTGGAGCGAGTCCCATGGTTGTTCCATGGGACGAGTGAAGCCCGGTGCGCCACACGCCGCAGGCAGGCCAGCGCCGATCCAGCTCGAGAATTCCCATGACGAAATGTCGTCAATGCGCTCGCCTGCGAATATCACTTCCGATAAGTCATGGCGCGGGATTCTCCGGCGGCTTCATGAATAATGCGGGTTAATCCGCAATCTTGAATCCGCGCTCGCGGAACAGCTTCAGGCAGGCGTCCACGACGTCGGTGTCGAACTGTGTACCGCGATTCCTATCGATCTCTTCCAATGCAGTGTCCACGCCTTTGCTCTGACGATACGGGCGGTGGGAACTCATAGCCTCGACCACATCCGCCACAGCGAGAATCTTCGCTTCCGGCAGGATCTGCTCAGCCTTGAGACCGCGCGGATAGCCTTTGCCGTCCAGACGCTCGTGATGCTGGCGGATGATCTCGCTTACGGGCCAAGCGAAATCGATATTTTTTACGATCTGGAAGCCGGCTTCGGCGTGGGTCTTGATCAGCTCGAATTCTATAGACGACAGCTTGCCGGGCTTGGACAGAATTTCCGCGGGGACATTGATCTTGCCGATATCGTGAATGCTTGCCGCCAGCTCCAGTTCGCGCACCGTGTCATCGGCGAGACCCATTTCCTTTGCGATGGCCGTGGCGATGAGGGCAACGCGTCGCTGGTGGCCGGCCGTGTATGGATCCCGTGTTTCGACGGTGGCGGCGAGTGCCTGCACCGTGCCTTCCATGCTGCGCTCCAGCCTGAGCAGCCCTCGTGCGTAGGAATTTGCGGTGCGCAACGAAGTGATACCAAAAGAGAGATCAGCGGACATTTCCAGAAGGAGGGCTAGCTCGTCGGCGTCGAAAGCGTCAGGTTCCACCGCATAAATGACCATGACCCCAAACGCACCACTCGGTCCCGAGAGGGGCAGCGACAAACCGGACTTATAACCAGACTTTTCAGCATTTTCGCGCCAGGGAATCATGTCGTGACTAAGCTCAATGTCCCTCACGATCTGTGGAGTTCCGCTGCGGATGCAGCGTCCCGTGGGCCCGCGGCCCCGTTCGGTGTTCGCGCAGGTGATGCGCAAGCCCTGAATGAAATTCTCGTTCACCCCCGTCCAGGCAACCGGTCGAACCGACCTTTCGTTGTCTGACTCCACCATACCCACCCACGCCGCGGGGTAGCCACCGCTCGCGACGATCGTGCGGCACATTTCCTGCCCAAGTTGCTCTTCCAACGTTGCATGAACCACCACCGAACTACAGGCACTCAGCGTCTTCAGCGCGCGGTTCACGCGGTGCAAGGCAAGCTCCTGCGCGTTGCGAGCCGAAACGGCCCGCACGATTGCCGTAATCCCGATCGGACTGCCGTGACTATCGCAAATGTGCGAAAGAGCAAGGCTGAAGTCGAAGCGCGATCCGTCCTTGCGCACTGCAACTCCTTCGTCGCTGCCAATGGACTCCCCCACGCTCAGCCGTTGAATCCGTGCGGCCACTTGCGCTTGATCCTCTGTGGGAAGAAGCATGGCGACCGGCTGCCCGATCGCCTCATCGCGGGAGTACCCAAACAACTGCTCCGCCGCCCGATTCCAGTCGGTGATAATGCCTTCAAGCGTTGCCCCCCTGATGGTGTCGTTGGATCCTTCGACCATGGCGGCCAGTCGCGCGCGCGCAGCCTGTGCAGTGGTGCGCTCGGTAATATCGCGCAGGTTCACAACGATGCCGGCGACAGCCGGATCGTGCAGCAGGTTGCGGGCCACCGAATCGAACAATCGCAAGGTGCTGTCCTTGCGCCGGTACCACCGCTCGTTGCGTTGGATCCCATCCGGTTACTGAACCAACTCCGTGAAGTTCACTTTGAAATCGTCCACGCTCGCGGGATCGACGAAGTCGAACACGCTTCGACCGAGTGTCTCTTCTGGTGAATAGCCCGTGATCACTTGCAGCGATGGACTGATGTAGGTCATCACCCCGCCCGCATCGGTGATCGCGATGACATCGGCGGCATTTTCGATCATGACGCGGAAGCGGCGCGCGCTTGCCAATACGGCAGCTTCTGCCCGCGCTTTGTCTTCACCAAGGCGCTTCTTGTCGGTAATGTCGATGTTGATGCCGGTGGCACGCAGCGCAACGCCATCCTGATCACGAAAGATCTTCCCGAACGAGCGGAACCAGCGCTCCGCACCGCCGGGCGTAGGCACGCGAAATTCGGCATCGAACCGTTCCACTTCACCACGCATGGCCGCGAGCTGCTTTTCGCGCACCGGAGCCCGGTCGTCGACGTGGACGCGGTCCAGCCACGTCGACAAGTCGGGATCCGGCTCGGTAACGTCCAGTGCGTATTGCTGCCGCAACCGCGAATCCCAGGTCATTTTCTGCGTCCGCAGATCCGCGTCCCATACGCCCGCAGCGGCGCCTTCCGTTGCCGACTGCAATCGTTCATGCGCGGCTTGCAGTGACTCCTCAGAGCGGCGTCTCTCGGTGACGTCGCGAGTGCTGAGAACCATGCCCTCAATGCCAGGCACGCCGAGCTGGTTCCGCGCCACGGACTCCGTATAGCGGACCGAGCCGTCTTTGTGGATGAGGCGCAGATCGAATCGCAGCGGTTCGTCCGGGCGAGCGATGATCGTTGCCAGGGCGCTTTGAGCTGCTGCAAGATCGGATGGGTCTACCACTTCGGACAAGTTGTGTCCGATGAGCTCTTTTGGTTCGTAGCCTCCAGCTTCGTAAATCGCAGGGCTGACGTAGCCGAAGGTGCCATCAGGGCGGATCACGCTGATCACGTCCGAAGCATTTTCGATCATGCTGCGAAAGCGCAGTTCGCTTTCGTTCAGAGCCCGCTCGACGCGGCGGCGATCGGTGATGTCGCGGATGTTGCATTGATAGACGCGCGTACCATCGACGTCGTACGCGTTGCTGACAAACTCGACTTCCAAAGTACCGCCATCGTTCCGTCGGAACGTCAGGTTTTCGTAGCGGACATAAGCGTGGTGCTCCAATTCGATAAAGGCCATCTTCGAGGCCTCTTTATCCACAAACAAGTCGATCTCCCACAGCATTTTTCCAAGCAACTCATCTCGGCTGTAGCCGATGTGGTCGGTCAGAAACGGATTGGAGTCGATGATGGTGCCGGTCTGGCCATCAAGCATCAGGATGCCATCCTGGGCTGCCTCGAACAGGCGCCGGTAGCGCAGTTCGGATTTCCGAACCAATTTTTCGGCTGCCTTGCGCGCACGAATGCCTTGCTCCCGTAAAAGAGCGCGGCGCACTGCAGGCGCCAGCCGCGCCAGGTTGTCCTTGAGAACGCAGTCAGCGGCACCCGCCTTGAGCAGCTCAATCACCGCTTCCTCCTTAACGGCGCCCCCCGTCACCATCACCGCAGGAATCTCCGGATGGTGTTCACGTACGAATTTCAACGCCGTGGCGCCGTCGAAGTCCGGTAGCTTGTAGTCGAGCAGCACGATGTCGGGCGCGAACTCGTCGAGCGCATGCTCGAATTCTTCGCGAGCGCCGACACGCTGCGCTGTAACGGTGATTCCGAGCTTGCGCAGTTCGTGCTGGACCGGCGCAGCGTCACTCGGATCGCTCTCGAACTGCAGCACACGAATGGAGGTCGCGGCGCGATGAAGTCCGAGTGGACCGGAATGTTCGATTAACTGATCGATATCCATATCGCCCCTTGTGCAGCAACGAGGCGCGGCTGATTCACTGGAGCGTTCGTTTTCTCAGGATATCGACGAAGGGATCGAACTCCACCGCCGCGGCGATGATGAATCCTTAACCGCCATCGACGCCTCGGAAGCGCATCGCCATCGACACCGGACTCCGCCACAGGCGAATTGAGCAAGGCCGCGGGTGGCACGAAGACATTTCGGCAGTTCAGCGGAAGACAATCAGACGATACGAGTTTCCTTTGCACTGTTCTGGCCTCCTGCCCGTGCTCATAAGAAACAAGTGCGAATAACGCGACCAAGCATTGCGGATGCACTAACTGCCGAATGCCGGAAGAGTAGAATTAGCCCTGTGTTACGGAATCTAACAGCTTTCAACATCGACGGTGTTGACATGGATCAATGGGGCTTCGGCGGGAGTCGGGGGGGACGCGGTTAATCCGCTCGCTTGATTTGGATCAGCACGGGGCTCGCGAATTCCGAGCGGGATTCAGTTTCCCCCGTTGCGGAATGGAGTGTTACTACGCTCGAAGTGCTGCCTCTGCCGGCGGCGCCTGCGCCCACTTACCGACATAGCAGCGGATCGGTTCCGCACCTGGAGCTATTTCTCTGATGCTCTCTGGCGCGCGATCGACGGCGATTTCCGGGATCAGACGGGCAGGCGGCTATTCATGCTCAGAGGTCGCAGCAGCCTCACACACCCGGTTGCGACCGGCGCTCTTGGCTGCGTACAACGCGGCATCGGCGGCGGCAATCAACTGCTCGGCCGTTGCTGCGTCTTCGGGAAATGATGCCACACCGAAAGAGGCGGTCATGCAGATCGTTGATGTTGACCAAGGCACGCTGGATTGTGCCAGCGCGAGACGCAGTTGCTCGGCGCACGCATGGGCGCCCGACCTCGGCGTGTTGGCGAGCAGCAACATAAATTCCTCGCCGCCATAACGGCAAGCTAAGTCGCTGCCGCGGGTGTTGTGTTTCATCAGATCGGCGAAGGTTTTAAGCGCCTCATCGCCCGCCTGGTGACCATAGGTGTCATTAACAGATTTGAAATGATCAATGTCGGCCATAACAACGCTCAGGGGATGGTTGTACCGCACAGCCTGAGCCAGTTCGCGCGCCAGCGTCTCCTCAAAGTACCGGCGATTGAACAGGCCGGTCATGGCATCGCGCAGCGCTTGGTCGCGCAGCCGCGCCTGCAATTCTTTGACCTCGGTCACGTCGCGGAACGTGGAGATGGAACCAACCCTGCCCTGGTTGCGCGAGATAACGCTTACGTTGGTCTCAACGGAAACCAGCGTGCCGTCCTTTCTGCGGAAGGTCTCCTCGATCGCGCGGTCAGACACGCCGCTGTGCATGACTTGCAGGACTCGGCACTCTTCGCGTGGCGACGGTGTACCGTCGCTATGCACGTGCAGCAACTCGTGCAGGTCTGCGCCGCGTAGCTCGCCGCCTGTGTAGCCCAGCAGACGGGAAGCCCGCGGGTTGGAAAAAGAAATCACGCCGTTGGCATCGGTCACCAGCAGGCCTTCGCTCATGGTCTCGGCAATTTCACGCAGGCGGGCCTCTTCTTCCAGCAGCTCCGACCGGGCCTGCCGTCGGCTCATGCTGAATTGGACCGCGATCCACGTGGCGACGGCCAGCAGGAAGTACGCCATTGCCAGTATCAACCACTCACCAGTGCGGCCTTCGCCCGCAAGCACCGCAACGGGGGTCAGCGATATGATCTTCCATTGGTACTCGTTCGCCATCAGCTCGCGCTGGCTGGCGACCAGTGGCTGCACTGAGCCGCTCGATGTGCGCTGGCTTTCCTGTAATGGACGGAAGGTATCGTAGACAAACAGCCCTCGTTTGCTGCGCAGCGTGCCGTGCTCGGTGCTGCCGATGGTTCGCCATTCCTCCGGAAAATCATGTGCGAAGCTGAGATCAGCTTGGCCGCGCATGAAACCCCATTCGTCCGCGCGACGCGCGCCACTCAACCAGTAACCGTCGCGGTTCACGAGCATGAAACCTTCCGGATTGTCGCTTGGATTATCGCTTCGATAAATGTCCCGAAAGCGTTGCAGCAACCGGCTACTGAGTTGATTGAGGATGACCACGCCCTGCTTCCGACCGTGGGCGTCGAATACAGGTGTGCCGAAACGCAGCGTCGGCTTGTACGGGACCTCCAGCCGATCATGCTCCACGTTCAGATCCAACGGCGAGACGTACACTTCTCCGCGGTTGAGCGCGATGGAATCCCCGAAAAAATATCGAGCCGCTTTGTTTTGCAGCTCCCGCGCCGGCACGATTTGCGGCTTGCCGTCATTCAGATTGATTCGAATAATTTCCTGACCGCTGGCGTCGATCAGACGTACCTTGTCGTAGAGCTTCTCTTCCGCGGTGAACACCAGCAGGATATTCGCCAAGTCATCGCGGCGCTCCGTGCCGCCGTGGTCCAAATAGGCCTGCAGCGCCGGCAGCCCAGCCAGAAAGCGCGTATCGGCGGTCGCCGACGCGAACTCTTGCGAAAACAGACCCTCGGCGATTTGAATCTTGCCGTTTTCGCGGGCAATCGTCTCCCCCAACCGTCCCCGTTCATCCAGACGAACACCAAGCGCCGCCACGGCTGTAAGTACTCAGGCAGCCACCAGATAAAAGAGGGTGAACCGACGCATTACCGCCATGAGACTGAATTTTTCGGGTGAGGGCACCACCGGCACACGCTCCGAGACAGCTTTAGACACTGTATCAAGTTGTAGAACAGTGGCGTCGGGATATTGATCTGAATCAAGCCCGGCACAATGATTCGTGACAACTATTGCTAGAGTGACTCCGATGGCGATTTCTACTGCTCTGCCTTAAGGAATGGGAGTCTCGATCAGTGGGTGGCCCCGGACCTCACAGGTAATTCTCGCACCGGACTCGGTGCCTGGAGCGTCGATGACATTGCAGAGTATTTGCAGAATGGGCGTAATGCGCGCGCGGACGCCGGCGGCCCGATGGGCGAGGTTGTTACCTACTCCACTTCGCTCATGAGTGATGCTGATCGTCACGCGATCGCCGTGTAACTAAAGAGCCAATCCGCCAGCCCGAGCGTTGCCAACAGCACACCGGATGAAGGCGCGATGCGCCGAGGAGCCGCGATCTATTCGGATGCGTGCTCCTCTTGTCACCTGGAAAACGGCGTCGGCCAGCCGGGAATTTTTCCCCCGCTCGGGCCCAATGCCGCGCTTCAACAGTCCAATCCTTTAGGACTCGAGCATTTGATTCTCGCCGGTGCGCGCATAGGAACCAGCCCGACGCATCCCTCGCCGTTCGCCATGCCGAGCTTCGCCTGGAAGCTCGACGATAAGGAGGTCGCGGACGTCTCGACCTACCTGCGCAACAGTTGGGGCAATCAGGCGGCCGGCGTCTCCGCACACGATGTTCGTACGGCCCGAAAGAAGCTGAACCTGGACACAGTGCACCTGACGGCCAATTCGGACGATCAAAACTGATGCCGGTTAATCCTTCTGCCTCCGTGACTACAGATCGATCACGACATCTGCCGAAGGACGCGAGCAGCAGATCAGCAGATTGCCGCTCGCGGGGGCATCCAGAGGCTCCGGCTCGTAGGTAACACTCCCGCCAATCAGCGCGATTTCACAGCTATGGCACACCCCGGTGCGGCATGACCAACGAACGGGAACATCGCAGGCCTCGCAGAGCTCGAGCAGGTTCTGAAAACGTGCATCCCATTCCACGGAGAGTCCGGAACGCGCGAACGAGATGTGTGGCCCTTTTCGGACGGGCCCTGCCGGCGCATGGGGAGGCGGCCGCTGCTCGTTGATCCCGGGCGTCGACGATGCCCCGGGACCGAAGATTTCGGAGTGGATGCGGTCTGGTGCGACGCCCAGGCTCAAAAGGCCTCGGGTCAGGTCTTGCAAGAATCCAACTGGACCGCACAGGTAGAAATCCGCTTGCGTTGGTACCTTGAGGCGCGTCAATACATCCAGATTCAAATGTCCGCGAGCATCGAAGTCACCGCCCGGAGGTTCTGAGACTGATGCCTGACTGTAAACGACGTATCTGCAACTTCGAGGGATCTGCCGCAGCAGCTCATCGCACTCCTGCGCGAAGGGATGCTCCGCACCGTTGCGCGCGCCGTACAACCACCAAACCTCGCGGGTCGACCTTGTCGTGGCGAGCGCATGCAGCATTGCCAGCACCGGAGTGATGCCGACCCCCGCACTGAGCAGCACCGCCGGCCGCTCGTCCGGCGTCAGCGTGAATGCACCCCTGGGTGCGCTCACGTCCAGACAATCTCCGACACGGATACGCTCATGCAAGTAGCTGCTGGCCGCGCCATGCACCTCCTGCTTGATGCTGATGCGGTAGTGATCGGCATCGGGTGCGCTGGAGAGCGAGTAGCTGCGCAGCAGCGGTGCAGCAGCCGGGTCCGGATGCAGTCGCAGAACAACGAACTGTCCGGGCAGTGGGCTCGCCAATGACTGCCCATCGAGTGATGCGAGAGCCAGTGAGAATACCGTCGGAGTTTCCTGATCGATGCGCGAGACGCGCAGAGCACGGAAACCCTCCCAGGCGGGAGGCGGGCCATTTTCCGCCGAGAGCCCGGCATTTCCCGCGCTCGAGTGATTATCCGAAGGATGATCCAGCAGCGCACGAAACGATTCCTGCCACCCTAAGCTCAGCGCCGGTATGCGCAGCGCGCGCTGCAGATCTTCGCGCTTATGTCCTGGCAGGTAGAGCAAGGCGTTGATCTCGGCGACTGTCATGCGCTCCGGTCCGTCGGCGATCTTGACGATCTCATCGCCTGCGCCTACCAGACCCTCCTCGAGTACGCGCAGGTAGAAGCCCGGCCTGCCGTGCGAGACAAGCAGGGCCGCCATCCGCGGCTCGTCCATCCGCAGTCCGACGCGGTAGCAAGTGACGCGTGGCTGGGTGACCTCCAACAGCGCATCCCCGATGCGGTAGCGATCGCCAATGCACACTTCGCGGTCCGATAAACCGTCAACCGTGAAGTTTTCCCCGAACTGGCCAAAGGGGAACTGCGACCGGTGAAGTTCCTGCTCCCAATAGCGGTAGGACTCGAGCTGATAGACCAGCACCGCGCGCTGCTCGCCACCATGACCTTTGAGGTCCGCTTGTCCGTCGCCGTCGATATCGAGCCGCCGCACCATCCGCCGCCCGGCCACCGGCTCTTTCCAGACACCTGTTCGTACAATCCGGCCGCGCCACGTATGCTCGCGCGGCAGTCCAACATTGACGGCTACGAGGCGTGGCGGCACGTCGCTATTTCACCCCGCGCTGCTTGTTCCATCCGTGGAAACGCGAGAAGTCACCCGCATTCCAGGCCTCGCGCAGTCCAGGCGTACTCAGATCCCAATCCGGGCGAATCTCGCTCGTCAGGCTGCGCAGGTCACGCCAAAGATCGGCGGTCGACGGCCGTCCCCAGAACCAATAGCCGTTGTAGATGCTGTGGATCACAAGACCTGGCTTGAGCACCAGCGTATGCGGGATCATCGGGTCATGCTCGGGGTCGGTGTATTCCTGGATGAGGAGATCCTTCTGAACTATGCGCTTCGGGTCGGACAGAAACACCCATTGCGCGCCCACTGACGCGCGGAATTCCTGCAGCGTATGGTGATCGTCGGTGGCAATCGTGACAACCTGAGTGTAAGCCACCGCGATTTTGGGATAGAAGGCGGCGAGCTCGAGATGCTGCTGGTGCTCCTTTGGGCAATAGTGACCGCGTGAAAGCGTAAGGATCAGAGGATCCTCGCCCTGCAGCTCACTGAGCTTGCGCGGCTTGCCCACGTGATCCGGCAGCTCATAGTCCGGAAAAGCCTTTCCTGGCACGATGTCTGAACGCATGGTCACACCCCTCTTATCCGCAATGGTCAGCTCTGTCCCCATCCGTACGACCCGGCTCTACTAAGCCACGAGCGCAGAGACAAATCTGTTTGACCATGGTATCGCCTATCCGCTGGGCGATACCTTGGTGCAATGGCATCGGCTGGTCGCGGCGGGCCCAATGGGGCGCTGGATTCCCGAAGGAGCGGTCGTCATGTTGAGGCAGATACCGAATCACGCAACCGCGCGAATTCATCGCTGAGAATACACGGAGCAACCTGCTTTTGGTGTAACTCAGTGAGGTAAGCCCCCGGCTATGACGGGGGACTCCCCGTGGT
>CAZOOK010000053.1:0-26632 GCA_964581385.1 uncultured Salinisphaerales bacterium
ACGCCACGCCCCTTCAGCCCGCAATCGTCACATACTCATGACGCATCCGGGCTAGTAGCCGGTCGGACTCGGGTGTGTCGGCCCGCTTAATAGGTCCAAGTGACCTTGACATAGGCGGACCGCTCAACCGTCAGCGGCTCCGACGAGATAATACTTGTGACGAATTCCGGATGCCGGCTGTCCAGCAAATCTTTGCCGACGACCGATAGCTCGAATTGATATGGCAGCCTCCAGGATAGTGCCGAATCGAGCGTCGTAAACTGCGGAACAAATGTGTTGCTACCGGGCAGAGCGCTGCGTTGCCCGGTATGTCGCAACCAGAGGTCGAAATATGTGCTGGCAACTTCCATCGACGAGCGCAGCGAGAGCAGACCGCGAGGAGACGCATCGAGGGTCCCGTCGGAATCGGGACCGCCGAGCTTGATTCTGCTGCGGGCATAACTCGCTTGCAACCGCCACCAGTGACTGACCCGCCAGTCTGCAGCCAATTCGATACCTAATTCCTGAGCGGACAGACCATTACCGGCATCGAATGGCAGAACGTAGTAAGGAACGCTGCCGGCATAGGCGAGATGTGGGTGAATATTGGAGTTATTGAGAAATTGGAACGAGCGCAGCTCCTTGTAGTCGTGAAGAAAACCCGTGAGATCGAGCGAAAAATTGCTTGCCACCTCGGAGCGGTAGCCGATCTGGATCGCGCTCAACCGCTCAGGTCCGAAATCACTCGGTACCGACTCGGGGCGAACCGGTAGCGAAGTCGGGTTCAACCCTGAATTTGGCGCGATGACGCTGCTGACGCTTAAATCGCCGTCGCGTTCGCCCACAGAAGGTGTGCGCACGGCCTTGGAAGCTGAGGCCCAGACCTGAGTTGTCGCATCGACATTCCACAACAACCGCGCATCCGGCATGAATTGAGTGCCCGAGTAAGTATCGTGCTCGACCTTGGCGCCCAGCGTCATGCGCAAGGACTCCGGCGTCAGGCGGATTTCGTCCTGGGCAAACCCGCTGGCGGTTCTCAGATCACGGCTGCGGGGAGTAAAACTGATGAGTTCCTGATCTTCGGTGCGATAGCCCAGGTTTCGGTAATCGAGCCCCCAGGTAATGTCATTGCGGCTTCCCACACGAATGCGGTGCTCGAATTCAAAGTCTATGGTCTTGACCTGAGAAGCAGTGACGTCCTTGATTCCATATGCTGAGAAATCAATATAGGTCTGTAAGCTCAGATCCTGCGTCGGGCTCAAGGTCCGGTCCCAACGGCCGAGCAGATTGGAGCCTGAATCATGCGACTGGACGTTCTGTATGGTTGAATAGGCTGGGGGCACCTGTGAATAGTCCAGCGTCACCTGCGGAAAATCGATACGGTCGCCGGCTGCAAAGCTGAACGCTTCGCCTTGCACTGAAAGCCGTCCATCGCCCTGTTCACTGTCGACCCGAAAGCCTGCGCGCGCCGAGTGCGAGGCATCGTTCCCCGGATTCCCGGCCGCGTCATCGGATTCCGCGTTCGTCTCAGCTTTTCCGTAAACGCGATAGCTTGTCTGCGATGAAACGTGATTTCCATATTGAAGCGTCGTAAATCCATGGTTTTCGGTGCCGGTACCGGCCGATGCGAGAATGCCCTGCGTGTCCGCTGAATGTTTAGTGATGATGTTGATGACACCATTGACCGCATTCGCGCCCCAGATCGCCGCACCCGGGCCGCGGATCACTTCGATACGTTCGATGTCCTCCAGAACCGGTCCTTGAGCTTCCCAGATCACACCCGAAAACATCGGTGTATAAACACTGCGGCCGTCGATCAGTACCAGCAGCTTATTGCTGAAACGGCTGTTGAATCCACGTATGGTGACCGCATAGCGTTCGCCACCCGTAGCAGCCACATCGACGCCGGGGGCAAGGCGCAATACTTCGGGGATGTTCCTTGCTCCTGAACGCCGAATGTCTTCGTTGGTGATGACGAAGATGGCGGCGGGCGCTTCGGAAAGCTTCTGTGCTTTCTTGGAAACGCTGGTCACCTCGATATTCATCAATTCCTGAATGCTGAGGTCGGTCAGGCTGGGTTCCTGCGCTTCGACCGCTATCGCAGCTGATGCCGGCAGACTGATCAGTGCTGCGACGGTTAACTTCTTCAGAAGTGCTTTCGTGATAGGCCTGCGGCACATACCCGACGGTGTGCGCGCGCATAGCCGCCCAGCGCATGAAGCAATGAGATGGGCTACATCCTGTAAGAGTGCCAAGCCTTTTTCCATGGCCGGGTATCGGCATTTTCCTCAAACTATTGAGGATCAGGATCTGCCGGGCGACGATTTTAAGCAGACCGTTGAGATTGGTGCCGGAAAGATTCCGCTGAAACCAATTAGATAACCGAGCCAATCCGTGACTCGAAGCCCGTTCGCCTCAATAAGTCCATGTGAGCTTGATATAGGCGCTGCGTTCCACGGTCAGCGGTTCAGAGGAAACACCAATGTTAGAGATGAATTCCGGATGGCGGCTGTCCAGCAGGTCTTTACCCACCAGCGACAGCTCAAGCTGATATGGCAGCTTCCACGATAATGTTGAATCGAGTGTAGTGTACTGCGGCACATCGGTCGATCCCAGTGCCGTTTGTGTGCGGCGGTCCCCGACGTGCCGAAGCCAGAGATCGAAATGCGTGCCGGCGACGAGATCCATGGAGGACCGCAAAGAGAGAATGCCGCGAGGAGACGCGCCGATAGATCCATCGCCGACTTCATCGCCAAATTTGATTCTCATGCGCGAGTAACTGACCTGAAGCCGCCACCAATCGTTAACCCGCCAGTTTCCGGCCGCCTCAATACCGATTTCCTCTCCCGACAAACCGTTATAGATCGTGAACGGCACTTTAATGTATGGAACGCCGCCAGAACTGGCGGGACCGGGGGTACCGGTAACCTCGTATGCGCTCAATCCCCGGTAATGATGGACAAAGCTGGTGAGATCGAGCGACAAATTGTCCGCGATCTCGGAGCGGTAGCCGATCTCGAAAGCGATCAGTCGCTCGGTACCGAAACCCGTTGGTACGGCCACGAACGCTACAGGAAGCGGCGAGCTCGAACTCGGCGGAGTCACGCCATTGGTACTGTAAGTTGCGTCGCGCTCAGCGACCGAGGGTGTACGGACCGCCCTGGAAACCGCGGTCCATATCTGGTTCGTTGCATCAACATTCCATAGCAGACTCATATCGGGCATGAACTGCGTGCCCGAATAGGTGTCGTGTTCGGCCTTGACGCCGAAAGTCAGGCGCAGTGCTTCCGGCGTCAACCGGATTTCGTCTTGGGCAAAGCCGCCGGCGACTCTGAGATCGCGGCTGGTCGGATCGAAGCTGTTGGTTTCGGTGCCGTCGGCACGGTAGCCCATACTCCGGTAGCTCAGTCCCCAGGTGACGTCGTTGCGGTCGCCCGCGCGAATGCGGTGCTCAAATTCGAAGTCGACGACCTTGACCTGAAAAGCGGAAAAGTTCTCGATCGCAAACGTCGAGAAATCGAAGTAAGTCTGCAGACTCACGTCCTGCGTCGCGCTCAGGGTTTTATCCCAGCGACCCAGCAGGTCGCCGCCGGAGTTACGTTGCTGGCTGTCCCGAAGCGTACTGTCGTATGGTGACGTGAAGTGCGGAAAGAAAATCCGATCCCCCGCGGCGAAGTTGAACGCTTCACCTTGCACGGAAAGATGCCCATCGTCTTGTTCGTTGTCGACCCGAAAACCCGCGCGTGAGGAATGGGAGCCGTCGTTCCCCGGATTACCTGCAGCGTCGTCGGATTCGCCGCGCGCCTCGGTTTTGCCGTAGATGCGATAACTCGTGTTCGCTGAGACATGATTGCCGTAGCGCAGCGTTGCGAAGTCACGATCCTCGGTGCCAGTCCCGGTAGAGGCGAGAATGCCTTGGGTGTCCGTTGCATGTTTGGTGATGATGTTGATCACGCCGTTAACTGCATTGGCGCCCCAGATCGCGGCACCCGGACCACGGATGATTTCAATACGCTCGATATCTTCGAGCACGGGTCCCTGGGCTTCCCAGACCACACCGGAAAATATAGGGGTATAAATGCTGCGACCGTCGATCAGGACCAGGAGTTTGTTGCTGAAGCGCCCGGTGAATCCACGGATGGAGACGGCATAGCGTCCACCGCCGATAGCGGCGACATCGACGCCCGGCGCCAGCCGCAGTGCCTCCGGGACGTTTCTGGCGCCGGAACGGCGGATGTCCTCGTTGGTGATGACGAAAATGGCGGCCGGCGCCTCCGAAAGTTTCTGGGCTTTCTTGGAGACGCTGGTCACCTCGATATTCATCAATTCCTGAATGCTGAGGTCGGTGAGGCCGCGTTCCTGCGCTTCGGCTGCCATCACCCTCGGTATCGGCAGGCTGATCAGCGCCGTAACCGTCGGGATCAAAAGCACTTTCCTCACCGGCCTGCGGGTCTCGGATGGCGCGCGCAGCGACACCTTCCCACCGCATAGAGCGATGAGGCGCGCTACATCCTGTCGGAGTCCGAAGCCCTTTGCCATGGATCTGCTATCGGCATTTCTGCCAAACCATTGAGGGTTTTGCGCTTGCCGGCCAGCGGTCCGTTCAAAGGGTCATCAATGCGGTGGTTCCACTCTCAGAATGAAGGTGACAGGGCCGTCATTGATGAGGCTGACCTGCATGTCGGCGCCGAAGCGGCCGCTTTGCGTGCGCGGCCACGTGGCGCGCGCGCGGTCGAGCAGGTAAGCGAACAGCAGCCGCGCGCGCGCGGGTTCGGCGGCGGTGGTGAAGCTAGCGCGCATTCCCTTGGCAGTGTCCGCGGCCAGCGTGAATTGCGGCACGATCAGCAATCCGCCCTCAATGTCGCGCAAACACAGGTTCATGCGGCGCTGTGCGTCTTCGAATGCGCGGTAGCCGAGCAGCCGTTCGAGCAAACGATCTGCCTGCGCTTCGGCGTCGCCACGTTCGATGCCGACCAGCACGAGCAGCCCTTGACCGATCGATCCGACGGTTTCTCCTTCGACCTCGACGGACGCACGCCGCACGCGTTGTAATAGCCCGATCATCGGCTTCCCTTGATAATGGCGGCTTCATTATTCATGAAGCGGCCTAGCGCAGCTCACTGAACGACATTCGGCATAAATGACGAGACTGATTTTCGCGGCGATGGTCGTGTTTGGCCAGTTGCCGCTGCCGGTGCTGCACGCCATCGGCTGGGGACTGGGTAATCTGCTGTGGCTGATTCCGAGCGGCCAGCGGCGCATGACCGTACGCCAGATCGATCTATGCCTGCCCGGGCTGCCCGTAGGCGAGCGGCGTCGCATCGCGCGCAAGAGCTTGATCGAGAGCCTGAAGGCCATATGCGAGATTTCCGCGTTCTGGTTCGGTGCGGACTGGCGGCTGCGGCGCTGGCTCGACGATCCGGCGGCATTGGAGAAGTTCCGTCGCGAGGTACTGGCAGGGGGGCGTGGCGCGATCATGCTGACGCCGCATCAAGGCGCCTGGGAGTTGACCAGCTTTTTTTGCGGCCTGTCCGGACCCCTCACGGCGCTGTACAAGCCACAGGACAGCGCCGCCGATCCAGTGATCCTGCGCGGTCGCCAGCGCCGGCCCGGTGTGCGGCTGGTGCCCACCGATACCGCCGGTGTGAAGGCGGTACTGGCGGCGCTCAAGCGCGGCGAGATGGCCGGTATCCTGCCCGATCACGATCCACCGGAAGGCTCCGGGCGCTTTGCGCCGCTATTCGGCATGCCGGCACACACCATGGATCTGGTGCCGAAGCTGGCGTCGCGCGGCGGCGTGCCGGTGTGGTACATCGTGGCGGAACGCCAATCCTGGGGACGCGGTTTCCGCTTTCACCTGCTGCCGGCGCCGGATGGCATCGCTGATCTGGAACGTGGCGCTACCGCACTCAACGCCGGTCTCGAAGACTGCATTCGCCGCTGGCCGCACCAGTATTGGTGGAGCTACAAGCGGTTCCGGCGGCGGCCGGAGGGCAGTCCCGACCCGTATTCGGATCTCTAAGCGCTCGGACGGCCACGCCGCGCGTATCCGTATCGTGCACCGTTTGCGTTATTCATGCTCAATGCGGGCTAAAATCCGCGCGGCCGTGGGGGAACTCCACGGTGATGGTATGGTCACACCCCCGTTTTTCCGACAACGACGATGAATATGGAAAACGCAGAAATTCTCATCGAGGCCCGTAGCCTCAGCAAACAGTATGGCGCTCGCACCGCCGTCAGTGATTTGAATCTGACCTTGCGCAAAGGCGACATTCTCGGTCTGCTCGGCCCCAACGGTGCCGGCAAGTCGACGACGATGAAGATGCTCGCCGGCTGTCTCGCGCCGAGCGCTGGCGAAGTGCGCATCAACAGCATCAGCCTTGCCGACGATCCGACCGCGGCCAAGCGCTCGCTCGGCTATCTGCCCGAGCAGCCGCCGGTCTATCCGGAACTGACGGTTCAGGAATATCTGAGTTATTGCGCCGGCCTGCATGGCGTGCCGCGCGGTGACCGTGCCGCCGCCATTGATCGCTCAAAGCAGGCTTGCGGGCTCACCGACGTCGGGCAGCGGCTGATCGGCAATCTGTCGAAGGGCTATCAGCAGCGCGTCGGTCTGGCGCAGGCGATCATCCATCGTCCCCCGGTCATCATTCTCGATGAGCCCACGGTTGGCCTCGATCCGATCCAGATCCGCGAAATCCGCTCGCTGATCAAGGAACTGGGCCGCAGCCATAGTGTGATTCTGTCGAGCCACATCCTGCCGGAGATTCAGGCGGTGTGCAGCCGCGTGATGATCGTCAACAAGGGACGCGTGGTTTACGCGGAAGCGATCGATCAGAGCGCGCAGCCACTATTCAACACGGTGGTCGCGGGTCTGCGCCGGGCGCCGGCGGTCGACGCACTGCGGGGGATCGCCGGTGTCAGCAGCGTGACCGCACTAGCGGGCGATCTGTTCCGCTTTGAAGTCGCCGGCAGCGCCGATCCGCGCGAAGCGATTGCCGATGCTGCCGCTCGCGGCAGCTGGGGATTGTTCGAGTTGCGCACGGTGGGCAAGACGCTGGAAGAAACCTTCGTCGAACTGACTTCCGGCGATATCGTTGTGCATGACGTCATCAAAGAAGCCGCCTGAACCACAGGAGACTGCGTTCGGGTCCGGATGTTCTGAAGCCATTTCTGTTGGGAGATTTCCGCAATGAGTTCCGTATTGACGATCGCGCGCACGGAAGCGCGACGCATCTTCGTTTCGCCGCTGGCTTGGGCCGTGCTCGCCGTGCTGCAATTGATCCTCGGCTTTGTGTTCATAAACCTGCTTTATAACTACGCGCGTGATTCCCAGATGGGCGGGCAGTACATGGGCGTCGCCGATTACATGGGCGGCGGTTTATACGGTTTCGCGACAATTCTGCTGCTGCTGGTGATGCCGCTACTGACCATGCGGCTGTTCGCGGAGGAACGGAAATCCGGCACGGTGACACTACTGTTTTCGGCACCGGTATCGCTGATCGAAATCGTACTCGGTAAATTCCTCGGTCTGATGAGCTTCATGCTCGCGGCGTTGCTGCTGCTGGCGCTGATGCCGATGTCGCTGATGCCCGGTACGCATCTTGATCTCGGCCGCATTGCGGCGGGCCTGCTCGGCGTTCTGCTGCTGATGATGGCGTTCGGCGCCGCCGGCTTGTTCGTGTCGACGCTGACGCGCGAGCCGACAATCGCGGCGGTGGTCACGTTCGGCCTGCTGTTGCTGCTGTGGCTGCTGCAAATCCTATCGAGCCAGGAGATTCCATTCGCGAGCCTGTTCGGCTATCTGTCGCTGATCAGCCATTTCGAGAGCTTGCAGCGCGGCGTGTTCAATAGCGCCGATGTCATCTATTACCTGCTGTTTACGGGGCTATTCCTATGGCTGGCGGTGCAGCGCCTCGATCTCGAACGGACTTGAGGAGCGCGCCATGACCCGTCACCAGAAATTCATGCAGCAGATCATCAGTGGCGTGTTGTTCGTCGTCGTGCTCGGCATGCTCGGTTGGCTGTCGAATCGCTACAAAGCGGAGTTCGACTGGACCGCCGGCCACCGCAACACGCTGACCGACGCCAGCCGCAAGCAGCTCGACAGCATGCCGGGGCCGATCAAGTTCATCGCCTTCATGTATCCGGACTCGGAAACCCGCCGCGATGTCGATATGTGGGCGGAGCGCTATAAGCGCTCGAAATCGGATATCCAGATCGAATACGTCAATCCGGCCGCGCATCCTGAGAAGGTGAAGGAATACAACATCGACTCCGCCGGTGAGATCGTCATCGAGTACCAGAGCCGCCGCGAGACCGTGCGCGCACTCAACGAGCGGGCCGTCACTGGAGCGCTACAACGTCTGGCCTATTCGGGCGATCGCTACGTCGTGTTCCTGGAAGGGCATGGCGAACGCTCAATCAATGGACACGGCGATAACGATTTCGACCAGTTCGCACAGGCGCTACGCGACAAAGGTCTGAAGGCGCAGGGCATCAACTTGATCGCGACGCCGCGTGTTCCTGACAACACCTCGGTGCTCATCATCGCGCGACCGATGAGCAAGCTGCTCGACGGCGAAGTGAAAATCATCAACGACTTTGTGCAGGAAGGCGGCAATCTGCTGTGGTTGTCCGATCCGGAAAGTCCGCCGATCGAAGGACTCGCGAAAGCGCTAGGCATCACCTGGCAACAAGGTTACGCGATTTTCCCGAACTACCAGACGCTTGGCACCGGCAACCCGGCGATTTATCTGGCGACCTCGTATCCCGCGCAGAATCCGGTGACGCACGATCTCGATGAAGTCACTGCATTCCCGCTGGCCCATTCGCTGACGGCGGACGCGAACTCCGGCTGGCACGCGGAGCCGATGCTGCAGACGGATGCCAACGCCTGGCTGGAAACCGGAAAGATCGGCGACGAGGTTTCGTTCGATCCGAAATCCGGCGATGTTCCCGGTCCGCTGACGATCGGCATGACACTGACACGCGATGTGAAGGCACCGCCGGCGGAAGCAGCAAAAAGCCAAACCAAGCCGGTCGACGCGAAAGCCGCAGCCGGCGACGACAAAGCAGCGAAAAAGGACGAAGGCGCAAAGACGCCCGAACCGATCCATCAGCGCATGGCGCTGGTCGGTGACTCGGACTTCCTCGCCGATGCCAACCTCGGCGCCTTCGGCAATCGCCAGCTCGGTCTCAATCTCGTGCAGTGGCTGGCTTCGCGCGATACGCAGCTGAACGTGGACATTCCGACTGCTCCGGATACGTCGTTGTATATCACCGGTTGGGCGATGTATCTGATCGCGATCGGCTTCCTGTTCGCGTTGCCGGCGAGCCTGCTCGCATTCGGCGTGATCCGCTGGGTCATGCGTCGCCGCGCCTAGAGACAAGCCCATTTCCGAGACTCAGACATGAAACGTACGCAGCTGAATATCGCGCTGGCGCTGGTCGCTGCTGGTCTCGGCGCCGCGGTGTTCTTCGGCCAGAAAAAGGAGGCGCCGAAAGGCGCACCACTGACGGCGCTGAACGCCGACGCGATCACTCATATCGCTATTACGCATCCGGGCAAAGCCGATATCCGCATCGAGAAGCACGGCAGCGAGTGGAAGCTGACGGCGCCCGTCACCGTCGATGCCGACACAATCGAAGTGAATTCCGTGCTGGCACTGGCCGGCGCCGAAGCCAAATCAACGCTCGATGCGGCGCAGATCGACAAGCCCAATCTCGGTCTCGAGCCGCCGCTGTACACGGTGACGCTGAACGATGTCGTGCTCGGCTTCGGCACAATCGAACCGCTGAAATATCTGCGCTACGTCGAGAACGGCAAGACCATCGCGCTCATCGACGATCCCAATGCGATGCCACTCGACGATGACTACTCGGATCTAGTGTCAAAGACGTTGCTGCCTGCCGGCGCCGAAATCGAGAAAATCGAGGTGCCGGGCCTCGTGGTTGCGCGCGCGACCGATGGCAAAGGATGGACGGCGTCGCCGGCTGAGGTCACCGTGGCGGCGGACACACTGCAGAAATTCGTCGATGGCTGGACTGGCGAACATTCGATGTGGAACCAGCTTGAAACCGGCACGCCGCAAGGCGATGCAATGACGATCACGCTGAAAGGCGGCACCACGCTGTCGTTTCTGATCGTCAGCCGCGATCCGCAATTCGTGCTCGAGCGCCCCGATATCAAAGTTCGCTACACCTTGCCGAAGGACGACGCGGCCAAATTGTTGAAGCTGTCGCTGCCGCAGAAACCTGCGGCCGGTGCGGCAACGGAAAAGCCGGCTCCGAAGGCCAAACTTCCCGCCGCGGCTCCGGCGAAGCCGTAGTTCCGCCCCAAGGTGCCTGAACTTCCAGAAGTCGAGACGGTTCGGCGCGGCGTCGAGCCACATGTTGTCGGACGACGCGTCGAAAACGTCATCGTGCGCGACGCGCGCCTGCGTTGGCCGGTGCCGCACAACTTTCCAGACTTCGTGCACGGGCGGACGATCCGCGGTGTTAGCCGCCGTGGCAAGTATCTGATCTTTGATCTGGGCGGCGATCGTTTCATCGTCCATCTCGGCATGTCGGGGCGCTTGTGCCTACTGGAGCGCGCCGAGCCGCCGCGCAAGCATGATCACGTCGATCTGCAACTTGCGGGAGGCAAGTTGCTGCGCTTCCACGATCCGCGCCGCTTTGGCGCAATTCTGCCTTGGCCGTCGGCAGACGCCGAGCATGTTCTCCTTGCGAAGCTTGGGCCAGAGCCATTTTCGGTGGAGTTCTCGGGTGCCTATCTATTCGCGCGTTCGCGCGGACGCGCAGCACCGGTAAAGACCTTCATCATGGATGGTGGCATTGTCGTCGGTGCCGGCAACATCTACGCGGCGGAAGCGTTGTATCGCGCAGGTCTGCGGCCGAATCGCGCCGCTGGGCACGTTACGCGCGCGCAATATGACGCTCTGGCCACCGCAATCCGCGAGGTGCTCGCGATCGCGATCGAACGTGGGGGTACGACGTTGCGCGACTTCGCCGGCGCGCAAGGCGAAGCGGGTTATTTTCAACAGGAGTTGATGGTCTACGGCCGCGAAGGCGAGGCTTGCCGCTGCTGCGGCACCGCGATCCGCCGCGCGGTCATTGGCCAGCGGTCGAGTTGTTATTGCCCGAGCTGTCAGCGCTGAGGCCACGCGGATGCCAGTTCGGGCAGTCTGCGCATTACTGCATTCGCTGCGTGGGTTGTTGCGGGCTTCGCCTGCTTGCCGCAGTGGGGCTTTGAGAGGTTTCGTTCCGCCCCTGTTGGGCGGGTGACTTTCTTTGCGCGCGCAAAGAAAGTCACCAAAGAAACGCGCCCCCTGACTGCGCCGTCTCGCAAGAAGCACGCGAGCCGGTGCCCTGCGCTCCTCGGCCGAGGCGGCCTTCATCGACACGGCATCCCTGCCGTGACGATGAAGGCTTCGGCTCCTGCCTCGCCCCGCGTCTACGCGCGGGCAAATTCCACCTCGTCCTGCGGTGCTCGGCGCAGTCCGAAGGGGGATTGGAAAAAGCAACAGCAACCGCACAAAGCGGCGAATACGCCGCTTTGCTTTTGATTTTCGCTTTTGACGTTCGGGTCCCCTTGGGAGCGCTGAGCATCGCAGCGCGCGCAGGGGAT
This sequence comes from uncultured Salinisphaerales bacterium, assembly GCA_964581385.1. Taxonomy (GTDB): domain Bacteria; phylum Pseudomonadota; class Gammaproteobacteria; order Nevskiales; family Nevskiaceae; genus CAZOOK01. Next base: position 11,609 of record CAZOOK010000053.1, read on the forward strand.
GTGCGGGCATGGATGCCCGCCAAGCACCGTCACGGCAGGAAGCCGTGTCGGTGCGGTTCCCCGAGCACGCGAGAAGCGCAAGGAACCGTGCGTAGCACGGCGCGAACACGGGGCGTGCTTTCTCTTGGCTACTTCTCTTTGCACGAGCAAAGAGAAGTACGCCCGCCCAACAGGGGCGGAATGAAAGACCTCAAAGCTCCACTACATTCAGCAGGCGAAGCCCCCAACTGGCCCACTCGGCTTCGCTATGCTTCAGCTCAGTCTACAAGCTTAAGGCGCATTTCTTATGCGTCTTGCAATTTCTCGAGGACCCAGAGCATGCAGAAAATCCTTAGAAATAGTACGCAGGGAGAAAACAAAGCACAGATTGCCGGCTTGAATAAAGAAATGCGGCAATAAATAGATAAATATCCAAAGATTGGTGAGTTGATGACCAGGGCGAAGTGTAAAACCGAATCATTGCGTTATTGCATATATGGCGGCGCCGAATAAGAGGCCCACAAGGCTAAAAACAGACGCTTGAGCCGCACGCTCAGCCGCGTACAAAGATCGAGTTTTATATTTACCGCTAGGAAGCGCTCGAGCCCGATTATAGAAAAGAGCGGCCAACGCCACCTGTATCGCAACTATAGGTATTGCTACCTTCGCGAGAGCTTCAAACTGAAGGTTTACGACAAAATACAGAAAGGCCACAAAAAGAGAAAACCCACCACCGACCTCCAGTGCGAGGCGAACCCAGCGGAATATCGGCCACTCAAGGTGCATTGGTCTCATGTTTGGCAAAGTGGTTCCGCTCTGAAGCGAATCTCAGCGCCTCTCTAACAACACGCATATGGATTCGTTCTTCAACCCGTCCAAAGCTCAATGCGTATGCCCATGATCCGCCCCACATCCAGATACCCCATGCTCCACATCCGCACACCCACTCTGCTCAATCTGCACCGTCACATGATCCACTCCAAAGCGCTCACGTAACCGCAGCTGAATCGCACGCAACGTCACATCGCGATCGGCGCCATCGCGCAACTCCGCATGCAACGTCATCATCGGCTTTTCGCCAGTCAGCGACCACACATGCACATGATGCACCCCGCAGACCGCGGGTACCGCCGCAGTCAGGTCCATGGCTACACCGTTGACGTCGAAGTCAGATGGCGCGCCTTCGAGCAAAACATGCGCAGAGTGACGCGTCACATTCCATGCGCTGCGTAGGATCAGTATGGCGACGAAGGCGGACAGCAGTGGATCCACTGGCGTCCAATGCATGAACAGGATGACGACGGCGGCCGCGATCGTCGCGGCGGAGCCGAGCACATCACCGATCACATGCAGCACGGCAGCGCGCAAATTCAGGTTCTGCTCGCCGTCGCGCAGGATAAGGAACGACCCGAGATTGGCGGCCAGGCCGAATACGGCGGTGATCAGCATCGCTCGCGCGTGCACCGGTGCGGGCGCGATCAAACGTTGCACGGCTTCGGCGAGAATCCAGACGCTCAGTGCCAATAGCGCGATGCCGTTGACGAACGCCGCCAGCACTTCGTAGCGCTGGTGGCCGTATGAAAACGTGGTGCTCGGCGGCCGCCGGCTGGCGCGTAGCGCGAACACCGATAGGGCCAGTGCGCCAGCGTCGGCGAGCATATGGCCGGCGTCCGCATACAGCGCCAGTGATCCGGAGATCCAGCCGCCGACCACTTCGACCAGCATGAAAGCCGTGGTGATCGCGAGTGCGATCGTCAGGCGGCGTTCGTTGGTGATGCCGTGCGAATGGTTGTGACCGGGCCCGTGCGAATGTTTGTGCGCACGCTTTGGCGAGTGATCGTGCCCACGGTCGTGATCGTGGTCACCGTGATCATGCGCGCCATGTTCGGAATGGCTGTGGGAAGCGGCACTCACATTACGTGCTCTTAGTGTTAACAGGCACTAACCGCCAGCAAGCCGCACGACGGTGCGTCCAGTGATCGTACCGGCGATCATTTCCTCGGCGACGCGCGGTACGTCTTCGAGCGCGATCACGCGCGGTGCGATCAGGGTGTCGAGCCCCTGCGGCTTCCAGTCCGACGCCAGCCGTTCCCACACGGCGAGCCGCCAGGCGCGCGGCGGTTCCACCGACCAGATGCCGAGCAGGCTGACGCCGCGCAGGATCAATGGAATTACCGTGGTGTTGAGCACTGGACTCTGCGCAAGGCCGATGCAGGCGATGTTGCCCCACGGACGCACGGTGCGCGTGAGATAGGTCAGCATGTCGCCGCCAAGGTTGTCGACCGCGCCGCCCCAGCGCGCAGATTCGAGCGGCTTGCCGCCCAAGTCGAGCGTGCCGCGATCGACGATCTCGTCGGCGCCGACATCGCGCAGGAATTTCTCCGCTTTCGCCGGTTTGCCGGTGATCGCGGCGACGGTGAATTTTTCTTTCTTCAGCAACCGGATTGCAATTGCGCCGACGCCGCCGGTGGGACCGGTCACTGCGATCGGACCGAGCGCAGGCCTTTGGTTATTTTCGAGCAGCCGCCGCATCGCGAGGCCAGCGGTGAAACCAGCGGTGCCGAGGGCCATGGCCTCAAACAGACTAAGGCCGGCGGGCAGTGGAACCAGTGCCGATCCCGGTACGCGTGCGAATTCCGCGAAACCGCCATCCATCACTTCGCCGACGTTACAGCCAGTGACCACGACCATGTCGCCAGACTTGTAGGCGGGGTCCTGGCTGCTTTCGACTACGCCCGAGAAATCGATGCCGGCCACGCGCGGATAGCTGCGCATGATCTTGCCTTTGCCGGTCACCGCGAGTGCGTCCTTGTAGTTGATCGATGAGTAGGCGACACGCACCACCACATCGCCGGCGCTGAGATCGTCAAGGCGGATGGTATCGATGCGCGCGGTCGTACTGCGATCCGCTTGATGCACGCGCAGGGCTTTGAAATGATCCATGGGAATAGTCCGCTCAATGGCGCCGGCAGGGGCCGATTGCGGCATTCTGCCAGCCTGTGGATTCCGCGTCAGCGTTTACTTGGAGCCCGGCGTCAAATACCGTGAGCGCCGCACCCCTGGTGAATGGCAGCAGATCCTGATATCGACATGGCCCAATACACACTTAACCCGCCGCTCGGCGAAACAGACTTGCTGGCTGATCCGCTGGCGCAATTCGGGCGCTGGATGGCCGATGCCGAGCAGGCGCAGCTCGTCGAACCCACCGCGATGGCGTTGGCCACGGTCGATGCCGATGGGCGTCCATCCGTGCGCATCGTGTTGTTTAAGGGCTTTCATGACGGTGGTTTCACGTTCTACACCAACTATGAGTCGCGCAAGGGTGTCGCGCTGGCGGCGCGGCCGCTGGCGGCGGCAACGTTCTGGTGGGACAAGCTGGAGCGTCAGGTCCGGATCGAAGGGCGCGTCGAACGCGTGCCGGCGGAGTTATCCGATCGCTATTTCCATCTGCGGCCGCGCGGATCGCAGATCGGCGCATTCACCTCGCAGCAGAGCCGGCCGATTGCGCGGCGCGAGGAACTCGATGAACGCATTGGCGAAACCGAACGACGTTTTGCGCAGCAGGACGTGCCGTGCCCGCCGTATTGGGGCGGCTATCGCATCGTGCCGGACGCGATCGAGTTCTGGCAGGGGCGTCCGAATCGCGTGCATGACCGGTTCATGTACCGTCGCGAGCCGGCCGGATGGCATATCGAGCGGCTGGAGCCCTGATGTAGATGCTTGAGCCAATGGTCGATTGGGTTACTCGGCTTGGTTTGGAACCACACCCGGAAGGCGGCTGGTTTCGTCGGATCTACACTTCACCGCAATCGATGGCTACGGCCAACGGACAGCGCCCGCTCGCCACATCCATCTATTACCTCTTGACGCGCGAACAACCCCGCAATCGCCTGCACGCGAATCGCAGTGACATCCTGCATTTCCTGATCGACGGCGGGCCGGTCGATTATCTGTATGTTGCGCCTGGTGAAGAGCTGCGGCGGCAACGGCTCGCCGGTGATGGCGCGCGTCATCTGCTGGTGCCGGGAAATCATTGGAAAACGTCGCAACTGGCGGATGGCGCAACGCATGCATTGATCGCCGAGCTGGTGACTCCGGGTTTCGACTTCGCCGATCACCGCTTCGCCACCCGCGCTGATCTTTTGCGCGACTGTCGGGCGTATGCCGACGAACTGGCCGCGTTCGTTCCCGCTTCGTGAATCAATCGTGGCTGGCAGCTACGCTGCGCGCGCGGCGATCTCGAGAGTGCTTGGCGCAGATCGCATCCAAGCTTCCAGTTCGTCGGCCGGCAACGCGCCCGAAAACAGAAAGCCCTGCTGGATCGGGCAGCGCAGCGCACGCATGCGGCGCATCTGATCGGCGTTGTCGACGCCTTCGGCGACGACCGAATAGCCCAAGCTGTACGCCAGCGCGAGCGTGGCGACGATGATTTCCTCGGCCTCGCGCGTTTTGCCGACGTTGCAGACAAAGTTCTGCGGAATTTTGATCTTGTCGATCGGCAGGCGCTGCAGGTAACTCAGCGACGAATAGCCGGTGCCGAAATCGTCGAGGCTGATGCGGATGCCCATGCTGCGCAGCTGCGTCAGCAGCGCGGCGGCTTCTTCCGGACGTTCCATGATCGCGGTTTCGACGATTTCCAGCTCGACGTTATCCGACGGCAGGCCGGTGCGGTCGAGGTGCTCGCGCAGGCGCTCTACGAGACCTGGCTGGAGCTGTTGCGCGGATATGTTGACCGCTACCTTTACGTCGACGCCGCGCGAGCGCCAGCCGGCCGCGTCGGCAAAGCTGTGTTCCAGCACGGTGTCGGTGATCATTTCAAACAGGCCGGTATCGCGCGCGACACCGAGGAAAGTGTCGGGCAGCAGCAAACCTTCGGTCGGATGCTGCCAGCGGATCAGGCTTTCCACGCCGACAACCGCGCCGGTTTCAACGTTGACGATCGGCTGGTAATGCGGACGGATCTCGCCGGCGACGAGGCCGCGGCGGATGTCGCCCGCCATCAGCAGGGTTTTGCGCAGCTGATCGGTGACATCGCGGTTTGCGAAACGGATGCCATCCGGACCACGCTTGGCGATATGGAGCGCTGCGTCCGTTGCGCTGAGCAGCGCGTCGGCGCTATCGCCGTCGAACGGATACAGCGCGACGCCGATGCTGATGAACGGTGTCAGGCTGTGCCCCTCGAAGCTCAGTGGCTCCGCCATCGTGTGTAACAGACGCGTCGCCACTTCGCTGGCCTCGGTGAACAGCGTCAGACGATCACGCTGGGCTTGTTGCGGCAGGTTGAGTAGCACCGCGAACTTGTCGCCGCTGTAGCGGCACAGCAGCTCATGGTCGTCCGTCAGGCGCTGCAGCCGTTCGCCGATGGCGCTCAGATAGCGGTCGCCAAAAGCGTAGCCGAAGCCGTCGTTGACCGATTTGAAATGATTCAGGTCGAGGAACAGTACTGCGAAGCCGCTGCCCTCCCGTTGCGCGCGCACAATGCCGTCGTGCACCGCTTCGTCGAAGCGTGTGCGGTTCGGCAGATGGGTCACTGGATCGCGGTAGGCAAGATGATTCAGTCGGCTCATCGTGTCGCGGACGCGCGCGAGCATCGCCGCCACTTCACCGAGCTCGTCGTTGCGCAGCAGCAGCTGCGGATCGATGCCGCGATCGAGATTACGCATGGTTTCGATGGTGCGCCGCAGCGGTCGTAGTATGCCGATCGCGAGTAGAACCTCGAAACCCAGCCAGGTGATCGCTAGCGCCGCGATGATTCCGTCCGCATTGCGCAGTCGTCGCTGTGCGTCACCATGCGTGGCTGCTTCCGCGGCAAGCATGCTTTCGCGCAGGCGCTCGGTGTGGGCGTCGAGTTCGCCATAGCCGTGCGCGATCGAGTTGCGGATCAGCGGCAGGCTTGCGGCGGCATCGGCGAGGCGACCTTGCGCAACAAGATCGAGCATGTCGCTGAAGAGCGTCGTGAATTCGACGCGGTGGCGTTCAAGCATGTCGGCAAGGTCGCGATCCGATCCGCGGCTCGATGCGATCACGGACTGCAGCCCGCGGTCCGCTTCGCCGAGGATGCCGCGATTCTTTTCCGCCAGCATAAGCAGCGGCTCCGCCACGGAGTTGGTGCTGGGACTGGCTATCTGCCTGCCATTTTCGCGGGCCAGCGCATCGAGTCCGACGAACAGACGGGTGGAATACTGATCCAGCGCTTCGCGCGCGACTTCAACACCTGCGATGCGATGCAGCGCAAGCCGTAGTTCGTCGTCTGCCGCGACGGAGCCGGCGGCGAGCTCGCGTAGCATCAGCGTCCCGGTCACAGACAATACGCAAAGGATCAAAAAGAGCCATCGCAGACGTCGTCCAATACTGTTTCGTGCTTTCACCGTACGGGCAGTTTCTTCGGAAAAGATGGGCGGTGCGGCACGACGCCGCGTTTATTGTTTATCGTCGCTGTCGCGCTAAAGTCGCATCGCAAGTGGCCTGCGGCAATAGACAATTCGTCTAATAAATACTGTTATCTACAGATCCGCGGCACATCGGCTCAGCACCTGAACGAACGTTTAGAGCCTCGGGCGCGGGTGCTCGACTGCCGCGTTTCTTACAGTGGATTGCGCAGGCTAATGACCGCCCAGCCGCGTGTCGCGGCTTCGCTGCGTAGAATGTCGTCGGGATCGACCGCGACAGCCTCGTCCACGGATTCCAGCAGCGGCAGATCGTTGTGCGAATCGCTGTAGCAGATCGTGCCATCGAATGTTTGCGTATGTTGCGCGCGCCACACGCGCAGGTTCTCGACCTTGCCACGCTGGAAGTTGGGAGTCCCGGCCACTTGACCGGTGTAGCGGCCAGCGATCCGTTCCGGATCGGTAGCGATCAGATGCTCGACACCGAGCAGGCGCGCGATCGGCTCGGTTACGAAACGGTTGGTGGCGGTGGTGATGATCAGGGTATCGCCGCTGGCGCGGTGCCGCTCCAGCAGGGTCGGCGCCGCGATGGCTACGCGCGGCTCGATTTCCTCGGTGACGAATCGCGCGCGCAGAGCCAGTAGCAGTTCCGGTTCATTGGCCGCGAGTGGCGCAAATGCGAACCTGCAGAAGTCGTAGATATCGAGCGTGCCGGCGCGATACTCGTCATAGAAGCGGCGATTGGCCTGCTCATAGGTTTCCGCATCGACAAGCCCGTTGTGCACGAGAAAACGGCCCCACAGGTAATCACTGTCACCATCCAGCAGGGTTTGGTCGAGGTCGAACACAGCGAGACGGGGCATGGCGGGTCCGGATTGGGGAGGGCGATTTGCGGCGGCGCGGGAAGATGTGAAAAACTCGAAATCATTCTTGCAGAATTTGTGAACTTTCGTGATCGACGCGGACGGGTTTCGCTTGAACGTCGGCATGATCGTCGCCGGCACCGATGGCCGCGTGCTCTGGGCAAAGCGGAGCGGTCAGGATGCCTGGCAGTTTCCGCAGGGCGGTATGCAGTCGCGCGAGACACCGGAACAGGCACTGTATCGCGAACTTGAAGAAGAGCTGGGTCTCCAGCCGCAGCATGTCGAATGTCTTGGCGTGACGCGCGACTGGCTGAGTTACCGTCTCCCGTATTACCTAGTCCGCCGCGGCCGCCGGCCGGTCTGTATCGGTCAGAAACAGAAGTGGTTCCTGCTGCGGCTATGCGCGGACGAGGCGACAGTACGTCTCAATCTGACCTGCAAGCCGGAATTCGATGACTGGCGGTGGGTGGACTATTGGCTGCCGTTACGCGAAATCGTCGCGTTCAAGCAGGAAGTTTACCGATGCGCACTGAAAGAGCTGGCGCCCCTGCTGGGCGTTGCTGTTGGCGATGCGTCAGAGCAGCTTGCTGCCGCCGTGAGTGGCCATGGGAATGGGGTCGACGGTTGATGAAGCATTTCGTTGTCGAAATCGTCTATGCCGCTGCACTCGACTCGATCGATGCAGCATTACCGGCGCACCGCGCTTTTCTTCAGGCCGGCTACGACCGCGGCTGGCTGCTGATGTCGGGGCCGTGCGCGCCGCGCATAGCCGGCATCGTCGTTGCCCGCGCCCCGTCGCGTGAATCACTCGAAGATTTCTTCCGCGCTGACCCCTTCTTGCTGCAGGGACTGGCGAAATACCGCTATACGGAGTTTTCGCCGGTGAAGCACCAGAACTTCATGGCCGTCTGGTGTGGCGGGGACGACAGCCCTAAAGCGGCTTGACGATCGCCAGGATTACCATCGCGATCAGGAATATGGCCGGTATCTCATTGATCAAACGATAAAAACGCCCATTGCGCCGGTTGGCGTGCTGTGCGAAACGCCGCGCAATCGTTCCCAACCAGAAATGGTATGCGACTAGGCCGAGTGCAAGCCCCAACTTCAGATGTAGCCAGTGCGGCCCTGGCAAGCCCCAGTAGCCGAGCCAGAGCCACACGCCGAGCGCAATAGTGCCGGTCATGCCGATGGTCATGAGTACGAATAACTTGCGCTCCATGGTGCAGAAGCGCATGTAACTGGTGTCGTTGTCGCTTATTTCGCAGTGATAAACGAACAGGCGCGGCAAATAAAAAAGTCCGGCGAACCAGGTCACCATGAAGATCACGTGGAAGGCTTTGAGCCAGAGCATTAGTGTCGACAGTTGTAAGAATCGCTCGAAATCGGCGCGGCTTGAACCTATTATCCCTCTTCGATCCTTGGCGTGCCGATCATGATCCTTGCTCACGCATGCAACCGCGCCACATGTACCGCCGGCGCGCAGCTCGTTTTTCGTAGGCTGCCAGATACGAAGGAAACCTGCGGATGGCGATAAAGCATCGGATCATCATCCATCAGCACCAGCCGTGGCGGCGTTTCGCGCTGATCGGCGGCATCGCTTTCGCGATTGCGATCGGTGGATGGCTGCTCTATCGCTATACGCGCGCCACGACGATTTCCGATTTCCAGCGTGCGCAGCTCGAGCGCGACCGCCTGTCCGAGGAGAACCAGCGTCTGGTGCGCGAATTGCGCGCTGCGCGAGACGAAGCGCACACCAACAAGGACGAAGCGGCTTTTGCACAACGCTCGCACGATATCGATACGCAGGCCTGCGCGCAGGTAAAGGCATCGCTTATGGATTTGCAGGCGCAAGCCGCGGGATTGCGCGAACAACTCGCCTTTTATCGCGGCATCGTCGCGCCCGATGAAAGCGGTACCGGGGTGCGTGTTTATGATTTCAAGGTTGCGCGTGATCCCAAATCCAGCCAATACCGCTTCGATCTGGTGCTAATACAGTCGGTTCGTCACGACAAACGCATAGGTGGTCAGATCAATGTGGTAATCGACGGCGTACACGGCGGTCAGCGCCAGAGCCTCAAGCTGTCGGACATTGCGGACGGAGACGCGCGCAATCTGGTATTTTCATTCAAGTACTTCCAGGAGTTCGGCGGCACATTCCGTCTTCCCGAAGGATTCCGGCCTATACGCGTCGCGATTACGGTGCTTCCAGACGGTGGTGGACAGCCGAAAATCCAGGACGAATATGACTGGGCCAAGATTCAGCAGGAGGGTTTGCCATAATGATCAAGGGGTTGCTCGGCTCAGGTTCCGGTAAATCTGCGTCGACGTCGGTCGATACGCTGATCGGACGGCAGACGGAAATCCTGGGTGATGTTTGCTTTTCCGGAGGCTTGCATATCGATGGTCGTGTCAAGGGCATGGTGACGACCAGTGGCGACAATCCCGCAGCGTTGTCGATCAGTGACTCCGGCGTCATCGAGGGTGACGTGCGCGTGCCGGTCATTGTGCTAAACGGGACCGTCAACGGTGACGTGTACTCGTCCGAACGCCTGATGCTGTCTGCAAAGGCGCGCGTCGTCGGCAATGTGTACTACAAGGTCTTGCAGATGGAACCGGGCGCCCTCATTAACGGTCAATTGGTTTATGGTGATGGGGAATCGGCAGCTGCGCTGACGCATGAGGGGGAAATCGGATACGAAAATTCTCCACTGATGAACGATAATGATTTACGTGGGCCGCGCCGCGCCTGATTTATTCATTTTGAGGTACCGAGCATGGATACCGAAGTTGTCGACACCACGGCTGGATCAGCAGAGGCCTTTGCTGTCACGGCGGCGGCGGCGGGCAAGCTGCGCGAGCTGCTTGCCGAGGAAAGCGATCCTGATCTCAAGTTGCGGGTCTTTGTCACCGGCGGTGGTTGTTCCGGATTCAAGTACGGCTTTACATTCGATGCGAAGGTCGACGAAGGGGATGTGGCCGTGGCGCGCGATGGCGTAACCGTGCTGGTCGATGCGATGAGTTTTCAATATCTTGATGGCTCGGAAATCGATTTTCGCGACGATGCCAATGGCGCGCAGTTCATCATTCGCAATCCGAATGCCTCGACGACCTGCGGCTGTGGCAGTTCCTTTTCCGTCTAATCCCGCCTGACGTTTCGCCGCTGGGCTTTAGTCGTCTTGCGCGAGCGCGCGATAAACGCCGCCGAGCAGCGTTCCGCGTAACGCACCGGTGACACCCGGCAAATTGCCGTGAACACCGTCCAGCGTGCGCATTGCCAGCCAAGCGAAAGCGGCGCCTTCGATCGCTTGCGGATCAAGGCCAAATACAGCAGTGGTATCGATGCGCAGCTGCGGCCCGGCGTGTATAGCCAGGCGTCGCATCAAATCGGCGTTGCGAACGCCGCCTCCGCATACCAGTAAGAGCCGCGTCTGCGGTTGATGCGCACGCAAGGCACCGATGATCGTCTCCGCGGTTAGTTCGGCGAAGCTGGCCTGTACATCGGCAGCTGGCAGGTTCTCGAATCCAGGATAGCGTTGCCGTACCCACGGCAAATGAAAGTCTCCGCGGCCGGTACTTTTGGGGGGCGGCTGCGCGAAATAAGGCTCGCCAAGCAAAGCATCCAGCAGTGTGCGATTCGGCGTCCCGCCGCTTGCGAAGTGGCCATCAGTATCAAACGGTTCGTTGCGCGATAGCGCGATCCACTCATCCAGCAGCGCATTGCCCGGACCCGTGTCAAAACCGCGAACCGTTGCCGGGTTGCGGTCGGGCAGCAGCGTCAGGTTGGCGATTCCGCCGATGTTTACAACTGCGCGTGATTGATCGGCATTGGCAAACAGCGCGTGGTGAAACGCAGGTACCAGTGGCGCACCCTGCCCGCCCAGCGCGATGTCGCGTCGCCGGAAATCGCCGATGGTGGTAATGCCTGTCCGCTCGGCGATAAGACCTGGATTGCCGAGTTGCAGCGTCAGTGGCTTGCGGCCACCGCGATGGAACACGGTCTGGCCGTGACTGCCGATGGCCTCGATCGTGGACGGATGTATCTGTTCTTTCAGTAAAAGATCCGCGACCGCTTCCGAGAATACCTGCGCGACGGCTTCGTCGATTTCGCACAGTGTTTCCAGATCGACGGCATGCGAGCCCCCGCTTAGCGCGATGAGTCGGTAGCGCAGCGCGGTTGGATAGCTGCGTGAGATCGAGCCTGCGACGCGAACGAAATCCGTGCCCGCGCAATCAATGAGGACCGCATCGACCGCATCGGCGCTGGTCCCGGACATGAGGCCGACAAAGCGTCGGACCTGCCTGTCGGTGTCAGTCTTTGCCGAGATTGGCCGAAGTTTGCGCAAGGCGGCTGGATTTTGCTGCATCGAGTTGGGCTAGCAAGGGCATGGTCGAAGTCTTGAATCGCGCGAGTTCGCCGCCGTAGATCGGGATGGCGTGCGGGAGCGCCACAGTTACCGGATTTTTGTGGATGCCGTCCACGCGGAATTCGTAATGCAGATGTGGGCCGGTGGCGAGACCGCTCATGCCGACATAGCCGATGACTTGGCCCTGGCGCACTTTGGTCCCGGCTGTGATGCCTGATCTGGCGCGCAACAGGTGGCCATACGCGGTTTCATAGGGTCCCCAATGCTTGATCACGATCAGATTGCCATAGCCGCCCTTGCGGCCGACGAACTCGATACGTCCGTCGCCGGTGGCTTTGACCGGCGTGCCGATCGGCGCTGCGTAATCGACGCCCTTATGCGCGCGAATGATATTGAGAATCGGGTGCCGGCGATGCAAGTTGAATCCGGAGCTGATGCGTGCGAAGTCAACCGGTGTGCGAATGAATGCCTTGCGCATCGACTGGCCGTCCGGCGTGTAATACGCGACATGTCCGTCGGAATCCTGGTAGCGCACTGCCCGATAGGCTTGGCCGTTGTTGGTGAACTCGGCGGCGATGATGTCACCATCACGCAGCTTCTTGCCGTCCCTGTAGAGCACATCGTAGACGACGGAAAAACGGTCGCCGGGTTGCAGATCCTGAGCGAAGTCGATGTCGTAATCGAAAATGTCGGCAACCTGAAGAATCAACCGATCCGAAAGATTCGCCTTGTGGCCGTCGGTGAATAGTGAGTCCTCGATGGTGCCCGCAGTTTCCACGTTTCGATGTTCGATCGCCGATGTTAGGGTAACCGCTGCGAACCCTTTCGCACCGAGACGAACGTCCAGCGTCCGTGTCTCGTCGAGCGCGTAGGTCAGCTCGCTGAGATGGTCCTCGCCTAAACGCAGATTCAGCGTATCGCCGGCTCGAAGGTGTCGCAGCCGCGCAGCGTCGCCGCCAAGCTTCATGATGCTCATCCAGTCCTCGGCGGGCAGGTCGAGCGCGGCGAAAATCTGCGAAAGATTCTGCCCCGTGCCGACGCGGATCATCTTCCACTCACTCGCCGGCGGAACATTAACGTTATTGCCGGAAGCCACTTGCATGAGGCTGCCGGTGTCAATCCGGAGCTCGGGTCTCAGCGGTACCACGTCGAGCGATACAGCGGCTGGCTGCGCCTGCTGTGCCGTCAGGGGCGCGGTCGCGACGATTGGCGCGGGTGGCGTCTGGCTGTCTGGATAGTAGTACACGATCGCCGATGCGCTCGACGCACAAAGTGCCGTTACGAGCGCGATCCTACGCACTGCAATCCTGCGTGCCGCCGGGCGAGCGGGCCCGGCCGCTAAGTTATACTGCCTGTGCATGTTTTTACCGTTGTGAGCGGGGAATCCGCACCGTGCGGGCGCGGGCCAGGTCGCAGTTATGCGCCGGCGCATCCAGACCCCGGCTGTGCATTGTAAAGAAACATAATTCAGTACCGATTGCAATCCTTCTTCTCATACGACTCCCTCGTCGAACCGTTGCCAACCGCCATCAGCAGGCTTTGAAATGAGCGCATCGCCAGACTTGTCCGAACTCGAGCGCGCCAGCGCCGAAATCATTCCGCTGGAAGAGTTTCGCAGCCGCGTCACCGGTGCGAGCGGCGGACGTCCCCTCCGCGTCAAAGCGGGGTTCGATCCGACCGCCAAGGATCTCCATCTCGGGCACACACTCTTGCTTAACAAGATGCGTGCCTTCCAGGAGATCGGCCACGAAGTGATTTTCCTGATCGGCGACTTTACGGGGATGATCGGCGACCCTACAGGAAAGAACGAGACCCGCAAGCCGCTGACGCGTGAGCAGGTGGAGGAGAACGCGCAAACCTATCGCGAACAGGTATTCAAGATTCTTGATCGCACGCGGACGCGCATCGAATTCAACAGCCGATGGCTCGGTGAGCTCGGCGCCGAGGGCATGATCCGATTGGCGTCGCATTACACCGTCGCCCGCATGCTCGAGCGCGATGATTTTTCCAAGCGCTATCGGGATAACCAACCGATTGCGGTGCATGAATTCCTGTATCCGCTGCTGCAAGGCTACGATTCCGTGGCGCTGGAGGCGGATATCGAGTTGGGTGGCACCGATCAGAAATTCAATCTGCTGATGGGTCGCCACCTACAAGCAGTTTACGGACAGAAGCCGCAGTGCATCATGACCGTGCCGATTCTTGAAGGGCTCGATGGCGTTCAAAAGATGTCCAAGTCGCTGAACAACTACATCGGCGTCAACGATCCGCCGGCGGAGATGTTCGGGAAGCTGATGTCGGTGTCCGATAGTTTGATGTGGCGTTATTACGATCTGCTTTCGTTCCGGTCTCTGACCGAAGTCGAAAGGCTAAAGAAGGAAATTGACGAGGGCGGCAACCCGCGCGACGTGAAGATGGCGTTGGGCGTCGAAATCGTCGCCCGATTCCACGGCCCCGGGACGGGGGAGCAAGCGAAAGCGGCGTTCATCGCGCAGTTCTCGCAGGGAGCCTTGCCAGAAAACATACAGGAAATCAAAGTGGTGGCGCCGCCCGGAGGGTTGCCGCTTGCGCGCGCCCTCAAGGAAGCGGGCCTTGTTCCGTCGACTTCGGATGCGAATCGCCAAATACAGCAACGCGCTGTGCGCGTGGATCAAGAGCGGGTTGAAGATCGCAGTTTCCTCCTGGTCGCAGGGAAAACCTATCTGCTGCAGGTCGGACCACGGCGTTTTGCGCGGGTCACCGTGCTCGCCGCTTCTTGAAGGATTTTTATGACCGGGTGTTGACAGCCTCAAAACCTTCTGTAGAATGCGCCCTCCTTGCTGCTGACGACGCCGAAAAAAACGACGCCGAGGCAGCCCGTTCATTAACAAATCAGCAAGTGATTTGTGTGGGTGCTCCCGAGTGCGTGGCGATTGCCATAGCATCACGGAGTATCAACGTAAAGCCCAAGTTGTAACAGTAATTGAGCTTTGTTGATAACTCTTACGGCACTGAAGACGCGCAAGCGTTCAGGTGCCATCCAGTTAGATTTAAGCTTTAAATTAATTGGAGAGTTTGATCCTGGCTCAGATTGAACGCTGGCGGCATGCCTAACACATGCAAGTCGAACGGGGGTAGCAATACCCTAGTGGCGGACGGGTGAGGAATACGTAGGAATTTGCCCTTAAGTGGGGGATAGCCCGGGGAAACCCGGATTAATACCGCATGATCTCGTGAGAGCAAAGCAGGGGACCGCAAGGCCTTACGCTTTTGGAGAAGCCTACGTCGGATTAGCTAGTTGGTGAGGTAATGGCTCACCAAGGCGACGATCCGTAACTGGTCTGAGAGGATGATCAGTCACACCGGAACTGAGACACGGTCCGGACTCCTACGGGAGGCAGCAGTGGGGAATATTGGACAATGGGCGCAAGCCTGATCCAGCAATGCCGCGTG
>CAZOOK010000054.1:0-25237 GCA_964581385.1 uncultured Salinisphaerales bacterium
AACAGCGCTCCGAACGAAGGCGACGGAGCCGGTCACGAATCTAAAGTCGGCCATCACTCTGACAAGGATGAAAGCAATAAGGACGAAAAGGGCACTGACGTTCACGCGCCCTCAGATCCATCGGTCACGGCACACAACACTTATCAGGATGCTCAGTACCGCGCGCTCGCGGGACTGATCGATCAGCCGGTGTCGCCCGTGGTCGCGCCGGCCAAAGTGCTGCGCACGCTGATCGTCAGCTATGAGGATCACGAAGCGCTGTACATGCCACGGTATGTGTTCTTCGTGGTGGACAACCCGCATTTCGTTTTGGGCGACTACCTCAACAACGAAGTTCCTGCAGGTCCGTCGATCTTTCCGAATGGACATTCGCGTACGTCACCGGAGTCGCACTGATGTTCGACATGCTCACGGGGACTGAGGCCGGCCCCAAGGAGGGCGAGGATGCCGCGCTGGTGCGCCGCCAGCCCTTCGCGAAATGGTTGCGCCTGGGATCGTATGACGCCGAGGCCGGAAGCTTTCATTGCAGCGACAACACGACCGGCTATGTGTGGGAGTGCGCGCCGGTTGCGTTCATGGGCGCCAATTGCCTGAATGGG
This sequence comes from uncultured Salinisphaerales bacterium, assembly GCA_964581385.1. Lineage (GTDB taxonomy): Bacteria > Pseudomonadota > Gammaproteobacteria > Nevskiales > Nevskiaceae > CAZOOK01. The sequence goes on from CAZOOK010000054.1 coordinate 600, forward strand.
CTGGTCAACCTTTTGAAGCAAGAATTTCCGTCCGATGCGTTGCTGCAGTTCATTCAGATGCCGAGCGAGCGCATCGCACCACTGCTCGAAGAGTACCTGTCGCGCAAGACGCGCAAGGATTCCGTCGCGCAGGAAGCCGCGCAACGCTACGCCGAGCATCTGTGGGCGGGCCGGTCTGGATTGCAGAAGATGCGCGGAATCCCGGTGCGGCAGTTTCGCCTGCTCATCTGCGTTAAGAGCAAGGAACAGATGCGGCTGGAGGTCGTGCGCACCATCGAGGAAGCACTGCGCTCGGCGGGCCTGGCACCGCGCCGCTTAGGCCCCGGCCCGATGCTCGCGTGGTTCCGCGAGCTGTTCAACGGGACGTTGCCGGAAAATCCGCAGGCGTGGTGCGAAAACACCTTGCTGCGCAATCAGATCATCGGCAGCGAATATCCGGTCGAGCACGTCAGCGCCCAGCAGGGCGTGATGCGGATCGGCGGGCGCTACGCGACCTGTCTGACGCCTAAGACCATGCCGTCGCCGGCGCATCCCTTGAAGATGAATCGACTGCTGGGAGGCTATAGCGGTGTCGAGGACGATGGCACGCAGCTCACCTACCGGTACATCTTCACGGCCAACGTCTGGTTTCGCGCCAGCAAATCTGACATCAAGAGCCAAGGCAATCTGACGATGATGCAGCGCGCCGGCGGGTCACTGGCCAAATCGCTCAAGCAGCGGGTCGATGAAATTGACTGGGTGCTGGACGATCTGGAACAGACGCCGTACGTCAATATCAGTCTTTCGATGTGGGTATTCGGCGATGACCTCAATCAGCTGAACGAAGGCGTTGCGCGGGTAAGAGGTCTGTGGGAGCGGCAGGAATTCGTGATGCAGCGCGAGACCACACCTGGGATCGTGCAGGCGATGCTGATCAACGCGCTTCCGTTCGGCCTGATCATGAACGACGCCGCGCTCAAGTTGATGGACCGCGATTTCAAAGTGTCGGCGCGCGCAGCGGCCTGCTTCCTTCCAGTCCAGGGTGACTTTGCCGGGTACATGGACCCGGTCCTGCTCCTGGTCGGTCGCAAGGGGCAGCTGACTTCGATCGATGTATTCGACAAGCGCGCCAATAACTACAACTTCCTGGTGTCGGCCGGCTCGGGTGCCGGCAAGAGCTTCGTAACCAATTTCGTCGTCGGCAATTACTTCGGTGCCGGCGCGCTGATTCGCTGTGTTGATATTGGATATTCCTACAAGAAGCAATGCCATTCGCTGAAAGGACGTTTTATCGACGTTGGGGATTCTAATTCCCGTGTCGTCATCAATCCGTTCCAGAAGCCGCGCGGCGGTGACGCCGAAGACGACGTCATGAACCGGCAGACCACCGCCAACATTCTGCTGATGATGGCTTATTCAACGGTCGGGGTGACGGGTCTGACGCAGACCCACTATGCCCTGATGAACGATGCGGTCGAGTTCGCGATTTCGTGCGACGGCGGCGTCAACGGCATCGATCACGCCTACGAATATCTGCGCCAGTATCCGAAGCTCGCAAAAACGGAATTCGCCTTGGAAGCGGCGCAACCGCTGGCGCAGGAGATCGGATTCAACCTGCGCGATTTTCGTTCGGACGGGGTCTATGGCCGTCTCTTCAATGGCACCGCCACCTTCGACATCAGCTCGGATCACTTCGTGGTGCTGGAGCTGGAAAAGCTGCTCAACAACAAAGCGTTGTTCTCGGTGGTGTCGCTGCAGGTCATGAACGCGATCACGCAGGACCTGTATCTCTCCGATCGCAGCACGCAGCGGTTTCAATTGTTCGACGAGGCCTGGCGTTATCTTGGTTTGGGATCGTCGGCGTTGATCGCGTCGGTGATCTACGAGATGTACCGGCGGGCGCGCAAATACCACGGTTCCACTGGGATCGTCACGCAGTCGCTGCTGGACTTGCAGAAGTTCGGCGACGTCGGCGAGGTCATCAAGGCCAATTCCGCGTTCAAGTTCCTGCTGGAGTCGGAGGATTATCAGCTCGCCGTCGACCGCGGAATCGTCGACTATCAGGGCCTGGCGCTTGAGCTGGCCAAGTCGGTCCGTAACCAGAAACCCAATTATTCGGAGGTGCTGTTCGACACGCCGTTCGGCGTGGGCGTCGGCCGGCTGTGCGTGGATCCGTGGACGTACTGGATGAACACCTCGTCCGGCGATGAATTCAAGCGCTACGAGGGCCTGGTTGCCAGCGGTCGGACGCCGTTGCAGGCGATCACTGAACTCGCCGGCGGCTGATGGGACCCGTTCGGAATGTTCAGGACCATGGTCAATGTCATGCACACGCTGCTTTCGCTAGCGATGCTGACCGCGATGGGTGCGGCCCAGGCTGTCGGCACCGACATGAACGCCGAGGCGCAAAACTCGGCGACGGCCGTAAGCAATGTTTTCGGCAGTCCCGCGTCGATGAACAGCGGTCTGGCACAGCCGCTGAACACCGCCGGCACGATGAGCACCGTCAACGGCGCGACGCAGTTCGGGACGAATGCGGCGTGTCCGGCGGCGTCGCAGTACCTGCAGGTCACGATGGCGACGCAGTCAACCGGGGATCTGGCGAATCTCGCATTGGCGTGGAATCCGAATCTCGGGGCAACTTACACACAGACCATCGCGATCGGCGGGCCGATTTCCGGCGTCTGCAACAACGGCCTGATCCGCTGCGATGCGGGCACGTTCAACAACTGCAGTTTCCTGCAATGGCAGGCGTCGACAACCAGCATCGGATTGGTGGCTGTGCAGCATGAGTCGTTGGGCGCCTGCTACTGCATCAACAATTACTGCGGCGCGAACCTCGTCGCCAACAATGCCAAAAAGGTGCTCAGCGATATCGGCGGCGGCATCCGCCTTGCGCTGAACGCAGTGTGGCCGCGACTGGCGATCTCGCAATCCGGCACGCAGCCGGATCCGGCTCAGATCGTTTACTACGCCAATTCGGCCGGCTGCAACGCAACCGGCCCGGCGCCCGAGAGTTATTTCAATAACGCCAGCACGTCGAGCATGCCGGCGGCGGGGCAGGCGATCGCTTCGGACCCGACCAGCACCTACAACATGGTTCTGAACAGTCCGGCGGCGACAGGCCAGACCAGCTCGCCAGTGTCCTGCACGCTGCAGCGTCAAATCGGTTTGAATTCGATCAGCAAGACGAATGTCGTGCAGGTGTTGTCGAAGACCGCCGGCACCACCTACGACTGCGGGTCCGGCTGCCTGCAGGTGCAACTCGGCGCGCAGGGCATCAATTACTGGTCGGGCGGGACCTGCAGCGTATTCCAGGATAACGAGAAGATTCAGATCAGCGGCAGTCAGTATCTGACGTCCGCGAAGCTGGTGAATACGACGTACGACGATTGGATGCAGGTGCTGGTCAACGGATCGCTGGTGTGGGTCGATCCGTCGCAATGGACCGACATCACGGTGCCGGTCAACTTCAATCAGGGCTGGTCGTGCGACACCGGCCGGCAGCTTGTGAGTACGCCGAATCTCAATCTGATGTCGGCATTCGGCAAGAACGGGACGGTGACGGTCACCAACCGGACCTCGGTTGGGGGAGAGGGGGAAGGCTGGTCCATCATCGAATTCCACGTCAATGAAGCCTGCACGATCAGCTCCAACACGATCACCGATGGCTGTTCAGGGTACGAGTCGAAGCCCGACTGCCAGCTCGAAAGCGAAATCATCGACGGCGTGCAGACCGTCAATAACTACATGTCGACCGGTCTTCAGCCGCTGGCATCGACGCAAAACATCAGCGGTGCCTGCAACTACGGCCCGATGACGGAGCCGTGGTGGAAAACGCAGCGCGTGTATGTCTGTAACGCCGGAAACACGACCTACGACTTCAGCGATACGGTTGCTCGTTACAACAGCGTCGCCAGCACGCTCAACACCAGCACCGGCGATTACACCGACCGCACGGTCACGCAGCCGGGCGGAACGCCGACGTTCAGCAACGGCAATGCGCCGCTGCCGCCGCCACAGCCGGCCGCCTGCTTTCAGCAGTGCGAGACGACGTCGGCACCGCTGGGGCCGGCGGTGGGTGATCAGTCCGGCCCGGTCAGCACCCTGAACACGACGGGCACCGCGCAGAGCTACTCGTTCCGCGAGTGCTCAACGCAGGGCACCTGCCCGCTGAACCCCGGCGAAACCATCGTCTCCGACTGCGCCTGTACGAATGACTTCAACAAGGCGGCGACATCCATGCAACTGATGCGCATGATGGAAGAGGACGCGGTATGCCTGCCATGACTCGATCAATCGCTTTTGTCCCGGCGGTCCTGGCGGTCCTTGCGCTGGGCCCTGCACAAGCCGCCAATATGGTTTGCGCCGTCGATCTGAACGGTGACGGATCCATCGATCAGTCCACCGAGATTCAAAGTTGCACTAATTACACGGCGGCCGGCGCCGGAACAGTGGCGGGTTATCTGTGTCCGATGCAATCAACGGCCTGCCAGGTGAATACCTCGGGCGCCTGGGCCTGTCCGCTGGGATCGCAGTATTCGTGCATGGGGTCGGCAGGGAATACGCCGATGTGCTCGCCGAATACCTGCGTGGACTCGAACAACGCCGGCGGTACCAGCGTGCCGGTGATGAACAATCCGACGCCGACCAGCACCGGTCCGACGAACAGCACGACGGGTGCCTGCACCGGGCACGTGCAGGTCTTTGCGGGGCGCGCGGCGAGCTGCCGCGGCCAAGGCGTTGACACGGCGTTTCAGGACTGCTGCAAAGCCAATAACACGGTCCACGACACCATGGGTGCGACCAGCACCAACGAGCAGAAGCCGATGCTCGCCTCAGTGCTTTCGTCGGTGATTCCGCTGTATCCGTCCTGCTCGCAAAGCGAGACGCAGACCGGACTCGAAGAGCAAAGCAACCTGTGCGTCCACATCGGCGATTACTGCACCGACAGCTGGCCGCTGGTGGGCTGCGTGCAGCAAGCGCACGCCTTCTGCTGCTTCAGCTCGGTGCTCGCGCAAATTATTCAGACGCAGGGGCGCCAGCAGCTTCCGGCCATGGGCGGCTTCGGCACCGCGCAGAGCCCGAACTGCCGTGGCTTCACGCCTGCGGAATTTCAGTCGATCGATTTTTCGCGGATCGATCTGTCGTCGTACTACACCCAGCTCGAATACAGATCCCAGTCCACCATCCAGTCGGAGTTGAATACCAGTGGCGTTCCGGCTCATCAATAAGGGGCGCGTGCGCGCAGCCGTGCTCGCGCTGATCGGCATGGGTGCCGCGCAAGCGAGTGCGGTGGTGATCGGCCCGACGTATCCGATCAGTGAGCCCGACGTGCTTAGTGTCATCAAGCAGCGCGCCGCCGCACTGGACTGGAAGCACTACCTCGAAACGCACCCGCAGCAGTTCAAGGGGACCGAGTCGGTGAATGTCGCCCGTGCCACGCGCACGCAGGGGAGGACGTTCGATCCGACCTATGCGATTCCAGCCGACATCCTCGATCGCGACGGCAAGGTGCTGTACGCGGTGGGTACCCGCGTCAATGTCCTTGATCGGGTTCACCTGCCGGGGCGCTACATCGTGATCTCAGCGGATGACTACGACTGGCTGCGCGATGTTGGAAAACCTCAGCCCGGCGACAAGGTATTGCTCGCCGACGGCAGCGCGCTGGCCGAGCGTCTGCGCACGCATTGGCCGCTGTATCAGCTCTCCGCGCGATTCGTCGACCGCTTCGGCATCCAGGCGATTCCCTGCATCGTTCAGCAGCGCGGCACGCTGCTGCAGATCAATGAATACAAGGTGGAACACCATGGCTGAGCAATCGCAGATGTACGCAGGATTCAGTGTGTCGCGTTCGGGACTCCTGATCAGCGCTGCGGTGCTGATGAGTGTCAGTGGCTGGGTGTTCCTCGCGCCAACTGAATCGGGCGACCTGCTCTTCGATCGCGCCGAGCATCTGGCGGCAATGTTCGGAATGCTCATCGCCTGCGTCGAAGCGTTTCTCGGCGCCGTTGCGACGTGGAAATCGATGCGGCCACGGCGTGGTGACGAGGTGACGGCATGAACCGTCGCCGGCGATTGTCAGGCCGCGTGCTGGCTCTATGCGCCGGCTTGCTGGCCGGCCCGGTGTTCGCGGCATGCACCAACAAGAGCTTTCTAGATCCCATTACGGATATCGATTGGGACTGCATCTTTCCGATGTCGATCGCGGGTATTCCGATCGATATGGGTGAGCATCCACCCGATGACACCGACAACGAATTTTACTGCTATTGCTCCGACCGCTACCTCGCGGGCTATGGATTTCCAATCCAGTACTGGGAGCCGGCCTTGATCGTCGACACGGTTGCTGACGCCTGGTGCTTTCCTGCGATCGGCGCCGACATGTCGTCCGATACGGACAAGAATCTCAGCGGCTCACTCAACACCAGCATCGGGCAGGGCGATGCCAATCACGCGTTCCAGCAGTACCACATCTACGACTACCCGGTGTGGTCCATTCTCGGAATGTTTCTCGACGACTCCTGTATGGAATCGTCCGCTGCCTTTGATATCGCGATGGTCAGCGAGATCCGGCCCGACTGGTCGGATGATTTCACCGCGATGGCGATTTATCCCGAAACCGCGCTGATGGGGAACGAGGCCGCGGTCCTGGCCTGCATCGCCGACGCGGTAGCCACAACCGTGCAGGAGCCGATCGACGCCCTCTACTGGTGTATGGGCGCCTGGGGACTTACGTACCCAATGACAGGAAACATCACCAGTAAAGACTACGTCGAAGCCAACGCCGGCATCGCCGCGCGAGCCCTCTACGTCAATAGCCGCGATCTCCTGCTCGAAGACCGCGCGGCGGACAAGTGCGAGAGCCTCTATCTGCCGATCTGGATCAAGTCGCACTGGCGGCTTCAGGAAGTGCGTCCCATGGTTGACGATCACTGCCATGTCATCGGCGAACCCGGGCTGCTGTGGGATTGGGCCAAGGATCCGCCCGGCTTTTCGGACAATTTCAGCTGGGTTGTTTTCCGCAAGGTCGACTGCTGCGTCTCGGTTTTTTGATCTTAAAGGAGCACTGCGCAATGCGAATAATTCAGTTGATTCGAACGGTATTGGTGGATCGGGTGATTGTCATGTGCCTGATCGCAATCGTTGTGGACCGGTGTGGACATTTTGCTCTAAAAGCCTATGAAGACGTCGCGTTCCAGAACTCGAATGTAGGGAGGGCCTTGCATTTCATGGCTTACGTGAGCCTGGGCGTAATGATGGTTTCCCGCGTATGGATGTATGCGCATAGCGACGATCAGAACGAACAGGACGGTAGCACTCAGGAACCGCGGTAAGTGGGTCTGTTGGTATGCAGCGCTTTAGAGGTGATCGTGGATATGCCAATGACAAAGGTGATGCGCGAAGACACCTGGGACCGAATGATCGGCCGGGCTTTCTTTGTGTCCGCTGCGATGTGGCTCATGTATTTCCTGTTCTTTCACGTCTTGAATGATCCTCTCGCAAACGATCATTCCGTGATGAGCGGATCGGTCCGCATGACCATTTTCTTCTGGATGAGTGTGATTCTGTCGGCTTACTGCGCCCTATTAGTTGGGCTCAGTGTTGTCGGCTACATCTCATATCGACGGGAGCATAAATCAACGTGACCGACAGTTTGGAGTGCTAATTCATGAAATTCTGGAAGTGTTTACGGGCCATTGTGTGCGATCGTCATTTGCAGCTTCATATGCTCACCTTCGGGTTTATATGGTTCGGCTACTTCGTAATTATGATTCCGACGAAGGGGGACGTTGCGCTTAACAGCGGAGAGCCGTTCGCGTCACTCGTCCTCTCGGTGATGTATTGGTTGTGCATCGTGATGTCGCTTCTGCTGATATTACTGGTGTGTTTGCGCGCTTCGATGATCGTGTATTCGACAAGGCAGAGTCGGACCTGCTGATGACGCACGATCCCGCCACTCACATTGTTGAGGCTCTGAACGCCAATTGCGGAGCCAGCATTCCTGCGGACGAACATTGCAGCGCCAGCAATGCTGGGCGGATGTCATTGAGATTTTCAGCGGCTGTCCCCGGGCGATCCACGGCCGGCCATCGGCCGCCGCCGGCGGGCTGCTCCGTGAAGCCCGCCGCCGGGAAGCGGTGGGTCGGCGGGGGGCAACGCATTCCGGCCAATGTACTGCTGGCTTCATTTCTTTTGATGGCCGTACCCGTCCATGCTGGCGATGATGCCGAATCCGGCGTCGAGCCGCCGGCAGCGACTTCGCAGCCGTCCCCGTCTCCGTTCGTACCGTCTCCAATGCAGAAGCTCGCCGATCAGGCGCGTGCGCGTGCCGCCGAGTACAGCAACAAACTGCCGGCCTTGCCAGCGCCGCCCGCGGAATCGGCGGGTCCGGTGAACTCAGTCGAGATCCAGCGTCTTGCCGAGCTAGCACGCCTGCGCGGTCAAGCGGAATTTCGCGCGCTCGGCGGGACGCCGGCGGAGCAAGGCAGCGGGGCTGGGGGTCAAGTCGATCAAGCATCGCCTGTGATACACGCGCCGGGACTTGTTGTCGTTGCATTGTCATCGAGCATGCCGGAATCGATGCTCCGCGATTACTTCACCCAGCTCGACGGAAAACCCGCGACCGTAGTAGTCCTGCGTGGATTCATCGACGGGCCGGATCACGTCACACCGACCGCGAAATGGCTGGAGCACGCCCTGCGCCGGGACGCGACCTGCACGGATAAGTGCAAGCACTTCCAGGTTCACGTCGAAGTCGATCCGCTGGTGTTCCGGAGCATGGACATTGAGCAAGTGCCGGCCGTGACCTATCTGCCGGGCGTCACCGAGCTCAAGCACTGCGAAGGAGAGACATTCAAAAGCGCCAGCGTGGTGTTCGGAGCTGCGTCGATGCAGGCGTCTCTACAGACGCTGGGCAAGAACGGCGTGCCGATCCCGGCCGCGATCAATGACATCTACGAGGTGAAAGGATGGGTATGGAAAACCCGCTCGCGGTGAGAATCGTTGAAGCCACGCCGCAACGTTCGAATTGGGGGAATAGGCGAATTCTCGGAATCTTTGTGTTCCTGGCGTTGCTGTCGTTGATCGTCGATCGCATCGGCTTTGTCGCGACGCCGTCGATCAAGTATCGCTTCGTGCTTCAGGCGTTCGGGACTCCTGAGCGCGGCGATTACGTCCGGCTGTGGGCGGCTCATCCGCTGATGGATGGCGGCAAGCGCTTGCTCCTGACCAAGCTCCTGGCCTGCGGTCCCGGCGACCGGCTCGACTTTGACCGTGGCGAACATTCCTGTAATCGCGTCGTCATCGATCGGATCACGATGACTCAACTCGACGACGGCACACCACTCCCTGCGTTTGAGTTCCACGGCGTCATTCCGGCCGGGCAGGGCTTTCTACTCGGCCAGCATCCGCGCTCGCTCGACAGCCGCTATCTCGGACTGTTTCCGTTGACTGGTGCGCAGAAGGTGTGGGGCATTTATTGATGGCCGCCATTTTCACAATTGCGGATCTCCGGCCGCGAGCAGGCGCTCAGCGCCGGTGCAGGATAACTTGGCTTGGGAGTGCGCCATGACCCGGTATGGCTCGACCATGGGCATTCTGTCTCTGCTTTACCTCCTGAGCGGATACGCACTGCCGGCGCTGTGCGACGAGTCCGCGCCGACTGCAACCGCGGCCGCGACTCCGAAATCCGAAAAGCACGGCTACTGGTGGTACGAGAAGCAGCCCGACGCGGACACCCCTGAGGACGAAACGCCCGCGCATCGGGAGCTGCCGCCGCCACCGTCCGCCGAGCAACTGGAGTCGATGTATCCGAAAGACCTCGAAAAGATGATCGAGGACTACCGGGACTACGCGCTGTGGAAACAGACGCCGGAGCACGTGGCCTGGTACTACCAGCTGCAGGATGCCGCCCGCCGTCGTTCAGTTTCCTTCATGAACGTCACGCAGTACGTGATGCTGACGAAGCCGTCGATGAATGTCGCGACCGACTACCCATCGACGACGCCGGGCCTGACCGCACGCAATACCGCCGCGACGAGCGAAATCGACGGCTTGCTCAACAGTCAGGCCGATCAGGCGGCGCTGGTGCTGCTCACGCGCAAAGGATGTCCGTACTGCGCGACGCAGCGAAACACGCTGAAATTTTTCCAGCAGCGGCACCCGAACTGGGAAGTCCGCGAATTCGATCTGGACGAGTCTCCGCAAATCAAGGATCGCTTCAGCACCGACTACACACCGACCACTGTCGTGATTTTCCGCGGCGACGATCAGAAATGGTTTCCGGTTTCGGTCGGCGTGGATTCGGTCGTCGGTGTTGAGCAGGGCATTTTCCGGGCGATCCGCCTGCTGCACGGCGCGATCAATCCCCAGACCTTCACGATGCAGGATTACCAGCAAGGCGGCGTCATGGACCCGCAGGGGGCTCCGAAATGAAAGCGATCGCACGGTGTTCGTTGCTCGGCGCGGGCGTCACCGGCGTTCTTGCTGCGACTGCCGCGTATGCGGCTGGCGACTGGGTCAACGATTGGTTCGCGCAGTCGACGCAAACCGCGCCGGGTCACTTCAGCAGCCAGGAACGCGGGTATTACACGGCCGGAGGCTTCAATGCGCGCTACCGGCTGACCAATGATCATCTGGTCAGTGCGCAGCCGCCGAGCATTCGGGTCGGCTGCGGTGGCATCGACCTGGTCGGCGGATCGATGTCCTACCTCAACGCAAACTATCTGGTGCAGAAGCTGGAAACGATTCTGCAGGCGGCCCCGGCGTTTGCTTTCAATCTCGCGATGCAGGAGTACTGCAAACCCTGCGAGGCCACGCTTCAGTACATGGAGCACGTCACGGATGAATTGAACAGTCTTCAGCTCAACGATTGTCAGGCGTCGCAGGGACTCGCCCATGCGATCGTCAACCCGAGCACGATCGGTCCGCAATTGCAGGGACTGGCGTCGCAGACAACGTCGATGATGAACGGCATTGAGGATTCGTGGGAAGGGTTTGAATCCAGCGTTAAGAGCAACAATGGCTCGTCGCCATCCCCGGTGTCGAACGCGGTATCAGGGTGTCCGGCCGATTTCAACACGGTCTTCACGAACGGCTCTGTCATCGAAAATGCGACGACCCTGGTGGGCCTGCAGCCCTATGCCGCGCTGATGCGCGGTCTGGTCGGCGATGTCACCGTGACTTTCAAAGCCGCGACCAATAACTATTCGATCAACAGCGTCGCGCCCTGCGCCGGCAATAACGGCGTGACCGGCGATGATTTCCTGAACGGCAACATTCTGGTTCAGAACACGTCGGGGACGTGCTCCAGCGGCAGCGTTTCGAGCACGTTGACGACGGTGGACACCAACATGCAGGCGCTGGCGAGCGCGATCACCTCCGGCGGCACGCTGACGGCTTCTCAGCAGCAGTTTGTCAGCCAGTCGCCCTTGCCGATGTACTTGATCATGCGCGACGCCAGCATGGCCGGACGGTCCGACGACATCATCGCGCTGCTGGATGAAGCGCTGGCCACCGGCTACACATTCAGGGTCCTGTCCGACTTCTACGTCATGGTGGACCAGACGTTGGCGCGCGCGCAGCAGCTGGCCACACAGACTACCGCCAATCCCGGCGGTAGTCCGAATTCCTGCAATACCACGTTCCTGCTGCCGGCGTTCGATCAACTCAATCAGATCAAGGAGCGAGCGGCCAAGTATCGCGGGCTGGCTGAAGAAGCCTTCGCGAATTCTGAACAGGAAGCCCTCGCCAACATCGAGCTCGCCTCGCAGTTCTATGCTCAACACCAGCAGATGCAGAACCGCACGGGCACCTCGATGGATAAGGGGAAAGCTCAGTGAAAGCGAAGGCAAAGTGGCTATGGCTGCTGCCACTGCTGCTGGTCTCAGGCATGGCCAGTGCCGACAGCGGACTGTCGATGCAGTTCGTGACGTATGACGGTTATCAGGAAACCGTCGACGCTTTCACGCGCCTGGCGCTGATTTTCTCCGACAACACCTTTCTGACGTTCATCACCGTTTTCGCGCTGACCGGCGTCACCGGCGGCTTGATGGTGAAAGGCGTCAAGATGCACATGAACGAAGAGGGCAATCCGATCGGCTGGCTGATTCCGATCCTTGCCGGCGGTGTCGTCCTCAAGGGTCTGGTGCTGCCGACCGGCACGATGTACATCTACGACCCCGTTCTCAATGCGACGGCGACGGTCGGCGGCGTGCCCGACCTTGTGCTCATGATCGCCGGCGGCCTCAACGAAGTCGAAGAGCAGATCGTCAACGTCGTCGACACCGCCTCGGCGAGCGCCTACACCAGCACCAACGGCACGATGCCGTTCACCTTGCTGTACAGCGCATTGAATTCCGCGCCGGACCAAGCCAACCTTGGACGCTCGGCGCAGCAGTACTACCAGGACTGCGGTACTTTCGCGATCGCCATCGACGCGCAGCGCTCCGGCGGCAATCAGGCAACGCTGCAGGAGCTGCTGCGCAGCTCCACGGACTTGTATACGACCTTCGCGAAATTCACGAACGACGCGATTCAGACCGTCTACTACCCGATCAGCACGGACACCACCTATCCCAACGACGCCGGCATCGCGATGACGTGTACGGCTGACTGGGCGCAGCTGGGCCCGAACCTGAGTTCGCAGTCCGTTTTTCAATCGATGGAAAACACGATCTGCCAGAACTCCGGGTACAGCATCACCGACGCCAATCAACTCGCGCAGTGCGACTCCGCGATCGCGAGCCTGGCCAACACAACGCTGGGTGTGACCACTGCGAGCACGCTGACTTTCATGCGCTCGGTATTTTTGGGTCAGAGCATCGTCACGGCGCTCCAAAGCGGCGACTTCGCGATGAGCCAGTCCCAGATCATGAACCGTCAGGTCATGACCGAATCTCTGGGCAGTGCGCAGGCGATGGCCGAGTGGATACCGAAACTGCGGGCATTCACGACCGCGATGGTCATCGGCATGGTGCCGCTGCTGGCGCTGTTCTTCGCTACGCCATTGCTCTGGAAAGCACTCGGCCTCATCTTCGGCTTGTTTGCGTTCCTGGTGTTCTGGGGCATCGGCGATGCGATCGCATCCCAAATGGCAAACGACGCGGCCGTCAACGCGCTCGCACAGATCGCCCACTACAACCTTGGGTTCGACGCCATCATCAACATGCCGGAAGGGGCCATCAAATCCCTGGGCATTTTCGGCAAGGCCCGCGCGATGGGCTTCACGATGGCCACCGTCGCGGCCGGCGCGTTGATGCAGTTCGGCGGCGGCGCGATCTCGCAGGCGATGAGCAGCTGGTCGCAGGACGTACAGAACAAGGGCGAGGACGCGGCCCGCAAGACGGTACTGCCGGAAGAGCGCGGCGGATTCATCCAGAACATCGTCACCGGCGCTGCAACGGAATCCTCGGTGCGCCAGTACGGATACGCCAATGCCGTCGCCGGCCAGGCGCGCGGGATGCAGGAAAACGCGAGCTGGGCGCGCTCGATGAATGTGGATTCCCGAATGACGGGGGGTGCCTCGACCGCGGCTGAACGCACCGGAGCGATTTCTGCCGGAGACACGCAGGGCCGGATCAATGCCATCGCGCGTGCGACCGGAGGTCCAGGCGGAGGTCCAGGATCCGTTCCATCGGTCGACCGCATGATGGCAGGGCAGATGGCGCAGACCGAGTTCAATACGTCAAAGGCATTCGGTCATACCGCCGGCGAGCGCATGACGACGGACGCGATGAAGCAGGATGCCTTCACGCTCGGCAGGGCGCAGGGCAGCTTCAGCGCTGGCGGCACGTTCGGGCAGTGGGCGGCCTATGCCGGGCTCAACGAAACGTCGACGCTGACCGGAGCAGGCGCGGTACTGCTCGGTATGCAGGACAACGGCAGCCGGATCGGACAGATCTCGGCAGAACAGGGAAGGCCGACTGACAAGGTCAAGCAGTACATCGATTCGCAGCATGAATTTGCGACCACGCAGCTTGCTAAAGGTGGCTGGCTGTCTCAACACGCAGGCTCGGCCGCGACGACAGGCCGCGGTGAAGCCGTGAATTCATTTACGCATTCCGCCGGCACCCTGAAAGCGGAAAAGATCGTCAAGGATTCCGGACTCATCGAGGGTGCGGAGTACCACCAGCTGCAGCATGCGGATCGGGCGATCGCGGCAAGCCAAAGCGCGGAAGGGCTCGCCGGCGCCGCCGAGGCGATCGCGCGGGTGGATGTTGCAGGCCAGCTTGCCAACGCCAACGTCACACGCACGATGGCGGGCGCGATCGGTCTGAATCCGGATGTCGTGCAGAATCTGGTCGCGGCCAAGACCGAACAGGGCAGCATCAAGCTCGCGATACCGCTCACGGCCGATACCAAATCTGTAGTCGTCGACAATCTGCAGAGTCGCGGACTCATCGACTCTGAGACATCGGATCTGCTTCGCGATCCAAATTATAACGGGGCGGCGTACGTCACCTTCGACAAGGCAGGCAACGCCGTCGCCGCGCAGGTCGACGCAGGAAATCGCGCAACGCTCAGTCAATCAACCAGCATCGACTCCAGCGTACGTCGCGACTTCTCGGACATCACCAGCTATGCGACCGGGCCACAAGGCGGCCTGGGCATCCTCAAGGACGACCATTTGGCGAAAGAACTGCAAAAGTCCTTCCGCGGCACTGGCTACGACAAAGACGATGACGTGCAGTACGCCGCGACGATTGCTCAGGTTGCGCAGGCGCTCCATGAGAAAGGTGTGGATATGTCCGTCTCAGACGTCCACAACGTGATTCAGAGCGAGAGGCTCGGACTTTCCGGCTCTCTTGGCGGCAGCTTGCCAATGTCAGGCGCTTCAGCAGGCGCAAGTTTGGGTGGAGGAATTGATAGAGCCTGGAACAACACGGATTCAACGTCCACTACTGTTAGTGGTAACACGCTGCTTGCACAGGCAATCGTCGAATCCACGCGGCAGCAAGCCAACCTTGATACATGGGAACGGAATGGTCCTGAGCTGATGAATAATTCGAACCGATCGGACGAAGCGGCGAATTCAGTGGCTCTACGTCAGCAAGAGCTCATTGTTGAACAAATCAACCATTACGCAAACGACGCCAAGCTACACGCCTCAACGAAGTTTGATCAAGACAATAGCGTTGGACAGGAGCGCGTCCACGATGAAGATGTTCGGACGAGTCCTTCGATTGACGTCATTCAAAAAGGAGAAACGCAACGGCTACTGGGAGAACCGAAACTATGAAGGATTCGATCGTCAGTAACCGTTGCTATGAGTCAATTGAAAAAGCGACGTTGTGCTTCTTCAGCTTGCCGAACATGCCACATGACGGAGCCGGGAATTACTCCTGCTCCATCGTTTTTCTGGAGTTCGTCCATGGGAAACTCATAGGGCACGTAAGGCAATACTGCCTTGTTCGTCCGAACAGTCCGCGAGGTAATGCGGCGCGGCTTCGTCGATTCGTTATTGACCAGCGGCTCATCCAGATCGAGCACGACAGCTGCAGCAAATGCCAGCAAGAAGCCAGCACCGCCGAGGATCAACGCAAAGCCCGGCAGCTTCGTCACGAACAGCCCGACGAAAGTTGCAGCGGCAACCGACGCACCGCCGATCGCGAGCACGCGCAACGCGCGCCGCTTCCCTGGATCAGTGATTCGCTTGGTGGTCGTCATGGCCGGTCTCCTTGGGTAAACACAAATTCCCAGATTCATATTTTACGCCGATTCCTGCCGTTGGGAAAACCCGGCGCAGGCTCGGTGCGGCACCGCCGACGGGCGGGTCTCAACCCGACCGTTGACCCGCCCGTTGGCGGCCGCACTGCGCCGGCGGTGTCCCCACGTGCAGGATGGCGAACAAGGGAATCCGTCAATCCAACGCTGACCGGCGGCGACCTACCGGCGATCGCGATTCTGCGGAGCCGGCCGTGCTGAGCATTCTGACTGTTGCCGCCGCCCTGAACTGCTGGACGCTCGCCGGTGATCGATATCGCCTGCCGCCGTACTTGCTGTATGCGGTTGCCGAGACCGAATCCAGCTTCGATCCACGTGCTGTCGCCTATGCCCGTAACGGCAGTCATTCGATTGGCTTGATGCAGATCAATTCGAGCTGGCTGCCGAAGCTGGCCAAGGCCGGCGTTTCCGAAAGCGATCTGTGGGATCCGTGCACCAACGTGATGGTGGGCGGTTGGATTCTTTCGGAAGGGGTGCGGCAGTATGGATATACCTGGAAAGCCGTCGGCAGCTATTACGCAGGTCCCTACGATCCGAATTCGCCGAAGAAGATCCGCGATTACCAGACCTACGCCAATGCGGTGTTGACCCACTGGAATGATGCGATCCAGGGTCAGCTCCAGGTTCCGGCCATGCAAAAGCCGCCATCCCACCGGCGGCGCGAAACCCAATGGATCGGCGACATCGGTATACGCCCGATGCCGACGACAGTCGCCGTAATCGATTCATCACCTACACCTTCAACTGCGGCCGTCTCTTCGGTGCCGGCCGGCAAGGAGCGCACGCAATGAGTTTTCGAACCACTGGATTACCCTTTTCCCGTCGTCAGATTGCGGGACTGGTCGCCATTTTCGTCGGCCTGGCCTGGATGTCGCACTGGGTGGCGCTGCATAAAGGAATGCCGCATCGGCTGGTTCGGGTCATCGCCGGCCGACCGGATGCGAGCATGCGCGTGGCTTTTTCGCCGGGAAGCGAGCAGAACTCCGCGGAACATCTTGCACTGAGCGAAATCAATCGCGCGCACGATCAGATATTGATCGCCGCCAACGAGCTGACCTCCGTGCCCGTAATCGAAGCCCTCGTCGACGCGCATGAGATGCGAAAGGTCAACGTGATGGCAGTGCTTGACCGTTCGCAAGGTAATCCCTCCTTTTCCGCGGCCCGGATTCTCCACGATTCTGGAATCGACGTGCGCATCGAGAAGGCCACAACGGCGCTGCGCGATCAGTTCGTGATTGTCGACGGTGCCACCGTTCAAACCGGTTCGTTCCGATACGAACAAATGTCCGGTCGCGACAGCGCCGACAACGCGATCGCCATCGACGACGACGATGTGGCCCGCCAGTACGTCGGTGAATGGCTGCGCCTGTGGAACGAATCAGAACCGTTTTCCGTAACCCGAAAGTCCTGATCGAAAGTCACCGAGAGAGTCTCATGTCTATTCGCCCGTTCTTCAATTCCGATACGTTTCAAGTATTCGCGGCCGCGACGGCCGCCGGCACCGTCGTGGATCTGTTCGTCACGGTTTTGTATGGCTTTCAGTTTCACGCTTGGGCGCCGGCACTGATCTTCGCAGCAGCGGCCGGACTATGCACCGCCCGGATTTATCGGCTCCGCTACCTGGCGCGCCGCGCCTGTAGGGATCAGGGGGGAAAGTGGCAGGTCGAATCGCGCGGTCGCGTCATCGGCGAAATCGCCGACTGGAAGCATTGCGGCTTTTGGTTCGCGGCAATTGAAGAACCGCAAAATGCGTTCCGACTGCTAAGAGTTGTAAACAATGTAATCCAACGAATTGGGATCGATATGATCGTTGTGATTCCGATCGGGATCAGCTGGATCGTGATATTCCTTTCCGCGGTGGGTGCTCAGGATTTTCTGCTGCTCGTGAAAGACCTGTCCGGGACGGGAAACGATGGAATTCCGGCGGTCGCACATGTGGCATTGGCACTTTTGCGGGTGCTGGTTCCAATCCGATTGTTGCTGCTACCCGTAACAGCGTCCAGTCGATTACTTCGCAACCCCTACCGGCAGGACGTCGATCGGTCTGTCCGTGCGTATCTGGGACTTTCCGATGATGCGCCCATCGAAATAACGCAGCGCCCTTCGTCGGTCGTTGTAGCTGACTCGTCGCCAATCGGGGAGGGGTAAGTAATGGATTCCACCACGCAGTTCATCGTGATCGTGGGCGTCCTCACGATCACCGCGATCGCACGCGTCGGTCGGGGTATTTCAAAAGGTGTGCTGATCGAGCCCCTGCCGAAGCGATTGGCCAAGGAATTGAAGGCCACCCTGGAAGAAGGCGAGGACGTGCGCGTGCAGCTCTGCGGCGCGTTTCAGCAGGCCCTGGTCTGCACGGACAGCCGCGTGATGTTGATCAAGGGCGGCTGGATGGCAGGCCAGCTCTTTGGTTGCAACGTCTTTCAACTTCGGTATCGGTCTGTCAGCGGTGTCGAAGTGAAGTACCAGCTGATGACCGGGTTCCTGGAGATCAGCTCCGGTGGCATTCAAAACATGCCGCGTAATTTCTGGACGCGCAAAGAAAACCGTAGCGCTTCGAGCGCCAATAACTGCATTTCGATCTATCGCAACCAGGCGCAGAAGTTCCGGCAGGCGTGCAGCTTCATTCTTAAGCACGTCGACGCGATGCAGCTGGGCCATGGCAGCGCGCCAGCGGCGCCGGATCCCGTTGCCCAGATTGGTCGTCTGTCCGAGCTGCTGAGCAAGGGCGTCATCAGTCAGGACGAATTCAACGCCAAGAAGGCCGAGCTGCTGGCGCGCGTGTGACATCGCTAGTGAAACACGTGAAACAATGGAACCAGGAGAAATAGGGAAACGGAATGAACGCCTATCGCATCGACAGCCGGATGCTCAATGACGAGCATCCCGAGTGGCAGGCCCTTCTGGGCCAAGCGCATCGCGCGAAAACGCGGCCGTCGTGTCTATGCACGGATCCGCCACCGCCGATGTACATCGCCCATGTCGGCGATCATTTCGCCGTCAAACGGATGCCCAACACCGGCGGCGCGCATGCTCCGACCTGCGATTCCTACGAGATGCCGCCGGAGCTGTCCGGCCTGAGCGACGTGCTGGGCAGCGCTATCCGCGAGGACGTGGATGCCGGGACGACGGCGATCAAACTTGGGTTTTCCCTAACCCGGCTGCCCGGACGGAAGCCGCCCACGGGATCGCCGGCGGAAAATGCTTCAGTAAAAGCCGACACCAGAAAGCTGACCCTGCGCGGGCTGCTGCACTATCTGTGGGAGTCCGCCCGCCTGAACTACTGGACGCCCGGCATGGAAGGCAAGCGAAATTGGTTCGTGATTCGCAAATACCTGCTGCTGACGGTGGCAGAGATCAGCGCGAAGGGACATCCGCTCAAGGATGTGCTTTACATACCGGAAGCATTCAAGCTCGAACACAAAACCGACATCGAACACCGGCGCAAGATGCAGCTCGCCGGACTGACCCATACCTCCGGCCATGCCCGCTCACTCATGATCGTGATTGGACTGATTAAGGAATTCACGCGCAGCACGTCTGGACATCTGGTCGTACTGAAACACCTGCCGGATTTTCGGTTTGCGATCGCGGAAGATTTGCTGCAGCGGTTGAACAAGCGTTTCGAAAATGAACTGGCGATGATGCCCCATGCCGAGCACTCGCAAATCCTGCTGATCGGCACCTTCGGTGTTTCGCCAGTGGGAATTCCGACGCTCGAGGAAATCGCATTGATGAATTTAACAGTCAACGCGATCCCGTTCGAAAACCTCTACGAATTCGAGCTGCTGCAAAAGCTGACCGCCGACCACCGTCGCTTCGTGCGTGCGCTGCGCTATAACCGGCCGAGCACCAAGCCGCTGGCAACCGCGCTGCTGGTCGATACCGATCCCGCCACGGCGCTCTACGTGGACGCGTATGGCGATCCCGAATATCAGATGGCGCTCGAAGAATTGATCGCCGAAAGCCAATTGAAAACCTGGTGCTGGAACGCAGGCCCCGGCGGGGGGGCCATGCTGGCTCTGCCACCCAAGGCGGTCGGTGCGACCGCGACATCCGCGACAACCAACCCAAAAGGAGTGACTACGTGCTGATCCTGACCCGTCGAAAGGGAGAAATCCTTTGTATCGGCGACGACATCACCGTTGTCGTGATCGATACCGACCGCGGCAACGTGAAAATCGGCATTTCGGCGCCGAAGGGTGTCGTGGTCGATCGCAGTGAAGTGCGTGAACGCAAGCAGCACGACCGAACCCCATGCCGCCGGGTCGATTGAAATCCCGCTTCGGTTCTAAACTATCCGGATTTCACTTTACTCAATTGAGATCGAAGGCAGACGGGAGTCCCTATCTGCCTGACCGATACCTTCGAGATGTATGAAAAGGAAGACTTGGTGGATGCGCTGCTGGTGGATAACAGCAAGCGCCGCAAGCGGCAGAAAAAGCTGGATATCCGCGTAATCGTTGGCAACCCGCCGTATTCGGTGGGGCAGAGCAAGTACGAAAGCGACAGCTACACGTGACATTTGCCGATTGCAGGTGTCAACGCCTTAAGCTAATATTTTATGCGACTGTTAAGTTTTGTTAAGAAGAGAATAGCGACGTACTTCTCTGTTATCGTCGCCCGGCCGGCTTGGAATTAGGGCTGAGTTTCGGGGATTCTGGCGGTAGCGAAATTTCTTAATTTGACGCTTTATGCTGCTAATGAATTTTCGCGGCACAGCGAATCAAGTGAACCGGCTGTCATAACTGCGTATAAATTCTGCAATGAATTGCGCGTAGTCTAAAAATAAGGGAATACGACAGGGAGAGTGTCGCAGTGACCAGAATGGAATGGCCGGCTGAAAGGCTAGGCTTCTACCCAAAAGCCACTTGAGATCAGTTCGATGAACTGGCTTTTGTTGGTTGCACAACCCCATTTAGGAAGCAAACACGTCTGGGCACATCGTGCCCGGGCGCGTCGTTGCGTGTCGGTGTATTTCTTAATTCATAGGGAGTTGAAACCATGCAAACTGTAGCAATTCATAGACGCGTGAAGCGTCTGAGTCTCGTTGTAGGTGTTGTTGCGTTCTGGAGCGCGGCAGCCAATGCCACGCCATCTTTTCAGGAGGGCAGTTCAGGTTGTTCCTCGGCCCATTGCGCAGACACGCTACAGGGCCAAACGAACTTGTCCATACCGCCGTCGCTTAATGCGTCTCCCCAGATTTGGAGCTTTACAAACAGCTCCGGAAGTGCTTTAGGACTGGGGTGCTCAGCCTACGCAAATTATTCTGCATGTT
This sequence comes from uncultured Salinisphaerales bacterium, assembly GCA_964581385.1. Classification (GTDB taxonomy): domain Bacteria; phylum Pseudomonadota; class Gammaproteobacteria; order Nevskiales; family Nevskiaceae; genus CAZOOK01. Next base: position 21,580 of record CAZOOK010000054.1, read on the forward strand.
CTTATTTTGGCAGTGGGCCCAACGTCCGGATTTTTAAGACAGATTCTTCGAGCGGTTCCACCGGTACTGTGTCTGTCGCAGGATATAGTTGCGTTGACGGCGCCGGACACTGCAATAGCACTGGAGACGATCTCAGCACCGGTAGCGATGTCTTCAATGACAAGGCCGGAAACTCCGCTCCGATCGTGTTCGACGACGGCGGTGTATTGGCCGCAGACAGTGCCAATCTTGCTTACTGGAATCCAGGGCAGGCAAAAGGGGCCGCTTGGGTGACCAGCGGCACAAAGGCGACGCTCCCGAGCACTACTACTGACAAGGGATATCCCGTGAGTCCGGTAATGGTTGATAGCGATACGGCGGGGACCAAGGGCATTGTCTTTGTAGCGGAAAAGTGCCCAGCGCACAGTACGACTCACGGAAGCGATTGCGGCGTCCAGTCCTATGTCATCAAGTACAGCGGCGGCACAACAACTCTCCTTAAGGCAAATACGTATTACACGCAGCTAACGGACAGCAACGGGGATGTCTATGAGACGTGGAATACGCCCTCAGTTGATAACACTCATTCCCCGGCCCGAGTTTATGTCATGGCCAGCCATGTATGTCCAGACGATTGCACCGTATATGAGGCTCGTCATGGAGCGATCTTTGCGATTGATATTGACAATAATCGTTCAAGTGGTACGTATGGTCAGATTGTTCATGGCGGCCCGAAGGATATTTATGATTTTCCAGGTCCAAGCGGCTCAAGTCCACTGACAATTCCAAGCATGACCGTCACAATTAGCGGTAGCAACGTCACCGGCAATGGCATTTATTTTGATGGGATGTCTAAATATAACTCCGGTGGAACCGCCAACTGCATTAGCCCGGCAAATTATGGCCAAACGGGCACTCAATTTACCGGATGTTTCTTCGGTATCTTTGATACAACCCCAGGATCGACGCCTACGGCAATTAATCGAAGCCTGGTTAGCAGCGGCGGTAATGTCTTCTTTGCAAATTTGTATGCAAATGATTTCTTTCAGGCAGCGGCGGCACTCGATACGCGTGGTGGAATCTGGATATATCCGGACAACGTGGCAATCTCCGGCTGGGCTACGAACTGGTCGTGCGGGACCGGCGGTACGTCGTATGACAATTGTCTGGTGCGCTTAAACACGCAGACGGGAGCCATTGTTCAGGGTCCTATCGACTTGACGTCGTTGTTGGGCATTTATGATGATCAGACACCTGCGCAACTCATTCCCTATTCGCCAGGGTCTGCGGTAACCGTCGCCACTGACAGTAACAGCCATGTCTACTTGCTCACCGGCGCTTATACGTTTGAATCTCTCCGGGCCAGTCCTCCAACCAATGCCTCCCCACGCGTCACGGCTATTGACGTGACGACATCTGGTAGTGAGACGATGAAGTGGGTTACTCCGAACGGTGATCTTTCGAAAGCGACGTACGGCCAAATCGCATTAACTACATACAACGATGGCACGAACAATCATTTCCAGACGGTGTTTTCAACGTACGATAAAGGGCCGTTTTTCTATTGGCATTGAGTCGATGCGTGCTGAGGGGCACTTAAGAGGGAGGTGTCGCGCCATGGCCACTGATCTATAGTTCTCCTCTACTAAGGGTGTATGAACGCCTGCAACGAGCTATTTCGCTGCAGGCGTTCTCTTCTTGCAAAACAGAAAAATAAAATGGAGGCAGAATATTGAAAATAGCTCAAATCGTATCCTGAAAATAAATTGGTCGGCACCGCACTGCATCACGAGGAGTGCTTTCGGGGTGCACGGCTGGAGATCTTGTGAGGCTCGCGCTCGCATAATGAAGCATGAGAAGTCGATGGCACTACATCCATGCGCCGCTTTCATCGCTGAACGGATCCGCCAGAAACCGCTTCTTGAAATCCCATCAAGGCGAGGGTACAAATGCCGATAACTCAAGAAATATTCGATAGCGCATACGCAGGTTAAACTGGCAGACGTGGTAATTCATAACGGCCAAGGAAAGCTCCGGATCCCGCAAGCTTGTTAGCGTCTGCATTTGATTGAATTATTGAGCCTGAGGGCGGCAACTGGGGGGATATCCGTCTGTGGGAGCATTTGCAAGGAGCACACTCCACGCATCTAGGGGATTTGCGTGACTTCGATTTTTCTTTCGATCCGAAACGTGACCAATACTGAAGGGAGCACCCGAATCAGCGTAGGAAACATAGCCAGCGGATTGTGATGAAAATATTTTCCGATGAATTGTTGGTAGCCAGGGAAAAGGGAGACAAAGTCCATCCCTTTGCTGCGGCGCAGCAAGCCATCTGGCTGGATCAAATCCTGAACCCCGATGGACCCCATTACAACGTGGGCATGGCGTTGCGCCTGGATGGCGAGATCGACGCCGCGATTCTTGAAAAAGCGATCACCTGCGTCGTCAACCAAAATGACGCGTTGCGTCTGGTGCTGTGTAAAGACGGCGATCTCGCCCAGCAACGAATTGTGCCATCGGTCGATGTTCCCCTGCCGAGGGTAGATTTTTCGGCGGAGGCTGACGGCGACGAAAAGGCTTGGCGGCACATGCGTCGGGTATTCGCTCAACCGTTCGATTTGTATGGCGGGCTGTTATGGGAGTCACAGCTGGTTCATGCAAGTCATTCACGGTGCTACTGGCTGTATCGAAACCATCATTTAGTCAGCGATGGCGTCAGCGTATCGCTGATCGGCAATGCCGTCGTCGACACCTACAACCGGCTGCTCGAGGGTGCTGCGACGACGCCCGAACCGGGGCCGTCCTATCTGGAATACCTGGCTGAAGATCAAGCGTATTTATCGTCCCAGCGATTTGAACGCGACAAGCAATTCTGGCGGAAGCGATTTGCGGAATTGCCACCGCCATTGATTCAGCACACCGGCGCCCGTACCACACCAGAAATACGGCCGAGCGAACCGATTCGCTGGTCAATCGAACGCTCGTTCTTCGATCGGATCAAAGCCGTTGCGGCCGAACAGGGATTGACCGTCACGCATTTCATGCTGGCGCTGATCAGCGCTTATTTTGCCCGGGTCAACGACCTGAACGAAGTGGTCATCGGTGTCGCGGTCCACAACCGGCGTACGGCGCGCCAACGGCGTGCGCTTGGAATGTTTTCATCGGTCATCCCGGTGGGGATCCGGATTGACCGAACGCGATCTTTTGCTGATCTCATGCGTACGACCGCGGCCGAACTGCGGCGCTGTTACCGGCATCAGCGATTTCCCGTCGTAGAGATCAATCGCAATCTCAAGCTGGGACAAACCGGACGCAAGCAACTATTCGACGTGACGCTGTCGTTCGAAAACTTCAGCGCGGACGGCTTCATGGGAGCGGTAAAGCCTGAAGTCATCCGGCTGCACCACGGTTTTGAGCAAATGCCGCTTGCGCTTGCCATTCATGACTATCACAAGGCGGAAGACGTTGTTGTTGAATTCAATTTCAATACGCAGGCGTTAGAGAAAGAAGCGGTCGAAAGGATGCAAACACGCATTGCCTTATTGGCGGACGTGGTGGCCAAGCATCCGGATCGTGCGATCGATCAACTGCCGCTGATGGACGCGGCCGAGCGCCGTCGGATCTTGGAGGGTTTCAACGCCACGAAGGCCCCGTACCCGGATCAGCAGTGCATTCACGA